>CAZAPS010000008.1:0-35914 GCA_964487355.1 uncultured Oscillospiraceae bacterium
TTCACTGATTAATTAAGTCACTCTAGGGGTGAAAGATTCACTGATTATTGACAGTCCGATTTCCTAATATGCATTGTATTTTCCGGTACATTTATAGTATCCGTTCTTCAATGTGGAGAGATGGCACGATTAATCGGCTGAGCCTGCCGTTTCAGGAGAAAAATCAAATTCTAAAGAGGCGTCGGGCATTCTCCGTGGTGAGTCTCGCGGCCTCTTGCTTTGTCACATCCCAAATCTCCGCCAGTTTAGCGCCAATCAGCGGCAAATAAGACGGTTCATTGCGCTTGCCACGGTACGGCACCGGCGGCAGGTAGGGACAGTCCGTTTCGAGCACTACCACGTCACGTGGCAATCCGTCGAGCACCCGCAGACTTCGCCTGGCGTTCTTATAGGTGATCGGACCATCGAAACCAAAATAAAAGCCCAATTTCAATAATTCTCGGGCAAGCTCCAGGCTGCCCGAATAACAATGAAACACGCCGGGCGTCGGACGCAATTTCCCTTCCTTCGAGAGCTCTCGCACGATGGCCAAACTGTCTTGATGCGCCTCCCGGTTGTGAATCACCGCCGGCAGGTCAAATTCATACGCCAGCAACATTTGAGCGCGAAACAATTCGATCTGCGCCGTTCGGTTATGGGTTGTGTAATGGTAATCCAGACCGATCTCACCCACTCCGCGGATTTTAAGTTCGGCGGAACGATCGAGAAATTCACGTATCACATCCAGATCACCCTCGTCCAAAGCGTCCACTTCGCTGGGATGAATGCCCACAACCGCGTGCAGGCGCTCGTCCGCCTTTACCAGCTCAATAATCTCACGGGAGACGCCCACATCTTCGGCAATCACAAATAAATCGGACACACCCGTCTGTTCGGCGCGCTTGATCATGTCCGCGTAGTCGTCCGAAAACGCGGCATCATAGATATGGGTGTGTGTGTCAATCCATCTCATTCACTCAACTCACTTCGGATCCGTTTTCGACCTCGCCGTCCACACAGATCAGGCGCAGCGCGCCGTCCTTTTTATCCTCGGCACATAACAACATCCCTTGAGATTCTTTGCCAAAGACCTTGCGAGGTTTCAAATTTTCAACCAGCACGACCTGTCTGCCGACCATCTGCTCCGCCGTGTAGAATTGCGCGATTCCGGACACAACCTGACGAATTCCGTCACCCGTCTGAAGTTGTGAGCAAAGCAGCTTGTCCGAACCGTCCACCTTTTCACAGTCCATGACAGTCGCGACGGTCAGACGCAATTTGGCGAAATCGGCGAATTCAATCAGCTGTACACCTTCGCTGACATTTTTTTCATTTTTAATGGCCGTGGAAGTCGTTTTTTCTTTTTGCTTTTTCGGTTGCTTGCCTTCTTCCGGCGTGTCGCCACGAAAAACCTTATTCAACGCTTCGATTTCCTTATTCACATCAAGGCGCGGAAAAATGGGGCTGGACGGTTCAATCGTTTGTTCCGGTCGCCACCTGCCAAATGAGCGGCTGCTGTCCCAAGCCGTTTGATCCACGTCCCGCTCATCAATTCGCAAGGCCTCGCGGATTTTCACAGCGGTAGTCGGCAGGAACGGAGCCAACAATACCGAGACAACCCTTTGAGTCTCCCCCAAGTTATATAAAACAGCTGCCAATCGTGCCTGATCGCTCTCGTTCTTGGCAAGCAGCCATGGAGTGGTCTCATCGATGTATTTATTGCTGCGCTTGATCAGTTTCCAGATCTCGGTCAAAGCCAGACTGAACTGCATATTTTCCATCAGGGCCTCCACCGCGTCGGTAGTTCGGTGACACATGCCGATCAGTTCATCATCGATCGGTTCCGCCTTTTTTTCAGCAGGCAGATCACCGGCGAAATATTTACTGATCATGGCGGTCGTGCGGCTCAGCAGATTGCCAAGATCATTGGCGAGATCTGAATTGATCCGGTTGACCAGTGAAGTGTTCGAAAATCCACCGTCTGATCCGAAGGGGACCTCGCGCAACAAAAAGTAACGGATGGCGTCCACACCGTAACGGTCGCAAAGAATCGTCGGATCCACCACATTGCCGATGGATTTGGACATCTTATCTTCGTTGAACAGCAGCCAGCCGTGTCCAAACACTTGTTTGGGCAGCGGCAAATCCAGTGCCAGCAACAGAGCCGGCCAGATGATCGTGTGGAAGCGCACAATCTCTTTGCCAACCAAATGGACGTCCGCCGGCCAATAGGTAGCGAAATCACCATCAAGATCCGGATATCCCAGAGCTGAAATATAATTGACCAACGCGTCCACCCAGACATAGATGATGTGGCGGTCGTTGAACGGCACACGAATACCCCAATCAAAACTGGTTCGCGAGACCGCCAGATCCTCAAGTCCGGGACGCAGGAAATTATTCAACATCTCGTTTGCGCGGGAACTCGGCTGGATAAACTCCGGATCATTTTCAAATTTCTCAATCAAGCGGTCGGCATATTTTGAAAGGCGGAAAAAGTAGCTTTCCTCCTTGGTCTTATGCACCTCTCTGCCACAATCGGGGCATTTTCCATCAACCAATTGGCCGTCGGTCCAAAATGACTCGCACGGTGTGCAGTACCAGCCTTCGTATTCACCCAGATAAATATCGCCTTGATCGTGCAATTTAGTGAAAATGGTCTGCACACAATATTGATGTTGCTTGTCGGTGGTGCGGATGAACCGATCGTATGAAATATCAAGCAAAGACCAAAGATCCTTGATGCCGGCCACGACATTATCCACGAACGCTTTGGGCGTCAGACCACTTTCCTGCGCCTTCTTTTCGATTTTTTGTCCATGCTCGTCGGTGCCGGTAAGAAACATGACATCAAAACCTTTGGCGCGTTTATAGCGCGACATGGCGTCGGCGGCCACTGTGGTGTATGAGTGGCCGATATGTAGCTTGTCGCTCGGATAATAAATCGGCGTTGTGATATAAAACGTCGGTTTATCCGTTTTGGGATCAAGATGATCACTCATAAAAATCAACCTCCGATTTTGTTGGGCTCGCCCAACGTGTCAACCTCATCTCCGGACACAGTCACGGATTCCATGACCACTGTTTCCAGCGGCTTGTCGCGCATGTCCGTCTGAACAGCGGCGATTTGATCCACCACGTCCAAGCCCGAGGTCACTTTGCCGAAAGCGGCGTACTGCCCATCCAAGTGGGGCGAATCTCGGTGCATGATGAAAAATTGCGATCCGGCGGAATCCGGATGCTGGGCGCGCGCCATCGACAACACCCCTCTGGTATGCTCCAGATCGTTCGGCACGCCGTTGATCTGAAATTCACCTTTTATATGATAACCCGGGCCACCGATCCCGGTGCCTTCCGGACAGCCACCCTGAATCATGAAGCCGGGAATAACTCTGTGGAAACACAGTCCGTCATAAAATCCGGATTTCGCCAAAGAAACAAAATTCTTCACACTCTCGGGAGCGATGTCCGGATATAGCTCGGCGACGATCGCGCCTCGGTCTTTAACATTGAATGTCACTTGGATTGCCATGGTTTCCTCCTCTATGGACGGCTGTTCAGGCCGTTGAAGTCTTGATTATTATTTTATTTGTATGAATTGTCATTCACGAAAACAATCAGGGTTGGCGATGATCATACCATACCGTGCTTTTTCAACAAATCTTGTTTGATATCCCATAATTTTTGCGACAGATCAACATAATAGATCTGTGGGTTTTCGAAGCGCAACATGGTGTCCCAGAGCGTGTTCATCTGTGAGGCGCAATAAGAGCGAATCTCTTCGAGATCCTTCTTTGGGTAGACACATTTACCGGCGATAAAAATCGGTTCCAACAATTTTCGCACCTTGTAACGACTCAATTTTTTGCGTTTCCATGTGTGCAAAGGATCAAAGATTTCATAGGTCTCCGTGCTTTCCACGTCCTCACCCACGACCGTGATCAAATCAGCCAGCGCCTTGCCATTGTTCTTGTCATAAAAGCGCCACACTTCCTTGTTGCAAGGTGTGGTCACCTTGCCGATATTGTCGGAGACTTTCATCCGCGGAATGATCACGCCGTCCTGTTCCACGGCGGACAACTTATACACACCGCCAAACACGGGCTCGGCACGTGAGGTGATCAGCCGCTCACCAACACCGAACGAGTCGATTTCGGCTCCTTGGCGCAACAAGTCCGCGATCAGATATTCGTCCAGCGCGTTGCTGACCGTGATCTTGCAGTCCTGCATGCCGGCATCGTCGAGCTGTTTTCTGGCTTCCTTGGTCAGGTAGGTCAGATCGCCGCTGTCAATGCGGATCGCCTTGAGCCGTTTGCCCATCGGCTCCAGGACTTCCTTGCCGACACGGATCGCGTTTGGCACACCCGATTTGAGCGTGTTGTATGTGTCGACCAGCAAAGTGGTCGAATCGGGATAAGAAGTCGCATAGGCCTTAAACGCCTCGTACTCGCTGTCGAACATCAGCACAAAGCTGTGCGCCATGGTTCCGGACAGCGGGATGCCGAACTGCTCACCGCAAATGGTGCAGGATGAGCCGGCGCAACCGCCGATATAAGCCGCCCTCGCCCCCAAAACGGATGCGTCATAACCTTGTGCGCGCCGGGCGCCAAATTCCATGATTGGGCGTCCCTCCGCCGCTCGCACGATACGTGCGGATTTGGTCGCGATCAGCGTCTGATGGTTGACAGTCAGCAGCAGCATCGTCTCAATCATCTGCGCCTGAATCAGCGGGCCGCGCACTTTGACGATCGGCTCATTCGGGAAGACCGGCGTGCCCTCCGGAATCGCCCAAACATCACAGGCGAACTTAAAATTGCTCAAATAATTCAAGAACTCATCATCGAATTGACCGGTCGAGCGAAGGAATTTAATGTTTTCATCAGTGAAGCGCAGGTCTTGCAGATAATCAATCATCTGTTCCACACCGGCCATGATGGCGTACCCTCCCCGTTCGGGCACACTGCGAAAATATAGGTCAAAATAGGCGATAGTGTTTTGCGCGTCGTTGTCCATGTAGCTTTGTGACATGGTCAGCTCATAAAAATCCGTGAGCATGGATAAGTTGGTGCGCTCATTCCAGTTCATGATGGTCCTCCTTGGTCAAGGATCGTTTCATCAAAAAATAGTGGCTCATCGAACCACACTTTTTCGAGGAACAGCCCATTCGCCGGCAGCGTTTTTCCCGCCATTTTACGGTCATGGGCGTCGATTATGTCACGCATTCGCTCCGGCTCAATCTTGCCCAAACCAATATAGACAAGGGTGCCGGATATGATCCGCATCATATTATACAAGAACCCTGTTCCTTCAACAACAAACCGGATCTCTCGGCGTTCCTCCGGATTTACCCACACGTCCACCGAAAACAATCTGCGCACAGTTGTCTTCGCGCTGCTTCCCGCCGCCATGAATGAGCGAAAATCCTGTTCGCCAACCAGTTGGGCCGCACCTTCGCGCATCGCCTCAACATTCAATTCACCCGGAATGTGACAGGTGAAGCGAGAACGGATCGCGCTGGGTGTCCGGTTGTTCCAAATACGGTAGCTGTATCGTTTTCGGCGAGCGTGGAACCGCGAATTGAACGTCCGGTCAACGTTGACAGCCTCCAGCACCGAAACATCTCCCGGCAGCAACGAGTTCATCGCGATCGCCAAGCGGTCGGCCGGGATGGCGCAGCCGGTGGTGAAATTGCTGACATGCCCAAGCGCGTGCACACCCGCGTCGGTCCGGCTGCAGCCGGTTAGACTGATCTCATGTTTACAGATCTTCGTCAGTTTGTCCTGCAACACCTGTTGCAGTGAAAGCGCGTTCTTTTGAAACTGCCAGCCCGCATATCGCGTGCCGTCGAATTCAACCAAAATCGCCATGCTCTGTTCCATTGGCGTTTTACCTCCTCAACAGTGTGCCAGAAAAGCCACGTCATCCATCAGACAATCCACGGAGGCAGGACCACGACTGTGAGCTCCAGCACCGACAGCACGATGATCCACGCCGCGAACAACAGCGCCACATAAAGGTCGCTCCTTTTAAATCGCAACGGACGAAGTTTGGTTCTTCCGGCACCACCATGGTAGCATCTGGCCTCCATCGCCAACGCCAGGTCATCCGCCCGCTTAAAAGCGGACACAAACAGTGGGACGAGCATGGTCACCATCCCTCTGACTTTGGCCAGCAGTCTGCCGGTATCATAGTCCGCTCCGCGACTGGACTGGGCTTTCATTATTTTGTCAGCCTCGTCCGCCAGGGTCGGAATAAAGCGCAGGGCGATCGACATCATCATGGCGATCTCATGTGCCGGCACCTTTATCTTCTCCAACGGTTTCAAAAGCGACTCTGTGGCATCAGCCATTTGCAATGGTGTATTGGTCAATGTCATCAAGAGCGCGGAGGTCAACAGCAGATAAAGCAGACGAAGCGCGAATTTCACAGCGTTCCAAAGGCTACCTGTCGTGATGGTGAGTGGCCCCAGGCGCAACAGTTCCTGACCGGCGCCAAAGCTCAACAGATTGATCACAAACGCGAACAGCAAAATAAACCGAACCGCGCGAAGATTTTTAAACACAACTTTCAGCGGAATGGACGAGGTGAAGGTCAAGGCCATGAGAAACACCGCGTAGAGGATCAGTGTCAATGGCTGATTCAACCAAAAGATGAGAATCATCATCAACAACATCGCGGTCAGCTTGACGCGAGGATCTGCCGCGTGTAGCCAGGAATCGGTGTGATAATAGTTACCCATTGAAATTTTCATCACTCCTCCCCTTTCTCCGCTTGTGCTAAATTTGCAAGCACACGACGATATTGACAATTCAATAATTCCAAATATGATTCTTCGACAGTGTATCGATATACGTCAAGTTCGGGCAACCAGGGACTCAACCTGCTTAAGAACGAGACACTGACCGGCTGCGCGAGCTGACATTCTCGTAAAATCTCTGTTTGGGCGAAAACATGGTCCGGTTCACCACACAATTTTCGCTCACCATCTTTCAACACCAAGATCCGATCCGCCAATCGAGCAAGGTCATCCATATCGTGCGAGACCAAAACAACGGTCACGCCCGTACGATTCAATTGATTGATATAAGAAAAGATCTCCGCCTTTCCGAGCGGATCCAGCCCGGCGGCCGGCTCGTCCAACACCAGGATCCGTGGTTTCATAGCCAGCACACCTGCTAGCGCCGCGCGGCGCTTTTGACCGCCGGACAATTCAAAAGGTGACTTGCGCAAGACATCCTCATCAAAACCGACCACCGAGCCGGCTTCACGGACACGCTTTTCCACCTCAAGCGGATCCAGCTTCATTCTCTGCGGACCAAACGCGATATCCAATTCAACCGTCTCCGCGAATAATTGATGTTCCGGGTATTGAAACAACAGGCCAACGTGCTGTCTCATTCTTCTCAATTCACTTGTTCTGGAAAGGTCATGTCCGAGCACAGTCAACGTTCCGGTCTGAGGACGCAGCAATCCGTTCAGATGCTGGACCAAAGTTGATTTGCCCGATCCGGTCTGCCCCATAATGCCGAACAATTCACCTTCTTTCACTTGAAAGGAAATATCGCGCAGGGCCGGCTTGCTGATGGATTCATCGCCTTCATAAAAATAGGAAAGGTTTTGACAATCAACCACGATCTTGCCGTCCTGGTCGACGGTTCGTGTTTGACTTGCGGGGAACGAGTCGTCAGTCTCCATTGGGTCAACACCGGACTGCCCGGCGGCGGCGATCAGCCGGCGCAAGTCAGCCACAGACAATGATTCCAGTCTTTGAACAATCGCACGGGCGGTTCGCTCATCCGAGCCTGTTTCCTCCTCGGCCAGCGGTTTGCCAACCTGTTCACCGATTAAGATTCCCAGCGAAGTCGAAAAAGGCGCGTCTAACCCAAGTGAACGAATGCGGGCGAGCTGCTGAAAGACAGATCGCGGCCGATCGTCCACCACAATTTTTCCCTCATCGAGAATGATTACACGGTCGGCGGCCAACGCCTCTTGCATGTCGTGGGTGATATTCAAAATGCTCAGACCCTGTTGGAGTCTAAGTTGATCGATCAAGCGCATGAACTCATTTCGACTGACCGGATCCAGCATGGATGTCGCCTCGTCCAGCACGATACAATCCGGTTCCATCGCCAGCACACCCGCGATAGCCAGTTTTTGTTTTTGTCCGCCGGAAAGGGCTGACGGCGCGCGATCCGCCTCGTTTTCTAAAGCGACCGTCTCCAACGCCCGCTCCACCCGCCGCGCCAGCTCCGGCAGCGGCACGCCCAAATTTTCCGGTCCAAAAGCGACGTCTTCCTCGACCGTCGTTCCGACAATTTGATTATCAGGGTTTTGAAAAACCATGCCACAGCGGCGACGGATCTCAAAGACGAACTCATCATTCGCCGTGTCAAATCCAGCGATCAGAATCCTCCCCCGGTCGGGTAACTCCAAAGCGTTCAACAACCGTGCCAAGGTGGATTTTCCGGAGCCATTCCTTCCCAGCACAACGACGGACTCACCCCGCCTCACTTGGAAAGACACACCATTCAGCGCTTCGACGGGCGGACCGTCAAGCGATTCATAAACAAAATCGACGTCGTCTACATCCACGAGCGCGGATTTAAGTTTGGATTCCATACCTGCTTCTATGTTGAGTTGATCATGCGTGTTGTTCAAAAATCGGGCTCCTCCGGTCGCTCTTAAGTGGACCATCAGCTGTTTTAATAACAAAAAAGAAGCAGAGCCATCGCTGTCTGCCTCTTTTCAATAATCATAACGGTCAACAACCTCAACAGCGTATCAGACAAGCTCCAATATCGCCATTTCAGCCGCGTCGCCGCGACGAGGCCCGATTGCGGTAATGCGGGTATAACCGCCACTGCGGTCCATATAGCGCGGAGCGATCTCCTCAAACAACTTGTTGACCGGCTTGGTATTGCCGCTATCCTTGTGGTTTGAGTTCATCAGCCATTTCATGGCTTCTCTGCGTGCCGCCAATCGTGAGGGGTCATCAACCTGAACCATTTTGGTTGACAACTCGCGCTGAACCACATCATAGCGTTTGCCATGTTTGGACTCTTTAGAAGTCAATTCCTTCTTACCTTTTTTATCCAAACGAGCAGCTGAAACAACAATCTCTCTTGTTGTGAAATTGTCTTTTTCCTTAACCGCCAGGGTAATCAATTTTTCCGCGATCTTACTCGCTTCTTTTGCGCGTGTTACCGTCGTCTCAACCCGACCGTTTTCAATCAAAGCTGTGACGATATTGCGCAGGATCGACATGCGGGCCGCGGTTGGCCGACCCAGTTTGCGATATCCGGACATATGCTACCTCCTATTGTTCCGCGGTGAGCGGGACCTTACATATTATTCAGTTTCACTTTCTGAGGCCAGGCTCAAGCCGAGCTCATCTAGCTTGTTCAGTACTTCTTCAAGCGATTTTTTGCCGAGGTTTCGCACTTTCATCATCTCGTCTTCGGTGCGGACGGTTAAATCGCCGATCGCGTTGATTCCGGCGCGTTTGAGGCAGTTATATGTGCGGACGCTGAAGTCCATATCCTCAATCGCGATGTCCAGCACTTCGTCGCGCGCTTCCTCTTCTTCTTCCTCTTTAAAACTCGCGGTGATCGTGTTGTCGGTCAACTCCACAAACAAGTTCAAGTGGTCAATCATGATTTTCGCGGACTGGCTCAGCGCCTCATCGGCCTTGACCGTGCCGTCGGTCCAAATCTCCATGGTCAATTTATCGAAATCGGTAAACTGACCGACACGGGTATTTTCCACACTATAATTCACTTTGTTGACCGGAGTGTAGATCGCGTCGATCGGGATGACTCCGATGGGCTGATTTGGCCACTTATTGAGTTCGGCGCTGCTGTAGCCGCGGCCTTGCCCAATGGTCAACTCCATAAACAACCTGCCGGTACCGTTCAGCGTGCAGATGGGTTGATTTGGATTGATGATTTCAACCTCATCGTCACGCACGATGTCGCCGGCGGTGACCACGCCGGTGCGCCCTTCGTCCGTGCTCAAGAACACGGTTTTGGATCCTTCGGTGTGCAGCCGCGCGCGAATCCCTTTTAAATTAAGAATGATTTCGGTCATGTCCTCAATCACGCCTTGCACGGTGGAAAACTCATGAAACACTCCGTCGACGCGAATCGCGGTAACCGCCGCGCCGGGTAGGGAGGAGAGCAACACCCTGCGCAATGAATTGCCGAGCGTCGTTCCATAACCACGTTCCAAAGGTTCCACCACAAACTTGCCATACGAGGCATCTTCACTGATGTCCACATTTTGAATGACAGGTTTATTTATTTCGATCATACTTACCTCCAACCAGTGTGGTCCAATAAAAACGAATCAACACACTGCAATTAGCGGGAGTAAAGTTCAACAATCAAATGCTCCTCTACTTCAATGTCCACTTCATCGCGCTCCGGCTCGGAAACGACGGTGCCTCTCAGCGTGTCCGGATCGAATGTCAGCCAGGACGGAATCGCAGGGTTCTTCGCCAATTCTTTGAACTTTTCAGATTTGCGGGAGGACTCACGAACCTCCACAACATCACCTGCCGAAAGTCTGGCGGAAGGAATGTTCAGTTTCTTGCCATTTACCTGGAAATGACCATGAGTGACAAGCTGTCTGGCTTCGGGACGGCTCTTTGCGAATCCCATCCGATAGACGATATTGTCCATGCGCATTTCGAGCATCCTCAGGAAAATCTCACCGGTTACACCTTGAGCGCGTTCAGCTTTATCAAAGGTATTGCGAAATTGGGCTTCCCGCAGGCCGTAAAACCGTTTGGTTTTTTGCTTGGCTCGAAGTTGCAGACCATACTCTGATACTTTTTTGCGTGCTTGGCCCTGTCCATGCTGGCCGGGCGCGTACCCACGCTGCGCGATCGCGCAGTTTCTGGAAAAGCAGCGGTCTCCTTTGAGGAATAGTTTCTCACCCTCACGTCGGCAGAGACGGCATACTGATTTTGTATATCTTGCCATTTTGTCGTAAACCTCCGATTATATTCTTCTTCTCTTGGGTGGACGGCAACCATTATGCGGGATCGGAGTAACGTCCTTCAGCATGACAACATTCAAACCGGTGGCCTGCAATGCGCGAATGGCGGCCTCGCGGCCGGATCCCGGTCCTTTGACAAAGACTTCCACCTGAGTCATACCATGTTCGATCGCCGTTCTGGCCGCGTTTTCAGATGCCATCTGAGCCGCAAAAGGAGTTCCTTTTCGTGAACCTTTCATGCCCTGACCGCCTGCGCTCGCCCAGGAGACCACATTGCCTTTGGGGTCTGTGATCGTGACGATTGTATTGTTAAAAGTAGAATGGATGTGGGCGTGCCCCAAATCAATATTTTTTCTATCTCTTCTTTTTGGTCTTGCCGAAGCGCGTTTAGTTGACGCCTTTGCCATGACAATCCCTCCTTATCTTCTCTTGGTGCCCGATGTGCGTTTCGGACCTTTTCTCGTGCGCGCGTTTGTCTTCGTTCTCTGACCGCGCACCGGTAAACCGGTTCTGTGGCGGCGGCCGCGATAGCAGCCAATCTCCGTCAGGCGCTTGATGTTCATAGCGACCTCACGGCGAAGATCACCCTCTACTTTATAATCATTCTCAAGTAGATTTCTGATCTTCGATATCTCATCATCAGTTAAATCTTTAACTCTGGTATCAGGATCGATACCACAGCTATCCAGTATTTGGTTGGAAAGAGTTCTGCCGATCCCAAAAATATAGGTCAACGCGATCTCAACTCGCTTGTCGTTCGGCAGGTCTACGCCGGAAATACGTGCCATTCATACACCTCCAAAAGTGCTTTTCATTATATTATTTAAAATCACGTACGGGATAAAATCATCGCTAAGCGACAATACAGCCGCACCCAACGTGTCATCTTCCTTTTTGCGTCACAGATATTCGCGGTCGATCGCCGTCGCGCGCTTGTGACGCGTCGAGCGGGTGTTACGTGGTGGTCGCTAAAGAGTGCGCGACTACATCACCGGCACCGTGCCCGCGTTTTAAATCAGCCTTGTTTCTGTTTGTGTTTCGGATCTGAGCAAATCACCATCACTTTGCCTTTGCGGCGGATGACTTTGCATTTCTCACACATCGGTTTGACAGATGGTTTAACTTTCATGATTATCCTCCCCACATGCTGACCAAAAGTGAGACTCGTCAGAACGAGTCCGCTCGGCCGCATGAATCAGCCATACATAAACTTATAATTTTATGACATACTAAACAATTATAGCAGATTTATCCGCTATTTCAACAAAAACAACGATAGAAAATATACAATTTGCGAATCAAATGTGTGGGAATTATTGTTTTCCTCTCCAAGTGATTCGTCCCCTGGTCAGATCGTAAGGAGAAAGCTCAACTACGACTTTGTCACCAGGCAAAATTTTAATATAATGCTGTCTCAGCTTGCCGGAAATATGTGCTTGTATTTCATGTCCGTTTTCCAATTCAACTTTAAAAACGGCGTTTGGCAAGGAGTCCGTCACAGTACCTTCAACTTCGATCGCATCTTCTTTAGACAAGTTATACCTCCCCTTGTGAAAAATCTTTTAGTAGTTTTCTTATGGAGGCGTTCGCGGCCCCCCGGTCTGTTTGATTCATGATTTGGTCATACCTGCGCGCCTCAGCGTGTCCCAGTGACCGCACATGTCGTTTGTTCTTTATTTTGGGTTGCTCAATTGATCTATATTTGCCGTCGACGTACCAAACATATCGCTCGTCCGCCTGAGTGATCAGACCCAGTCTACCGGTATCATGTCCCGCTGTGACAATCACCACCACGCGGGGCTCGAAAGCCTTGGCGTCATGACTCATATAGCGAAAGAGCCTTTGGTCCGTCCGCGGTTATCGCGATGGTGTTCTCGTAATGAGACGCGGGTTGCCCATCAGCCATGACAAATGTCCAGTTGTCATCAAGCAAAGTGATTTTCCTCTTGCCCATGGCGATCATTGGCTCTATCGCGAGCACCATTCCCTCGGCAAGTCGGACTCCATGGCCCGCGCGCCCATAATTTGGCACATTCGGGTCTTCATGCAGCTCTCGCCCTATGCCGTGTCCGGTCAGTTCCCGAATCACGGAGAAGCCGTGCGCTTCCGCGTGTTTTTGAATCGCGGAACCGATATCGCCCACACGGTTGCCGACCTTGGCGCAGTCGAATCCTTTCCAAAAACATTCCTCAGTCACACGCACCAGTTCTTCGACTCGTTCCGGAACTTCACCGACAATGTAAGTGCGCGCCGCGTCACCGTGCCAGCCATCCAAAGCAGCACCGCAGTCCACACTGACTATGTCTCCATCCCGGATGATCCGATCCGCGACCGGTATCCCGTGCACAACAGCCTCATTAAGTGAAACACAGACACTGGCCGGAAACGGTGGGTGTCCATATCCAAGAAAAGAAGGCGACGCTCCGGCCGCGCGGATGATTTCCTCCGCCCTACGGTCGATATCAAGAGTTGTAATGCCCGCTCGGATGAATGTCTCCATCTCTTGCAACACGGTGGCGACCACTTGGTTCGACCCCCGTATTTTTTCAATTTCTTGTTCTGATTTCAGTAATATCATCTCTCACTAACCTGAATTTTTTAATGGTCTATTTTGATTGTGTCGAGCAATGAACATGCCTTGCTAAACGACTCCTCAGGAGTGCCCGAGGTGTCGACCGCCAGTATGATACCCAAATTTCCGTAATAATCGATCAACGGCTGAGTTTTCGCATGGTAAGTGTCCAGTCGGTGATGCACGGTCGCCGCGCTGTCATCGTTTCGTTGCTCCAGCGTCCCCCCACAGCGATCACATACATTCTCAACTTTGGGCGGAACTTCATCGACATTGTAAGACGCGCCACAATTGCCGCAGGTTCTGCGGCCGGAGATCCGGCGTGCGATGACATCGTCGTCGAGAACGGTTTGAATCATCGCGTCCAGTTTTTTGCCGGATTCGCGCAGCATGTCCGCCAGCGCGTCAGCCTGCTCAACAGTGCGGGGAAACCCGTCCAACAAAAACCCTTGTCCTTGAGGCAAAGAGTCCAACGCGTCTTTTACGAGCGCGATTGTGACCGAATCAGGAACCAGCTCACCTTGATCAATATAAGATGAGGCCAACTTACCAAGTTCAGTTCCCCGGGTAATGTTCTCCCTGAACAGATCACCGGTCGACAGGTGCTGTACATTGAGCTTTTTACACAAATTCGAGGCCAATGTTCCTTTGCCGGAACCCGGAGGACCTAAAATAATCAGATTCATAGTCTTACTCTCTCTTTAATGAGCGCTCAAAATGAGCCACAACGGCCCCTTTCTTTAAGAAAAGAGAGGAGCCTTGTCGCCGACGGCGCCGGCGACGATTGTCAATGCAAAAATCCTTTGTGGTGGCGCATCATCAGCTGCGACTCGATTTGTTCCATAATTTCGGTACAGGTACCGGTTATGATGATAACCGCGGTTCCACCAAACCAAAGCCCCTGCGTGTTCGTCAACGTGCCAATCAGCATGGGCGTCAAGGTGACGATAATCAAGAACAGCGCGTCAAACCAGCTCAGGCGCTTGGATGCCTTGGATATGAATTCGGTTGTCGGTTTTCCCGGCCGAATTCCCGGAATGAAGCCGCCATTTTTTTGTAAATTATTCGAGATCTCGACCGGATTGAATTGGATCATTGAATTAAAAAATGTGAAGCCCAGGATCAATAACGCCTGTATGACGTAGTAAAATGGGCTGGTCCCAACATCGCGGAACCAAACGGCGATCGGATTTGTGCTGTTGGCGAAAAAGAAAGTCACAATCAGGTTCGGAAGTTGCAGAATCGACATCGCGAAGATGACGGGCAACACACCGGACTGGTTGACCTTGAGCGGCAGATAGGTGCTGTGGCCGCCATATTGTTTGCGCCCAACCACACGCTTGGCGTATTGAATCGGAATTCTGCGCTCCGCCAGTTGCACATAGAGCACACCGACAATAATCGCCAACAATGCCAAAATAACCAGCACGACAAACAGCAATGAGACAAAGAAGTTTATGTTCGCCGCCCATAACTGGCTGTAGCTCCAGAGTGCCTGAATCATGCTCGGCACTCGTGAGATGATACCGGAAAAAATAATTATGGAGATTCCGTTGCCAATACCATGCTCATTGATTGACTCACCCAACCAAACGATCAGCATCGCACCCGCCGTGAAAGTCATGATGACCATGATGCCGTTCAGCCACATCGGTAGATACGCGGAGGCCGCGGGACGAATTGAAAACCAAAAACCAATCGATTGAAGCACAGCCAGAATGCCGGCGCTGATTCGAGTGATTTTTGTGATTTTTTTACGTCCGGTCTCGCCTTCTTTCGCAAGTCTCTCGAGCGCCGGAATGGCCACAGTCAAAAGTTGCATGATGATGGACGCGTTGATGTAAGGCGTGATACCCATCGCGAAGATAGAGACGCTTTTCAGCGCGCCACCCGACATGATGTCCATCATACTGCCCAACTGACCAAAGCGATTGATCAAATCAGTGAACGCTACCCGGTCAATACCCGGAACCGGAATGTTTCCACCGATGCGAAAGAGAATCACAATGAAAAATGTATAGAGAATCTTCTTTCGCAGCTCCGGGATTTTGAATGCATTTTTGAAGGTCTCGATCAGGTTGCCCATGACTTATACCTCCTCAGTCGTACCGCCGGCTTTTTCGATTTGTTCTTTGGCTCCCGCTGTGAACTTGGCAGCCTTGACAGTCAGCTTCTTGTTAAATTCGCCATTGGCAGCCAAAATTTTAATGCCGTCAATCTGATGATTAAAAGAGACAACGCCGGATTCGGCAAGCAATTGCCTGTCGACCACGGTCCCGTCTTCAAAAACCTGCAGCCTGTCGAGTGGCAGAGCGACATATTTGGTGGCGAAACGTTTGTTGTTAAATCCGCGTTTCGGCACCCGGCGAAAGTATGGCATCTGTCCGCCTTCAAAGCCCGGGCGGACGCCGCCGCCGGTACGGGATTTTTGGCCTTTATGGCCACGCCCGGCCGTTTTGCCGCTTCCGGATCCATGACCGCGACCCTTACGGAACGCGGTTTTCATTCCGGGGACAGCAGTGAATTCATTTAATTTCATGTTGGTTCCCCCTTACGCTTCTTCAAAAGTAACAAGATGGGACAGTTTTCTAATCATTCCACGAATGGCGGGATTATCTTTCTGTTCTACCACTTTGCCGATTTTACTCAAACCAAGAGCTTGAGCGGTCGCTTTCTGCGTTTGGGAAGCGCCGCAGAGACTTTTCTTGAGTGTGATCTTCAATACTTCAGCCATTTAGCTGCACCTCTTTCTTACAGTATTTCTTCAACGGACTTGCCGCGCAAGCGAGCGACATCTTCCGGAGATTTTAGCGCCTTCAGCGCTGTGATGGTGGCGTTGACCACGTTGTTGGGGTTGTTCGAGCCGAGTGACTTGGTGCGAATGTCACGCACACCGGCTAGCTCCAACACCGCACGAGCGGGTCCTCCGGCGATAACACCGGTACCAAACGGAGCGGGCTTGAGCAAAACTCTGGCGCCGCTAA
Source organism: uncultured Oscillospiraceae bacterium (assembly GCA_964487355.1). GTDB lineage: Bacteria > Bacillota > Clostridia > Saccharofermentanales > Fastidiosipilaceae > JAXGYX01. The sequence continues at coordinate 16,534 of CAZAPS010000008.1, forward strand.
ACACACCGAGCATTTCATGTGGAATGGTCGAACCGGTCATCGGAACCCTAATCAGGTTCTTCTTCGCCGCCTCGATACCTTTGCGAATGGCCTCCGGAATTTCCGCGGCCTTACCGAGTCCTTTTCCCACAATTCCTTCACCGTCGCCAACGACGACCAACGCCGTAAAGCGCAGATTGCGTCCACCTTTTACAGTTTTCGAAACACGGCCAATGTGGATGACTCGCTCGTTCAGTTCTAAAGAGTTCGGATCAATATACACGTTCTACCTCCCGATCAGAACTTAAGGCCGGCTTCCCGGGCCGCCTCAGCCAACGCCGCAACACGACCGTGATACAAATATCCACCCCGGTCAAATACAACGTTCTCAATGTTCTTGTCCAATGCGCGCTTGGAGATCAGCTCGCCAACCGCTTTTGCAGCGTCAATGTTCGCGCCATTTTGCAGCCCCAGCTCTTTTTCGAGTGAGGAGGCGGCGGCTAAAGTCGTGCCTGTCGTGTCGTCGACAATCTGCGCGTACACTTGTTTGGCGCTGCGAAATACGCATAGGCGCGGACATTCAGGAGTGCCGGATATTTTATTGCGCACCCGTTTGTGCTTACGCTTGCGGACATCGTTTCTCGATACTTTTTTTATCATTTATCTCATCCTTTCCGCTTAAGCGCTAGCACCGGTCTTACCTGCTTTAATACGTACATATTCACCTTCATAGCGAACGCCTTTGCCTTTATATACATCCGGCTTACGATAACTGCGGATTTTTGCCGCGATTTCGCCCACCATCTGTTTGTCGGCTCCGCTGACTGTAATGCGATTGGGCTTTGGCACATCAATTGTTATGCCATCCGGCTCTTCCAATATAATCTGATGGGAATAACCAAGGTTTAACACCAGGTTTTTTCCTTCTTTAACAGCTCTGTAACCAACACCGTTGATCTCAAGGTTTTTCTTAAAACCCTCGGACAGACCGATCAGGTTGTTGTTGATCAAAGAACGAGTCAAACCGTGTAGCGAACGTGTTTTTTTACTGTCATTGGCACGTTTCACCAAAACCTGATTCTCCGCAATCTCGACCGTGATATTCACGGACGGGATATCAGTCGTCAAAGACTCCTTGCCATTGCTGGCGATTACTTTTGAGTCTTCAAGCTTAACCGTCACACCGCCGGGTATAACAATAGGCTTACTGCCGATTCGGGACATTTTACTTCCTCCTGCTCTTAAGATTGTGAACCTCGTCCGTCGGACGAGTCCTTTTCAGAGATTACCAAACGTACGCCAAAACCTCGCCGCCGACATTTTCCTTGCGCGCGGCGCGATCGGTCATCAGACCTTTATTAGTTGAAACCAGAGCGATCCCAAGACCACCCAGCACTCTCGGCATGTCCGCCGCGTTCGCGTAGACGCGAAGTCCGGGCTTGGAGATACGCTTCAGGTTTGTGATGACATTTTTGCCATCCACATATTTAAGAGTTACGCGGATCACACCCTGGACTCCTTCGTCCACGGCTTCAACCTTTGAGATATAACCTTCGGACAGCAGAATGCCGGCGATCGCCTGTTTCAGCTTAGAAGCCGGAATGTCAACTGTCTTATGCTTGGCGGACGCTCCATTACGGATGCGAGTCAACATATCAGCTACTGGATCTGTAATTTGCATGTCTTTCCTCCTTCAACGAGCGCCTTACCAACTGGCCTTATGAACACCGGGGATTTCTCCACGGTATGCCATTTCGCGAAAGCAGACACGGCAAACGCCGTATTTGCGTATATATGCGCGCGGCCGTCCGCAAATTTTACAGCGGTTATGGGCGCGGGTTGGGTATTTGGGTGTGCGCTGAGATTTTACAATCATTGATTTTTTTGCCATGATTTCCTCCCGTATCACTTTCTAAAAGGCATACCGAACTGAGTCAACAGCTCGCGGCCTTCTTCGTCTGTCTTCGCGGTTGTGACAATTATGATGTCCATGCCGCGAATCTTATCCACTTTGTCGTAGTCAATCTCGGGGAAAACCAACTGCTCTTTCATACCGGTGGCAAAGTTTCCACGCCCATCAAATGAGTTTGGAGACAAGCCGCGAAAGTCTCGCACACGTGGAATCGCTATGCTGATCAGACGGTCGAGAAATTCATACATGCGCTCTCCACGCAACGTCACCTTGCATCCGATATCCATGCCTTCACGCAGTTTAAACGCGGCGACCGATTTTTTCGCTTTGGTCACAACCGCCTTCTGACCGGTAATCGTTGCCAGATCACGCAATGCGCCATCGACGACTTTGCTGTTTTCTTTCGCCTCGCCCAAGCCCATGTTCAGCACGATCTTCTCGAGCCGGGGAACTTCCATAACGGATCGATATTGAAAGGTTTCCATCATGGCAGGCACGATATCCGTTTTGTATTTATCATTTAATCTGGACATAATCTACGCCTCCCCTCAACCTTTCTTCGCTTCTCTAATCACGTCGACAACCTCGCCGCAAGATTTGCAGTAGCGGACCTTGTCGCCATTTTCCTGAAATTTGCGTCCCACTTTTGTAGGGCGCCCACACTTTTCGCAAACCAACATCACGTTCGACGCCGAAATCGCGGCCTCTTGCTGCGTGATGCCGCCGCTTTGGTACTGCATGGATGGCTTGTGGTGCTTTGTGACCATATTGACACCCTCCACTATCACCCGGTTGGTTTTCGGGAAAACCGCTTTGACTTTGCCGGTCATGGCTCGGTCTTTACCGGTACGAACATACACAGTATCGTCAACTTTGACGTGTACCTTTTTTTGCATTGTTTCCTCCTTAAAGCACTTCCGGCGCGAGAGAAAGAATTTTCATATAGTTTTTCTCTCTCAACTCTCTCGCGATGGGTCCGAAAATACGGGTGCCGCGGGGGTTTTTGTCCTCACGGATGATCACAGCCGCATTCTCATCAAAGCGGATGACTGAACCGTCGTTTCTTCTGACGCCTTTTTTTGTGCGGACAACGACCGCTCGGACAATCTCACCTTTTTTGATGGCTCCGCCCGGCGTCGCCTCTTTAACCGAACAGACAATCACATCGCCAATGTTGGCGAATTTGCGCCAAGATCCACCGAGCACTTTGATGCACTGCAGCTCACGGGCGCCGGTGTTGTCCGCGGATTTTAATCTGGATTCAACCTGAATCATGATAATCTCCTCTTTCTAAAACACCTTATTTCGCCTTCTCGACGATTTCCATTAATCTCCAGCGTTTGGTTTTGCTGAGCGGACGGGTCTCCATCACACGGACGGTATCGCCGATCCCGCATTCGTTATTCTCATCATGGGCGTGCAACTTTCTGGTGCGTTTCATGATTTTCTTATAAAGCGGATGCTTGACACGGTCAGTCACGGCGACGGTGATCGTCTTATCCATCTTGTCGCTCGTTACAATTCCCAGTCTGATTTTGCGTAATTTTCTTGTATCTGTCACGTTTCTACCCTCCGCTTATTTCGCAGCCGCGGCGATTTCACGCTCGCGCAACACAGTGTTCACCCGTGCGATATTGCGTTTGACGACCCGCAACTGCAGTGGGTTTTCCAGCTGATGTGTGGCATGTTGAAAACGAAGCTTGAAGAGTTCGTCTTTCAGCTCAGCCAATTCCTTGATCAGATCTTCGGAAGATTTCTCGCGTAATTCACTTGCTCTCATCGACGACCTCCTCCTTCACTCTGGTTACAAACTTGGTTTTACAAGGAAGCTTGTGGCTTGCGAGACGCAGCGCCTCGCGCGCGTCCTTCGCGGACACACCGGCGACTTCGAACAGCACACGCCCGGGTTTGACCACCGCCACCCAATATTCCGGAGAACCTTTACCGGAACCCATGCGGGTTTCGGCTGGCTTGGATGTGACAGGCTTGTCCGGAAATATCTTGATCCAGACCTTTCCACCACGTTTCAGCTGGCGGTTGATCGCGACACGAGCCGCTTCGATCTGGTTGCTGGTGATCCAGCACGGCTCGGTGCTGGCAATGCCATATTCGCCATAGACGACCTCGGTTCCGCGCGTCGCCTTGCCGGTCATCCGGCCGCGGTGCACACGTCTGTATTTTACTCTTTTGGGAAGTAACATCAGGCTTCTCCTCCTTCAGCAATTTTTTGTGGCGCCTTTTTGGTAAAGATTTCACCTTTGTAAATCCATACTTTGACTCCAATCGCGCCATAAGTCGTGCGCGCCTCGGCGAAACCATAGTCGATGTCGGCACGCAGAGTCTGCAGAGGGATCGTACCTTCGTGGTAGTGCTCGACACGAGCGATTTCCGCTCCACCCAGTCGACCGCTACTTTGTGTCTTGATTCCCTTCGCGCCGGCTTTCATCGCTCTCGACATCGCCTGTTTCATCGCACGTCGGAAGGATATGCGGCGTTCCAGCTGCGCGGCTATGTTCTCGGCGACCAACTGCGCGTCGGTGTCCGGAGATTTTACTTCATTGACATTGATAAAAAAGTTTTTGCCAAACTCTTTTGTCAGTTTCTTCTTCAATTCGGCGATACCCGATCCTTGGCGTCCGATGACGATGCCGGGCTTGGCCGTGGTGATGGTGAGCGTTGTCTTGTCATCACCTTTGCGTTCTATAGTGATCCTGGATATACCGGCGTGATAGAGTTCTTTTTTAATAAACTTGCGAATCGCCCGATCTTCAATCAAATATTCACTATACAGATCTTTGTCTGCGTACCAGGTGGTATCCCAGTCTTTGATCACACCAACTCTGAATCCGTGCGGATTAACTTTCTGACCCATCTTTTTCCTCCTTATTGCTTTTCTTTCACAACTATGGTGATGTGACTGGTCCGCTTGTTAATCCGGGTGGCCGATCCACGGGCTCTGGCTCGGATCCGCTTGAGGGTTGGCCCCTGGTCAGCGTAGCATTCGGCGATATAAAGACTGTCCCTGTCCAACTCATTGTTGTTGACCGCGTTAGACTCGGCGGATTTCAATAGTTTGGTCAACACCGGCGAGGCTCCCCTCGGTGTGTATTGTAAAATGGCATAAGCCTCGTCAAGCTCCTTGCCGCGAATCAGATTGAGCACGGCCTGAACCTTCATGGCGTTGATTCTCACGTTGCGCGCGATCGCCACACCCTGGTCTTTACCGACACCCAAAGTCTTGCGTTCTTTTTTTGTCAGTAGCTTCGGGCGGTTTGATTTTGTATGCGCGCCATCGTATCGAGCTAGAATTTCCTCTCGGTTATTCAGCATATACTCTTTATTCATTACGGTTTTACCCACGTTATTGGCCTCCCTTCATCAGCGCCCACTGGTCTTTTCAGATCCGGAGTGGCCCCTGTATGTCCTGGTAGGCGCAAATTCACCGAGTTTATGGCCAACCATGTCTTCAGTAATGTATACGGGAACATGCTTGCGACCATCGTGAACCGCGATGGTGTGTCCCACCATATCCGGGAAGATCGTTGAAGCCCTGGACCAGGTCTTCACCACATTTTTCAAGTTCTGTTCATTCATTGAATCGATTTTTTTCATTAGAGATTCTTCAACAAAATAGCCTTTTTTTGACGAACGACTCATCTTGTGTCACCTCCCCTTCCTTATTTTCCTCTTCTGATAATGTACTGGCTTGATTTCTTACGTGGATTTCTGGTTTTCTTACCCAACGTCGGCACACCCCAAGGTGTGACCGGGCTCGGCATACCGATCGGTGATTTACCCTCACCACCACCGTGCGGGTGATCACAAGGGTTCATCGCGACGCCGCGCACCTTCGGGCGTCTGCCCAAATGACGGCTGCGACCGGCTTTTCCAATGTTGATCAGCTCATGCTCGCCATTGCCGACCTCACCAATGCACGCGCGGCATTGAATCGGAATCATGCGCACTTCATTGGAAGGCATTTTAATCTGGGCATAGCGTTCCTCTTTCGCGACCAACTGCGCGCTGGAACCGGCTGAACGCACAAGCTGCGCGCCTTTACCCGGTTTCATCTCCACACAGTGGATCACGGTGCCGATCGGAATATTGGCCAGCGGCAGGCAGTTGCCCGGCAAAATATCGACGTCGGTACCACTCATGATCGTGTGACCGACCTTGAGGCCTTCCGGCGCCAGGATGTAACGTTTTTCACCATCCGCGTAGAATAATAACGCCAGATGAGCAGTGCGGTTTGGATCATACTCCAAAGCGGCCACTTTGGCCGGGATGTTGTCCTTGTCGCGTTTCCAATCGACTTTGCGCAGTTTGCGCTTATTTCCGCCACCGATATGACGAACCGTAATTCTGCCATACACATTGCGTCCACCGGTTTTTTTCTTGGTGCTGACTAATTTCTTCTCAGGTTTCTTGTCCGTCAGATCAGAATAATCGACCGATGACATCTGTCGTCTCGCCGGAGAAGTCGGATTATAGAACTTGACTGGCATCTTACACACTCCTTATCCGTACGACCGATTATTGGCCGAATCCAAATTCTTCAATGGAAGTTTTATATTTCCGTCCTGTTGTGGCACGTTTGCCATCTTTCGTGAGATAAGCTTGTTCAGCCGGATCCATATCAATGGTCACCACCGCTTTTTTATAACTCGGCGTGCGCCCCTGGTGGACACCCACACGTTTGTTTTTGCCACGATAGTTGGCGGTGTTGACCGCTGTGACTTTGACCGAGAAAAGCTCTTCGATCGCCTGCCTGATTTGGGGCTTGGTCGATCCCTTCGCGACTACGAAGGCATATCTGCCCATCGCCGCTTCCATCGCGCTGCGCTCGGTAATGATCGGCTTAATAATGATATCCTGTGCAGTCTTCATTATGCGTAAACCTCCTGAATTTTCTCAGCGGCCGCCTTGGTCACCACTAGGTTTTTGTGGTTCAAAACATCCAGCACATTGAGCGTGTTCACACGCCCCAGCTGGACATCACGCACATTGCGCGCTGACAGTTCCAAGTTCTTATTGCCCTCTGATTCGATAATTAAAGTCTTGTTTTCCAGCGGGAGCTTGGACAGCACTTCAACAAATTTCTTTGTTTTGATTTCCGGCAGGTCAAACTCTTCCACCACGACGAGCTTGCCCTCCGCGACTTTCGCGGACAGTGCCGATCTCAAGGCCAGGCGGCGAACCTTCTGAGGTACTGATTTTCGGTAAAAACCCGGAATGGGGCCGAATGTGACACCACCGCCAACCCACAGCGGTGAGCGAATGGAACCATGGCGGGCACGGCCGGTGCCTTTTTGGCGATACGGACGTCTTCCCCCACCCCTGACAGCGCTTCTGCCCTTGGTGGACGCGGTTCCCTGGTGTCTATTATGCAATTGAGCCTTTACCACCTGGTGCATTACGGCTTGATTTGGTTCAATACCGAACACAGCGTCGGAAAGCTCAATCTGACCGGTAACGGCACCTTCCATGTTATAAACATCTAATATTGCCATTTAAATGATCCTCCCTTACGCTTGTTTGCCTTTGACGGTGCGGGCGATGGTCAGATAGTTACCACGGCTACCCGGAACCGCGCCTTTAAGAGCCAGAATATTACGCTCTCCATCTACCAGTACAACTTCCAAATTCTGCACTGTGCAGTTTTTGTTGCCCATCTGACCCGGCAGTTTGGTTCCCTTTATGACTTTACCCGGAGTGGCGGACGAGCCAAGCGATCCGACCCTTCTGTGGTATTTCGAGCCATGCGCCTCACGTCCACCTTTTTGATTGTGACGTTTGACGTTGCCGGCGAAACCTTTTCCCTTGGAAACACCGCTCACATCCACGCGATCGCCAACTTCAAAACAGTCGGCCACGTTCAAGCGGTCACCTGATTTCAGTTCACAGGTCTCGTCCACGCGAAACTCTTTGACAAAGCGTTTAGGCGAAATCTCCGCCTTTTTATATTGACCCATGTCAGGCTTGTTCACGCGATGCTCTTTTTGATCGGAAAATCCGACTTTGACTGAGTTGTATTTATCTATCTCATCTGTCTTGCGCTGGATCACATCGATCGGACCACATTCGATGACCGATACGGGGATCGCGTTTCCATCTTCATCGAAGACTTGCGTCATTCCTGCTTTTTTACCAAGCATGAATTTGTTCATTTATTCTACCTCCGTGGTTATTGGTTCTTATTCACCATTTGAAAAGAACATGACCATCGTCTTGGACGATTGTGTTACTTAAAGTTTAATTTCAATATTTACGCCGGCCGGCATATCCAAATGCATCAGTGACTCAATCGTTTTCTGGTTCGGCGCCAGAATATCGATCAACCGCTTATGAGTGCGGATTTCAAACTGCTCGCGGGCATCCTTATGTTTGTGTGGCGATCTAAGTATGGTGGTGATCGCTTTTTCCGTCGGCAAAGGGATTGGGCCTGACACGCTCGCGCCAGTGCGTTTTGCCGTCTCTACAATTCTCTCCGCGCTTTTGTCCAAAATCATGTGATCGTACGCTTTTAGTCTAATTCTGATTTTTTGTTTGGTAGCCATTAAACATTAACCTCCTGTTTGCTGCCTCAGTGCCAACTGGTCCGGGCGTATCCTCCTTCGGCATTCAAAAACCCAGTCGCGACACAAGGCGTCCTGGGCATATGCTCACAAGAACATACGCTGCGAAATGGACTGTCGCCCAACTTCAGGAATTGGGCTTGCTCCATCAAAGTTACCCGTCATCGGCCGCAGCTACGGTTGACGGCAATCTTCGATTTCTTCGCTTGCACGAAAAACAGTGCGTTAGAAATTATAATGCAAAAAGGCGATGACCGCAAGTCTATTTTCTCTAAAATCGCCGCGATTTCAGCTTATTTCAACGAAATACCGAGAAAACAGGGTCTTGCCGGACATCAGATTGGCTTAGACGGGCAAAAGATATGACAGCGGAAAGGAACTTAGCATTCACCGCCAGACGATAACTCAGCAACTACCGTCCGACGACAACCAAGCATTCACCGTCCGACGACAACCAAGCAACTACCGTCCCTTACCGTGGCGTGGCCGTCGTCTTCGCCGTCTCCGGAATGACAGGCTGCCCCGCCGCCACTGTGGACACTGCCGGCGACGCATCCGGTCGTAAAGTAAGCCCTTGTTCCTGTTGACCCTTCGTTCCTGTCTGAGCCTGCGTCGTCCGCACCGCGGTTGCCGCTTGGTCAACTGATTCGGTTTCCACAATCGTGGCGGCGGATGATGTGACATCATCTCCAGGCAATGAATCCACGGTTAAATCGAGTTCGTTTTCATTATTCGATGTGGCTTCCTCCAGATAGCCCAGCTCCTCGAGCAAGTCATTCAGATCACCGATTTCATATCCACGAGCGCGGATCTCATCGACCAGATCGCCTATAATATTCGCGTTTGTCACCGAATTCGCATGCAACAACAATATGGACCCATCGTGCAACTCTTCAAGTATCTTTTCTTTGGCCGCCTCCGGATCCGGCTGCTCATCGGCGATCCAGTCGACATGGGCGAAGCTCCAAAACACGGCGTGATAGCCCATGTCCTGAATCACCGCCAACGAACGCTCACTGAAGACTCCCTCGGGTGGGCGAAAAAACGGAGCGAAGCTTTGGCCACTGACTTCAATCATCTTGTCATTAGCCACATCCAGCTCATCGACCACACCTTGCACACCCAGCTCGGCGATTGTCTTGGGGCCATTTTTATGGAGCTGACTGTGATTGGCGACAACATGTCCCTCATCAAGCATACGGAGAATCAAATCAGGATTTGTCTCCACATACTGACCGGTGACAAAAAAATGAACGACGAAATCTTTCTCCTTGGCCGCGTCCAAAATCTTTGGCGTGTTACCCGGTATCTCATATCCTTCATCCGAAGTGATATAGACCGTTTTCTTTCCGGCGGGGGCTTGCCAGAGCGCTTGATACTTGGACAAAATCTCTTGAACCGGCTCATCAATCGTGACGGGCAATCCTTCGCCCAATGGTTCGGGCCTGCGATACCACCATTCAGTCAACTCATTGCTGATGTCCGCATAGCGCGCGTCTGTGATGTCATCGAGCGGAACATTCGTCCCGAGTGTCGCCCGGGTGATCTCGGCGACGGTCGGTTCGGTCGTCGTCGTGATCAACTCAGATGTCTCCGGTTTCGTTTGCTCGACTGTGGTCTGTTTGAACAGCCAGGATTCACCGAGCAATCCACAACCGCCGAGTGTCAGCGCTGCGCAAAAGGCCAAGGTGAGCAGCATCACGCCGCTCTTGGCAGCTCTATTTCTTATTTCTTTTTTATTTCGTGGCAAATGTTTAAACATTCCCTTGCCGTTTCGAATCGGTGTCATATGGTGCCTTTCCGTCGGACGCGATCCGCACTGCGCCCTGCTTGTCGTTTCATCAGGTTTGTTTTAGGAATTAGGAATATAGTTATACCATATAAATTCACTGGCGCGCACATCAATTGTACCGTTAGCGCAACTTTCGCATCTCCTCTTGTGTGAAATGATAGGTCTGATTGCAAAACTGGCATTCCAGTTCGATACCCCGAGGATCATCAATCAGCTCGTTCAAATCAGACGGTCCCAACGTTGCTAAATTTCGCCACATCCGCTCACGTGAACAGGTGCAACGAAACCCCGTGGGACGAGAATCCAGATAGCGGACATCCGGGTCTCCCAAAAACAGATCGATGAGTTCGGCCGGCGTAAATCCCTCTTCGAGCAGAAAAGACATCGATGGAAAGCCCGCCGCCCGTTCTTCAACATAGGTGACCGTATCTTCATCCGCGCCCGGCATCATTTGGATCAGCAGTCCGCCCGCCGCCTCCACTCCACTCTCACTCAGCCGCACTCCCAGACTCATCACGCTCGGGATTTGTTCGGACGCGGCGAGATAAAAGGTTAGATCTTCGGCTATCTCGCCGGAGACCAGATCCACGGTGCCGGACCAAGGTTGCTTCAGTCCAACTCCACGCACCACGGTCAGATTGCCTTCTCCTACAGCATTGGCAACCGCTGAACGTTGATCGGACGGTTCGGCCGTCACATGAGGCTCCAGCACATAGCCACGGACATAAGTCGAAGCGTCCGAAGCCATCAACATGCCTCCCAGCGGTCCGTCTCCCTTCAACGAAACCGAAATACTGTCGGTCTTGTTTTTCAAATCAGACGCGAGCAACTGTGTGCCCGTCGCCAATCTCCCCGCCGCGATCGCGGCGATCGGAGACAGGTCGTGCACGCGGACCAGTTCGCGCACCATCTCAGTGCTGCGGACCGCCACCGCTCTTACAAATCCATTCAAACCGGTCGCAATCACAAGGTGATCTCCGGCCTGGTTCATCATTTCACGTGTGACTTTGGTCTCCATTATTTTATCACTCTCATATCCATTGAGTTACTCAACATTCGCATAATACATAAAACATTTTAACTTTTCTTGCCGGACCGAGCGGCCACAAAAACACGCTCCTCAGTATCAGAGGGAAAGGAAAAAGTCTGTTCACCGAAGACTTCGATTTCGATAAAGCCCGCACTCTCCAACCATGACAAAATATCATCGATCGAATAGCATCGCTCAATTATCCGGGTCTCACTGCGTGTAAATAAGCCATCACCTGTCGACTCAAACAAAGTGATGTCGGATTGACTCAGCCCGAGCAAAGGTTGATAAGTGTTTTGCCACAATACCGCATATGTCTCGGTGACATCAAAAAACTGTTTGTCACCCAGGGTCTGTTGGAAATGATGGGGGGTGGCCAAATCAAACAGAAAAACACCACCCGGATTCAAATAGTTCGCGACCAGCGCGAAGCAGGCTTTAATTTTTCTCTCATCAGTCAGATGGTTCAAGGTGTCGAGCAGGCTGACACAGCAGTCGACCGTCCCATATAGCTCAAAATCAGTGATATCTTGCCGCGACAGCAACGCGTCTTGTCCTCTGTCCACAAACTGTTCTCGAGCGACATTCAGCATCCCCGCGGAGGAGTCGACGCCAATCACATCAAAGCCCAGATTTGCCAATTCGACAAGCACCCGGCCGGTCCCACAGCCCAATTCCAAGAGCAACGGCTTGCCGTTCTCTCCCTGGTAGTCATGCTCCGCCTGTTTGCGGTAAAACATTTCATATACGTAGTCGGCCCAGGCAACGGGATCCATCTCTTTTTGAAACTGATCGTAGACACCGGCGATCGCGTCATAGGCATTAGTGGACACAACACACATCCTCTTCTTAATTGCTAAGCGGATAAACCATTATTAATATCTAAGGGGTGGTCTTCCGCGTATACAGCTTGGCAGGTCAGCAGGTCGACGCCACAGTCGATACATTTCGGCGCCAAAACACGAAGGTCATTTGTCGAACGGCTCACCTTGCGGATTTTCCGAGACAGTGTCCGGCTCAAAACCGAAGTACTCAATCGCCGCCTGTAGCGGGGCGTCGTCTTCGACAAGCAAAGCGCGGATATTGTGAAGCAAAGCTTCGTCGGAAAGTTTCACCTCCAGATCCGGATCCAGGCCGACATCCTCAACACTGTAACCGGATGGCAGATAATACCGGAAGATCGTGACGTTGATCGCGGAGCCATCGCGAAGCGAAAATGTCACAGTTCCACTGCCTTTCCCATAGGTTGTCTCACCGATCAGATAGGCTTTGCCGAGATCGCGCAAAGTCCCGGAGAACAATTCGGAGGCGCTGGCGGAATTCTCGTTGACCAAAATGACATATTTCATGTCTTCCGGCACACCCATATTCGCGTCAGACTTCCAAACATCCTCATAGAAAGCGCCGTTTCTTCGGCCTTTTTCAACGACAAGGTCGGTTTCGGGCAGCAAGTAGTCCAACATATCGTGCACAGTCGCCGCGCTTCCACCCGGATTGTTGCGCAAATCAAAGACGATATTTTTTGCCCCTGAATTTACCAGCGAATCGACACCTTCTTTGAAATCCGGATACAAATCAGTCGTGAAGGATGTGACCTGAAGGTAGCCCAGCTCATCATTGAGCATCCGTGTTCTTATGTATTCCGGATGCACATTCGCGCGGATAAGCTCAATATCGAACTCCTGATTCAGGCTTGGGCGATAGACGCTCACGGTCACCTTCGTTCCGACCGGGCCCCTCACTTTGGCGGCCACTTCGGTAGTGGTGTCCGTGGTGTCAAGTGGAACGCCGTCGATCGCCACAAAAATATCTCCAACTTTAAGATCGGACAGATCAGCCGGGCTGCCGGTGACTATCTCAATCACCTCGACTCCGCCACCGACTCTCCTCTCTTGGATTGTCGCGCCGATTCCGCTGTAACTCCCGTCTTGAGAATCGAGCATCGTTTGATACTCTTCAGCGGTCATTGAATATGTGTGGATGCTGTCCATCTTTGACGGCATCCCCTCAGCCATCGCTGTCAGCAACTCGGCGGGCGACAGTTCTCGATAATAGTTTTGCGACAGATATCGGATCGTCTCATTTAATTTATCAACCGCCGCCTTCGCCTCGGGTGAGGTGTCGGAGGTTGTGACGGAGATGTCCTCCACCGCGCTTTCGATCCACGGAGCCGATGTCCCAAGTTTGCCACTTAGCGCCAAGGTGATCAGCACACTGATAACCATGGTGATCAAAGACGCGGTGATGATGGGCCATATTTTTGTTCTGGCGTAAGGTGGCTTCACCGGAGGAGTGCGTCCTGAAGGTCCTTGAGCGCCCTGTGTCGCCTGCCGGTAATACATTGGTGGCTGAGGCTGTCCACCCGGCGGGGGCCACGCCGCCTGTGGTTGACGCGCGCCACTTTGACGCGGAACATTCTGGTCATGTCCCCTCTGTTCCTGCCTCTGAAATAAATTCATGTCTTCGTTGTGATTCATCTTTTCCTCCATAGTAACAAAGAGCAATACGCAATGTATCGCTCTTCATTTTAGCTCAATAATGTCCGCGTATATTGCGCGTTCTCATTAATCTATGTAGCTCACAGGGTTTACCGTCGAGCCATTGATCGCATACTCAAAGTGCAAATGGGGTCCGGTCGAAGCGCCGGTGCTGCCCACTTTTCCAATCCGCTCACCGGTGGCGACCTTCTGTCCGACCGATACTTCCACGTAGCTCAAATGGGCGTAAGTTGTCGAGGTCCCGTCTCCGTGGTTGATTGTCACATAGTTGCCATAACCTGTTTTATGTGAAGTGTATGTCTGTCCCTGATAAGGCGCGTTCGCGATCGCGATTGTGCCACCTTTGGCCGCTCGCACCGGTGTGCCGGCAGCCGCCGCCCAGTCGACACCATAATGGAAGCTGCTGACCGCTCCGGTAATCGGATGTACACGGGGGCCGTATGCCGAGGACATGTAGTAGTAGCTCGTCAATGGCATGATCAGACGTCTGCTGTCCGCCGGTTTGGGCGCTGTCGTGGTCGTGGTCGGGGCTTTTGTCGTGGTCGTGGCGCGGGTGGTCGTGGCGCGCGTGGTTGTCGTTCGCTGCGACAACTCGGACGCCTCTTGGCTCGCCGACGAGGCCGCGCTTGCCAACGAACTGTCTTCGGGCTTTTCAGCCGCCTTGCTGGACGCCTCCGCCGCTTTGGACTTGGCGATCTCATTTTCTTTCTGTATAGAAGCCTGTATCGAGGCGTCGATCGCTGCCTGTTTGGATTCCTCAACCGCTTGTCTGGACGCCTCTTCTCTGGATTCACTCGCGGCACGTTCGGATTCAGCGCGTGACGCTTCTATTGAAGACGCCTCCGCCGCGGCTCTGGACTCTTCCTCGGCTCGCTGAGCGGCCTCAGCCTCCCGGCGCATCTGCTCGTAAAACGCGGCCAGTTGAGAATCCACTTCGGTAATCATGTCTTCGACCAGGCCGGCCTCGACGTTGCGGTTTAAGATCTCACTGTCCACCGTCTGGATGTCGGATTCAACCAGTGAAATACCCTGACTCAATCCATCCAGCTGTTGTTGTTTCTGACTGATAAAGGTGTCATACTGCTCCACTGTCTCTTCCGCATTGGTCTGTTTCGCCTCGGCGACTTCCTGCGCGACTTTGAGATCGTTCAGTAATTGGTTGTCGGCGTCGGCGACATATTCCATCAGTCTCATGTTGGTGAAAAAGCCGTTTAGGCTGTTAGATTCCAGCAGGACCTCCAAAGTGGATTTCTTTTGATATTGGAACAAGACAACAATTCGGTCCTCATAAGCTTTTTGTTGTCGTTTCACCTCTTCGATCGCCTGCGCGCTCTCGTCAACGGCGGTCTGCATGACTTCTGAAGCGAGGTTCATCTCGCTATTCAGCTGTTCATACTCAGATTCCATCGCCTTGCCCTGCTGTTGCAGATCAATTAATTGCTCGCCCAGATTCTCATTTTTTTTCTCCAGGCTCTCCACTTCTTTTTGGATCTCGCTCAGTTGCGACTCCAGCGCGCTTTTCTCCTCGCTGAATGAGTTCACCGAAACGGCGGTCGCCGGATTAGAAATCAGCAGGGGAGTCAGCAGCATGATCGCCGCTAAAAACACCGCTATTGTCTTCTTTCGCATAATTGCCTCCTGTTTATAAAACATCGTTCAGATAGCCGCGCAGCGAATATCCTCACAACGCAAAAAAGCTGAAATCAGTTTAGACCAGTGTTCGCGTCGCCGCAAATCATTCATCTTTTTTTGTTGAATTTCAACAAAAAAAGAGCCTCAACAGCCGGTCATGGATCTCCATCCTCACACTTTGACATATTTTCTCACAGACATCAAGCTGCCGATCGATCCGATCACGACACCCAGCACCACATTGACAAGTGCGACAGGTATGATGACGTCATCCAATAGCATCAAGGAATAAAAACTGTCGACGCTGGCTCCGGCCATCAAGTTGGCGTACACAACGTCGTATAGCATATAGACAATCACGCTGGCGATCAAGGAGCCCAACAGACCCGCGATCGCGCCCTCCAATATATACGGCAACCGTATATAAGTGTTGGTGGAACCCACATATTTCATAATCGCGATTTCCTCGCCGCGTGACAGCACGGAGACGCGCACCATGTTGGCTATGATAAACAGCGATATCGCGCACATGATACCAAACGCGACCAAAGTGCCGGCGTTGACCCAGCGAATGACACTGGACAGCGAGTCCATTACCTTTTTGCTGTAATCCACACGCCGCACGCCGCTGTAACCGAGTACCTGCTTCTCGAATGATTCCGAAATATCCGGATCCTGCAATCTGACTTGAAACGAGTACGGCAACATCGAAGCGCCTTGGAAGTTGGACAGAACGTCCGCGTCATCTCCCAGGTTTTCTTTTAATATTTCATAGTTTTGCTCAGGGGTAACTTCCACAAACTCAACAATTTCAGGATGATTGGACAGCGCGTCCTCCAGTGTCGCGATCGCCTCGTCCGAGACCTCCAACTCCATCCAGATCTCAACCGGGGGCTGCTCGCCGACCTTGTTGGCGATGTGGTTCGCGTTCATTGAAATCGCCACAAAACTCCCCATCAAGGTCAGCATCAACGCGATGGTCGTCACTGACGCCAGTGTGACCAGCGGATGACGGACGATGCTCTTAAAACTTTCTTTAAGGGAATTCAACAATATTCTAAATTTCATTTATCTGCCAGTCCTTACTTAAAGTAATCCGAAGATGATTTTTTTCGGTTGCTGAAACGCTCATCGTCGCCATCCTTGTCGACTTCCGAATGCTCCGTCCCCACCTGTTCCATTGAGTTGTCGGTGGGTACCGCCACATCATCTTCCGACACATCCGCGTCCTCATCCTCTTGGTGATCCTCTTCTTCGGATCCAACCTTTTGGAGATCGTCCTCGTCTCGAGCCTCGACCGCGCGCGACAACTCAGCGAGCGTCAACTCATCCGACATGATGACGACGTCTTGTTCGCTCAGCTCCTCAAGCGGCAAATCCGCGTGATAATCGGACGTCTCACAAGCTGAGATTTCGCTTTCTCCAAGCTCCCCGGCTTGCTCCGACATGTACGGCGCATCCGAGACTTCATCCTCTTCAGAGTCCTCCGGATAGTCGTCCTGGTCAAATATATAATCATCCATGTGCAAGATGCCACGGGCAAATTCGGGGATCTCAAACTCCTCGTCATCCAGCGAATCCTCATCCGCGACGAGCTCCCCACCCCCGGCTCCGCGTCTGCGCTTGAGCTCGCGCGGTGTATACCGCGGAGTGTCATCTCCATAGATGCTGCTCTCGTCATCGCGCACCAGGGAACCGGCGTCAATCTCAATGACACGTTTCTTCATACGGTTAACCAGGTCTCGGTTATGGGTGCAGATGACGACCGTGGTCCCGCTGCGGTTGATCTCCTCCAGCAGCGCCATGATCGTCTCACTATTGGCGGGATCCAGATTGCCGGTCGGCTCGTCGGCCAGCAGGATGGCCGGATTGTTGACCATCGCCCTGGCGATCGCGACACGCTGTTGCTCACCTCCCGACAACTCGTTCGGATAGGCGTCCTCGCGCGCACGTAGGCCAACTGTGCTGAGCACCATGGAGACCTGCAGCCGAATCGCCTTGCGTGAATAGCCGAGGATCTCCATGGCGAACGCCACATTTTCAAAAATTGTTTTAGTCGGGATTAAACGAAAATCTTGAAAGACCATGCCGATATTGCGACGCAAATACGGAACCAGCCTTCTCTTCATTTTATTAAGGCGATAATCTCCAACAAAGATATTGCCTTTTAACACTTTCTCTTCGCAGGTCAGCAGCTTGACGATTGTCGACTTACCGGATCCGCTTTGTCCAATCACAAAGACGAACTCTCCGCTATGAATCGAGAAGCTGAGGTCACGAAGCGCCAGCGTCGTACTGTTCGGATATGACATGCTGACGTTATCAAACTCTATCAACTAGTTTCCCCTTTCTGATTCAGATCAGCGGATCGAAGTGGCGCGCGCCACTGTCAGTCAGGGTTCTCGGACACAGATAAATAATGCGTGTACCGTGGTCGCTTTCGGCCAAGCTCACCAGCGATTGCCGGTGGTCAGAACAGTCGGATCCTGCTTCTCCAAATACTTGCGTACCATCGAGGCAAGTTTAAATAATACAGCATCGTCAAAATTGCGCAAGTCCAGATCGGTGATTTTCTGCACTTTGTCCAAACGGTAGACCAACGTGTTGCGGTGAACAAACAGCTGTCTGGACGTCTCGCTTCCATTTAAATTGTTTTCAAAAAACTTGTCGATTGTGTGTAAGGTCTCACTGTCCAGCATATCGTAAGAACCTTGTGGGAACACCTCATCCAGGAACATGCGGCACAAAGTCGGTGGGAGTTGGTAGATCAAGCGGCCCAAGCCGAGTTTGTTATAGTGCATGATTTTATTGTCCGGCTCGAAAATGTCACCGATTGTCAGCGCCAACGAGGCCTCTCTATATGATCTCGAGCAATCCTTCAGCGTGTCAACCGTCATGCCGATGCCGATGTAAACGGGATCGATCTCCGCCTGGGCGAAACTTTCCGCCACCAGGTCCGCGATTTCGTCAACTTGAGCCTTGGGATCCTCACCCAATTCTTTGAGCAACACCATGTTGGTCTCGTCCATGGCGAGCACAAAATCCATACGCCGGTTGGGGAACAGGTCCTTTAATATTTCCTGCGCCGCGGATCCATTCGCTTCAGGCACTCTGACCAGGAAAACCGTACGAGTGACCGCGTATGGAATGTGATGGTCGCGGGCTTTTAACGGAATGTCACCGGGCAATTCATTCTCCAACAGAATATTCTTGATCAGGGAGCATTTGTCTGATTCATTTGTGCTGTCATGCAACGCGGTCATCAGCCAGTTACATAAAAATTCCAGATAGGTCTGTGAAACCTGATCCGTGCCGTCTATATAGCAAACCAGGTCAGGGTTTCCAACCGCGCTGATCTTGCGGAAGGTCTTAAATTCGGTGACCGATAACATATCGTCCGACTCACACAAAATTAGGGCATCCGGTTCTGACGTTCCAATCTGAGATTCATCCGTGCTGACCAGCACAGTTCCGGTCGCGTCCGTGACGCCGGCGCCACGGTCGAGAAATTCAGCCGCCTTACGGATACATTGTTTTAAAACTTCCATTTCACAGCCTTTCCGCCGGCGGTCGCGACGACGGCCGGTCTCCACAAACTTACAAATACGTTTGAAGACATTAATTCAACGTGATAGTTACAAAACATGCGATTCTTATTTGATGCATTATACACCATTTTCTTATTTTTGTGCAAATTGTCAGTAAAACTATTTATTCTTTAGCGCATCAGGGCATTTATGCCAGTATCGGAATGAATCTTGGCTAAATATATTCAATTTAAAGCAAATTGTTATATAATTATTAAGGTGTGAAAAAAATTCAAATTCGATTTTATTCATAAATTATTCACCTCACACGATTTTAACCGCTTATATTTGTATAATTATTAGTTCTGTCTTATAATTTATCTTCGATTCAAATTGGCTGCGCGTCACATCGCGAATGATAAAGACAAAAGAAATA
>CAZAPS010000008.1:35924-53598 GCA_964487355.1 uncultured Oscillospiraceae bacterium
AACAAGGGGAAAGTCGCAGTGTCTGGAAGCATAAAAGAAATAAAAAGAGGATACAAAATGTCACAAATAAAACATCCGGATCGGAAAATCAGACTGGGTATCGTGGGAGCCACCGGCTATGTCGGCATGGAACTTGTGCGCTACCTGCACTCCCATCCAAACTTCGAAATCACCGCGCTCTGCTCAAAGAGTTTCGCGGGAAAACCGTTTTCAGAAATCTATCCGGCTTTCAAGGGGCTGGTTGACCTTGATCTGATCGATATTGACCCGAATCGTCTCGCGCAGATCTGTGATGTGGTCGTCACCGCTTTACCACACGGAGTCTCAGCGTCCATTGTCTCCGATTTGCTCGACCGTGGATTGCGGGTGCTGGATCATAGCGCCGACTTTCGATTTAATGAATTGGGCACATACGAAACGGCATACAAGGTCGAACACCCACATCCCGAATTGTTAAGTGAGGCTGTATATGGCCTACCTGAGTTATATCGTTCCGAGCTGGCGCAGGCGCGTCTGGTCGCCAATCCCGGCTGTTACCCTACCTGCGCGATCCTCGCGTTGAGCCCTCTGATCAGCGATCACCTAATCGAGTCTCAAGGAATCATTGTGGACGCGGCCTCCGGAATCACCGGAGCCGGGCGCCGGTCAGACGCGGCCTACACAGTGGCGGAGATGGGCCAAAACTACAAGCCTTATGGCGTGATCGGTCACCGTCACACCCCCGAAATGCGGGAAAAATTGTCTATGCTCACCGACGAGGCGGTGCGGATCACATTCACCCCACACCTCTTGCCGATTGGCCACGGCATGCTGGCGACAATCTACGCACGTCCCAATTTCACGCGTCAAGCGTCCGGGCAGGCGTTTGACACCGCAAAGCTGGTCAGTCTATATAAAGAGTATTATAAGGACGAGGCGTTTGTGCGAGTGCTGGACGAAGGATCGTTACCACAAACAAGCGCGGTCTGCGGGAGCAATTTTTGTGATCTCGCTCCGGTATACGACGCGGACAGCCAGCTGATCAAGATTTTCTCCGCCATTGACAACCTGGGTAAAGGCGCTTGTGCTCAAGCGGTTCAGGCGCTCAACATCATGTTCGGTCTGGCGGAAACCAGTGGTTTGACCGGCGCGCCGCTCGCCATTTGACAAGCGTGATTGGGCGACTTGGTTTCATGCTATAGCATTAAGAGAAAGCGAATCTGATCATGGGATAGGATGTTCATGAAATGGTAAGGTATATCCACGAAACCGGATCGCGAAAGGAAGAATAGATGGACAAAAAACATAACGACAGTCATCAAGAAGGCGCACCTGAGCCCAAGCCATTTTCCAGAGCGGCCGACACCATGGCGACAGCGTTTAGAGACATGGCGGCTGTGCCCCGCCCGGTCAAGGCCGAGATATTGATTGAGGCGCTGCCTTATATTCAAAGTCTTTCGGGGAAGACGGTTGTCATCAAATATGGCGGCAACGCGATGGTCAACGAAGATTTGCGAAACAAGGTCATGGAGGACGTGACTCTGTTAAGATTCATCGGCATCCGCCCGATTGTGGTACACGGCGGCGGACCGGACATCAGCGGCATGTTGAGCAAATTGCAAATCGAATCCAAGTTTGAAAACGGGCTGAGGGTCACCGACAACGAAACTCTGGAAGTCGCGCAGATGGTCCTAATCGGCAAGACAAATAAAGCGATCGTCGCCGGATTGCAACAAAACGGTTCCCACGCGATCGGTATCAGCGGCATCGACGGATCGGTCATCGAATGCAGAAAAATGAATCGGGACGCCGATGGCAATCCGATTGATGTCGGATATGTCGGTGAAATCATAGGGATCAACACGGCCTTGATCGAAACGTTGAGCGAGGACTACATTCCCGTGATCGCGCCAATCGGTGTGGACAGCAATGGGCAATCCTATAATATCAACGCCGACACGGCCGCTGCCGAGATAGCCGCCGCGCTGAAGGCGGAAAAGCTCATCACACTGACCGACGTGCCCGGTGTCATTCGTAAAACCGAAGACGGCGGTGAACAGATTTTGCACACTTTGACTGAAACTGAGGTGCATAATTTGATAGATACCGGCGCGATCACCGGTGGGATGATACCCAAGGTGCTCGGTTGTCTGAACACCGTCAATCGTGGCGTGAACCGGGCCCATATAATAGATGGCAGAGTGCCGCACAGCATCGTGCTTGAAATTTTCACCAACAAGGGTATCGGCACCATGATCATGAGACATCGCAGACCCTATCATCAAGGGGAAAGACTGGACACGGCTTTTTAATCCGACAACATTATTCTTGGAGGTGAATCGTCATGGATTTGAATTCAATCATGGAAGTTGACGAGCGATACTATTTAAATACATTCGGCAAACGAACGCCCGTCAGCTTCACATCGGGCGAAGGTGTTTTTGTAAAAGACACCAACGGTGACACATATCTCGACATGTTGAGCGGAATCGCGGTCAACATCCTGGGGCATGGAAACAAACATCTGATCCAAACGATCTGCGAACAGGCGGGAAAACTGATCCATTGTTCGAATCTGTATTACATTGAAAGTCAGGCCCGGCTTGCCCAACGTCTGTGTCAGGCGACCGGCATGGAGCGCGCCTTTTTTTGCAACAGCGGAGCCGAGGCGAACGAGGCGGCGATTAAGTTGACGCGCGGTTATTATCATCGCGAGAACAGCCCGCGCACAACTTTTTATTCAGCGGTGAATTCATTTCATGGGCGTACATTGGCGACCATCACCGCGACCGGCCAACCCAAATACAATCGCCCGTTCGCTCCGCTGCCGCCGGGTTTTTCATATCTGCCGTTCAATGACATCGCCGCTCTCGAGGAGGCGGTGAGACGCCCCGACACGGCAGGCATCATTTTGGAGCTGATCCAGGGAGAAAGCGGCGTGCATCCGGTCTCGCCGGAGTACGCGAAGGCGGCCGAGGCCCTTTGTAAAAAACATGGAGTCACCCTGATTGTTGATGAAATTCAAACAGGAATGGGACGAACCGGACAGTTTTTGAGCACCCGCCATTACGGCATCAAAGCGGACATCGTCACCATGGCGAAAGGACTTGCCGGCGGAATGCCGATCGGCGCCCTGCTGGCCCAAGGAGACGTTTGCGCCGGATTTGAGCCGGGCTCTCACGGAACCACCTTTGGAGGCAACCCCCTTGCCTGTGCCTCGGCGCTGGCCGTGCTGGACGAGTACGAACGCTTGAAACTCGGGGACCGGGCGGCTAAGAATGGAGACTATCTCGCAGGCCGATTGAATCAACTGCGCGGCCGTCACCCTTCCCTGATCGCCGAAGTGCGCGGCATCGGGCTGATGACCGCGATCGACTTAACCGAGATGGCGGATTCGGCCACAACGATCCGCGACGCGCTCTTCAATAAGAAAGTGCTGGTCAACGCCACCGGCCCTCACACCTTGCGCCTGCTGCCTCCGTTGATTTTGGAATCGGCGCAGATTGATCAGTTTATCGAAATTCTGGAAGCTGTTTTACTCGGTGAGTCATGATGGAACGAGACAATAAAGGAGATTGAATTTATGATATCCCAAAAGGATTTTATCAGTCTAAGCGATTACAACCCCGAGGAGATCATCGAACTGCTCGATCTGGCCGATCAGCTGAAGGCTGACAATAAGGCCGGTCGGCATCATCACCTGCTCAAGGAGAAAACACTGGGAATGATTTTCGCCAAATCATCCACCCGCACCAGAATTTCTTTTGAAGTTGGCATCTACCAACTTGGCGGGATGGGAATCTTCTTGAATAACAATGACATTCAACTTGGACGTGGAGAGACGGTCGAGGACTCCGCCAGAGTCATGTCGCGCTATCTTGACGGCCTGATGATTCGCACATATTCACATAGCAGTGTGGTGCGACTGGCCGCGCACAGCACGATTCCGGTCATCAACGGTCTGACCGATTTGGAACACCCATGTCAGGTTCTCTGTGATCTGATGACAATCCGTGAGATAAAAGGCGCGCTCGGCGGACTCAAGCTCGCCTACATCGGGGACGGCAACAACATGGCGAACTCGTTGCTCCAGGGAGCCGCTCTGGTGGGAATGGACATCCATGTCGCCACGCCTCCCGGATACGAGGCCGATCCGGTTTGTGTCCAACAGGCCGAGGCGATCGCCGCCTCCACCAATGCCCGTGTTGAAATCGGCTACGATCCGATCGAGGCGGTCCGTGGCGCGGACGCCGTCTACACGGACACCTGGATCAGCATGGGGCAAGAACAGGAAAGAAACGAACGGATTAAAACCATGAAGGGGTTCACGGTGGATCAATCCATGATGGCGCACGCTGACTCTCAGGCCATTTTCCTGCACTGTCTGCCTGCGTATCGCGGCATGGAAGTCAGTGAGGAAGTATTTGAAGGGGCACAGTCGGTTGTCTTCGACCAGGCCGAAAACAGATTACATGCGCAAAAGGCGATCATGGCACGCCTGATGGGGGAAAAATGAGTAATACGATCGCAGACAATGGCACAACCAATTCCGGCGTTTTTCTCGCCACGCGCGACGACGCGTCCTCGATCATGACAACGGTGCGACGGGCAATGCTCGAATATGCCCGCAACTCGGGAATTCCCGACGGCAATGACGGTCTGCCCTTGCTCGAAGCGATGCACGACACCAAGGCTGACGTGCTCGCCGCCATCGAGAATGGTCAGATCCTGGTCGCGCGCCGCAACTGGCAAATCGTCGGGACCACACAGTTGGATATTCAAGAGGACGGGGATATTTGCTTCTTGCGCCGCTTCTCGGTGCTTCCCGAATATATGGGAACCGGCATCGGCAAGCTGCTGTTTCACTGTGCCGTGAGCCATCTAAAGGCCCGAAATTGTCGTGAGATTCGTCTGTTCACCGCCTATTCAAACCACCCCGTCATCTCATTTTACGAGCGAATGGGGTTTCACATTATCGAAGTTGATAACTTTGGGGTGTATCCAAGAGCCTTGCTCGGTTATGTTATCAATGGGGACAATGAAAGTGTGCAGGCGCAGATCTTTCAACCGACTTCCTTCTCCGTCGCGAAACAAAACTGATTTCACGATATGAGGTGGGGTCCACCACACGACAGGGTCAAAGCAGTGGCAACAGATCGGTATGAATATCGACGACTTTGTTGTTTTGAATAAAAACGCGCGGGACACGCTTGCCGATGACGCAGATGACCTCATAGGAAATGGTCTCACTCCAGGCGGCCAGGTCTTCAAAGGTGATGACGGCCTCTTGTCCGCGTTGAGTCTGCTCACCCACCAGCACCACCTCGTCACCCACTTTCACCGGTTTTTTCAATCGACTGACGTCCAGCATGCAGGCGTCCATACATATGTTGCCAATCACCGGAACCCTCTCCCCCTGAATCAGGGCGTGCGCGCGGTTGCTCATCAGGCGATTATATCCGTCCGCGTAACCAATCGGGATGGTGGCGATCACGGTCTCCTCTTCAGTCTTGTAGTTTCGGCCATAGCCGACAGATGAGCCGGCCGGCAGGTTTTTGACATGAATGACCGATGATTTCAGACGCATCGCCGGCTTAAACCGGTCGGCGTGCTCCTCGCAGTTGTCCGGCAACAGGCCGAATAGGATCAGCCCGGCACGGACCATATCCAGATGCATCTCAGGATACCGCAAGGTCGCGGCGCTGTTGCAACAATGCTTAATGGGAATATAGATTCCCTGCTTTTCGAGTTCGGTACAGATGCCCATAAAGCGGGCGAATTGCAGTCGCGTGAATTCATCGTCAACCTCGTCCGCCGTGGCGAAGTGTGTGAAGATCCCTTCAACGGCGATGTTCGGCAACTCGCAAACCTTTTGCGTCTCCGCCACACTGTTGAACCCCGATACAAAGCCGATCCTTCCCATTCCGGTATCAATCTTGATATGGACGTCCGCCTTCGAGCCGATCTTCGCGCCGGCATCGTCCAGCGCCCGGATCAAATCCCAGCTATAGACTGTTTGCGTCAGATTGTAGCGAATAACCTCCTCCGCGCGGCGCGGGTCCGTATAGCTAAGGATCAAAATCGGCGCATTGATTCCATTTTCACGCAAATTGATCGCTTCATCCAGCAAAGAGACAGCCAATCGGGAAACACCGCTTTCCAACAAAGTAGGCGCGGTGCGCATCGCTCCGTGTCCATACGCGTCAGCTTTGACAACCGCCATCACCTCGCAATTTTTGCGCGTCAAAGACCGAATCGACCGCACATTGGAGGCCAACGCGTCCAGATCGATCTCCGCCCAGGACCGACTCACCACATAGCTTTTATTCATCGACCCCACACTCTCCACGCGTTCGCGCAGGCTCCCATCCGCATTCAGTGAACACATCGGCGAACACATCGGGTAAATCCATTGGGCGCATCGCCCGCTCGCCCTGGCGATCCCTCAAAAGATCTCCGGCCCGTCCATGCAGATAAACCGCACCACAGACCGCGACGCCCAAAGGCAGGTTTTGCGCCAGCAATCCGGTCATCAATCCCGCCAACACATCACCTGATCCTCCTTTTGCCAGACCCGAATTGCCACTGGTGTTGATCCAGATCCGATCTGCCGTTTGGAGGCTGGGCGGCATGGCCACAACCGTGGCCATGCCTTTAAGCACAATCACAGAATTCAGTTGCTCAGCCAATAATTCCGCGGCGGCGGCGCGCCCTTCCGGGAAATCAGCGGCGGCCGGAAACAGGCGCGCGAACTCCCCCGGATGTGGAGTCAGGAC
Source organism: uncultured Oscillospiraceae bacterium (assembly GCA_964487355.1). Lineage (GTDB taxonomy): Bacteria > Bacillota > Clostridia > Saccharofermentanales > Fastidiosipilaceae > JAXGYX01. Next base: position 42,680 of record CAZAPS010000008.1, read on the forward strand.
AGCGGGCTCCATGTGCCTGGCTATCCGGGCGCCGACTTCCGCCCGCAACGCGGCGTTCTCCGCCAGACAGTTCAACCCATCGGCGTCGACAACCAGACGAGGCGCGTTGCGGATCGCCTGTTCCAAAGTGTGAATCATCAGTTTGCCTGTGCCGCTGCCCGGACCGACCAGTACCGACCGCGCCTCGGCGATCAGTTCCTTACAAGCTAGAATCCGGCTGCTAAAATCGTTGGACAAGGGGCGTACCAGCGCCTGTGGGCAGGTGGGCGCGCCAATGGCGTACACATTTTCGGGGATCGCCCAGGTCACGAGTCCCGCGCCGCTGCGCAGGCAGCCATCGGTCGCCATCGTGCCCGCTCCGATCATCCCCTCACTGCCGGCCAGGATCAACGCGCGGCCAAACGTGCCCTTGTGCCCATCGACCGGCCGTTCCGGTCGCCAATTTCGCAGATCGGCCTCGGTGATGGCCTGAACATTACGGCCACCCATCTCCTTAAAAACAGATTCAATAAATGAGTCGGGTATGCCTAAGGCACGCACAATGATCTCGCCCGCGTGATTTCTGCCCGGGTGACTCAAAATTCCGGGTTTTGGCGCGACAAATGTGACAGTATGGGTCGCCCGCACCGCGCCGTCCGCAACCAAGCCTGAATCGGCGTCCACCCCTGACGGCAGGTCGACCGACACCACCGGCGCGTCATAGGTTGTTCGCACCGCGTTGATCTTCGCGAACAACGCGCTCAAATCATCGTCCAGCGCGCGACGGACGGAAAATCCTGTGCCAAATACACAGTCCACCACCATGAGGTTGGAAACGTTGAAGTCGCTGGCGGGAAGCACGGGGATGGACAGATTAAGCACAGCCTGCCGGTTGATCCCACTGTCGCTGTCAGATTCAGTCGACAAGGTCGCTTCTGCCGTCTCATAGACAGTCACTCGGCACCCCGCCGCGGTCAGCATCCGGGCCAACGCATATCCATCTCCTCCGTTATTACCCCGCCCGGCAACAATCGCGATCGGCAGATCGCCACGTTCAGCCAATATTTTCAAGCAAACCGTCATGGTCTCCAACGCCGCTCGTTCCATAAGCAGCAAAGTCGGCACACCGGCGATTTTCGCGAATTGTTGGTCCAGTTTTCTTTGTTGGTCTCTTCCCATGGTCCGCATTGAACTAGCCTCCCACCTGTTTTATAGATATTATAGCCTTTATGGATCACAATTATGTCAATGGCTTTTCCACCCAACGCGCTCGGGTTGAGTTAGTGCTCTGCAGCGCGTCTCCACGGCGCAACGAATTGATGAAGCTTTGCGATCTGCCATTTCGCGCCGCGGTGTCCGCGACCGATGAACGGGCGGTCACCGAGGCAGTTATCGGCGATGATAATGGCAAAATCAGCTCGGCCACAGCCGCTTCTTTATCGCTCGCTCTGGCGACAGCAAAAGCGGAGGCCGTGCGCCGAATCGAACAACCGGATCATGCTTGTATCTATATCGGCTCCGACACGGTTGTCCACCACTGTGAAGCGATTTTAGGCAAGCCCGCCGACGCCACCGAGGCTAACGCCATGCTCAGCGACCTCTGCGGGCATGAACATTCAGTCTTCACCGCGGTGTCATTCGTGGCGTCCCACCCTGATCTGCCCGCGCTCATCCACACCCCCGCTGACTCGTTCGTCAGCCGCGCGCGGGTGCGATTTCGCAGGTTGGATCAAATACAGGAAAATCTAATTAAAAAATATGTAGCGGGTGGTTCGCCATTTGACAAGGCCGGCGGCTATGGCATTCAAGATGAGGGCGCGCTGTTGATAGACGGTATCCGGGGTGACTTCTACACTGTCATGGGTTTTCCGATCGCCGAGGTCTACCGCCGCCTGATCAAACTGCTCGACGCCCCTCCGTTCAACGGATCGTGCTGATATCGTATGGCGTCTCTTGGTAGACGTAGTAATTCAGCCAATTGGCGAATAATAGATGCGCGCTGCTGCGCCACCTCATGACCGGTTGTTTCGTCGGGTCATTGTCCGGATAGTAATTATGTGGAATCTTAATCGGCAATCCTTTGTCCACATCGCGGCGATACTCGGAATCCAACGTCAGTGGATCGTACTCCACATGGCCGGTCACAAAAATCTGTCTGCCTTCATGATCGGCCACGGCGAACACGCCGGAGTTTTCGGATATGGAAAGCAACCTTAATTCTTGTCGCGCCAAAATATCAGAAGGTCGAATTTCAGTGTGTCGCGAATGAGGCACGTAAAAAATATCATCAAAACCGCGAAACAGTTTCACGGGGTGATCCCAGCTTATGAAATGTGGGAACACACCAAACATTTTTTCATCCAATTCATACTTCGGGACACCATAGTGATAGTACAAGCCGGCCTGCGCGCCCCAGCAGACGTGCATGCTTGAATAGACGTGGGTTTTGCTCCACTCCATGATCTCGCACAGCTCATCCCAATAGGCCACATCCTCAAATTCCATGAGTTCGACCGGAGCGCCCGTGATGATCATGCCGTCAAAATACAGATGTTGAATCTCTTTAAATGTATTGTAATAAGACGCCAAATGTTTTTGAGAGATATGTTTCGGCTTATAGGAAGCTGTGTAGAGCAGGTAAGGCTCCACCTGCAGAGGCGTGTTGCCGAGCAAACGGAAAAATTGCGTCTCTGTGACCGTCTTTGTCGGCATCAAATTCACAATTAATATATGGAGCGGACGAATATCCTGTTCATACGCTCGGGTCTCGGTCATGAAAAAAACATGTTCCCGTTCAAGGATTTTCGCGGCGGGCAACCCGTCTTGAATTTTAATCGGCATACTACTTCCTCACACAATATCTATTCCAACTCGGGATCGTCACTCGCGGTCTCGGTAAAATCAATTCGACCGCCGAGGATTTGTCACCCGGATTTCATCATGGAAAGGTCATCAATTGATAAATTCGTTTAAAATCGACATCCTTGGAACTTGACGTTTTGTCACGTACGGAAGCTTTTCTGTCGCCCGCAACAGACGGTTCGCCTGTTCAAGCGTCGCTTCCAAATCAACATAGTCCAGCGGTGGCTCAACATATAAAGAAGGAGGCAGCTCGTCTCGCTCCAGCAATGCCAGATCTTTCTCAATTTCCGCCGCCGCCAAATGCGGAATGATGCAAAACTCGTAGGCGACACAGGTATTGATAAAAACATCCGCGCGTTCGGTGTATTCAGGGAAAAACTGATCTTCGGTCAGATCCAGCATTGGCCAATAATCGATCGTGGCGAGCGCCGAGGTGTTGCGACTATGGGCGTCACGTGAAATTCTGCGCATCATGCGGATGTCTCTGGCGGTCAGCAAAGTGCGATCGGTCGCGATCGTCGCCCAGGGGCGCAACATGATCCCATACCAGAGGTCACGATCCAGATTGCCCGCCACATGAGACGACAGGCCGTGCAACCCTTCGACGAGTAGCACATCGTCATCCCTAAGTGAAAGTTCATTCGCCTCAGGCCATTCGCGGCGGCGCTCTTTAAAGTTAAAATATGGCGGATTCACCGTGTCTCCATCCAACAGACGTTCGATGTCTTCACGAATCATGTCCAGTTCCAGTGTTTCCGGGTTTTCAAAATCATACCAACCATTAACTACCTTTGGCTTTTCAAAATCAATATAGTAATCATCCAGCGAAAGTTTGACCGCGTGTTTGCCTCGCAGGCCCAACGCGCCCACCAGTCGGTTGGTCGAGGTGGTCTTGCCGGAAGATGTCGGACCTGAAATGAAAATCACTTTCACTTTGTCACTCCAGGCGACCGCCGCCGCGATGTCCGACATTTTTTGCAAAAAGTCCTCCTCGCTGCTGCGGACAAATTCATCCATCCTCACCGAACCGAGGCGACTTTCAATCTCGCTGACGGAATAGTATTGCATTTCAGGATGCTTCGCCATATATCCTCCAAAGTAAGAGCGGACCGGCAGCTGACCGGTCGAGTCAAAATAATTTTTCTAATCATTATAACATTGAGAGATGATAATATCTTCGGCTTAGATTATAATGGCAAAGTGTGAACAAATCGAGTTCGCATGTTAAAGCGATTGGTTACTTGTGTGTCACAGTCGATAATCGCGTCTAAGACGATTTTTCGTGATGGCGACAATTAACTACGATAACAAACAGACTTTTGGAGGTAAATCGTATGTGTTTTTGTAAGATAGCTGAAATCAAAGCCCGTGAAATCATGGATTCGCGTGGCAACCCGACCGTCGAAGTCGATGTCATCACCGAAGGTGGCACACTGGGGCGCGCGGCGGTTCCGTCCGGCGCGTCGACCGGGGCGTTTGAGGCGGTCGAATTGCGTGATGGTGATAAATCCCGTTACGGTGGCAAAGGCGTCACCAAAGCTGTCGCCAATGTGAATGAAAAGATCGCTCCGGCCCTTGTCGGCATGGACGTCTGTGATCAATACGCTCTGGATATGGAAATGATCCGTATGGACGGCACAGATAACAAAGCGAACTTTGGCGCGAACGCGATTTTAGGCGTGTCTTTGGCGGCAGCCAAAGCGGCGGCGCAATGTCACGGAATGAGCCTGTTCAGCTATATTGGCGGGGTGCAGGCGCGCACACTGCCGGTTCCGATGATGAATGTGCTGAATGGTGGAAAACACGCCGACAGCTCACTGAGTTTTCAGGAGTTCATGATCATGCCGGTCAGCGCGACATCCTTTAGCCAGGCGTTACAAGAATGTGCTGATGTGTTCCACACATTGCACGATCTGCTGAAAAAAGAAGGATATTCCACCGCGGTTGGCGACGAGGGCGGATTCGCTCCGAGCTTTAAGAACGGCGAGGAAGAGGCGTTGGATTTCCTGGTCGAGGCGATTAAAGAAGCGGGATTCAAACCGGGCGAAGATTTCATGATCGCCATGGACCCGGCCGCCACCGAACTCTACGAGGAAGCGAAAGTCGCCGGCAAGACCGATGGCAGCTACTACTTCTGGAAGACCGGTGAGTACAAAACGACCGATGAAATGGTCGCTTTCTATGAGCGGCTGGTCGAAAAATATCCGATTATCTCTATCGAGGACGGCCTGGCCGAGGAAGACTGGGACGCGTGGAAAAAATTGACCGACAAGATCGGCAACAAAGTCCAGCTGGTCGGCGATGATCTGTTTGTGACAAATTCTGTCCGCCTGGAAAGAGGAATCAACAGCGATACCGCAAATTCCATTTTGATCAAAGTCAACCAGATCGGTACTTTGACCGAGACGTTGGAAGCGATGGCCATGGCCGCCAAAGCAGGATACACCTCTGTGGTGTCACACCGCTCGGGCGAGACCGAAGATGTCACCATCGCAGACATCGTGGTGGCGACCAACTCAGGTCAGATCAAAACCGGCGCGCCTTCACGTTCCGACCGCGTGGCGAAATACAATCAGTTGTTGCGCATTGAGGAGGAATTGGGTGACAAGGCCGTTTATCCGGGTCGCAAGGCGTTCAATGTTTGAGTGAGCGCTGCCCGCTGATCCGTTAATTAGACCCAATCATATAAAATAGGCAATGCCGTGAAGCAAAATCACGGCATTGTTTTATTTGTGGAATTATTGTAGATCAGGAGTGTTCGACTCACCGGGAGATTGGGCGTTTTGAGCACTGAGCATTTAAGACGCTAGAAATCGACCGAAAACTCTTCTACCTCAATTGTGGGAATCCATTCAGTGATCTGTTCCCATGTTGGCATCTTTGTGCCGGGTGTGCGAATCGCCGCCTGCGCCGCGCTCATCACCAGCCGGGTCAGCCAAAGCGGATCGACCGTGCGCAAATAAGTGTCAAAGGACTGTTCAAGTGGGGTCGCGGAGGCCACCGCCGCAAGCATGGCCGTCATCGCGTCGCCCGCTCCGGTCAAACTCAGAATCGACGATGATCCGGCGTATCCGGCCGGTTCGAAATCGGGTATGCGCGCACTGTGGACTGTCCGCCCGTCCGACAAAATCGCTCCCTCCGCTCCTAGTGAAACCACGATCAGCGATACCTTCGAATTGCGACAAAACTCCGCGGCTGTCTTGGCGATCCGCTCTCTGTCGTCGCAGGGCTCGCGGGTCAGTTGCCGGAATTCATCCAGATTGGGCTTGAAGATATCCACATGTCCGCGAAGTCCGCGCAACATTGGCTCGCCGGACGAGTCCAACACATTGATACCTTGCGCCTGATAGATTTCCTCACTGATCTTTTCGTATATGTTTTCCGGAATGCCCGGCAACAGGCTGCCGGACTGAACGACCACTCCGTAGCCCGACGCCGCCGTCAACGCCATGAGAAACAGATCGTTCGCCACCGTAGCGCCGATGTGCTCGCCGGTTCCGTTGATTCCGGTCGATTGAAATCCACCGCTTTCGAGATGTTCATTGATTTTAATGTTGATTCTCAACTCACCCGGAACCTCAAAAGTCAACGCGCTGCATTGTTCCCTTTCCAGATAGGAGTATAGATCGTGGCAGTGCTCCGGAATCGGCATGAAAACCGCGCAGTCAAATTTATGCCCACATAGCAAGCGAGCGACATTCAACCCTTTGCCACCCGCGTCGGTGCGCAACGATTCGTAGCGATTGGTTCGTCCAAGTTCCAGATCGGTAATGAGCAATCCAATATCAAGTGAGGGGTTCAGACAAAAAGAAAGGATGTCGCGGATTTGCCGCGGCAGGGAAATATCATGATTCATACCTTATCATTCCTCACAATAATATCGATAGACACTGTTGGCCAAAGCGTCCGACAGCCGCTCTTGACCGTCATCGGAGGACAACAGCTCGCGATCCGCGCTGTTGCTGAGAAAGCCCATCTCGACCAGGATGGAGTTGATTCCGGAACACCGCAACACGGCAAAGTTATATGGCAAAATTGAACTCGCGTTTCTTGTGGTCAATTCAGGGATCTCTCCAACTGTCGTGTCATAAATGACATTCGCGAGGCGCAGACGTCCGATGTCATCGTAGTTTTGATAGATCGGAAACATCTTGTTGTCGGGGTTGTCTATGTAGTCGCGCCCGATTTTTGAGTTCGCGGTGTTAAAAGCGGATTGGTTGTCCAAATAATACAACTGAATTCCACCGGCTTCGGTGGTTTGCTCGGAAAAATTGCAATGGAGCGAAACTAAAATACTGTTTTCATATTGTTTCTGCAGATCATATAGAAAACGAACCTGCTGACTTTGTCCGGTTCCACCCAGAATATCACCTCCGCCACTATCGCGGTTTAAATCATAGATCACATCAAAATGATTTTGGTATGAATTCAACAAATCCACGACCGACGAGTTACTTTGAGAATCCAAGCGTGACAGCGCGTCTTGCACAAAATACTCTCCGATCTGAGCGGAACGCACATAGATCGAAGACCATTCATCCGCGGTGCGCAGCTCCACGACATCCGCTCCCATCGCTTCCAATTTTTCTTTTAGTCGTTTGCCAATCTCAAGATTGATATTTTTTTCCAAAAGGTCATGCGGCGCCTTTGTTGGATAAACGGTCCCGGCGTCCGCCCCGCCGTGTCCATAATCTAAAAAAACGACTGCTCCGTCCAAAGCGGCGGCCCCGGATTCACGTCCTTTAAATTCCATCAGTTTTGGCGCGTCACCCGAGAAATCAGCGACGACCACAGGGTCAGAGGGCCAGCGACGCAGATTTTCCTGATTTTTCAGCAAATCCGCCTCCTGGCTTTGTAAAAGCAACTGTTCCGCGGCGCCGGAAAGCAGTGTGGATGCCGCGTCCTGATCGGCCTGTTCGTCCGCTGATCCGACAGTCTGCGCGTCCCCGGTTCGTTTCGTTCCTAAATTTATTTTGGGCAACCCGTCTCTATAGAGAAGAAAACCGGTAGCTACGATCAACACAGCGACAAACGCTATCAGAAGATTTCTCAATTTTGTAAGATTCATGTCTCGCACCCGTTAGTCCGTATATTTTGATACAATCGCGCCGGCGATTTCGTCTGCCAGCGCCTTGATTTGTTCCGGATCATCCCCCTCAATCATGACGCGGACCTGCGGTTCCGTGCCGGAAGGGCGAACAAGCACGCGCCCGTCCTCGCCCAGGGAGTCATCGATTTTTTGAATCAACTCCAGAATTTCAGGGTCGGCCATCGCCGCGATCTTTTTATCGTTCGGAATAAACGCGGGGACTAACACCTGGGGGTAGACATGCATGACCTGCCCCGCCTGACTCAAGGTCGAACGACTATTCAACAGAGCGTGCAATAAAGCCAACGAACTCAAGATCCCATCTCCGGTGGTGGCGTGATCCAGCATGATCATATGTCCGGATTGCTCGCCACCAAAGGTGTAGCCTTTGGCTCTCATTTCTTCGAGCACATAGCGATCCCCAACCTTTGTCACCGCCAACTTCATGCCCAGCTGCTTGGCCGCTCGATGCAGACCAAGGTTACTCATGACCGTCACGACAAGCATGTCGTGTGGCAGCAACTGTTGGCGCATCATGTCTTTGGCGATGATCAGCATGATTTGGTCGCCGTCCAATGGCGTGCCCGTGTTGTCGACGGCCAACATGCGATCGGCGTCTCCATCAAACGCGAATCCCAGGTCACATCCTTCATCGACCACTGTCTTGCGCAATTTGTCCAAATAAGTCGAGCCGCAATCGTGATTGATATTGCGCCCGTCCGGTTCGGCGGCGATGACAATCAGCTCCGCGCCCAATTCCCGGTACAAAGCCGGCGCGATAAAGCTGGCCGCTCCGTTGGCGCAATCCAAAACGATTTTCAATCCACTCAGATCTAAGCCCATGTTGTCTTTCAAGTGTTGCATATAGCGCATTTGGCCTTGATTGAACAAATGTGCCCGTCCCAGCTCGACACCGGTTTTTACAGGTTTATCGTACGGCTTATCACCCTTGATATATGCCTCGATCTCGTCTTCCACTTCATCCGGAAGCTTATATCCATCTCTATTGAAAAATTTGATTCCATTAAACTCAAAGCTGTTGTGTGAGGCTGAAATCATGACACCGGCGTCAAAACCCTGACTTTGAGTCAAATAAGCCACGCCCGGCGTGGGTAGGACACCGGCCAGATAGACATCGGCTCCGGACGATGTGATGCCGGCCACCAGCGCCGCCTGCAACATATCACCTGACAAACGTGAATCCTGACCCACCAATATCCTCGGGCTGATCTGATTGTCCCCGCCCAAAACCACCGCTCCATAAAATCCCAATTGATACGCCAATTCAGCGGTAAGCTCGGTATTCGCCACACCTCTGACCCCGTCCGTGCCAAACAATCTGCCCATATTTCATAGTCTCCTTGATCTCATTGGTTCCAGCTATACAACTTCGGATTGCGCGAAATCAATCGCCCTTAAATAAACATCATCATCCACTGTCATCGTTCCACCGGATATAGTCTGACATAAAACGCGGATGGCGTTCGACTGGCGACCTCATAGGCGGAGTCGAAAATCCCATCTACCTGAACGTGCACCTGCATTTTCTGCTGACTGGAAGAATGACCGGACTCGATTTCCAGCATGATCGTCTCAAAGTCCAAATCACCAAAGTCGATGGACGCGACGATGTTGGACGGTGTCATCCGGTCAATATATTTTTTCCGCGAACGGATCTGCAGTTGAATTGTGTTGCTTGGTTTGGCGAAATCCAGATCGTACTGGTCAAGAAAATTGATGCTGTCGGTTTGCAACGGAACGGTAACCGTCGTGAGACTGATCGGGTTGATCGCGGATTGAACCAAAGCCCATAGCGCCAAAGCGATCAGCAAAGATGCCAGCTTGAGTATGTTTTTTCTCTTTTTGGGCTTGATCGCCTCCGCGGTCTGAGAGGCCAACGCCTCCGCGATCTCGGGTGATTCGTCGGGCTTCAGGAACAAGCCTCTGACACGTTGTATGAGCGAACCGCCACCGCTCTCTCTCCATGTTCTGGTCTTCAAAAGTTTCTCCAGTAAACGGCGCAGTGCCTCGCCACTTTCGATTCGATAAAGGCGACCTTCCAGAGTCAATGAAATGGTGCCATGCTCTTCCGACACGACCACGGCGAAGGAGTCACCCATTTCGCTGGCTCCGATCGCGGCTCGGTGCCGAGTGCCCAGCCCATCGCGGACTCGGGTATCATCTGACAGCGGAACATGGCAACGGGCCGCGTAGATCCGGCCGTTTCTCACCAAAACGGCGCCATCGTGCATCGGCGACCCTTCATAAAAAATCTGCTGCAGGTTCATCGCGGTCACCGCGGCGTCGACAATCACCGCGTTGGGCTGCTCGGTCAGCTCACCCAACCTTGTATTGCGCTCAAACACAATCAAGGCCCCGGTGCGTTCCCGCGCCATGGCCGCGCAGGCGATCGAGACTTCGCGCGTGACGGTGTCCACCTCGTCAGCTTCCTCATTATAGATGGCGGTCACACTGGACAGCAGATTCACCGATCTGCGACCGACTTTCTCGAGCGCCCGCCTTAATTCCGGTTGAAAAATGATGACAAAAGCCACAGCCAGAATTGAAAGTGAGTTCGTCAACAAATAGTTCATGGTCTGCAGGCCGAGCAGACCGCTGACCTGTGTGAAGACAACAATAAACACGATGCCTTTGAGCAATTGCCAGGCTCTCGTGTCACGCATCAGTTTAAGGATGAAATACACAACCAGTGTGCATACGGTCACGTCGACAGCGACAAGAATTATGTCCCAGACACTTCCAAATATGAACAAGCCATTGGCCAAATTAAAAAACAACCGTCTGAAAAATTGGACGATGTCGTCAATAATCTGCATGGCGAAAAGTTGCATTCTTCGAAAATTCCTTTCATCGGGTCGCGACAGACACATCTGTTGTCAAACAGATCGACAATGTAATTATACATGAAAAAATGAACGGCCCGCGAGAATTTGGTCGGTCAGGCAGGCCATTCATATTACAATTTACC
>CAZAPS010000009.1:0-53245 GCA_964487355.1 uncultured Oscillospiraceae bacterium
AACAACAAATCGAAGACAAAGAAACCACAGTTAAAGATCCTGAGCCAGAACCAGAACCAGAACCAGAACCAGAACCAGAGCCAGAACCCATTGTAGAACTTGAATTTTCAGAGCTTCCCGTACAATGTCAATATGGTGCCCATGGCATAATAGATGTCATTGAGTTAACTCAGGTAGACTACGAGTATGAAGATTGGCATGGAAAAGGAAAGATTATAGTTGAGTACAAATGCGAAGTTATTGATACAACAGGAGATACTTATGGCTTTACATGGAAATTGCTGGACGATGGAGCAGTAATTAAGAGTGGAGAGGCATGGTATATAGGCAGCCTTGATGAAGGGGACATATTTAAAGGAACAATTGAAATAGCAAATATTGAACCTGGAGCCTATGAACTAACGGTTCAAGACAAAAATTAGCATATAACAATGTTGAAGCTAGCTAAATTCTGCTTCTTAACCTAAATTTCGGGAGTATCGGAAACTTTGTGTATCCATAAGTAGCACTCAAATGATCATGTGTGAAACCGCCTGCCTGTTGTCTGTTTATCAGCGTCAGGTGGGTGGTTTTTCGTTAGCACAGTTTAACTAGAACATTTGTTGACCGGTCGACCCGGCCTTCAATCTTACTCCATTTTGCGGTGATATCCTGAGTCGCCGCCAGGCACAAGGATTTGACAAAGCGGTGTCGGCCGGGTAAGCGACCTTCTTTTGATGACGTCTCGCAGGCAACGATTGAAACTCTCAATTCTGTTCGCCCGTTCAGAGAATCCCGGTTTGGTTCGATCGGTGGACATCGTGTAGCGCGACGATTCAAATAAAAAAAGGGCTGTCGTTCGACAGCCCCAAACAAGTAAACAGCTCAAAGACAAATCAATCCATGCTCAACAATTGACCGCCGTTTTCAAATGATTCCTTGCAGCGATAGGCGATGCGTGTGCACTCGGTGCCATCGTAGACACCAATAGGAGGAGTCCGATCTTCCATGATGCAGCGACAAAATTCTGATATCTCATTGATATAGGCCTGGTGCCAACGGGTCATGAAATCCTGGTAGCATTCCTGGCGGACGCCGTGCTCGTCATAAAGCTGAACCAGATCCGGAGTTGGAATCGCCGAGATGCGGATGGTACCTTTGGTGCCGATGATCTCGGTCTCAACATGGGAGCCATGAGGCGCCGCTCTGCCCGCGAACAGGAATGCCATGGTGTCGTCTTTTAACTGCATCGTGCAGCTGACGTTGTCGCCGTCATTCCAGCTGGCGAACTCCTCGAACTCATAGCAGCCGCCGATCGCCCATAATCTGTCCGGCTCGCTACCGCTGAACCAGCGGATTAGGTCAATATCGTGAACCGCCATATCCAAGAACTGACCGCCACTATGCGGACCAAAAGCGATCGTGCCTTCGATGGTGCTTCTTGGATCGATCGAATAGCCACGGATCATGATGATTCTGCCTATGTCACCTCTATCGATGCGCTGTTTGGCATTGATATAAGAAGGATCAAAACGACGCATAAATCCCAGCATGAACTTCTGGTCAGGATGAGCTTCCACAGCCGCTTCGGCTTTTTTGCACTCTTCGACAGTCACGCCCAAAGGTTTCTCGGAGAAAACATGTTTTCCATTTTCAAGGGCGATGCGAATTTGTTCCGGATGAAATGCCGACGGTGAAACAATGACAATCGCGTCCAAATCTGGATTTTTGCACATTTCCTCAAAATCTGTGTAGGTATTCGGCACACCGAGCTCGGCGGCGACTTTTTTCAAATTGTCTTCGGCCACATCGCAAAGCGCAAGCAGTTCCGCTTCGGGAATCAGCGAGGCGATATTTTTAGCATGTTCATAGCCAAGGCGACCCAGTCCCACAGAACCAATTTTAATTTTTTTCATTTCCAGATCTCCATTCCTTCCAAGCAAACTTGATTTTTCCGATATGAGTATTCTATCACGATTTTTATTTAATTTCGACAGAACCCTCATCTGATTTTAACGATTCCTATGCAATTCCACCAGTAATATTGGCTGTTCGCGTCTGAATCACAGCGCACCTCAACTCTGTACTATAATGTGAGCGTTAGCGAAATATCTCTCACTGTGGCCGGATAGGCGCGTGCCACAGACGTGATGCGGTGGTGATGAAACCTCGTCACGTGACCAATTTTGAATTGACAATTATTTAACAATGAAAAAAGTAACTGCGCGAAACAATAAAGAAGCCCACGACGACATGGCTGAATTGGCTCGGCGATTTTCGACCGTGCAAATTCCGACCGACGCCGAACGTGACCGTTTTCTTAAAATCTGTCAAACAGCCGGCGAACGCGTGGCGACCCGGGAAGGGTTCAACGGCATTGGACTCTTGACCGAAAAATCTCTGCACGCTGTTCTAAAAGATTTCTACGAACCGAATCCGGCTCACCAAGAGATTGTGGTTGGCACACAGGTCGCGGATATTTGTATAAACAATCACATCATTGAGATACAAAGTCATAGTTTGTCGGGTATGCACGGAAAAATAAAGCAATATCTCTCCGCTGGATATACAATCACCATCGTTCTCCCCTTGTTGGCAGAAAAGAAACTGGTTTGGATTGATCCTGTTTCCAAAGAAGCGACCGCTCCACGTAAGTCGCCACGATCCGCCACAATTTATGACACCACTCGAGAATTGATGCGTCTGCGTCCTTTTTTGACGGATCCACGCGTATCCGTCGAATTTTGTTTCATTTCCGTCTTGGAATACCGGCTGCGAGACGGCTGGTCACACGATGGCAAGAGAGGATCTCAACGACTGGAGCTGATGCCGGCCGATCTTCACCAAATCGTGTCATTCACGACAAAGGAGGATTATGGTGTTTTGATCCCAAGTGATCTAAAAGAGCCATTCACCTCAGCCGACTTCGCGCTTGCGGCGGGCATCTCCCGACCCGTCGGTTCAAGTTGCCTGACTTTGCTCAATCAACTCACTCTGGTCAAGCGGATCGGCAAGCTTGGCCGGGCTTATCTATACTCCCTGCCAATTGAGCCGCCCCGAACGACCTCGCAAGTCAGCGATTCGACGAATTTTGAAATATAAGTCGACACTTAATAGCATATTTATTATAATAGTTATCATAAACTAAACGCAGATGCGGATCGGAGTACCAAACATGAATACAACCAAACTTAAACAGCTTAACATCGCCAAAATCATCAACTTCGTCACCGAAGAGCCTAATTGCACAGTCGCGCAAGTGGCACGAGGCACGGCGTTAAGCATCGCGACCTGCGGCAACATCATGAATGAGCTGTTAAAGTCAGAAGAATTGTTGGAAACCGGGTTGGATAGATATAGCGGAGGACGTCCCGCGAAGCGATATAGCATCAACCCTGATTTTTTTCATGTCCTTTGTATTCAGCTTTATGTGACCGGCGACAAAGATTACATCCAATATCTTATCGCCAACCGCATTGGTCAGATCATTGAATTTAGTCAGCCCCTTCAAGTGACAGTCGATATCAACCGGCTCTCCCGGGTAATCGAGAACGCGCTTGGCAAGGATCACCTGATCCGAGCGGTTGGCATCGGAGTGCCGGGCATGGTGTACGAGGGAAAGGTTGATGGAAATTGTGACAATCGCAAACTGCGTGACATTGATTTGCTCGCCGAACTGACTGATCGCTTTGATTTACAGTTCATTGCCGAAAACAACATGAATTTAATCGCGCTCGGATATTTTAGAATCGAGGAGTGCACGGTTGAAGAATCGATCACCATCGTCAATTTCCCTCCCAACGACTGCATCGGAGCGGGCACGGTCATCGGTGGGAAACTGTTGAACGGGAAAAGTAGTTTTTCAGGCGAACTGTCTTATCTCCCATTTTCTGAGTTTGACGAACAACGTCACATCGTGTCTTTTTCTGAAGAGGAATATACGCTTTTTGTCGCTCGCATCATTCAGGTCGTGATCCCCTTGCTGAATCCAAACTCGTTGATTTTGACAGGAGCGATGATGAATGAGACTATTTTTAAGAAGTCGATCGAACTTTGTTCCACAAAAATCCCGGCCGCGCACATGCCCAACATGCTCATGGAGGTTGACACTCTGGAAGCCTATAAAGTGGGTCTGTTGTACACAACCATCCTTTCTTTGGAACGAGTGATCTAGAACAACGTGTGCGAGGCGCGCTCCGCCGGCGTCGCTTGACCACAGAAGATGGATCACTCACTCCGGCATACAATTTGGAGGAGAATATGAAACCATCAACTGTATATTTCGCTGATTTTCGAACTGATTTTTCAGAAACATTGCCGATGAAATTTTCGCGTTTAATCCGCGAATCCGGTTTGGATCAAATTGATTTTGACCGTAAGTTTGTCGCGATTAAAATTCATTTTGGCGAAGCGGGCAATTTGGCGCATCTGCGTCCCGCCTATGCCCGCGCGTTGGCGCAGGAAATCAAGCGACTCGGTGGCAAGCCATTCCTGACCGACTGCAACACATTATATGTTGGTGCGCGAAAGAACGCGATCGACCATTTGACCTGCGCCGAGACGAATGGCTTCAATCTTTTAACCACCGGTTGCCAAAACATCATCGCCGATGGATTGAAGGGAACCGACGAGGTCGAAGTGCCCATTGACTTAAATCACTGTAAGACCGCGAAAATCGGGCGGGCCGTCATGGACGCGGATATCATTATCTCATTAAATCATTTTAAGTGTCATGAGGCGACCGGCTTCGGCGGAGCGATCAAGAATTTGGGCATGGGCTGTGGCTCGCGCGCGGGCAAAATGGAAATGCACAACAGTGGCAAGCCGAAGGTGGACACCGCTCTTTGTATCAGTTGCGGCGCATGTTTTAGAAATTGCGCGCATGGAGCGATTTCATTCATAGAAACAAAGGCGTTCATCGATCAGGAAATCTGTGTTGGCTGCGGCCGCTGTATCGGTGTCTGCCCAACAGACGCGGTCCAACCAACCGGCGCGCACAGCAACCAGATCTTGTGGGAAAAGATGAATGAATATACTTACGCCGTGTTGAAGGAACGCCCATCATTCCATATCTCATTGTTGATGGATGTCAGTCCATTTTGCGATTGCCACGCTGAAAACGATGTCCCCATCATCCCAAACGTCGGCATGTTCGCGTCGCTCGATCCCGTGGCGATCGATCGCGCCTGCGCGGACGCGTCCAACAAAATGCCGATCATGCCGGGTTCTGTGCTGGACAGCGATCGAAATCGAGACGAGAGCGACTTGTTCAAGAGGATGCATCCCGAGACCGACTGGCGGACAGGCCTGCAGGCGGCGGAAGAAATCGGATTGGGCTCACAAAGCTACGAACTAATCGATATCGACAACGAAGACTCAAACTGACGACTCACTCAAAAATTGGTCGGCGAGAAACACGCCGGATGGACCCCGGCGCTCCTATAACACCGCGTCGCGTGTCTAATCATTTGTCGAACGGCGCAATTCGCGCTCGCCTTCTTTCTGCGCGATCGACATAACCTTTCTTCTCCGTCTCGCGGCCAATCCGCCCGCGCGTCTGGCTGCGCGGCGATCCCGTTTACGCTGTTTTTCTTTTTCACGGTCCGCGCGAACCATTTCCCGCAATTGAACAAACAGACGCTCTTCTCCGTGTTCAGCCAGATAGAGCAATGTTTCGTCCAAAAGGCGATCGGTCTCGGGGTGAATCAGGCTGGCGTGGCGGGAATGAAGATAATATTCGTAAGGAGCGCGGTCAAGGTATCCATCACCCTGATAAATTTTGCACGCGGCGATTCGGTCACAGATCATTTCCACAAAAAAACGCGTCGGCATCTTAACTCCGGCTGTGCGACGCTCCAATCTGTTGTAATCGGTCCAATATTCCAAATGGTGGCGATTGCGTCCTTTATGGCGCAGCCATGCCGCGGAATAACCATATTCCCTGCGTTCTTCCTCATTCGGACTGTGGTGACCGGTAAAATATCTGGCGCCGGTCACAAACTCAGCGGGGCGATATTTGGATAAATCATGCCGCAAGCCCTGCATGAGAATGCCGGCGCGACGGCATAGCCGAATGACCAGATGGCGATGCCTTGTGATGGTCAAAAAATGTTTGATCGGATGTGCCAATGCGACCTCTCTTCATGCTCAAGCGGCGATCACGTCGTTAATCAAAGTTTTTTTAATTCACCTAAAATACGTTTCACAAGTTCAACCCGGTTGAACGGCGTGATCAGATAAAAACCGGAGACACTGTCAGCGATCGCCTCACCCGCTTGGACCGAAACCTCCAGTGCCACCTCTTCTCCTTGTTCACGATTCAAGCCTTCGTACCGGGCGATTAATTCCGGATCCAGCACAATTCCGGACAATTCATTTTGCATATACTGAGCATTTCGATAACTGACAACCGGCAAAATACCGCCCATGATTTTAATTTCAGGTGGCAACACCGACCTTAATTTCGCCATCCGCCTCACCGCCCGTTCGGACAATACCGGCTGTGTGTAAAAAATACTGATGCCGTTCTCAATTTTTCGTTTTGCCTTACTCAGCTCAGCCTCAAAGGATTGAGCGTTGATGTTGAAGGCCCCCGCGATCGAAAGCGGCTTCGGGAAGACCTCCTGATTTAAATTCGTGATGAACTTCGCCAAATTGACGGAGTTGAAGTTAAAAACAGCCTTCACCTCATCTCGCTCAGCCCGGGGAATCGGATCACCTGTCACAATGATTATATTTCGCACATCTTCGACACTGAGACCCAACAGCAGCGCTTTGGTCGCGTTCAAATTGCGATCACGACAGGTCAGATGAGGAACGGGAACCGCTTTTTTCAACACCTTGCGCAGTTTGCAGGCCATCAGAGAGCTGTCGACACGTGGACGCGCGACCGGACAGTCGGCGATGGTGATCGCGTCCGCTCCCGCCACCTCGATCGCCAACGCCCCTTTCAAATAGTCGTCAATATGTGCGGTTTCAGGTGAATCATATTCCACTGCGAAGACTGTCTCACCTGCATTGAATTTATCCAGTAACGGGTTTCCTGAACCGGCGAGGGCGGCAGCCTCATCCGAATGGTCAAGTTGTTTTGTTTGCCCAATTTCAACAGAAGGCGCTGCTTTTCGCTCAGTTGACCGATCCGATAAAATCCGGATCTCCGGAACCACGGGCGCCTCTCGTGCAGGCACCGAAAGCGCGTCGGACACCGCACGTTCTCTTTGCTGTTTTTTTAAAAGATCATCAACCGCGCGGATGTCTCCGGGAGAAGTTCCACAGCAGCCACCGACCAGCCTGGCGCCCGCCTCGATGATTTTTGAAACTTGTCCGGCGAAATAGTCCGGCGTGTTGGGAAAATAAATCTCCCGGTTGATGACGGTGGGGTAACCCGCGTTTGGCAAGACAGCCAATGGTTTACGCGGGGTCGGAACCGATTGGATCAAATTCAGCATATGGGTGGGACCGGACACACAATTAAGACCAAACACATCCGGTTCAAGAGCCTGATCCAATTCTTCAAACAACGTGCGAATCGATATGCCTGTGGCGGTGAATCCCTCCGGTTGGACGGCGAAGGTCGCCATGATGACCGCGTCGGGCGCTTTGGCGCGGACCAGAGCGGCCGCTTTGAGCATCATGGAATCACTTTCAAGCGTCTCAAAAATAAATGTCCGGGCGCCCAAAGAGAGCCATACGTCGATCATCTCATCCAGTTCCGCCAAGTCTTCATTTTTGGTGAACTCGGAAAGAGAACCCAGGTCCGCGCCTACCGCGATTGGCTCCACGATGCCGGTATCTTCGCGAAACTGTCTAACCGCGGCCTGCGCGTTCTCCCAACCTGCGATCAATACCTTGCGCTGGCCCTCCGTATTCATCCCCAGCGAGCCACCGGTGGCCGCGTATGTGTTGGTGCGCAGCAAGCGGGCACCCGCGTCCAGGTATTCTCGATGAATCCGTTGAATGATCCGCGGTGTCTCCAGGTTCGCCCGCTCGCAGCCGGATGAGGCTCGATTGGTCAGCGCCTGATAATAGGTCCCCATGGCTCCATCCGCCAGCACCACACCCCGTTCCAACATTGTCAATAAATTATCATTGTTCATGCAAACACCTTTCCAAGCGAATCACGCGCGATCGTCACTGCTTCGCGCCAAAAAACTCTTTCGCCGCGTCCACACTCGCCTTGGCATCTTTGACATAATAGTCCGCGCCGATCTCGGCGGCGTACTCCGGTGTCAGCACCGCTCCGCCCGCCATGATTTTACAATTGTGCCCACTCTCCCTCAAGGCGTGAATGGTGCGTGCCATATTATGTAAAGTCGTGGTCATCAGCGCGGATAGGCCGATCAAGCCGACATTCTCCTCAATCGCCTTGTCGACGACCGTTTGAATCGGAACGTTCTTACCCAAATCGATAATCCGATAACCATAATTTTCTAAAATGACTTTAACTATATTTTTACCGATGTCGTGGACATCTCCCTCGACCGTCGCCACGATGATCGTGCCCTTGTCCATCTCAGCCTGAGACGTTGATCTCATTTTTGAGCGAATGGTCCCAAATGCTTTTTGCGCGGCATGGGCGGACTGTATCAGCTGTGGCAAAAATATCCTTCCCGTCTCGTATTCTTCCCCGACAAAATCAAGCGCCGGAATCAATACC
Source organism: uncultured Oscillospiraceae bacterium (assembly GCA_964487355.1). Classification (GTDB taxonomy): domain Bacteria; phylum Bacillota; class Clostridia; order Saccharofermentanales; family Fastidiosipilaceae; genus JAXGYX01. The sequence continues at coordinate 8,636 of CAZAPS010000009.1, forward strand.
TCATTGACAATCTCCATCATGTCAATCTTAGACGACAGGTTCTCAGTCTGTTCCGCCGCTTGCCCCGATAATCCTTTGACCACCGCCTCACGCAACAGCACACGCGCCTCAGCGGAGCCGGTCAGATCTTTTTCGAGAATGGCGGCTGACGACAAAGCTTGCTCACTTTTCTCGGCCTTCGCGAAACGAGCGATAAAATTCGTTCCGTTTTCATCTTGCCCACTCAACAAGCGATAGCTGGCGATCGTGTCCATCATATTCTTGTCATTGGGATTGACGATCGCAAGGTTTAGGCCGGCGTCAACAGCCATCGCCAAAAACGTGCGATTGATCAGTTCGCGGTTTGGCAGACCAAATGAAATATTGCTGATTCCCAAAATCGTCTTCAGTCCAAGCTCGCCACTAACTTTGCGCACCGCTTCCAGCGTCTGTGAGGCGCCCTCGGCATGGGCGGAAACAGTCAGCGCCAGACAGTCAATCACAAGATCCTCCCGCGGAATTCCAATCTGATCACAGGCCTCCATGATGCGCCGGGCGATCGCCACTCTCTCGTCCGCGCTGTCGGGGATCCCGTGTTCGTCCAATGTGAGTCCGATAACCGCCGCGCCATAACGTTTGACGATCGGCAAAATCTTCTTTAACTCTGCTTGTTTCCCATTGACCGAATTGACCAGCGCTTTTCCGTTATAGACCCGAAGGCCCGCTTCCAGCGCTCCCGCGTCTGAACTGTCAATCTGCAGCGGCAAAGAGGACACACTCTGAATCAACGGTATCGCTGCACGCAAAAAGCTCGCCTCATCGATCTCCGGCACACCCACATTCACATCCAAAATGTCCGCGCCGGCTTCCTCCTGCTCCAATGCGCAGCGTTGGATATGACCCATGTCCCCATCTAAAATCGCCTGCCGAAACTCGGGTTTGCCTGTCGGGTTGATTCGCTCGCCGACCGTCGAAAAACGATCGCCGTCTACAACTCGGCCAAAAGATGAGCACAAAATGTGCGAAGGTTTGGTCTCTGAGCAAACAAGCTCCCGATCCCCCAGGCGCTTCATCAGTGTCCGGACATAAGCCGGATTCGTGCCGCAACATCCTCCAATAAAGGCCACACCCGACGCGACCAGCTTCTCGGCGGCGTTCGCGAACATAGTCGCGTCGACATCATACGCGCCGGTCGCGGGATCGGGCAAACCGGCATTCGCCTTCACAATGAGCGGCAGATCGGTATACTGTTTCAGGTCTTGTATCAACGGAAGAATTTCCTCCGGACCCAGCGAGCAATTGATCCCGGTCGCGGTGACCCCCAAACCGTTTGCCAGCGCGGCCTGAGCCGCCGGTGTGCTGCCGGTGAAGGTTCGTCCATCTTTTTCATAGGACATCGTAAGAAAAACAGGCAGATCACTGTTTTCTTTGGCCGCCAAGACGGCCGCTTTCGCCTCATAGGGATCGGTCATCGTTTCGATCACGATTAAATCACATCCCGCCGCCGCCCCTTCCCTGACAACCAGGGAAAAATATTCAACCGCCGTCTCAAACGCCAGTTGTCCATTTGGATGCAAGAGCTCTCCCAAAGGCCCCATGTCCAGCGCGACCAGCGGGCGATACCCGAGTGTACGCCCTTGTTCGGAAACGGAGTCCAAAAACAGCTTAACAGCCTGTTTCGCCAGCGCAATACCCAAGCCAACCACCTCGCCCACCTCCAGATTGGTATCCGCGAGCTTAAGAGTGTTGGCGCCAAACGTGTTGGCGTATATGATCCGGCTGCCGGCATTTAAATATTGTTGATGAATGTCCAAGATCAATTGAGGCTGAGTCAGGTTCAGCGATTCGGGTATTTCGCCGATTCGGATCCCGGCCTCCTGTAGCATGGTGCCCATGGCTCCATCCAGCAAAGATACCTTATCTGATAAAAGAAGATTCTGATCAATCAATTGGTTCATTGGTTTTACCTTTCCCGGCTTTTTGAGAAGATCTGTAGGGGCAGTACTTGTTTTGTCCGCAAGTCTCACACATGGATGTCCGAAAGTCTGTTTCCGCTTGGCCCGCCGTCCGGGCGAGCAGCGTCACCGATTTGAGTGGTTCAAGAAAAAAAGACTTTGAGTTCACCGTCAAGCCGATGGCGCGCCCGGAATTCAACAATTCACAAATTTTTGTCTGCGCTCGAAGTGGAAACCCCGGATCACCGGGAAAATTTCCATGAGATAAATAAAGGCCCGACGCGCTGAGGCGCTCTGCCAATTCTCCCCAGATCTGATCGACAATCGTCCGCAATCCAAGCACAGCGCAACGGTCCAAAATAACGGCCTGATCGAGCCGAATGATCTCTTCCGCCCGAATCAGGCGGTCGACTTCCGCGCCCATGGTCGCCGCGAGAAGCAAAATCGGCCTCTTCGTCGAGCGCCGCTCGATCGCCATGGCGCTTGGACAAAGATCAAGATCCAGCTCGCTTCGATCGACCAGCCGGTAGACACAGGCCGGTTTGGCAACCTCCTTCAGGCGCGATAACTGTTCTTGAACCTGAGCGTCGATCGTGTCATTCGGAAGGTGACGCGAAGTCGCGCGCAAAGTGCCGCTGACCATCGCCGGATTCAAATCCGGAAAAGTTGGCCAAAGACGGGTCGGTCTGTCCGGCCAGAGTTTGGGAGTGGTGTTCGTCATTTTCTCTCCGTTGAGATCTACTGTTTGGTGGTTTTGAGTTTGACTGGCCTATGCTTCACTAATCAGCATCTTTTGACCAAATCGTTCAATTCTAATTTGGTTGTTTCGTTCCATTTCAGCCAAATCATTTTGTAGCGCGGAGGGTTCGTAACCCAAGGCCTGAATAAGTTCCTCATCCGCGGCGTTGCCATATCGACTCAAAAAACGTAAAACTTCTCGTGTGTTGGCAATGGGTTTTTGGGGTGTCAGCCTGCCGCCGGTCATCTTGTCAATTACCTCGACCAGAGCGTCCCATGTTTGGACACCTTCCAACACAGTCGTGTTTTCAGCATGATCGCGCACGATCCATGTGGGAAATACCTGCACATTGAAATCGATCGCGTTCTGCACATCATTGCGAAAGACACGTCCGGCCGAGCCGTCTTTTATCGCCATGACAAAAGCGCCGATGTCCAACCCGCACTGTTCAGCCAGTTCAATCTGCACCGACAGTCGATTCACTTTTTCACCGTATAAATAAATGCCTTCACGCAACCTGCGATTCATGCGGTCGCCTTGCAAATCACCTTGCAGACCGGCCGCGCCAACCGCCTCACAAATCGGCCAGCCTGACGGATTTTCTTCGTCGAACAGCGTGAATTTCGCGGCGTCAACCGGCATGCCATGTTTTTCAACCGACCTTTCCCAATAGCGTGCCAGCGTTTGATTCAGCGCCTCTATCTGACCCAGACCCTCCAGCCCTTTTCGAGGTTCCATCGTCTCACGTATGTCAGGAACCATGCCGCCCATCCAGTCATCCATCTGTATCGAGTCGCCAAAACGCCAACCCAATGTCCGCAGCAACGGATAGGATCCCCAGCACCACACACACAGCGGATCGGTCACAGTCACGATTTGCAAAACGGGTCCTTCCACCATATGTTGACTTTTAAAATCACCGCTCATTTAAACGCTCCAATTTCTATTTCGAACACAAAGGGCAAGTGAAGGATAATGAAGATTCGTTCAGTCAGTCGTCCGTGTTCCGAAGGTTTGTGATGTCAAAACTAATTACTCAAAGAACTGTGATCTTCAGCCAGTTCGACCGGTGAGTATCCACGCAAACTCCAGTGAGGAGTGTGGTTGGTGAAATCGATCAAGGCACGAAGCAAATCGTCAGCGGATCGCCGGCTGTCGAGGCGCACGCCATAGGTCCTCACCTCTTCAAGAATTGACTCAGGTGAGACGTCCGCCACCACCGCGGTCGTGATCATATATAAAATATCCGTTTCCAAATGCTCGGTCTCCGGCGATAACACTTCCTGAATGGATTTTACCATGTTTTGATAAAGACGATTTTCGGGATCAAAGACCGTCTCTGCGTAAGTGTTCATGATATGGGCGTCAATCGGCCGAAACTCACGCTTAAGATTCTCTCCCTGATCCCACAGGGTTTTGGCGGCGGTCAGAGAAAGGTCTCGATTGCGCATAAACGACTCTTCATAAAGAAAGTGTTCACCATTCCCATATACCCGCATCGCCTCCAGAAGCTTACCGCGGATTTCAGCCGGTGTGCGATCTTCAAAATACTTGACAAAAATACTCAACGCCTGCTGTTCATATTCCTCAATGGTGAAAACACCATACACATTGCTCATCAATTTAAGCAACATCCACAATCTCACATTTCCTGAATAGTCCATGATCCGTTTCTCAATCGAATGTTGAGCCACGATTTTAATTAGCTCCGGAGGCAAAAACACACGTACTCCGCCATGTCGATGGTAACCAAACAAATATCCGCTCTGCAGCAACGTTTCCAGTTCCGCGTAATCCGAAACATTGCGCAACTCTCCATTCAACGTGGACAACCGGATCATCAGGCTGTATTTTTCGCTGTCAAAATAATATAAGTCACGTTCGAAGCATACGAGTATCTCTTGTTCCAACGCTAGAACCCAGTCGTCATGACTCACGAATTTTTCAGTACCGGTCACCTGATGCCGGCTTGCGAACGACTGAAGTAGGGGAAGTGGTAGGTCGCGCAGAATATCCGTTAGCCCCGGTTTGAAGGGGCCTGTCAGTAAAAAAGGATTTTGTTCCATATGAGCGCGAAACATCGCTCCGCTGTTGACGGATGCCAGCTGTCTGGTGGTCGCCAGACCTTCAATTCCGGTTGTTTTGGCCGCCATTTCCTCATTCACACCGGTATCAACCGGTAAAAATTCGAAATAATCATCCGGACCGGCCGCGCGCACCGCGCTGAAATCCGGCCTCCAGCTCAGCAGCTCCGCCGCGGTTCGTCCACCGATCCTCTCCACATCAGCCTTGAAATTAGGCTGTTCACGTTCTTCTTTCATCAGCGACCTGATATATGGTTTTTGAAACTGCATGCCACGCATATATCGATCCAGAGCGTGAATTCTCGCATTTTCGCGCGAACCGTAAAACTTCATCAATCGTTCTTGCAAGGTTTGCTCATCCAGCTCACTGCCAACCCGTAGCAAAGAATCGGCAAACGTGTCTCGCAGGTCGACCTCCGGCGGAAAACTTCTGGCCAGCCAGCGCCGGTTCCACGGATATGTCTCCAATCTGTCGTAGAGTGGTTTTTGTAGCTCCTCATAGCGCACACCATCCTCACTTAACCGATTTTCGAGTTCTTGCATGGCGGCGAACAGGTCCGGATCATAATCCAGCCAAAAGTTGCAATTCCCGGCGATCAGGCTTGAGGCATGGGCCAGCAGACCTTCACCATATTTCTCAAACGCTTCGGGCAGCTCATCGGCGATGGCTTCGCAAATCGTCAAAGCGACGCCTTCCATTCTCAAATTTTCATAATTACGCCAAAACGCTTTAATCGCTTGCACTGTCTTTTCTTTTTTCGCAGACAGTCGGCTGACCGCGGACTCAGATGCCATATTATTTCTCCCTAAAAAAGTGAAGGGAGGATGACCCTCCCTTTCTATAACAGTCATGGTGTCGATCAGGCCTTGTTTGGATTTTCGACCACCTTCGCTCCATCCTGTGTGCCGATGCAACAGCGGTCGCACATGTTAAGAAACAGACCGGTTTCCAACACACCCACCACACTCGCGAGTTTTCCTTTAACCGATTCGATATCCATCGGAGCCGAAAGCTGCAGATCCGCGATGTAGTTGCCGTTGTCGGTCACAAATGGCTGGCCATCGCGCATTCTCAAGACCGGTTTCAATTCAAGCTCCGCCAATTGATTCAATATATGACGGCTGCCGTAAATCAGGATTTCCACCGGTAGCGCGAAATCGCCGATCGCCTCGACCGGTTTTTGCTCATCCATGATCCAGATGACTTCCTTTGCCAGCCTGGCCACGATTTTTTCGCGGAACAGCGCGCCTCCACCGCCTTTAATCGCGTTGAACGCGTGATCAATCTCGTCAACTCCGTCAATCGCCAAGTCGATGTGGTCCACGTCGTCAATATCCAAAATCTCGACACCGTTCTCGACAGCGATCTCGGCTGTTTGTTTGGAAGTGGCGACCGCCTTCAGTTGATAGCCCTCTTTCACCAGCTCGCCCGCGCGAATGATGGCATAGTACGCGGTGGAGCCGGTCCCAAGACCAAGAATCATTCCATCCTTGATGTACTCAGCCGCCTTGTAGCCCGCATTTTTCTTTTCCAATTCTTTTCCCGTCAGCATGCTCATCTCTCCAATTGCCGTTTTGATGTCGTCTTTTGCCCGACCCGTCCGCGATCATCGATTATCCCGTTTAGCTGGTAAAAATCCATCGGCTTCGCGCCTCTGACAGACGGGATATCACTCATAAAATAATAACCTCAATCGAGGATGTTTGTCCAGAACACCAGTTAGCCAACCGCGCCGATTCACTAAAGATCAGCAGCTGTCTTTCAGTGTTTTCGGCAAAGTCGAGCAAAGCCTCCAGCGTCAGAGTCAATCTCTTGTCGTCCCAGCCTCCAAATGGCGCGTCCAGCAACAAAGGAAGTGTTTGAGCGGCGGACAAGGACTCGGCCAGTGCCATGCGCAAAGCGAGGTATGCCTGTTGCGCGGTGCCCGCGCTAAGATGCCCTTCTTCCACAAAAGATGGTGTCGCGGGCTGATCCAAGGTGACGCGCAACAGAAGATCCGCGTCAACCCGTCCGTCAGTCACGGTTCCGGCGGTGAAGATCGGCAACCAGTGCCTGAGCCTGGCGGCCAACCGAGGATTTGCGCTCTCACGAAACTCATCGGCGGCCTGTCTGACTCTGTCCATCGTCTGTTCCAGATAATCATAGCGTTCCGACAACGCCTGCCTACGGCGGCGCTCTCGCGCCACTTGCGCCTCCAGCTTCGCGGCGTCGATTTCTCCGGTTCGCAAAACTTCCAACTGCCCCGACAGATAATCAACCCGGCTATTTAACTTGTCAACCTGTCGACGTCGATCGTCCGCTTGCTCACGCAGCTTGTGATAGTTCGCCGGATCCAGCTTAGGATCGTCCGGGCTGATGCCGGACTGCTCTCGCCAGACTCGAATTTGCTCTAACAAGTCATCGTAAGAATCTTCCAGCCTCCCACGCCGTCCATTTCCATTTGATGCCTCGACAGTAAGACCTCGTCTTTTGAACTTGTCGCTAAAGGCTCCAATCAAAAGTGCCAGACCCAAACCGGACAACACGTAAATCCCCGGATTGATAAAATAACCTCCGAACACTCCCAAGACGACAAATAAAAGCCCTACGCTCAATCTGCCATAAGAAAAAAAATTACCTGTGGACACGGAGTCGTTCAACGGGTGTGATCCCCCCGGCTGTGAATCAAGCCGGTCTGACAGCAACAACCGGATTTCCGACAGACGTCGAATCAGCCGAGCGCCTTCCAGCTGATGTTCAACTGAGATCATTGATCGTTTCACCTCGGCCTGCCATTCCATGGTCTCTTGTAGTTCTCGCTGAAGCAGTGTGATTTGTCTCTCCGCTTCCGCCGCTTTTGACCAATTCAACTCCATCTCGGCTAAATTTTTATCGATTTCGGGCAACAAACCCTTCGTTCCTGAAGGCGACCGCAGCTCAGTTGCCTGACCTCGCAGAAGGTCCAATACCTGGCGAACCGTGATGGTTTGGCTGTCTGTCGCTGAAATCGCGACCTCGCCCAGCAACGCGTTTTCAATCTCACCCTTCCGATCCTTGTCCATGCTGGGCCGCGTATTTCCTGATGAAATAAACACGGTATTTAAAAAAACTTGAGGAGCGATGTCCAAGATCTCGCGACCGGGTTGATCCGGATTTCGTAAAAATAACTGCTCTCCGGTTTCGAGAATCCAGACAAGACACCGGTCCTCACTTTTTTTTCCGCCAAAACTGCGTTCTATCCGATATGTGTGACCGCCGTGTCTGATATCCAGGCTGCCGCCCATCTCATTTTCACCCCACGGCATGTATCGCAATCGGGCATTTGTCTCCGCCGATCGGCCCGCGGGTCCCAATCCGTATAAAATGGAATAGAGAAACGTCATCAACGTGCTCTTTCCCGAACCATTCTCTCCAAATATCAAGGTCATCCGTCCCGGGTGCTCGATCAAAAGATCACGCAGACATCCGAATCGTCGCACTTCAATCCGCTCGATACGCAATCAGACCACCTCACCATCAAATGCGCTCAACCCAATCTGAAGAATGTCACTAAACCGCTTGACCGATTCATCATCTTGCGCTTCCCGCGCTATTTTCATATCGGCCAATAATTGACGAACAAATACACCGCGGACGGAGTTCTCCGTTGCCAAATCAGACATGAGCAGGTCCGGACCCGTTTCATCTTCTAAACGGACTTCACGGACAACATCCGCCAACAAATCGCCGAGCGCGTCGAGATCGATTATCTGACCTCGCAGATTTCCTTTTAAGACAAGGCGGTAATGATGTTTTGAAAAAATCGGACCATCCAGCTTTTCCAAGTTTCTTTGAATAAAAGACGACAGTTGTTCCGGCCGCCAGACAGGCAATCGCTCCGGCAAGGAAATATCCAAATCGCGCTCCAGAAACATGCTGTCTGACAGGGGGATGTAATCCGCTCTGAATCGGGCTCCCGAAAAGCTCAGCAGCCAGCCCCCACGCGGTCCGAGATCTGAAAATCCTTGACCCATTGGACAGCCGGCATACGTATATGCGGTATCTCCACTCCAAAGAACAGTTTCGGATGGCTGGTGAATATGTCCCAGCGCCAAATAATCCAACGCCGAGGAGGCTATGGCGCGTCGAGTCAACGGATTATATCGCGAGACCCCACCGCAAACGTCGGCATGGGCCAGTCCGATCTCCAAAAAATCATCGTTAGAGCTGTTCCTACGCGAGATTCCCGGACAAGACAATCTCCCGGTGTCCTGAAATCGCTTGGAAAACCCGGTGCACCAGACCCGAACATTCAGATCCGGCAATTCAACTACATCGGTGTCCCCAACAATGATCACATGTTCTCCCCAGTCTTGCGTGCAATACAAAGAATGGGGCTCAAGTGGATCGTGATTCCCCGTGACCATTAGGACCGGAATATGAGAGAGTTCGGCCAACGCGTCGATGGCCAGCTCCGCCGTCTTCGCGGTCGCATGTTGGCTCTCCAAAAAATCACCCGCGATCAGCAAAAGATCAACTTTTTCACGCAAACAAAGCTCAACTGTATTGGTCAAAGCAGAAAATAAATCGAGTGGAAATTTCTCAACGCTTTTTGGGATCGTTCGTAGATGAAAATCAGCGCAGTGGAAGATCCGCAACCGACGGTTTCGAATTCGAGGTGAATTAAAGTCAGCGTATGGCAGGGGCAAAGTCATTTGAGTCCACCACTTTTGATCCGTCGCGAATCATCAAAAACGAGGCTTAGATTTGTCTCGCCCGCCGGCATTGGTTCACCGACCCGTTGATATGTCAGCGGTGCCCGCCGATAAGCCGCCGGCATCACCCGCCCCAGATTGTAAAATAACACACTGCTGACCGCGATCTGCGCGCCACGAAAGATAAAGCCGATTGTGTCTTTACGCGACGTGTACACAAATACCAACCACATTTCCTTTAACGTCGCCAGCAGCCTGTCAAATCCGGTTAGCCGATTGATGTCCACCATGGCGATCGCGGCCGGCATTCCACTCAGCCAGATACCCAGCAACATGCCGATCACCGCCCCCGCGCTGGTCACCGAGGCGCGTCTCTCGCCCCACTTTCCGGCGAATCTCTCATATAGACGATGGGCTAAAAAGGCACCTATGAAAGGCACGACAAACAACAATCCTTCATGGATCAAAATTAACAGCGAAGCCAACAGCCCACCCACCAAAGCTCCCCAAAAACCTTTGGAATAGCTGCGGTTTTTTTCCGTGTACGGCAAAACCGTGTTGTGTCCACCAAAGCTCTTTCTAGCGTTTCGGCGGGTGGATGAAATCAGCCGCCGTTCGTAACGCTCGTGACAACGGCGATGGACCAGACGACAGCCCGTGCTGACACCACCCTGTATCAATACCTGCTGATCAGTCTCGCTGTCAAATTTTTCCGGAACAGACTCCTGATTATCGGCCGGATCAGTTTTGGAACTCACATCGGAACTCGGGGTCCACGCCAGCGGTTGGCCGCAAAACACACAGTGATGTCCATCGATGTGATCTCCTTTTTTCACAATTTCCGCCACATCCCGAACAAACGCGGTCGCTTCCTCCTCGCTCCGGATCACAGTTGAAACCGTCAACAAATAATCTTCCAGCAAGATGCGATTCACCTTGTAATCATTTAAGAATGAGCGACTAATTGAAATCAATCGCTTTCGTTCGTTCTCATCAATAGTTGGAGTCGCCATGCCCCATACGACCGACACAGTGATCCGGTCGGCAAAACCACCTTCCGCCAACGTGACAAATTCATCACTCACCCAGCCACACCAAAAACGGTCTATTTGCTGCAACGACAGTGTATTACCCAATGACTCAATCATTTGTAGCCTCCGCTCCAACCATCCACAAAATCAATTGATCAATGATACTCATTTTAGCATGACTCGCCACAACTGTCGGTTGAAACCTCTATGATCATTCGCTCCATCGATGATTTTTTCGGCATGAATCGATTGATACAATTTAATAATACTGAATTTGATATAATTAGCTTACTTCTAAGTGGACCTAATCAATAAGAACTGCTGTATAAGCTTCGTCTCGCGAAAGGGGGATAAATTATGAATCAGGCAAAAGGGAAAGCACTTTTGATCATAGGTGGCATCGGCGTGCTACTCGCGGGCATTTTACAAGCTCTGGTCGGCGTGCTGTTGCTGGCAATGCCGTTTGAGTTTTTCGGTGAGTATATGCAAGAATTGGGGGATTTCGGTGAATTGAGCTATTTCCTGGGTTCGGCGTTTACTGTTGTGGCCGTCATTTTGTTTCTCATCGCGCTTTACAATATCATTTTCGCGATCGTCGGCTTTCGATTGAGCGGAAAAACCGGAACTTCCGCAGCGATGACCATCGGCATTATTCTAACGATATTCGCCCTCCTGTCATTCTTTTTGGCGCTCAACTGGTTTTCCGGCGTCTACATAATATTTACCGCCCTTTATCTGATTGGCGGAATATTAAACAGAAAAGGCGCCAACGCGCCAATTCCCGCGAATGGCTATTATCAAGGCTACAATCCACAGATGCCCGGTCAACAACCTTATGGCCAACCGGGTTATGGACAACAGCCCGAGTATGGGCAGCAACCGGGGCAACAGCCTTATGCCCAACCGGGTTACGGCCAACAACCCGATTACGGACAGCAGCCGGGGCAACAGCCTTATGCCCAACCGGGCTATGGGCAACAACCCGATTACGGACAGCAGCCGGGGCAACAGCCTTATGCCCAACCGGGCTATGGACAACAGACTGACTACGCGCAGCAACCGGATCAACAGCCTTATGCCCAACCGGGTTACGGACAACAGACCGAGTATCTGCAACAACCGGATCAACAGCCTTATGCCCAACCGGGCTACGAACAACAACCCGAACACGAACAACAGGCACAGCCTGAACAGTGGGAAAGTGAAAACAAATCACAAGAGTAAGCGAACCAATCCACAGCTTCCGATCAGGTAGACCAATCTAAAAAAGGCATCGGCTCAAGCCGATGCCTTATATTCTATTTATCTGATTTCCTGACCGCCACCACTGTCTTTAATCACATAGGCGGTTTGCCCGTTGTAGTCTACCTGGTACCAAGTGCTGCCGAAGCCTTGCGCTGTCTCTCCTTGTACTTCACCAACGATCCTCAGTGTTGAACCCGCGTGCGCGACGCCCAACCGATCGTATGAGGTCCCCGGACCGCTTCGGACCACAAACCCTTGACTGTTTCGCACGACAAGTGTGGTCCCCGCCGGCGCCACCGTCGTTGTCACCGGAGGCTCGGTCGGTGCTTCGGTTGTCGTCTCAGTTGTCGTGGTGGGGGGCTCGGTTGTCAGTTCGGTTGTCGGCATGGTCGTTTCCGACGTGGTCATCAGCGTCTGTGTGGTGGTCACCGTCGTTTCCATCATGACGGACTCGGTCGGTGTGCTGATCTCCATCCGGCTCTTGCTGTCTTTGACAAATCCGGAAATAATACTGACGATACCAATGACGACGATCAACGCCACAATGGCGAGCACGACGATCAAAATGGTTTTCGCTATCCCGGGGCTTGAGTGTCTCGCATAAGGATCATCGTAATCATCATACTCGTAATCATCGTAATCCTCATATCCGCGGTCATAATGGTCAAACGGATTTTGTCCACCATACTGATCTCCGGAGAAACTGTCATATGGATCATGGCTTGCCTGCTGAGACAAGGAAGGACCCGCGGGATAATCATCATACCCGTTCGCGTCCAGGCGCGGTGAAATTTCCGAATCGGAAGCGTATGCGTCAAACTCATCCCCCAACGGCGAGTAGACCCGAGTGGCTGAGCGAGATCCGGAATCGTCGCTTACCGCTGAATTTCGCGCGCCACACTCATTACAATAACTCCCATTCGCCGCCATTCTATTCCCGCAATTGGAGCAATAAAACGCAGTCGGCGCGGTCGGCAATGGTTTTCCACAATTGGAGCAAAATTTTCCATCATCAATGTTATTATATTTGCAGTTTGGGCAAATCAAAGTGAATCTCCTCCGTTTCCGCCAATAATCACTGTTTGGCAGTTTTGGAACATCATATGAACCATTCTAAATTTTTCACTATTTTACCATAATACAATCAAACACAAGCCAACTCCCACGAAAACACCCCTATCACATGCCATTTCTGATCAAACCAACCAATTTGATCAGTGATTTCAACAAGATCAGCATACAATTGATATAATCACAATAATCCGATCGTCCTTCTCTAAACGTTCTAATCATTTATTTGGAGGTGGCAATGCCCGTAATAACAGTGTCCCGTCTAAGCGGCAGCTATGGCGAGGCGATCGCTGAAACAGTCGCGCAGAGGCTTGGCTATCGTCTGGTGACGCGCGAGATATTGTTGGAAGAAATTTTCCGACCTCACGTCACTAACCACGACATGCGTATGCTCGCGGAAAGCCCACGTTATTTTTTCGAAGAATTCACGCCCAATCGAACCTATAAAGATCATATGCAAGACGAATTAATCCGACTCACACAGACCACGTCGATGGTTTTGATCGGTATCGGCGGTTGCCACTTTCTGAGTGATCAGCCCGGGTGCATTCACATACGCGTCCAGGGATCACCTGCAACACGAGCGGCTCGCCTGGCCAAACGTCATCGCATGGAAATGGACGGCGCTGAATCATACATAGCGCACTGGGATCGCAAATATCAGCGTTTTATATCCACGCTCTTTAAGGAAGACTCAAATAACTCTTATTTGTATCACACCGTGTTCAACACCGATCACGTCGCGCCGGACGCCTGCATCGACGCGATTGTCGCGATTGTCGCGGATTACGAAGCCAGAGAGCAATTATTAAAGATCGCCCCGAACAGTCAGGAAACATTCATCATGGATGATCTTCCGGATCTGAAGCATAGCTCTGAGATCGAATTCGCGCGGATGCTGGATCGATATCGAGTCGACTGGCGATATGAGCCGAAGTCGTTTCCGGTGGAGTGGGACGAAGCGGGAAATGTGATTACCGCCTTCCGCCCAGATTTTTATTTACCAAAATTCGACCTATATCTCGAATTAACCACCATGGACCAAAAGTATGTCGCGCGCAAAAACCGCAAAGCTCGTCTTGCGAAAGAACAGTACGGCATTGATGTCAAAATTGTCTATCGCCGTGACTATAAAGCGGTCATCGAACATAGCGAACTGGATGTGACGGAACAACAAACGTTGGCGCCCCAGCCTCGCGAACACATTCCGACCAGCATTGTTGAAGCAGAAAAACTGAAGGCGATCACCACGCCCATCAGCGAAACCGGAGAGTCAAAATAATGGAACATCATTCGACAGATGAACGATTGGATCGACATGGATATACCGTTTTATTTTCAGAGACGCAAATCGATCGCCGTGTCCGAGAGTTGGGAAAACAAATAACCGCGGATTATAAAGATCGGGACAACGGCTTGGTAATCGTCGCGATGCTCAAAGGGTCGCTATATTTCGTGGCTGATTTAACAAGAGCAATCGAACTGGATGTGTCTTATGATTTTATGGCGATCGGATCAGCGATCATCAATGGCAAAGACACCGGAATGTTGAAAATAACCCGCGGTGTCGGGCTGGACCTGAAAGGTAAAGATGTCCTGGTCGTGGAGGAAGTTGTGCGAACCGGACTGACCGCCAATTTCATGATCGAGTATATCGAAACAATGAAGCCCGCTTCTATTCAATTATGCGCGCTGTTATATAATCCGGATCAGCTTTTAATTCCTGTACCCATCGTTTATGGCGCGTTTGAAATCGATTATCGGCGTGTCATCGGATATGGTTTGGACATTAAAGAGCGCCATCGATCACTTAGAGATATTGTCTTACTGCCTGAGGACTGGAATGATTGAGAACCAAACCTCGCGGCGCTTCACAAATTGTCATAAAACAACGCTCGCAAGCCGAACAGACATGTTGGCTTTGAGTTCGGCACACCCGTTTTAAATTTGGCGCACTATTTTAAAATAAAAAGGGCTCCAGCGAACCCTCATTGCTACTTCCATTTTAGTTTACCTGACGTGAATCTTTTATATTTCACTCATAAACCTGACTTTTACATTTAGATATCGTTTTTGATTTCTTGAATTGACCTGTCGCTCTCAACCTTTTACCTTTCCATGGTAACTGTTTTATTAATTTTAGCTTCCATCCATTCAAAAATCTGATTTCGCTTTCATCGGTTCATCATTGTTTCTGAACGCAGTGTCATTTTTTCTTTTTCTAAGATTCGATTCCAATCGTTTGATCTTCCTCAATAATCTTGTGAAACTCAGATCAGCTTTTGTCGGACTGTTTGGTTTTCTTCAATTGTTCTCTAACAATCTCCAACTAAATCTGTCTTTCTTTAGCCTCTTCATTTCATCGATTTGATTCCAATCGTTTTGATTTTCCTCAATTCTTTGAAATTCAGATTGAATGACCTTTATTCTTCGTTTCCGTTTGATTAAACCTTGCGTTAAAGATTTGATCAGTAGATTCTAATATGTATTCGAATTTCTTGCTTCATGTTGTGATTCCACATCTCTCGATGTTTCTTTTAACTTTCAACTTGCATTCGCAATTATTCGCCGAATCCTTTATGCATGTACTTGATTTTCATCTGTACCTGCAATTGATGAATTCTTTTTGCATTTTCCAGTGTTCAGCAACACTTTCAATACTTTTCATAATACATATTGCTATATATATTAACTGAGCGGTCAAATTCAATTATCAAATCCGATTTTTTCTTGTCAGAATTTAATCGTTCGATATACAACTCATTTAGAACTTATTGTTCGTTCACTCGTTGTCAATTCACTCCCACTAGTACTTTTTAACGTTGTGTTAATTTAAATAATAGTGGCGGTTCACCTCTGTGGATTCACATCCTTCGGTATTCCCTGGAGCTTGTACTAAGTATATGACCTTTATACAAAATAGTCAATTTAATTGAAGTGTGTTTAATGATCTTTGTTCATTTAAACATAAAATACTCAATTTCTTTGACATTTTAAACAAAAACCATTATTTCTCCCGGATGTGGGTGAAATTCAATTTTCCTCGCCCATTGTAATCAATATTTTCAGTTCCCTTGTCAACCTCCTCATTAACTCCGGATTGTCCGGCATCATTCCGGACTCAACAATGTTTTTGCCTTTCTCGTAGCGCACGTCAAACTCCTCTTTCGCTTGTGGCGGTAGACCCACTGTCTCAATGAGGATGCCTGTCACATGCAAAGTTTTCCGCAACTCCATATAGGCGCTGACGATTTCATGCTCCCGGCTCACATCGCTCAATAGGTGACCCAGCGTCCAATGAATGTTATGCACAGTCGCCATCGCCTTCAACGCGTTTTTTCCCAGTTCTTCCTCTTGCATCGCTTTCAATAACTGATCGCGATCTTGTGGGGCAAACCCGGACAGCAAAAACAACTCTGTGTTCTTATACTTAGAGTCATCTGAGTCGGGTTCATCCTCCACGCCGTCGGCCGCGGACACAGTCTCCGGCAGGACCAGCAACGCGGAAATCGTGGTGCGCAGATCTTTCGCCGACGCCTCGATCGGTCGAATTGAATGACGCTTGCAGAATTCTCGCAAATTAAGACGAGCCACCTCGTCTTCCGCGCCTAAATAATGCAATAGTTGTTTCTCTCCGGATACGATAATCGCCATAATGTTTCACTCTTTCTCTATGGTTGCCTCATGTCACCCAACAGTTCAAAACCCGAACGGATACAAAGATCACTTTGTGGCTGTTGATCCTGAGCCGCCAAGATTTTTATCGCCTCGGACGCCGCCAGGCAAGATCGAGCCTCACCTCCATCATCTCCCCAACGATTGGTCACACGATTCGCGAAAACCGACATGATCGCGCCCATTCTCATTCCATGCAAACTTCCCACAACGAACTGGCCGGCGGCTTCCATCTCGATATTGGTCACGCCGGTGTTTTTTAAATCATCCAAAAAATGATTCATGGACGATGGCCAATAACCGGATCCGTCCGCGCGAAGCGGTCTCGCCTGCCCAAGATAGAAAGAACCGGTCGTGTAGGAGATACCAAAGCCGTAGCGAAAACCAAGATTTTCACACGCTTGACACAAGGCGTTCACCACACGAAAATCCGCCACAGCGGGGTACGACCCGTCAATATATGTATCTGAGGTGCCGTCTTTACGTATCGCGGCGATCACTATGATCAAGTCGCCCAGATCGAATTCGGGAACAATACTCCCGGTGCTGCCCACACGGATACAGGTATGCACACCGAGTGTGTTTAGCTCATGAACGCAAATCTCGGAACTCGCGGCCCCAATGCCGGTGGAGACCGCCGCGATGGGCTGATTTTGATAGGTTCCGCTCATTGTTTTGTATTCGCGATGATACGCCACCTCTCGAACGTTATCCCAATCTTTCGCCATTAGCTCAGTACGTTCGGGCGCGCCGGGCAACAGCACATATCCCGGCACATCTCCTTTTTTCAATTGCAAATGATAGACACCTTCATTCGTGGCGCGGGGCGCCGAAGCGATATTGGTTGAATCGATTGCCATACGCAAACCTCACTGTTCTTTTATTGATTGTGACTTCCCACATGTCGCAACTGTTTCGCCAAGGAACTCGAGCGTTTACTCACTTCGCTCATCAAAGCGTTCAAATCCAATGTGGTCAACCGCCTATCACGGACAATCCGCTTTCCGCGCACAAACACGTCGGTCACATCTTGTCCGGACGCGTTGTACACAATGAGCGACGCCAAGTTGTCCAGTCCATATTCTTCCATTAAGGGTACAAAATGGGGCTGATTGATGTCCAGCACAATAAAGTCCGCACGCTTGCCCGGCTCCAAACTGCCGATCTCGGCGTCTACCCCAAACACCCGCGCCCCTCCGATGGTGCCCATGTCCAGTGCTTGTTCCGCGACGAGTGAACCGGGTCCCAAGCGCAGCGAGCTGAGCAGCGCCGCCATCCGCATCTCCCTGAACAGATCGTTTCGATTGTTCCACAACGCCCCATCCGTGCCCAGTCCGACATTCACACCCGCCTCGAGCAACTCCGCCAACGGAGCCATGCCGTCACCGATTTTCATCTCGCTGATCGGAGTGTTGACAATCCCGGCGTGACTTTCTTTCAAAAGGGCGATGTCGCGCTCACTTAGCCAAACACCGTGTGAAAGAATTTGGCGGATTTGTTTGTCGCTTAACAAGCCTGCGCGATCCAACATCTCTGT
This sequence comes from uncultured Oscillospiraceae bacterium, assembly GCA_964487355.1. GTDB lineage: Bacteria > Bacillota > Clostridia > Saccharofermentanales > Fastidiosipilaceae > JAXGYX01. The sequence continues at coordinate 26,626 of CAZAPS010000009.1, forward strand.
TGGCGTGACACCAAAGCGTTCTTTGATCAAATCAACTCGCCAGGTCGTTTCCGAAAAATGTCTGGTTTCCCATAGATCGACCTCACCCGCCAGGTCGTGAAGTTGTTTTAAGCTCTTATAGGAGAAATCTTCTTCGGAGATGCCGCCGGCCAATGGCAGGACGCCACGCGAACGGCATTCGGTCGCGAAAGATTTTAGCCAGTCCGGACTATGCAGATTGTCACTGTGGCGAAAATCCGGGCGAAGATCCTCGGCTAAAGCCCCGCTGATGCCACTCTCCTCCATCGCATCAATCGCGCGACGCCCCAGGCTCCAGTACATGTTTTCACAAAAAAACGTAGTCCCGGACAACAGGGCTTCGCTATAAGTAAGCTGTCTCGAGACAAAGCGATCATTCTCGCTTAAATAGCGCTGAAACCAATTGTGTCCCGCAAACCTCATATTCTGTTCCAGCAAGGTCATGTCGTCACCCAGGCCACGTACAATCGTCATGTCTCCATGACAGTGACCGTTGACCAAACCGGGCATGACGACCGCACCTCCGCCATCATATTCTCTAGCCGAACGTTCAGGTCGCGGACCAACGGATGAAATTTTACTCCCACGAACACTGATGTTTCCGCGTCGCGCGCGCCAACCATTTTCCGGCGAGAGAATCCGCACGTCGCGGATGGTGAAATCCATCTCTCCCGCATGACTGTCTTTTATCAATTCCAACATTCTACTCTCCCAAAATGGTAAAACATGGTTTGTGTGCAGTATATGTTCAAGATACCATGTCAGGACCTGCCATTTGAATGAAGCGATGACAATTTATCCAAGTCTTTGGCGTACAGCGCATAATGGCGTGTCTGACTAATCTCGCTCGCCGCATACCCGCCGGTCACTTTGTCGTCCTTAATTAAAGCGGCGACAACGGCCAGACCGCGCTCTTTCACCGTGTATGAAAAATCGCTGACCAACGCCGAGCCCAGTCCCAGAGCACTGTCTTTGGCGCCCAGATAAAGCAAGACCGCCTGTTTAACTTTTCGTTTGCGTAAAATGGCGATCAGCTTTGTCACCGTGGATCGTCGTGGATCGAGGCGATCCTGATAGTCCGGCAACGCGATTAGGAAGCCAACAGGTTCACCGTCCTTGTAGGCAGCACGAATTAAATTGAAGTCGGCGACAAGAGCCAGATCGGCAAAGATTTTGCGAAAACTCTCGAGGTCAATTGGTTGATAGGTCTGAAATCCGGAGTAGAGCTCAGTAATTAAGTGATACAGCTTTTTGACGAGCTCCTTTTGTTCACCACGCCGAGGGGCGTGAATCGTATATCCGAGCTCACGAAATCGACGTAGACGCAGTGCCATACGGTTTGTCGCGAGCGACCCCGGAGGATAGAAGTTGGAGCGATAACGTATGGCTTGCCGATAGCCGGCTGCCTCAAACAGTGCCGGATAGCGGGCGGGATTGCGCGGTTCGCCGAAGTAGACCGGCTGGTCAAACGCATCGATCTTGAAACGATAGGAGAGCCAAAAGCTGCCATCGACAGGGCCGATGAGCCGTGTGCGCCCCAGCGCGCGCGCCGCGTCCTCCAACGGATCAAGCAGTTTGTCAATATCATCTATCTCTTTGCGTGCCGCGAAGAACCCAAAATAAGCTTCGTCCGAGGATTTGGGCAGGATGAGCGCGATCCGCGCAAGACAATCCGCCAAGCGAATATTCCTGTCATCCACCTTACTTGCGTCCAGCAATAGGTAAGCTTGAATTGCCATGCCGCCGGAGAGGAAATGTCCACCTGTGAGCAGCGCCATTTCCACCTTCGCGTCCGAATTTTGTTTTTCCCTTCGGTCCTGTTTGGCGATCACCTGTGGCAAGCGCGTGAATAATTTCGCAAACGCCTGATTGTTGACCGGACAAACGGAGGTTTCTTTTTTCAATTTTTCTCCCTCCTTAACACCTGTAGCTTGCCGCTACTGCCATCCATTTCGATCAGATCACCCGTCTTGAGCGCCGTGGTGATTCCGGCGACACCGACAATGGAGGGCAAACCTAGCTCTCTGGAGATAATCGCCGTGTGAGACAGAATGGAGCCCCGTTCGGCGATGACACCGGCCGCTTGGATCAGAAGATAGACCCAGCCGGGATCTGTGTTTTTGGTCACCAGGATTCGCCCTTTGATGTCGGTGGCGCCGGCCGCGTCCTCGATGACTGCCACCTCCGCTCGCACGATGCCCGCCGAGCAGGGGGTGCCCCACCATTTGTTTTGTAATGCGTCTGTCTCTGCCAATGCTTTGTATAGTGCCGTTTGCTTCGAGAAAGGCCGGTTGAGAAAGAATAAGCGACTGTAGGCCGGCAGATTTTGATAAGCGTCATAGGCCAGTTTGCGCTCGTGAACGAGAAGGCGCAAATCAGTCTCATCTCTGAAAGCCCGGAAGACCTCATCGATCAAGAGATAGAATACATCCGCTTTGTCATCAAGACGATCTTGCTCCCAAAGGGCAGTGCCTAAGCGCGAGAATACCTGGCGCGCCATGCCGTAGACCCGGGTGCGCAAAAGACGGGATTCTTCCCGCCTCATGATCGCGTCCAATGCTTTTTGCCGCGGCTGCTCCGGCTGATCGGAGAAAGCTTCCGGTAAATTTATTGAATCGGCCGCCGACAATGCCGCGAAAAAAAGTTTTGCGTCACTACGCTGAGTCTTGCTTTCAAGTTTGAGCTCCTCGATTCCTCTGTCACCGTAAAGACGGATGTGTTCACGCATCGCCGGAATAAGTGACTTTGCCCGCTGACCTTGCAGAGCGGGATGCTTGCCGGCAAGAATACTCCGGGCAAGGGACTCATCCCGGGCCGCCCGGCGCATCAGACCCAGCTCATCATCATTTAAGCTCTTATGAATCGCCTGAATGCTAAGCACAGGCTTCATGCTCGCAAGAGCGCTGATTCCCGCAAGTAACTCGTTGGGATCCGTCATCCCTTGCCTAATGGCTTGTTTTTGCAAACGTTTACTTGCGATCATCGCCTGTAGATCATTAAGCAAGGTGATGTCCCAGTGCTTGAGGACCGTTTCGCCAAGGCGGGTGAAGAAGAGTTCATAGAGCTCGGGAACAAACGCATTTGATTCTAAGCGCTTAAATTCATTTTCGATCGTGGCGACATCTTGTGTCAATGTTTGATAATGGCGCTCGACACGTTTAAGAGAAAACAGCAGACGACAGACCATGCCAAGTTTGGCGATCCTGGAGATAAGCGGTTTCTGATCGGGCAGTGCGATCTCCCCGACACCCATCATCTCTCTCCAAACGGGAATCAAACGGTCGCTGAACGGCAGTTGTCTTAGTAAGTTAAGCCAATTTTGTAACTGGTAGTATGCCCTTCCATTCCACGAATAAACCATATTCCCTGTAATCCGCGCCAGCCGCTCTGCCTGTTTGGCTGTCGGTCCGGGGTACAAACGGCGGATCAAGCCTGAAAAAACCGCCTCGTATGCACGATGGTAGAAGTCGGTCGACAGGGGTAAAGTCAACCCCGGATAGCTTTCAATAATATTGCTGTTGTCAAGAATGGTTTGGGGCGTTGTTACCGCCTCAGCATTCAAAGTAGTGAGAGGGCGCATTTGCAAAAGCCAGATTCGATGATCTTTGTCGATCGCCAATTCCAAATCAAGAGCGGGGCCAAACGTCGCTTCCAGCTGATCCGACAGCGTCCAAATCGCCCGCAGCACCTCTGACGGCAGCAGGTCGAGTTGTCCGGGATTTTGCAGGTAGCCCTTATCTTCTGTCGCGTGGCGATAATAGCTGATGGCCGGGATCTGATCGCTGACCAGTTTGTCTCCGTAACCTTCTCCGACCACGAGAACTCGTTCATTTAACAGGCCATCAGGGTTCGCGGTGAAAAGGATCGCGGCGTGTGTGAGATCTGTCACCATCGCCTGCACAATCAAATCAAGTTGAACCTTCTCCTCACTTTGTTCGATCGCGAAATTCGAGCCATTCGATCGCTCGCGGTGGCGGCGTTGACGATAAGAATTGAGAGCCGGACTGTCTTGAGCCTCCAGGCACCATGAGAATGTCGGTCCGAGCATCTCCGTGCTGACGTTCAGCTTGCTGCGGTAGAGTCCGGCCATGCTGGAACTAAAGTTGTCCTCATCTGACGCGGAGGAACGGACCGCGACCAGCGGATGCGCGCGGAAGAATGTCTGTCGCTCTTGACGCAGGCGCGCCGCCAAACGCTCAAAGCCCTCCGGTCCACGCGCGGCCGCGGCCGCGAGATCGTCGGCCTGCACGACAAAAAATGGCGGGACCGCGAAACCACCTTTTCGCAGGCGGGCCAAGTTCGCGGCCTTGCCGCTCTTGAACGCCGTCATGCGCTCACCCGCAGATAAATTAAATGCGTGGCGATGCCCAAAACAACGGAGACTTCGGTCCGATAGATATAACCTTCCATCATTTTCCCGTAATCGAAGCGGCCGGGCGAACGGACAAACCGGATGCTGTGGATTACCTGATACGTCGTGTTGGCGAGCAACAAGAAAGCAAATGGCAGATTGATTCGCCAGAGCAAGATGACGTTTGTGATGAAGTCCAGCAACACCGCGATGACGACGAGGCGCACCGAACGACCTACACCCATAACTTTGGAGTAGGTGTTATACTGTGTCTCCTCCTCCGGTGCGCGGATCTTGCGCGAGACTTCCCAGAATAGGACGGGGAAGTACATTGTGAAAGATACAAGAACGCTTTGCCAGCTCAGCAAAGGAAGATTGTACTTTTCCACGACAAAAGAGATGACATAAAAATTCAGCACAAACTGCACCGGGTTATGGGTGACAAGCGCCAGAATCAGGTTTGGCTGGATGCGATGGCGCTGGAAGAACCAGACAGACATCATGGCTCCGTAGGTAAAGAGCAAAAGGAACCAGAAGATATTGTGCATGTAGAGCAAGTTAAGTACGAACACGATCCCGATCGACACGCAGATAACAAGGATTAAATCTTTTTTGTGGACCTTGCCGCTCGGCAAGGAGCGTTCGGGGAAATTTACTTGGTCCGTTCGGTAGTCTTTGAAGTCATCCGCGATCCGTAAAAGCAATAAAAAGACAAAGATCGTGATGACGCCGATCAATTCCCGGCGATCAATCGTGAACTGATTCACTCCGTAATTTAAAAGCAGCAGAAAGTAGACCTGTAAGAAGATCAGAAGTGAGACGAAAAGCCTTGAGATCGGCGGGTACATTTCTCGAAAGTAAATACGGATGCGTTTAAACATATGTAGCCTCAACTCTGGTGGCGATGCCTTCGCCGATCAGCACTCGGACCTCATAGCCCTCTCGGCACCAATCCTGAATGTCACGATCCACAAGGATACGACCCGGTTCAAATAATAATACGATAGTTGAACCGCCCGGTTCAAACCAGCCTTTCTCAGCGCCCCGTTGGGCCTTCTTCCGCGGATGATTCACGATACCGCCAATAGTGAGGGCGCCGACCTCAAGCATGGCGACCGGCCCAAATTGCTCCGTCCGCAAGTAATTCACGACTCGGCTGTTTTCGCGTAGGACGGGAATCCGTCCATCGCTATAGGGACCAACTGTATGCAGCCTGCCGGGGATGCGGCTCGCCGGTCTTTGGATCAGACAATTATCAGGATAGTAGTAGCGATGGATGTCGGCCACCGTTAGACGAAAGACAAGAGCCACGCCGCCTGCAAAGCCGTCCTCTCTTTCTCCGAGCAATTGCTCCACGGTATAGGAAAATCCTTTGATCCGCAAAAGAGAGTCGCCTGTTATCTTGTGGATGGTAAGCCTTGCGTCAGCCGGGCTGCCCAGACGGGCGAGGTCATCCGGCCACGGTCGTCTGTCAGCTCTGGGCTCACGGATGAAAAAGTCGGTGAATGACGTCCATGCCCGATCCGTGTAGTCAGCCGTTTCGATCTTGTTCTTGGCGATAAAGTCGGGGATGAGGCGGGTTGAGGAAGGTTGACGCATCCGTTTACCGTATCGCGCGCTGAACATTGGCCTTGTGATATAAGCGGCCCGCAGCAGGCTGCCACAGGCCGTCGTATAGAGCAGGCGCAGTTGTCGGTCGGCATAGACTGATTCCTGAATGACAGTGCCACTTTCGCGGTCGATCGCCTGCCTCATTTCCTGTTCCCTTTTCCTTATCATCTTCTCTTCCTTACCAAAATCTTTCTTATCATAAGCTGTTAGATATAAAAGAGCGCGATGCCGGTTAGCAACGCCAAGACAATGAAGACAACGTAAGCGACGCCTCGTGGCTTGCGGACCGGCAGATCGAGAATAAAGCCAATGCCCGTTAAAAGATAGGCGATGGCCATCCCGACTATGATGTGTCGCGGAAGCACAAAAGTCAGGAAGAGCCAGGTCCAACTCAATATTAGAGCGGCATAGGTGACGGGCAAACCTCTATAGTGACTGCCTCTATTCTCCGGGTCGGCGTTGACGTTGAAATAGCCGAGCCGCTGGATAGCGGCGATGGCGTAGAAGCCATAGAGTGGCCAGGCCCACCATGTGTTCAAGCCAAGGGCAATACCAAGCGAGATCGGCAAGGCGACGAATGCCGGCAGATCCGCCAGTGAGTCCAGCTGCACGCCGAAGGCCTTTTCGTCCGCCGTGCGTTTGATCCGTCCGGCGACGACACCGTCAAACAAATCGATGACACCCACCACGATGAGGGCGGCGATCGCCCACTTGATCTGCCCGCGCGCCGAGGCAAGGATGCCTCCAACGGCGATAACGGTGCCGGCCAGCGTCAGCCAGACGGACTTGTTGTAATAACCCAGAATCATCAGCTGCCTCCTTCCGCGTGTTTCCATTCTTCCCAGTCCTCGGCCAACCAGACACGGCCACTACCCGCGTCCACCACAATTTCGACTCCGTCCGCGACTTGCTCCATGGCTCCGGTCGCGCCGACTATGCATGGAATTCCGTATTCGCGCGAGACGATGGCGGCATGGCTAAGGACGCCGCCATACTCAGTCACAATACCTGCCAGCACAGCAAATTTCACCGTCCAGCCCGTGTCGGTGAAGCGGGTGACGAGAATGTCACCGGCTTGGATATGGTCTATCTCGCTCAACGAGCGAATCACTCGGGCCGGTCCACGAGCCAAACCACCACCTGCCGAAATTCCTTTGATCATCGCCTTGTCAGCTAAACCTGAGTCGTCAAGCCTGCTCTCATTGGCCTGGCCGGTAGTCGTGTCATCCGGCAGCTCGTTCGCGCTCAGGAAATGCCTGTACGCATTGTAATATAGATCCGCTCGGTGGATTGTCTCGCGTAATTCCCGGCGGCTCATCTCGCCTCGAAGGACGGATCTGATCTCCTCAATCTTCAATTGCCAGATCTCGTCCTCAGCGGCCAGCAGATCCATTTCACAAAATTTCTTGGCGAGCAGCAAAGCGCCGCGTCGAATGAGATCATAGTAGCGAGTCGACAGATCACGAAACTCCTCTCTCCACCACAAGAGACCTCGCATGCGGTTCACCTTCCTTCCGAGTCGCCTCGTCTTCCTCGGACCAAGTTGACGCTCCAGCTTCTCGTAAGTTTCATCGTAGGCGGCGCGCGCGATTTCGCGATCGGCCTCAGGGCCCATTTTGTCGCCCCAGCTTAACATGGTTTGTAACTGGGACAAAATCAGTTCGGGCGCCTCACTGTAATTAGGCTCGCTGATATCCAACTCTTTCGCGGAGTGATAGCCGTAGGTGTCGAACCACGCTTGAAGGTCCGCGACAATCTCATCTTGTTCAAAATCTTTCGTCAACAGGGCGGCAAGGTCTTCAACCGGCGCCGCCTGCCAGCTCACGAGACGGGTGGTGTCTTGACGAATCTTACGACTGATCTGCCAAAGCCCATAGAACGGAAGAAGATGAGACACGTCCTCCAGTCCGCCCAACAACGCGAGGTAGTCACTTTCACCCATCTGCATTAGCAGCGTGTCCCGGATGAGTGTCTGATGGATCGTGTTGAGAAAAATCTGATGGAAGTAGCTGCCCTCAACCAAAGGGTAGCCTTCGTAATGAATAGTCAGCCAGAGATTGGCGAGTGCTTCAGAATCAGAATCGACGCTTAGCGCGTCGAGCTGTTCGTGGTATCTTTCGACCGTGGCCAATAGCTCAATTTGAATGCGCCGGGCGTTTGCCTCGCGCTCTTTAAGGAGTTTGCGCTGAGCAAGCGCGGTCGGTAAAAAACGTAGGACCGTCTTCAAATTGATCGGTGTCATCTCTCCGTCACCATCATACCGACCACTGATTCCATAGTCGGCGTCAAAGCTGCGCTCCTTGTAGCCGGGCACCTTTCTCATCGCCTGTTTAGCGATGTTGAGGTTCCAGTAAGGACGGCCAAAGAACATACGTGAGTAAGCCTCGTTCGGGGGCGGCGACAGCAGTTTGCCGTTGACCAGAAATTGTTTCAGGCTATGTTCCCAAGCGAATTCATAAAGGCTCCACATATAGCGTCTACAGGCTTGAGCGCTGACACCCCCATCCTTGAAATCGGCGGTAGTCCAAAGACCGTCTATGCCGTCATAGCGCATACTCGTAATCGCGCGAGCCTGCAGCAGATAGACACTCCCCGCCTGATCGATCGCGAATTCCACATCGAGCGGAAAACCAAACGTTTTCGCCGCTTCCAGCGCCTGCGCGCGTAAATCAAGCAGCGAGCGGTCATCCAGCTCAAGTGCCGCGGCTTGCTCCAACGCCTCCGACGGCAACGCGTCAAACCAAGGTAGCGCACAAGAGACAGGTTTGACCTGACCTCCGACAAGTGCCTCACCTGTCCCGGCGGTGAGCTCTACCATCATTTCGCGATCGAGACCCAGTAGCGGATGTGCTGTGAAGAGGACACCGCCGGCCTTGGCGTCGACCATCTCTTGAACGACAATCGCCATCTTGAGGTCCGCCGCAGTGACTTTGCCTTGTTTAGCGTACAAATAAGATAGGCTACGCTCACTATACAAAGAGCGGTAGCAAAGTTTGATGCCGTCACTGATGGCGGTGGCACCCTTAAGTCGCAGCACACTGTCATATTGACCGGCAAAGCTCGCCTCGTCCAGATCTTCCAAAGACGCGCTGCTGCGCACCGCGTAAGATTTATCCGGGTCCAGCGCCGTGGTAAGTTGATCGACCACATCGGAAGACAGACGATAATCGGACCAGAGTCGATCGATCGCCGCGGCGACAGTCGAAATCGTCTGTTCATTCAGCTTGCTTAGCTCTCGGTCGATCGCCGCGGTCAAGCCACCCGCCTCCAGTTCCGCGGTGAAGAGACGATTATCCAGCACAATGCCCGGAGGCACATTCAAGCCAACTGAGATGAGGCGATAAAGTGATGTGGCTTTTTTCCCCATATGGTCCCCATATTCCATGGGGGCCCGCGTATTGTGTGAATTAAGAGGATGAATCATAAGCCGGTGCCTTTCTGATCAGCGTCGCTCCTTGCGCAACCCCACAAGTGCCAAGAGAAAGTTTAGTAAGATATGCAGTCCCGCGCCAAGCAGGATATAAGTCAGCATGAACGCCGGTGACATCGGATATACGAGAGCCAGGACAAGGACGCAGCCGATGACCGAATCAGCTTGATCGATAAAAATAAAAATGGGACGCAGTGGTCCGGTCGCCGTCTTGCCCTCGTCGATGGCGAGGCGACGTTTGATGAAGCTGTTTGGCAATTCAAAGAACGCGTAAGCAAAGCCGAGCAGCAAACCAACGCATAGATTGTAGAGCGGTCGGTTCTCGTACCGGGCATAAAGATAATTCATAGCTTCCATACGAGGCAGGCCGGCGGCCAAAAAGCCAAAGAGGATTGTCCATATGGCCGCGAAAAATGGGTAGGCCAGAAAACCCTTCCAAGTCTTATGGTCTCCAAATAGACGTTTTCCGTCTCTCAGGATCAGACCGCCGTCCATGGGGCGTTTCAAACAATCCAAAACGGGACGCTTAACGAAGAACATGACAGTGACTCCCGTCAAAATGATCGGGAATAAGGATAAAATCATGCGTGTGATCGTCGAGCATGTTTCTGCCATAGGCTACCTCACATTTCAGCGTTGGCGATTTTCCTCTCCAGTCTCTATTGAGCGACTTTGCGGGACTCTCCGGCTGTCCGTCGCGTCGCGCCTTCTTTCGGCACATCGACCGTCTTGGGATCATTGGCTACCAAGAATTCTAACAGAACATTCCGTCGTTCACGGACGACTTCCCCTGTTAAGAGACTTTACCGCCTATTAAAGTCTGTTATATATTGTATACTGACTTTCCTAAACAATGATCCAATCCCTCAATTGGTGCCTCAAAGGAAAGCGAATTTCTTGAGATTGGGGTATGATTATAATGCTGTTAACACTGAAGCCCGTCACTGCTGACGCTATCTATTCGCCAAGGTGGATTTCATGAAACTTTCTGTAATCATCCCATTTTATAATGAAGAGAAACAAATTCCTTATACACTAAAAGAAGTTATGCGTGTCATGCTCTCTTTGGACTGTGATTTTGAATTGGTATTGGTCAACGATGGATCCAAGGATCGTACTCTTGATCTGTTGGTCCGCGCAGCCCGGCACTATCCAAATCTAAAAGTCATCAATTTTTCACGAAATTTTGGCAAAGAAGCCGCCACTTGCGCCGGACTGGACTTTGTCACGGGAGACTGCGCGATCCTGATGGATGGGGACCTGCAGCACCCTCCTTCATATATTCCCGAGATGGTCCGATTGTGGCGCGACGAGGGGTATGAGGTCGTCGATTGTGTAAAGGAAAAACGTCAAAAAGAAAGCGCGTTTTCAAGATGGGCGGCCAATCGATTTTATAAATTGTTCCACTGGCTCACCGACTATGATCTGCAAAACGCGTCTGATTTTAAGCTTCTGGATCGCAAAGTCGTGGACGCGTGGAAAGACTTAAATGAGAAAGCCACATTTTTCCGTGGACTGTCCGCCTGGTTGGGTTTCAGACGCGCTGAGTTGAAATTTGAGGTTGCCGAACGGACGGCGGGAGAAAGTAAATGGCGACTAAGAAACTTGATCCGTCTCAGCTCGAACGCCGTCACCGCGTTTTCATCCAAACCGTTGCAAATCATCACTTTCATGGGCATTATTTTTATCTTTGCGTCGATCATATTGGCCATTCAAACGCTGGTGAATTACATCATGAGGCGGGCCGCGTCGGGCTTCACAACGGTGATTTTGCTTAATCTTTTGATCGGCGGATGCATCATGATCAGTCTGGGCCTCATCGGCTCTTATATCGCGCGTATTTATAATGAAGTGAAAGACCGCCCGCGCTATATTGTCTCGGAAGTCTTCGAGTCGAGCGAGAATTCAAGTGAACAACGTGACGAGCCGGATGGGTCCGCGACACAGATAGATGTTGAATAATCCTGCGCTGAATATGTCGTTAATGTTTGGTCTAACTCAAATAGCAGGAGAAATCTTGTGTTCCATTGAGCAGCCGCACATTGATTTTATTCTCGCCATGGTAATCGCTGCCAACTGTCTTCAGCAAGTTAAGCTTGTCCGCGACCTTCGCGACGATGGCACTGTCTTTCAGACTTGTTTCACCATGAATGGTCTCGACACCGGCAAGACCTTGTTCTTTCATTTCCTTGAGTTTCCGTGAAAGTGTGTCCGGGTGATGCAGCCAGCCGTAGTTCGCGGGATGCGCCAGCACCGAAACACCGCCGGTTCGCTTGATTTCAACGAGCGCCTCCTCCAGCGACGGATTATGCCGCGGGACGTAGCCTGCCTGATCATCCGCCAGCAATTGATCGAAGGCCTGTTGAACGGACGTGAAATACCCTTTGCGCACAAGAATTCGAGCCACGTGCGGACGCCCGGCATTCCCATCTTTCGCTTCCAGCTTTAGCTCGGCCGGGGTGATCTCATATCCCAGACGCCCCAACTTCGCGCATAACTGAACGTTTCGCTGCTGACGGCTTCTCAATTGTCGTTCAATATAGGGCTGCAGCTTGGTCTCATCGGCATTGGGGTAATACGCCAAAAGATGTAGTTCTCTTTGAAAACCTTCGACGCTCAGCTCAATGCCGGGAATCAGGAGGGGCGTTTTGACGCCGTTCATGGATAGCTCTCGCAGACGTCGGCTCATGATCGGAATGCCGGCCAGGCTATCGTGATCGGTCAACGAAACAGTCGACAGGCCGGCCGCGCACACTTCGTCAGCCAATCGGTCGGGCGGCGTCGTGCCGTCCGAGACGGCTGAATGCATATGAAGATCAGCCCCTCCGATCAGTATCCGTTCATGAAGTGTTCTCACCGCTTCCCGATCTGCCATTATACCTCCTCCGGCTCGCGGCAATTTCCGCGCCATCCGCGCCATCCGCGCCCTAAGCATAAGCTTGAACGGCGCGCTTCGCGCAATCATCTTTCATCTAAAAAAAACAACATGCACCTTTCTTTCGCCCATTCTCTTTATGCCCGAAATTCCAAAGCAAGAAGAAAATGGCGCGATTTTGGGTGCATGTCGCGTTTGAACTGAATCAATCCTTAATGAATATAATTACCTGGCATCTTCCAGTTCTTTTTGTCGGTTGGCTATGACTTTGTCCGCTATCGGCTGAGGTGCCGGTTCGTAGCGGGCGAACTCGATTGTGTACCAACCCCTGCCCTGCGTCATGGCACGCAGATCGGTCGCGTATCGTCCCATTTCCGCAAGTGGTACCTCTGCTTCGATCACGCTCATGTTGCCTTTATGCTCAATCCCGTTGATACGCCCACGGCGCTGGCTCAGGTCACCCATGATGTCTCCCATGTTGTCATCGGGGCAATGGATGGTCACCAAGCTGATCGGCTCAAGCAGGATCGGGTTGGCGGTCGGTATACCATTGCGGTACGCCAGACGGGCGGCGGACTTGAACGCCATTTCCGAAGAGTCAACATCGTGGTACGATCCATCGACAAGTGTGGCCTTGAGGCCGACGACCGGAAATCTCGCCAACACGCCTTCGTTAACCGCTTCAAGCAAGCCTTTTTCGACCGCGGGGAAATACGCTCTGGGAACCGAGCCACCAAAAACATTCTCCTCAAACACCAGTTCTTGAGAATCTGTCGGTTCAAATTCGATCCAGACATCGCCATATTGGCCATGACCACCGGATTGCTTCTTATATTTTCCCTGCACCTTGACTTTTTTGCGGATGGTCTCGCGATAGGGAACCTTGGCGGTCTCCAACACCGCTTCCACCTTGTATTTGTTCTTTAACTTCGATTTCAACACATCGAGCTGCATCTCACCAAGGCCGGAAAGGACAAGTTCTTTTGTCTCCTGATCATTGCGGAGTTTGAAGGTCGGATCCTCCTCGATCAGTTTGTTCAGGCCGGCGACAATCTTGTCCTCCTCGCCTGAAACGACCGGCTTGATCGCCATTGAAAGCGCCGGCTCAGGGAAGACGATGCGGGACAGGCGGATCGGCGTCTCTTTATTTGAAAGGGTATCACCGGTCTGAGTCTCATTCAGCTTGGTAACCGCGCCGATATCACCGGGGCCGATATAATCACAGTTTGTATGTTTCTTGCCGACAACAGTGCTGAGGCCGGATACCCGTTCCTCTTTTTCGCGATCAAAATTATAGACCGTCGAGCCACTCTTGAGCTTACCCGAATAGACGCGTAGCAGACTGATGCGCCCGACAAACGGATCCGCGATGGTCTTGAACACGACCGCGGCCAACGGGCCGTTCTCATCCGGAAGCAATTCGATCGGCGCGCCGTCGGTGGTGATTCCATTGACCGCCTTATGCTCCGAGGAAGGTGGCATATAGTAACGGATGTTGTCCATTAGGAAACGAATTCCTTTATTTTCCATGGAGGATCCGAGGAAAATCGGAATGATGTGATTGCCGCGAATGCCCTTGATCAGGCCATCACGAATCTCAGCCGTGGTCAACGGCTCCTCCGCGAAATATTTCTCAAGCAGTTCGTCATCTGTTTCCGCGACTTGTTCAATAATGGCGTCATACAGGAAAACAACGTTGTCACGAATGTCTTCGGGAATATCACAGCGCTCCGGTTTGTCCTTGCCTGTGAAACGATACCCACACAATTCGACTACGTCGACGAAACCGACGAATTTCCCATTTTCAAGAATCGGCACTTGGAGCGCGGTCGCGCTGCGTCCGACAAGCGTGCGAATTTCCGCCATGACTTTGCTGAAGTCGGCAAATTCGTCATCCATTTTATTTACAAAAAACGCATAAGGGATGCCCTGTGTCTCGATGAAACGAACGGATTTCTCCGCGCCCACGGACACACCGGATCTGGCGCTCAGGTTGACGACCGCGGTATCCGCGACGCGCAGTCCCTGCATGACCTCACCCATGAAGTCAAAGTCACCCGGCGTGTCGATGATGTTGAAAATAACATCCTCATAGACACAGCTGGCGACCGAAGTGTTGATGCTGATGTGACGGCGTTGCTCCTCAGGATCAAAATCCAATGTCGCTGTCCCATCACTGGTCTTTCCCATTCGGTCAATCGTGCCACAGTTAAAAAGAATCGACTCCGCGAGTGATGTCTTTCCGGATCCGCTGTGACCGAGGATGGCCACATTCCGAATCTGCGATGCGGGATAATTTTTCATATTCCGTTCCCCCAATCTTGGTTGAAATCGTCCAATCGCCAATGAAGGTTTTTGGACGTCATTCATTATTCTACTATGCATTTAGTACAATTTCCACCGAAACTTTTTCATCAGTCTTGTGTTTTTGCTAAAAGTTCATATTGAACGACTTGAGCGAGTGAAAAAACAAGATTTTAAACCTGAATTGACATAAATCACTTCAATGGGCTGTCAATTTTGATATGAGAAGCGACGATGAACAAAAATTTTAGACAAAAAACGTCGGGATCATTATGATTCCGACGTTTCGCATGGCGCTCCAGATAGGAATTGAACCCATATCCTCAGCTCCGGAAACTGATGCCTTATCCATTAGGCCACTGGAGCGTGTCAATAACATAAATCGACGACATTCATTATACGAATGTAGCGGTTTGTTTGCAAACATTTGCGGAATTGAATGGTCTACATTATCATTTTCGGGATAAAGGATTTTCATTTTAGACAAAAAACCAAACGATAGTGAACGAGGTAAGCGGATGACATCTGAAATCGATCAAACGGCACGACCGGAACCAACTTTGTCACAGATTCGACCGTTGACATTGGGCGATGATTTGCTGACCACCGAGAACAATCTCTTTCTCGCGCCCATGGCGGGGGCCTCCGAACTTTGTTATCGCCGAATCTGTCGTGGATTTGGAGTGGGCATGACGGTGACCGAGCTGGTCAGCGCCAGAGGCATCCGCTATGGAGGAATCAATCGCAAAAACATTCGTTACATTGAGATCGATCCGGAGGAAAATCCCGTCTTCATTCAACTATTTGGTTTCGATCCGGATGATTTCGTCGCCGCCTGCGACACCATATTGGATCACCCGCTGCTGAGCCAATGCGCCGGTATCGACATCAATATGGGCTGTCCGGTTCCAAAAGTCACCAAGACCGGGGCAGGCGCCGGGCTGATGAGAACACCTGAAATAGCGGCTAGGATTGTCCGTGTCAGCGCGGACCTTCTGCATAGCGTGGGCAAACCACTGACCGTCAAGTTTCGCAAAGGTTTTTCGAACGGCGACAACAGCGCCACCGAGTTCGCGAAACGGATGTTGGACGCGGGCGCGGACATGTTGACTGTGCACGGACGCACCGCTTCGATGATGTATGGCGGGCAGGCGGATTGGAATTGTATCCGCGAAGTTGTGATGGCCGCCAAATCCGCCGGTCCGCGATCTGCTTCCCACTCTTCACCGGTCCCGGTGATCGCGAATGGCGACATCAAAGATCCGGACAGCATGAGCGCGGCGTTTCGTCAGACAGGAGCTCAGGGAGTCATGGTCGGGCGGGCCGCGCAGGGCAATCCCTGGCTGTTTCGCGACCTGATCGAAGGGCATTCCACAAAACCGGACCTCGCAGAGTTGAGGCGCGTGATTTTGGAACATTTGGACGGTTTGATCCGGGCGCGCGGTGAGCGCGTCGCTTTGCCTGAATTTCGCAAGACTTTAATTTGGTATACCAAAGGGAAACCCGGCGCGGTTGAGGTGAGACGACGGGCGGTTCAGGTTGAATCGCGGGACGATGTCGTCAGCCTGCTCGCGGAATGGAGTGGGTGGACGGACCAGGCCAATCCTTCCTAATCATTCTCGTACAAGAGCAGCATGTTCTGCGCCTTGCAGTATTCTTCAATTTTATCACCCGGGTGGACATCTGTTACCAGTCCGCTGAATTCATTCAACGCCGCGAAATTATTGAACGCGTCCTGCGCGAATTTGCTGCCATCCACCACCAAATATGATTTTTGGCTGTTTTTAATAGCGGTCCGTTTGATGGCCGTGTCATAGATGTTGTTGTTCGACACGCCTCTTTCAGGTGAGACCGAAACGGCCGCGATGAAAGACTTGTTGAAACTATATCGGTCCAGCGCGTACTCACTATAGCTGCCCGCGAATGAATGCGTGTCCGGTTGAAACACACCGCCCACGGTCAGCAATCTGATACCGGACAATGTTGAGCCGGCAAGCAGTCCATCCAAACTATTGGTCACAATGGTCAGATTGCTGAATCGCTGCAGATGAGGAATCATACGGTAGACCGTCGATCCGGTGTCGACAAATACAGTGTCGCCATCTTCCACCAGCGTGGCGGATAATTCACCTATTTTTTGTTTCGCGCTGATATTTTCCGCCTGCCGTTTGGATATCGGGATCTCTAGTTTTTGATGAATTTTATCAAAATTATAAACCGCCCCACCGTATACCTTATTTATAACTCCATTTTCATCAAGGATCGTCAGGTCACGCCGAATGGTGATTTCAGAGACTTCGAATCGTTTCGCCAATTCACGGATCGTCGCTTGATTATGCGCTTTTAGATAGTCCACAATGGCGTTCAATCGTTTATGTTTCAAAATGGGTCCTCCCTGGGAAAGCATAGACTCAAATTAGAATAATCGTGTTCGTTCAAGAATCAGCCATTATATTATCACATAACGACATAGACATGCTCATGATTTTCATCATTTGCTCATATTAACAATACAAAGTTGAGGTAGCGTATAATAGAACCATCTGAGCATTGAGGAGATTCCATATGAAACAATTTGGATATGTTTTGGCAGGCACCGCCGTTTCGCGCATCCGGATCGCGAATCCCAACGCGAACCGATCTCATATTGAATCGATCGCGCAAAACGCCTTTGATAAGGATGTCAGCATTTTGGTCTTTCCGGAACTTTCACTAACCGGATCGACATGTGGCGATCTTTTTTTTCAGCGACAACTGTTGCGCTCCGCACAACAAAACTGTGTCAGTCTGGCTAGACGATCGTCCGACTGGCCGGGGATGCTCATCTTCGTCGGTCTGCCTGTCGCCTATCGTGAACAGGTGTTCAACTGCGCGGCGGCGATCAAAGATGGACAGATCTTGGCGTTGATCCCCAAAACATATATACCAAACACACAAGAGCGGCATGAACGGCGCTGGTTCACGTCGGGCAAGACGATTAACCAAGCTGATCAGGTATTTGCGCAAATCGATGGGCGATCCGTGCCACTTGGTCAAGCCTTGATCGAGCTTTCAAATGGCGCGGATACCTTTTTGGTTGGAGCGGAGATCGGCGAAGATCTATGGGCCCCCGCTCCCATCAGCAACCGTTTGGCGCTGGAAGGGGCGCGGCTGATCGTCAATCTGTCCGCCGACGGTGAGTTGGTCGGAAAATCAACCTATCGCCGCGAGTTGGTTAACCAACAAAGCGCGCGTCTCAACTGCGCCTATCTGTACGCGGGCGCGGGCTCTGACGAGTCAACAACAGACAGTGTGCATGCTGGGCATTCTTTGATCGCCGAAAATGGCGACATATTGGCTGAACGAAAACCATTTTCAAAAGACTCTGACGAGTTGACCCGGGCTGTTGTTGACACCGACCTTTTGTCCAATCAACGTCGGGAGAATTCAGGTTTCGCTCAAGAGTGGTCTGACGGTCACCGCTTGCCTGTCATTCAGGCTGGCGAGACGGTCGAGCCACGCCGTTCACTAATCTCTTTACGCGAAATCGATCCCCATCCATTCATCCAAACACAAAAGGACGATCGCGATCGACAATGTGCCGAGGTGCTTGCCATTCAAGCTCACGGGCTGTCTCGTCGTCTCCGACACATTCATACCACCAAAAGTGTGATCGGCATCTCCGGTGGATTGGATTCCACACTCGCGTTGCTCGCCACAAGAGAGGCCTATCGCGTCAATCGGTGGCCGATGGAAGAAATCATCGGCGTGACCATGCCCGGTTTTGGCACAACCGATCGAACCTATACGAACGCGCTCAATTTAATGCAAGAGCTGGGCGTGACCATTCGCGAAATCTCCATCTCGTCTGCGGTGCGACAACATTTCATTGATATTGGTCACGACATGGAAAATAAAGACATCACTTACGAAAACAGTCAAGCCAGGGAACGCACCCAGATTCTGATGGACATCGCCAACCAGCTGAATGGGCTGGTAATTGGGACCGGTGATCTCAGCGAACTGGCTCTTGGTTGGTGCACATATAATGGGGATCAAATGAGCATGTACGGTTTAAATGGCTCTGTTCCCAAAACATTGATCCGGCATATCGTGAACTATGTCGCGGAGAACGAATCAAATCCACGTACCGCTCAACTGTTGATGGATATTCTGGATACACCCATCAGTCCCGAGCTTCTGCCACCCGATGAAAAGGGAGAAATCTCACAACACACCGAATCCAGCACAGGCCCCTACGAATTGCATGATTTTTTTATATTTAACAGTTTAAAAAATGGATATACACCGCAAAAGATTTACGCCCTTGCGTCTCGGGCGTTTTCCACCCAGCCCGAGCCGGATGCGGTCGAGCGATCATTTTATGATGATGAAACAATTTTGAAATGGTTGCGAGCGTATTACCGCCGTTTTTTCAATCAGCAGTTCAAGCGCTCTGCCATGCCGGACGGGCCGAAGGTCGGCAGTGTCGGCCTGTCTCCCCGGACAGATTGGCGCATGCCTTCCGACGCGGACAGCGAACTTTGGCTTTGGTCTCTTGAGAAGTTGTGACGCCGGATTGGCGCTATAAGTGAGAAAGATGGATTGGCGTGCGCCAATCCATCTTTCCTATTAAACACCATAAGTATGATGAAATATAAAAACCATTGTCTCAAGCCGACCGGGAGCAACTCGCCTCAGTCTCCGGCTTTGTCCCTTATGGTCCCTCGTTTTCGCCCCTAAGCGGATACACATTGATCACAATGGCCTGCGTGACGCCCATGATAACCAAAACCAACAAAACTTTCAGACTATATTCACCAAACGAAACCGACAAGTCCAACGTGTCTTTGAGCAGCAGAACAAAGAAAGCCACAAGCGCGACTATGTTGATGATATTGCTTTGCTTCTTGGTCAGTTTCAGCTTGCTATCACAATTCAGACATGCAAACGTTTGCTTCCCCGGAATATAATTTTTCCAAGTCTGTTTCAGCTTGTGTTCACAGACCGGGCCGTCGTCTTCTTCAATATGTGCTATCTCGGACGGTGCCGACGCGTCTTCTTCCGAGTGATCCGCGTCATGCGCCGTTTCATATTGCTTATACAGATCGACAAGCGCCTGCTTTTCCGCGGAAATTTCCTCTTGGCGTTTGTTGAGTTCCTCTTCTTGCGCGATTTTCTCCGCTTTTTGTTCCTCCGTCAATTCGACTTTGACGGCAATTGGCTCGGGAATCGGTTCGACGTGGCCAAATCGGGCCAATATCAACCGGACAACAAAATAAAACAACAAGCCACCGACAATTTTCGCCAACCAGATCAAGGTTGTGTTTGACTGTGGCTGGTCTGCGGTGCTCTTGCCAAGATCGGTGGAAAACAAAATAATCGCCAGCATGATATAAAAGGCGAGCTTTTCAACTATGCGAATGCCCATCACCGGTCGCAATTTAACCCCGCACTTGCTACACACATACTCCGGGTTGCGATTGATTAGATGAGCGAACTCAATCTTATATTCATGTTTGTGATCTTGCTGTTCCGAGGAATGTAATTGCTCCGCCTGTTCCAATGCGGAACCGCCATCCTCCACGGGATTCACAATCTGCTTATCTTTTTCTTCCGCCATGCCTATCTCCGTTCTGATTATCGTAAAATAATTGCGAGTCGCTCGTCGCAATCGCATGGTTTATTATATCGAAAACAATATTGATTGTTGTGAAATTCACAAACGCTTCACAGTTTCCCCATTTGTCTTGTAAATCACATTTTTCGGCACAGTTCCTCTGACCATGGACAGCGGATAGATCGTGCTGTTTTTCCCAATAATCGTTCCCGGATTCAAGACTGAATTGCTGCCAATCTCAACTCCGTCGCCAATGATCGCGCCCATTTTTTTGAGTCCGGTCTCGATCCTTGGATATTCACCGTTCACGCAGATTTCCGACTGATCCGCCTTGACGTTGGACGTGATGCTGCCTGCTCCCATGTGTGAACGATACCCTAAAATGGAATCACCCACATAATTAAAATGTGGCACTTGTACATTGTTGAACAAAATGACATTTTTCAATTCGGTTGAATTCCCGACCACACAATTTTCTCCCACCAACGCGGCTCCACGAATGAACGCGCAGTGTCGAATCTCGGTGCCGGCAAGAATGATGCAAGGTCCGCTAATATGCGCTGACGCGAACACCGTCGCCTGTTTCGAGATCCAAACATCTTCGGACGGTTGATCAAATTCGTCCGACGGCAACGTCCGGCCAATCGTTTTGATAAAGCCCGCGATCCCAGGGAGCGCGTCCCAAGGCATCTCGTATTCACTTAAGTAATCTTTCGCCAATGTATGGCTTAAATCAAACAGTTCTGTGGTTTTAAGAGTTTCATCCATTAATCAGACCTCCGAAAAATCTTTTCATATTCTAGCAGATTCAATTAAAGATGAAAAATAAGAACTCCGCGGATGTCACCTACGGAGTTCTATAAAAAAGAGTTGGCATTGATTTTGTCGAACGAAAAAGTTGAGTCAGGATTCCAATTCAAAGAGGACGGTCGATAAATAACGCTCGCCGGTGTCGGGTAAAACCGCGACAATCGTCTTATCTTTATACTCCGGTCTTTTGGCCAGCTCCAACGCCGCCCATAAAGCCGCGCCGGAGGAGATGCCGACCAACACACCCTCTTCCCGCGCCATTCTTCGCGAGGTGTGCAAAGCGTCATCATCCTCGACAGTGATCACCTCATCATAAGATTGGGTGTCCAGCGTGTTGGGAATAAAGCCCGCGCCAATCCCTTGAATTTTATGTGCTCCGCCGTATCCTTCCGACAGCATGGGGGAGCCGGACGGTTCGACCGCGACAATATGAATGCTTTGATCTTTTCGTTTCAGATAGTGAGACACTCCGCTGATCGTTCCACCTGTGCCGATTCCTGAGACAAAGGCGGCGATTTCGCCGTCGGTGTCACGCCAGATCTCCGGCCCGGTAGTCTGCTCATGCGCGAGCGGGTTGACCAGGTTTTCAAATTGGCCGGGGATGAACGAGTCCTCGATCTCATTATTTAGCTCAATCGCTTTCGCGATCGCTCCCTTCATTCCCTGATCAGCCGGAGTCAGCACAATTCGCGCGCCATAACCTTGCAGGATCTTTCGGCGCTCCACACTCATGCTTTCCGGCATCACGAAGATCGACTGATAACCTCTTGAAGCCGCTATGGCGGCGAGACCGATACCGGTGTTTCCACTCGTCGGCTCAATAATCGTATCACCCGGTTTGATCAGTCCATCTTTTTCCGCCTTGGCGACCATGGCGAACGCGATACGATCCTTGACGCTGCCCGCCGGATTGAAGGACTCCAGTTTGACCAAAACACGCGCCGCCAAACGATCATTCTTTTCAATGTTAGACACTTCATATAATGGGGTGTCACCAATCAATTCACCAACGTTGCGATAAATCTTACTCATTTTTATTTCCTTTCATGGTTTGTTTCTGAATCATTCCAGTTATATGTAGTAGTAATCACTGGAAATCGCATTTTGCTGATTGAGCTCATCACAAAGATCTTGCAAAGTCACTTGTTCCAATAGTTGTTTGATTGATTTTTCCATAGGATGCCAGAGCGCCTGATTACACGAAATCATGGTGTTGAACGCGACATCGGACACCTCAGGTTGGTGGAGCGCCTCGGCAAGTTCAATTTCTCCTTCCAATACACGCAATACTTCCAACATACTGATCTCATCTGCCGAACGCGAAAGCACGTACCCGCCTCCCGCGCCACGAATGCTTTTGATGAGATCACTCTTCTTTAACATGGCGAACAGTTGCTCTAAATAATTTGCCGACAGCTTCTGACGATGAGCAATCTTGGTTATTGAAACCGGCTTGTCTTGTGAATACATGGCAAGATCTGTCAACGCCTGTACGCCATACCTGCCTTTTGTGGTGATATACATCGACTCGCCTCCTTATTCCTAGTATTTCAATATAATTAATATCTCTTAATTTACTCCATTATATCCATTAAACACGACTAATCAACCATTTTCACTTAAAATTAATCATACTTAATAAGTATGATTAATTTTAAGGAAATAATTGATCGGGATTGGATAAGCGCGCATCGCTCGCTCACGACGGTGTGACTGAGGTGACAACCAGCACCTGTTCCAAGACTTTGAAACGAACATTCAGACCGGCGAAGGCAACACCATATTCGCGGTCGGGGTCGTCCTGATAAGCCGGACGTGGATCTTGTTTGAGGACACCGAACAGCGCTGTCCGTTTATCTTCCGGAACCACCATCAACAGCTCTTCCGGAAATTGAATTTGTAACAGATGGTTTGAATTGTGACGTGTAAAGCCCTGCGCGGCATCCGCATGGCAGTCTCCGCCGGGAATATAGGGCTTGATATCCACGATTGGTGTTTGATCCATCAAATCCGCACCGGAAACATGAAGCAACGGACCTCGCTTTTCATCGATCACGATCGAGTCAAGCTTGACCGAAGACAAGCCCAACGGGTTGGGACGAAACGGGGATCGGGTCGCGAACACACCTTTGCGTTCGTTGCCTCCCAAGCGCGGTGGCCTCACGGTCGCCGACCACTCATGCTGAAGATTCGCTGAAAAAATCCAAATCAGCCAGATGTGCGAAAACTCCTCCAGCCCACGGACAATATCAGGATTGCGAAACGCCGGCTCAAACTCGACCACCGCCTTCAGCTCCGGTATCACCCCACTTTGTCTGGGAATACCAAATTTCTCCGCGAAATCAGTGCGAATGTGGGCGATCGGCCGGATATACAGGCCGGAGTCCGGCAAATTAATTTCTTTTTTCACAAGAACCTCGAATTTCCATATAATTTTTAATTTAAACTACCCTGTTTGATTAAAATAATAATAAAGATTCGTTTTGTGCTACATCTGGGTCCGATTTTTCTAACGCTTGACAAGATTCGCTCGCTATAATGGTTTCAGATCAATCGAAACGCAAGTCAGAACTCTCTCGTTCATCAATCCTTCATTCATGGTGATTTCGCGGAACGCTTGCGAAATTCGCTGGGCGAGTAACCGATGATCTTGCGAAACAGGCGTGAAAAATAATTCGCGTCCAGGATGCCGACCTTTTCGGCGACATCGGAAATAGCCAGTTCCTTGTCTTTAAATAATTCGATGGCGGTGATGATTCGTAACCGATTCAGGTAATCGACCGGAGATAGACCGGTGGCGTTTTTGAAAACAGAGCGAAAATAACCGGCACTGACGTTTTGGTTGTCTGCGTAGTCTGAGAAACGGATCGGATCGCTCAGGTGCTCTTCAATATATTGTTGCGCGTGACGAACCAAACCACTTCCCGACACAAAGCCTTTTTGATCCTCCGCACCTTGATTCATCCGAGCTCGCGCGATTGTGATCAGGATCAGATTTAAATAATCCTGTTTGACCTGGCGATAACCGTAAAGTTGATTTTGTTGCTCGAGTTGAATTTGATCCAGCATCCGGCGAACCTCTTTCGCCTCGGTGACAGACAGATGAATGATGTGTTGATGATTCAAATCGGCGGAATAAACGGGCTCTTGATGGGATTCATTCGCCAGTTGGTCCAACATGTCACCGAACTGACCGTCCCACCAGTCTGATATCAATTCGGGAAAGAATTGGCAGTTGTACATGCTGACCGGTGTTTCCACGATATATGCGTGTTCCTGGTGAGGCGGGATCAAAAATACGTCGCCCGGAATGAGCGGCCTGGAGATATTGTTGTAGCGATGGATGCATGAGCCCTTGGTGATCAGCACAAACTCCTGGAATTCATGGCGATGAGTCTCGACCGAACGCATCGTGCTGAACACACTGACCACAAGATCGGAACCACCTCCGGGCGTCAAATCATAGTACGGAATCATTTAGCTCACTCCTTGGGTGACATAAAGTCAACTAATCGTTTTGTCCTTCCTATGTTAGCATTATTATATCTAATTCATCCGCACTGAGAACACAACAATCTGTCCGATCGAAACACTTCAGCACCGCGGCGCTCGATATTCAGAACGCCCCAAAAGGAGGAAAATCATGAAAATTGGATTCAACGAAGGATGCAATCGCTACTGCAAAGATCACTCGGTAATGAAGGACCTTGAGTATTGTGAAAAATACGGATTCGATTTCATCGACATCCAGTCAGAGTGCCTGAACCGAGATCTCGAGGCGGGTAAGTACACTCTGGAAGACCTGGGCGAGTGGTTCAAAAACCACAAGCTGAAAATGCTCTCTTATAACGCGCTCATTTTCTTCAATATGAAGCAGACACAAGAAGAAAAAGACGCCGTCATGGCCGAGTTGGATGAAATCATTCGTCGCTGTCTGATTCTCGACTGCCAGATGATCGTTGTCGTGCCGAGCTTTGATCTCCAAGTGCCGGCGACCATCCCCGAAATCCGCGAAGACGCTGTCGAAGTGCTCAAGCAAATGATCAAAAAGGTCGAACCGCACAACATCAAACTGTCAATCGAGTTTTGCGGCGCTCCTTCGATGAGCATCAATCGCTTTGAAGACGCCTACGCGATCGTTGAGGAAGTCAATCATCCGCTGGTCGGCGTGACCTTGGATCAATATCACTTCCACGCCATGGGATCTTGCTGGGAATCTTTGGAAAAAGCCGATGGCAAAAAGATTTTTGTATGGCACTTGAACGATATGGAAGACATGCCTTGCGGCGCTTCTTACAACACCGACGAAGTCCGTCTGTGGCCGGGTGACGAGCGTGGTTGTCTTGATCATCAACGCTATGTGGACACCTTTAAGAAAATTGGCTTTGAAGGCGATGTCTGCACAATTGAAGTCTTCCGTCCGGATTACTATGAACTGAGCCAGGAAGAAAACGTTCGCGTCGCGGCCGAAGTCACCAAGGCTCACGTCGAAAAATACTGGGATTGATCCCGGACCTTTATTTTAGCAACAATAGCATCGCTATTATGCAAATCGGAGCTCTTGGCCTAGGGATAGCGGCCAGGAGTTCCGTTTTTTTAACGGGGAAATCATTCCACCAAGATTTCCCCGGCTGTGGAGGTCGAATGTTGGCAACAATAAGTGATAAGCGGTAGACTGTTGATAAGATCGATTCAGACGAAAGGAACGCTCCTCATGCTTTCGAATAAAGAAAACTCATTCAACAAGCTCCCCGTATCCCGGCCGCTGCAAGGCGAGCGACTGAAGCTGAGGATGTTCGAGGAATCGGATATTCCCTATGTCTCTCCTTTGTTTGACGAACTTGATGTCTTGCAATTTTATCTTCCAACTCTGGTTCGGCCGTATTCTGAAGCTCAGTTGGGTGAGATGCTCAAAGAATGGCATAACGAGAATACATATTTTTTGTTTTCCATCGTCCATCACGTAACCAACCAGGTAAAGGGACTGATCAACCTTGATGGAGTCAGCTGGTCTAATCGACATACCGAGATCGGCATCGGTATTTCTGACTTGAAAGAGCGTGGAAAGGGTTACGCGCCCGAGGCGTTGCGGCTGTTGATCGACTACTGCTTCAACCAAATGGGGCTACATCGTGTCTTCGCCCGAATTATCGAAGGTAACGAGCCGTCGGTTCGTCTTTTCGAAAAATTAGGATTTAAACGTGAGGGGCAAATGCGGGAGCATGTGTTTCGCGATGGTGGCTGGCGCGACATGTATATTTACGCCGTCCTGGACAGCGAATGGAAGGCAATCCACGGATAACCGGGGACGGATCCCTTAGCTGTTGCATTTTTATTTTTGCTCCGTTATAATCGTTTCTGCGCGATGTGCGAGGACTCCTCGCGGGTGTAGTTCAATGGTAGAACTTCAGCTTCCCAAGCTGACCACGAGGGTTCGATTCCCTTCACCCGCTCCATTCATTACAACCTGCCCTCATAGCTCAGTTGGTAGAGCGCATCCTTGGTAAGGATGAGGTCACCGGTTCAACTCCGGTTGAGGGCTCCAGTGGAAAAGCCGCTTGAACACTATGTTTGAGCGGCTTTGTGTTGTTCCTCTTTGATTGTCCGAAATCTCGAATTTGC
>CAZAPS010000010.1:0-51449 GCA_964487355.1 uncultured Oscillospiraceae bacterium
ATTCTGGATACTTATCCTAATTTGAATGGTATTTTCAATACTGCCGGTTGCTCTGAGATGATCGCGCGGGCAGTTGAAGAGCATAAAAATAAAGATGAAATCCGATTTGTGGCCTATAATGTCACTCCTGAGGTGGTACCGTATGTGAAAAACGGTCTGATTGACTTTTCACTTGACCTTTCTCCTCATGAACAAGGTTACGCCGTGATCCAAGCTCTCTTCAATAAAATTTTCAACAATAGTGGACCGGTTTCAGAGCACACTTATTTACCAATCAACATCGGTATTGACGAAAATATTGATATGTTTGAGCCTCGGTATGTTCCAAGCCATTTTAAGCAACGGAATGATTGGTAGCCGGCACAGACAGCCAAACTATAAAAAGCGTTTATCGCACGATTCTTGACCAGTTCGTATATTTTAGCGAGCTGGTTTTGTGTTTTATGCACAAAATTTTATTCTTTTTTCAAATAAGGTTGACATTCTAAATTATATTCACCTATAATTTGCCATAGTTGCACGAGCACTTAAATGATGAACTTGTTTGGATTGTACAAAATAATTCGATTTTCGTGAAATAAATCAATATTTTGAAGCGGTTTTCGTCGAAATACGAGAGTGTTCGATATTAATGAATCTAAAATATTATTTTCACGAGCACGAAAGGAGGAATGTGAATATGAAAACAATTGGTGTCGGGTTGGTTGGAGCCGGCTTTATGGGTAGAACACACGCGACCGCTTATAACAATGTTCGTCCGGTCTTTGGTTCGGACA
This sequence comes from uncultured Oscillospiraceae bacterium, assembly GCA_964487355.1. Taxonomy (GTDB): domain Bacteria; phylum Bacillota; class Clostridia; order Saccharofermentanales; family Fastidiosipilaceae; genus JAXGYX01. The sequence goes on from CAZAPS010000010.1 coordinate 777, forward strand.
TTGTGCCAAGTTTGGAGATTGTGGCGGATGTGAGTGAGGAAGCTGCCAGACAAACCGCTCAAATCTTTGGATTCAAGCGCTGGACCACAAACTGGGAAGATGTGGTGACAGATCCGAATGTGGATCTTGTCGACATAACAACACCAAATAGCATGCACGCGCCGATTTCGGTCGCTGCGGCGCAAAATGGCAAACATATCTTATGTGAAAAGCCATTGGCACTGGACGCTGACGAGGCGAAGCGGGTGACGGAGGCGATCAAAAAAGCCAATGTGATCTCGGCTGTGGGGTTCAACTATATTCAAAACCCGATCCAAGAGTATGTCAAACGTTTAATTGATTCCGGTGAATTGGGAGAGGTCGTCAACTTCCGTGGCAGCTATGATCAGGATTATTACGCAAGTGATGATACCAAACATGAATGGCGTTTTTATAAAAGCGCGTCGGCTTCCGGGGCGCTTGGAGATTTGGCCTCACATACGATAAGTTTGTCGCAATACCTTGTTGGAGACATTACCAAGGTCAATGGCATGACTAAAATCGTTGTGCCGGAAAGACCAGACCCAAAAGATGAGTCGAAAATGCTGCCGGTGGAAAATGATGATGTTGTGCAGTTTATGTTCGAATATGAAAACGGCGCAATCGGAACGATTTTTTCCAATCGATTGGGTTGTGGCCGTAAAATGTCTTTGACTTATGAGATTCAATTGACACGTGGCTGTATTTTATTTACCCAAGAACGTCAAAACGAAGTGCAGATTTACCGGATGGACGATTCACCGCAAGAACAAGGATTTAAGACGGTTTTGATCGCGCCGGGTCACGGCGAGTTCAGTCATTTCTTTAGCGGCGCGGGTATTGGCCTGGGCTACGCGGACCAAAAGACAATCGAGGTATATCACATTCTGAAGAATATCGCGGAGCAGACAGAAAGTGATATTGATTTTGAATTTGGCTGCAAGATTAACATGGTGATCGACGCGGTTTTAGATTCTGCGGAAACCGGTCGTTGGATCAATGTGGAATAAAGGGGAACAGGCGTGAAAATTGGATTGGTTACAGATTGTCTTGCCGATCAAGGTTTTGAAAAACTACTTCAGACCTGCAATGAGCTCGGCGTGGAACAAATAGAATTAGGCTGTGGCAATTGGTCATCCGCTCCTCATGTCGATCTGGACGGTTTGCTGGAAAGCGAAACAAAACGTTCCGAGATGAAACGGATGTTGAACCACTATGATATTTCCATCTCCGCGTTTAATTGTTCCGGAAACCCGTTGGCTCCGGGCGATTGGGGAAAACGCGAAGACGAGGTTACAAGAAAAACATTCCAACTCAGCGAATATTTCGGCTTGGACACAGTCGTGATGATGTCCGGTTTGCCTGCGGGCGGTCCGAATGATGAATTCCCGAACTGGATTGTCACCAGTTGGCCTCCCGAGACATTGACCATTTTGAAATATCAATGGGAAGAGGTGGCGCTCCCTTACTGGAAAGAAATCGTGACAGTCGCCAATCATCATGGCGTGACCAAACTTGCTTTGGAGCCTCATGGAGCGCAATTGGTACATAACGTTGAAAATTTCTATCGGCTGCGAAACGCATGCGGAGATACAGTCGGCTTCAACCTGGATCCAAGTCATTTGTTCTGGATGGGAGCTGACCCGCTGTCGGTGGCGCGGGAGTTGAAAGACGCGGTTTATCACGTGCATATCAAAGATGTGCGCATTGAGAAACCAGCTGAGTTGAATACAGTGTTGGATGGCAAGCATGTACATGAGTTCGCAAGCAGAGGTTGGAATTTTTCCATTCCGAGCTATGGACACGATGAACGGTGGTGGAGGGAGTTTTTCGTGACCTTAAAGATGATCGGATACGACGGTGTGCTGAGTGTTGAACACGAAGATTACACAATGGACACACTGGAAGCATTGTCGAAAACATGCGACTTACTACATCGCAACATTGTATGAAATCGGTGACATTGTTTTATTTTGACGCACATTTTTCTAAGATGAGGAGAAAATCATGAAAAAAATACTAAAACGTACAGTAGCTGTGTTATTGGCGGCGACTTTAGGCCTAATGGCAGCTGCCTGTGGAGGCGACTCGGCTTCCGATTCGGACGCTGACCAAAGTGTTGAGCAAACAACTGAACAGGACAGTGCCGGAGCTGACGATGATATCGTGATCGGCGTGGTGTTGAAAACACTGGCGAGCGAATTTTGGCAGTATGTTGAAAAAGGTTTACAGGCCGGAGCGGAAGAGGCCGGTGTGACAGTTAAAGTTGTCGGACCTCCGTCCGAAAGTGACATCAGCGGACAGGTTTCGATGATCGAAGATATGATCTTGCAAGGTGTCGACGCGCTTTGTGTCGCTCCGAACCAGCCTGACTCTGTTGGAACCGCGTTACAAAGTGCGGTGGACAAAGGCATTGCTGTCTATTTCATTGACACAGATGCTCCTTTCGAAAACAAAACAGCTTTCTTTGGTCCCGGAAATGAGCCCGCGGCTATGCTCGGTGGAGAATATGCGGCTGAGCTGATCGAGGAGGGCAAGGGAGCTGTGATTATCCGCGGACGCTTGGGCGATACCACGCATGATCAAAGAGAAGCAGGATTCAAAGCACCTCTGGAAGCAAATGGGATTGAAGTATTGGATGTGAAACCGGGTGATTCTCAGGCAGATATCGCAATGTCGGTCATGGAGGATTTCCTGCAAAAATACGGAGACAAGATTGGCGCGGTCCTTTGCTGTAACGATGAAATGGCGCAGGGCGCGCAACGTGCCGCTGCTCAAGCCGGTCATGAAGACATTGTGTTTATCGGCTTTGGCGGAAATGAATTCATTTTGGATCCAATCGAGGCGGGTGAAATCAGTGCCACCATTTCAATCAATCCTTATGACATGGGAAAAACCGCTGTGATCGAGATGGCGAATGTTGTCCGTGGTGACACGATCGATGGTGTTGTCGACACCGGAGCCTCACTGATCTCGATTGACAATCTTGATGATTACCGAGCCAGCTTGAAATAAGTTAACTGATCGTCAATTGATAGATTTCGCAATTGACATTCCCTCCATTTATTACAAAAAGATCGCACTCTTACCGTGGGTGCGATCTTTTTATGGTTCTGTTTCGGTTATCTGGTTTATTGTTTTTTGAGTTTTATAAATGGACCGATCAATTATCCTATCTACTCCTTATTCAATCAGGAAGAACGAATGAGCGTAAAACAGATAGAGATCATGATAAAATCAATATGGCACAGATCAAAGAACATTTAATATATGATTCGCGAAACGAACGGAGGAAGAGAATGGCACGAGTGAAATTAGGCGCATGTGACTGGGCGCTTCCGGGAAATGGCCAATACGCGACTCGAATCGCGCACGATGTGGGACTGCAGGCTTTGTCCTTGCGCCTTGGTCTGAAAGAAAATGACTATCCACTGACCCGGGCCACGATGCAGAATATCTATCTGGATGAGCAACAACGCTGGGGAATAGAATATGTCGCCGTCGCGTTGAATGATTTTGACAACATCCCGATGCACGCTTCGTTGGGCAGCGAACATTATGAGACGGTGTGGCGGCTACTCGCCAAAGCACCCTCAACGGCGAAGGCTTTGGGCGCGTCAATCATTCAGGTTCCGGCCTTTGGCGCGAGCGCCATCACAAATGAAGAGGAGATGGAGCGGGCCGCCGCGGCGCTGCGCCACCTATGTCGGGAAGCCGGCGAACAGGATCTGTCGGTCGCTTCGGAAAACATTCTATCTTCTGAAGACTTTGAAGAACTGTATGAACGGGTGGGGAGCGACAACTTTTATCTATATTTTGACAGCCAAAACTATTATTTGAATCACGGCTGGGACGAGGTTGAAATTCTGACGAAGCTGTACCCTTTGATGTGCGACCAATTGCATGTCAAAGACGGTGCCGGCCATCTGAGTGGCAGCTTGCTGGGTGAAGGTGACTCCGGATTTGTCGAGACGATGGCTTGGCTCGACAGACATGACTACCGCGGATATATTTTGCTGGAAAATTACTATGACGTTTGGCCGCTGCGTGAGGTGATGGATGATCCGTACGATATCCTACGCCGCGACGTGGAAATTTTGAAAGAAACGGTTGAAAGATGGAGCAAGTGACCCCCCGTGCATCGGATCAGACGCGCGACCTCTATCTTCAAAGCGCTTTGTTGGCGGGAGAGATTTTGATTCGCAGCAATGCCGAAGCGTACCGTGTCGAAGATACGGTTCAACATATTTTGAGCGCGTCCGACTTCGTCACCGGCAATGTCGTCGCGCAGACGACCAGTTTTTACCTGAGCGTGGAGGAACCGGACGGTCCGCCGACCACCTATATTCGCAGGATTGAAGACCGCTCCCTGAATCTACATCGCATCAACCGTGTGAACAATATTTCCCGCTGCATCACAAAAAAGACCATTACGATTGAAGAAGCTTACGAAAAGCTGGCGTCGTTGAAAGACAGCGAGTATTCCACCGCGCAAAAGAATCTGGCCATCTTTTTCTTCATCAACTTAATGTTGTTGCTATTGAAAGGGACAATGACTGATCTGCTGGTGAATCAGCCCATCTCGGCGATCATCGTGTTGATTCTTCACTTTGGCAGGCGGTTTTCGACCCCGAATCTGTTGTTCAACTACCTTTGTTGCGCGACGGCGGCGATGTTGGCGAATCTGGCGACAATCGCCTTGCCGTTCGCGGTGCAGACCGATATTTTGATCATTAGCTGCATCGTTCCGATGATACCGGGCATATCCTTGACAAACGCGATACGCGACATCTTTCGCGGCGACTACGCGTCGGGCTTGGCGAAGTTGCTTGAGTCCATTCTGATCGCTGTGTTCATCGCGTTGGGCACAGCCAGCGGGCTATTATTGGTGCGGGGGGTGATTGGATGGAGTATCTGACTCAGATCCTTGTCGCTGCGGTGTCGGTCGGTGTCTTTGGTGTGGTGCTGGACGCGCCACGTCGATCTTTGCCCTATTCGGCGCTGATCGGAGCGCTGAGCCGACTGTTTTATTTGTTGCTGAAAGAAGCCGGATCATTGGCGTTGGCGACTTTTTGCGCCGCGGCGACAATCACGTTGTGCGCGCAGCTGTTCGCCAGACTGCTTAAAATGCCGGCCACCGTGTTTTTGATCCCCGCTTTGTATTTATTTGTGCCGGGCACCTCGATCTATCGATCAGTCTTCGCTCTGTTACACAATAATCAAATTGAATCGATGTTCTATCTGAATGAGACCATCGTCATATCCGGCGCCATCGCCACCGCTGTGTTTATGGTGGACAGCCTGTTCATCATTGGAAATCAACTGAGTAGACAAAAGGAGAGAAAAATATGAAGAAAATTGTGATATTGGATGGGTACACGATCAACCCGGGTGACTTGTCATGGGACGGATTGAATGAGTTGGGCGAAGTGTCGGTATATGATCGCACGCCGCCGGAATTGGTTCGTGAACGAATCGCGGGAGCCTCGCTGATTCTGACCAGCAAGGTTTTAATGGACGCGGATGTGATGGACGCCTGTCCCGAACTTAAATATATCGGTGTGCTGGCCACCGGATACAATAATATCGATCTGGAGGCGGCTTCCAAAAGAGGGATCGTGGTGACGAATGTTCCGGCTTATTCCACGCCTTCGGTGGCGCAATATGTGTTCGCGCTGTTGTTGGAGATCTGCCACCATGTCGGTCACCATTCACAGGAGGTGCGACGGTCTCGCTGGTCAAGCTGTGAGGACTTTAGTTTTTGGGACTATCCGTTGATCGAACTGAGCGGAAAAACACTGGGAATTGTCGGGTTCGGCAGAATCGGACAATCTGTCGCAACGATCGCGGCGGCCATGGGCATGAATGTGATTTTCCACGCGCGCCGGCCGATTGAGGCCGCGAACGCTGAACAGGTCGAACTGGATGAACTATTCGAGCGCTCGGACGTGATCACCCTGCACACGCCTTTGACGCCACAAACCGAGAATCTGATTCGTCGAGAAACCATACAGAAGATGAAAGACGGGGCGATCATTATCAACACCGCCCGTGGCCCAATCGTCAGCGAGGCGGATATGGCGGAAGCGCTCGACAACGAAAAGATCAGTTACTACGCGACAGACGTGGTGAATGTTGAGCCGATTCGTAAGGACAATCCGTTGCTGAAGGCGAAGAACTGTTTGATCACGCCTCATATCGCGTGGGCGCCAAAAGAGGCGAGGGAGCGCCTGATCCGGATCGTTGTGGAGAACGCGGCCGCGTATGCGCAAGGCGAGCCGATCAATGTCGTGAACGAGACCGCGCGATGAGTCAGCCGGACCGATCTTCGCTTGGGTTCTAAATCGAGCGAAGGTCGGTCAGCTTTTGCGAAACGTGTTGGGCGACTGGCCCACCTTTTTTGAAAACAGATTAATAAAGCTGCCCGGGTTTTCGTAACCCACTTCACCGGCGATTTCAGAGACCGTTTTATTTGAGATCCTCAACAGGATCTTCGCACGGTCCAACCGTGTGCCGATGACAAACTCCATCGGTGAATAGCCGGTTTCCTTTTTGAATAGTCGCGAAAAATGATATTTGCTTAGGCAGGCCATACTGGCCAGTTGGTCAAGTGAGATCGCTTGACCCACATTTTCACGGATATATTTGACTGTGATTTCAATCGGGTCCTCGTCGGGAGCCTTGTTGATACTTCTTGACATCGCGGCGGTCATCAACCGGTAGATAAACAATGATTGAGCGGGCGCGTCCATGTACTCACCTTTTCTATGATGATCAACAAAAGTGTAAAGTAAAGAGCCAATTTCCCGCGCTTTTTCGCCACTATACACAACCCCCTGATTGGCCATAATATGCTCACATAGCTTATGAGAGTCCGAGCCGTCAAAATGACAATATAAAAATTCAAGTTTTTCACCGGCGTGGTAATAATGTGGCTCTCGACAATCGATTAAAAAGGCTTCACCCTTGCCCACAAAATATGTATTCGCCCGATATGAAAGAAAAAAATCACCATAGATTACATAGATCAGCAACAAGGGCGGATAATAGTCACGCTTTTTATGATAATTCGCGGTGCAATAATAATGTCCGCAAGCCGTTGGATAATAATAGAGATTTTTGGCCAGTTCAGACGGAGTAAACTCAAATGCGTAAGAGTGATCATATACTTCAGTGTCATACAACACGCGTTTCATTCGCCTATCTCCAATCTCGCTCAGATCGATTCTTGATTCAATTTTATACCGCAAGAATCATGGATGCAAGAATGATTGATGATCGATCGTGGCTAAACCTACGCACTTTAGAGAGTTTTCACTTTATCATAAATAGCAAAATTAATGATAAACTTAGCAATCCGGATTGTGCTATTTCTTCCGACAAAAGGTTAGCATGATAATGTAAGTGATTGGGCGGCGATCAGAATGATTTCAGAAAGGTTAGCGTTATGATTACAGATAAGGAACGATCGATAATTCGCGAATTGGCGAAGCAATTGGCCGAACTCGCCAATCAGCCGATTATGGAAGAACGGCGCAAATTGTGGTACGACCACAATGATTTAAAAACAGATCAACCGGTGATTATGGCCTCCCCGGAAGGTGCCTGGCGGGAAATTTTGCCGAGCGATTCGCTTTTGTGCGAAGATCCGATCGCCAGAGAGATCGAATGGACATTGAGAGCCAGAATCTTCCGCGCGGAGACCATCAACGATGACGTGCCGACCGAAATGCGCTGGGACTGTCTAAAGCTGATCTCTGACACCGGCTGGCGGATGGAAGGGCAAAAAGCGCACAACGCGTTTACCAACGAAGGCGTGATCGTGCCCACGATCTCCTCCATTCCACCTGTATGGGAAAAAGGATTTGTCTTTGACGAGACCGCCGCCCATTTCGCGCCGCTGATCACCGATATGGAAGATGAGGAGCAGATGTCAAAACTGATCGCCCCTCAGGTGATCTACGATGAGGAAGGATCCGAGGCGAAACTGGCCCTACATCAAGAGCTGCTCGGAGACATTTTGGACGTCAACTGGACCGGCACCACTTTCATTCCTTTTTTCTGGATTGAGCTTTACACTAAGATCCGTGGCTACGAAGAGGCTTTGTTTGACCTTTACGATTATCCGGATGAGATGCACAAACTGCTTGGCATTTTGGAAGAGGGCTACTGGGGTCTGTATCAACAGCAGATGGACATGGGTCTGCTGGATATGAACAATGGCTGCCAATACAATGGTTCGGGCGGTTATGGCTATACCAATGACTTGCCGGTGGACGATCAGGGCGCCAAATCATTCAAGAACCTGTGGGCGTTCGCCGAATCACAAGAATTCGTCTCGGTGTCCCCTGAGATGACCCGGGAGTTCGCCATCACCTATGAGCGCAGACTGTTGGAGCGATTTGGCTTGTCGTCGTACGGGTGCTGCGACAATCTTGAACACAAGCTCGATGATGTCCTGAGCATCAAGAACATCCGCAGAATCTCGGTCGGTCCATGGTCGGACGTCGCCTCGATGCGTGACCAGATCGGCATGAAGGCGGTCTTCTCCTGCAAACCCAATCCATCATTTGTGACCAATGAGTGGAATGAGCCGTTCATGCGCGAATATACCACCAAACTGTTGCGAGACGGAAAAGGAACACCGTTTGAGATGATTTTGAAAGACACGCACACCATCCAAAATGATCCGGGGCGATTTCGCAAGTGGACTGATTTGGTGCGCGAATGTGTCGCCGACGTGTATGGTTGACCAGGGTGATTTGAAATTCTAAATTTGAAATTCTAAAAAAAATATGAACCGTAATTGAGATCAATCTTCGACAGACGCCTGTCAGGCGTCTGTCTATTTCTTGCGAAAGGTTTTTGACGGTGTGGCAATTCTACCAATTTAATCGATTCTGTCAAACAAGTATACAAACAACTTATAATAACCATTGACAAAACTGTCCGATCTGAATAAACTCGAAGTGTATCCTCAATTTTCAGCGATTGATCATTACGACCAAACGCCCGGTCGGTCTATGCGCCGAACGGCTTAAAATTGGAGGTTTTAAAAATGAGCATTGTGCTGAAAGCAGTTCCATCACATGGAGACTGGATTGAACACACAAAAAAAATCAGCTTAAACACCGGCATCGATATGGGCTATCTGGAATTTGGAGATATCGGACGACCTGTTTTATTAATGATCCATGGTCATTCGGATTCCAGTCGGATTTGGAAATCTCTGATCGAGGCGCTCATAAATGATTATCATATTTACGCGATTGATCTGCGAGGATTTGGCGAATCCTCCAAACCCAAACAATATATCTATTCAATGTCACATCACGCGGAAGACATCCTTGCTTTCATGGATGCCATGGCAATTGATTCGACCTATGTCATCGGCCATTCCATGGGCAGCATGATCGCCCAGACGCTGGCGTACTACCGGTCGGACCGGGTCACCAAGCTGATGCTCGCCGCCACGATGTTGAGGATGCGTGAGACGCCTGCCTCATTGAAAGAAATATTGGCGGAATTTGAATCACTGGACATCGAAAATCGGACGGACAGGGAGATTCAAGACTATCTGCTGCCATTCCCGGAGCGTTGTCATGACGCTGATTTCCCGGCGGGTCTGACGGAGTCCGCGCGAAAGCTGAGCGGCGATGGCCTGGCGGCCGCCTGGAGGGCGATGTCCATCACCGACAATCGTAATTTTGTACAATTCATCAAGGCGCCGACCATGGTGATTTGGGGTGAAGATGATCCCATTTTCACCTGGGAATATCAAAGTGAGATCAAAGAGTTTTGGCCACAGATACAGTTTGTCCACATGACCGATGTGGGGCACGAGATTCCTTCTGAAACCCCGCTGGAACTGGCGAATTTAGTCAAAGGATTTTTTGCCTGATTGTCGCGTGGACGGATCGAGGTGAAATGAACGTTTTTATTGTTGAAGACGAACCGATCGTGTTGCTCGGTTTTGAAAAAATGGTTTCGGAGGCGGGATATGTTGTTGTCGGCACATCCGCCAACGGAGCCAGCGCTGTCAAACAGATTTTGACTGTCAAGCCGGACGTGATGATGGTCGACATCAATCTGCCCGATATGGATGGCTTCAGTGTGATCGAGGCGGTGCAGAAAGAACAGGATATTCCGGCGATCGTGATCACCGGATACAAAGATGAAAACGTCGTCAACCGAGTGACAAAGAGCGGCATCTTCGGTTTTTTACACAAACCGGTGGATCAATTTGAGATCGCGTCCGCGCTGTCGATCGCCGAAGCGCGCAACAAAGAGCGCTTTGAGGCGCAGCGAGCCAGGCGCGAGGCGGAGACCGCCCGTGACCTGGCCACAGCGAAATTGGCGGAACGCAAAGTCATTGAGCGCGCCAAAGCTTTGTTAATGGCTCAGTTCGCGATCGGAGATGAGGAAGCCATGCGCTTCATGCAGAGAAAAAGTCGCAACAGCAATCAAAAACTATTTGTTGTCGCTTCAGAAATATTGCGCAAGGGCGAGCTGTTAAAATGAAACCGGTGTCGATGAGAGATCTATGTACCTTCGGTTTGGATGGCAGACGGCTGTCCAACGTGAACTTTGATTTGCTCGAAGGTGAAGTGCATGTGATTTTGAGCACCCATCCCTACAACCACATGAATCTATGTGATCTATTCACCGGCGAAGTCAGCCGGGTTAGCGGTTTCTTTGAAATTAATGGACTGCCCTGGAACCATAAAAATAAAGAAGAGATTCGCATTCCTTTGTTTGGGGTCGACTCCATCGTCTTTCCCGCTATTTCGGTTGCTCAAAACATAACCATCGCTCATCTGAGGCCCGGTTTGTTTGTCCGCAACGCCGCGCTGCGACGTTCTCTCGAACTGATGGACGAAGTCGGTATCCACATTGACCTGACCAAGCCGATCAACAAGATGTCCATCGACGAGCGAAAGGGAATCGAATTGTTGCGCATCTGCTGTGATCGACCCAAGGTCGTCGTCTTTCATGAGGCGACCAACAACCTGACTCCGGATGGACGCTCGATGATTCCCAAGGCGCTGGACTGGTTGATCGAAAACGGCGCGTCGATTATCTACTTGACTTCAAACTATGAGGAGGGACTCGAATTTGGGGATCGCATTTCGGTGCTCGACTCCGGCACGATCAAAGGAACTTTCAGCATCGCTGAGGTGAGACACAATCCACAGGAGATTGGATACCTGCTATCCGGTTGGAAATCCTTGATGGACGGTGGGGACGAAGAGAATCTGGCGGTGTTGAACGCGATCACCAATATCAGCAAGATCAAACAGACCGAAGGAGAGCTCAGACGGGTTTTCGAACACATAGCGAAAGACCTGGTCCTGGCGCTGTCGGCGGCCGGCTGCGTCATCTATTTGCTCGATGACGAACGGCGGAGCGTGATCGACAGCTTCACAGGAAACGAAGCGCGCGCGAACGCCACGCTCATCTCAAATAGCGATCTGGTGGAACTGTTGAGCATCGAGGCAGAGGTGTCTTTACACCATGGACAGGCGAAATTCCATCGTCTGTTTGGTTCAAATCCGCGGGAACGCAGTGTGGTTTTCTCCGCGGTGCGGATGAAAGGGAACAAGCGCGCCCTGATCCAGTTGATGTTTGAGCGGCACACGGTGATCAGCTCTCAACAGTCGGTCTATATTGCGATGTTTGCGCGAGAGATCGCGATCGCGGTGGAGACCTCGCGGTTGTTGGGCAATTCGGTGCTGTTGCAAGAGACCCATCATCGCATTAAGAATAATTTACAGATGGTGCATAATTTATTGTATCTAAAGACGGTCGGTCAAACCGCCGATGAAACCGGGTGCCCGCAAGATATCGCCTACAACAATGAGGTTTTGGAATCGGCGATGAATCAAATCAAGTGCATCGCGACGGTACATGAGCTGTTGAGTAGAGACTGGTACGGTCGAAATGTCGTAAACATGCGCCATTTGGTTCATTCAATTGTCTCTTTATATGAAAGCTTTGGTATCAAAATCAATCTGGAACTGGACGAGACGACCTTGCCCTACAATGACGCCATCTCTTTGTCTCTTGTGACCAACGAGCTGGTCAGCAACGCCTGCAAGCATGCCTTTCCAATCGAACGACCCACGGATGAAATCCGTATCAGCCTGATCAACAGAGGATCGGAGGTTGTTTTGATCGTCTCCGACAATGGAATCGGTATGCCCTCCGCCGGAGGGAGCGGAACGGATCGGGGAACCGGCACGTCGATCATTCAAAATATCGTCACTGATATGGAAGGCGAGATGAGTACCACGACCAAGCGCGACAAGGGGACCTGCGTGCGTGTCTTGATTTCGCGAAAGACCATTCGCCCGATGGTCGATCCCGGCACGTTTTATTGAATCAACGGCCCCGCCTTGTCGAATCGCACAAAAAGCCGACCGATATTTTGGAGCTTTTAATAAAACTAAATTTAAGTGTTGACTTTACCTGCCCCGCTTGTTATTCTGCAAATACAATTTAGCTGAAAGGGCGAGTCAAGATCGCTTGCCTGTTTGAGGAGAATGAAAGTCATGAACGCTTCCATCTGTCTGGATGGAGGCGTTTTTTTGCGCAAGCTGAAAGAGAAAGGAAACTCAATCAAATGAAACGAAGGATCCTGAACGAACGATTGGCGGCAATCGTGGCGAGCATCCGTCACGGCGAGATGTTGTTTATCGCGGATTCCGGAAGTGGGACATGCTCGAAGGCCCTCTACCCATTGGCCGATGATGTTGAACACCTGGATTTGGAGGTTGTGACCGGATCGCCGACACTAGAGGACATCTGTCGCACGCTGGCCGAAGCCGGAGATTTTGAGGGCGCGATAGTGACCGAGGACATGGAAGACGTCAATCCGAAAGATTACGCGATGCTGTGTGAATTGTTTGGCAAAGAGAAAGTGCGCGCCATTAACTACGCGCCCGAATATTATGAATTGCGGGATCGCTGCAAGGCGGTTGTGCAGACCGGTGATGTGGGCATTCATGCTCAAGCGGTGCTGATCGCGGGTTATCCCAGCGCGGACATCGATATGAAGGTGTTGTTTGGTGAAGAGAAATTTGTCACCATTCCGAAATCAGAACGTGACTGAACGGCGGGGCACACACGTGAAATGGTTAAAGGAGGCCGTGTTTTGGAGAAGACAAATGTTCAATTGGTAAAGCCAAGCGAAGGTCCTCTGATGTCCTTAAAAGGCATATCGAAATACTTTGGCGGCGTCCACGCTTTGATTGATGTGGATATGGATATCTACAGAGGAGAGGTCATCGTGCTGGTGGGCGATAACGGCGCGGGAAAGTCTACTTTCTTAAAAGTGATATCGGGTGTCAACATCCCGGAGACGGGTGAGATCGCGTTCGCCGGCAAGCCGGTGCGAATATCCAATACGCTGGATTCGGTCGAGCTCGGTGTCCAGACCGTCTATCAGGATTTGGCGCTTTGCGACAATCTGGACATCGTTCAAAATCTGTTTCTTGGTCGGGAGCTGACCAAAGGCGGGCGGCTCGCCGAAGCTGAAATGGAACGAGTTGCGCAGGAGTGCATGGATGAATTGGGAATCGAGATCAAAAGCGTTCGAACCAAGGTGGATGAGCTTTCCGGTGGTCAGAGGCAGGCGGTTGCTATTGCACGTGCCATGCTCGGCAACCCCGATATTGTATTGCTCGATGAACCATTGGCGAATCTTGGACTGATGCAGCGCCAGCAGGTCACAAAACTGATTTTAAGCCTCAGAAAACGGAATATTGGAGTTGTCGTCGTGTCACATGACCTCGCGGAGGTCTTTCCGGTTTGTGACCGGGTCGTGGTGTTTCGACTTGGTGAAAAGGTGGCGGAGATCGATCGGGCGGAAATCACAACCGAGCGGGTGGTGAAAGAGATCACCGGTTCAAACACGATGTTGGAAGCGGAATCGACGATCGACCGCGATCAGAAGGATGAAGTGGAAGTGGGATCATGACTAAAAATGACGCGATCATTGAAATCACCGGCCTGACGAAAGACTACGGTGGAGTGCGTGCGCTGAACCAGGTGGATTTGAGCATCCGGCGCGGTGAAATATTATTTATCGTTGGAGATAACGGAGCGGGAAAATCCACCATCATCAACGTTTTATCCGGCGCGGTCATGCCAAACGCGGGCAGTGTGATTGAGTTCGAAGGGACACCCACTCTGATCAAAACGCCGAAACAGGCGCAGCAGCTGGGGATCTTCACCGTCTATCAGGATCTGTCGCTGTGCAACGAGTTGAACGCCTTTCAAAATATTTTCCTGGGCAATGAATTGACCAGACAGTTCAGACTCAATCACCAATCGATGGAGCGAAGAGGTAGAGATTTATTCGAGGATATCGGCTCAAATGTGCCAAATCCTCAGGCTCCTGTCGGCACACGTTCAGGTGGTCAGCGCCAGGCGGTCGCGATCGCGAAAGCGATGTTGCTTCCGTCCAAAGTGATTCTGATGGACGAACCGACCGCGGCCCTGGGCGTGATCCAGCGCAAGCAGGTTTCCAAGCTGACCCATGAGTTAAAAGAATCCGGACACGCGGTGGTCGTGGTCTCACAGGATTTAGACGAAGTGGTCAGATCGGCGGACCGTGTCATCGTGCTGAGGATCGGCGAGATCGCGGCAGAGTTGAAAGGTAAAACATTTGACCGCGACGATTTAGTCGCGCATATAACCGGCATTAAATAATCACAATTCGGTAATTATGGAGGAAAGAATGATGAAAAAACAAACGAAGATGTTAACGACGCTAATTGGCATGATCTTGGTGATCGCCCTGTCGCTGGTCGGCTGTGGAGGAGCGAAGTCAAACGGTGAGGAAAATGTGTCAGTCACAACACCGCCGGCGGCTGACGCCGGTTCGGCTGAAGGAGATGTGATCTATGACAGAGAGGGAACTGTCTACATGTCAATCACTGACAGTCGAATCGCACGTTGCCTCTCCTTCGACGTCCCGTTCGTTGAAAAGTGGCTGGCTGTCTACGCGCCGAACATGGAGCTCAAAGTTCTTGATCCGCTCGGCGACAATCAAAAACAATTGCAACAGATCGAAGGTGCCATTTCTTCGGGTTGCGACTTCATGATCTATATGCCGGCTGACGAGTACAGCGCGGCGGGAGCCTTGCAATTGTTGAACAGCGAAGAGGTTCCATTTTGCTCTCTGGCTCACACTCCATTTGGCGGTGATGTTCAGATGATGGTCTCGATGCCGTTCCCGTCGATCGCTGAACAATATATCGACTATATGGAAAACGAGATTTTGGCCAACGCCACCGAGCCGGTCAAAGTCGCGAACATCTGGGGCGCTCAAGGATTCTTGTTTTATGATCAGTTGAAGGCGACCTACCACGCCGCGTTCGACAGATGGGAGCAGGAGGGGAAGGTAGAAATCGTCTTTGAGGCCGATACAAATGATTGGTCCGCCAACCCGGCGGTCCCCGTCACCGAGCAGATGCTGACTCAGACCGGAAACGAAGTCGATGTGATTTTCACGATGAACGATGACATCATGACCGGCATTGTCTCGGTTCTGGTCGAACAGGACATGATTGATAAGGTAAAATTGCTGGGCGGATGCGACTCGACGGTCGAAGGCCTGGCTCGTGTCCAGGAAGGCTGGCAGGTCGCGGATGTGTTGCCGAACTATGAGGCTCAGTCTCAAGCAGTCGCGAAAGTCGCGGCCACCTGGTTGGCGACCGGCGCCTGCCCAACAGAAATGGCCAATGGCTCAACGGACAATGAGTATATGGAAGACGGAATTCCGACGATCAACATCGACGCGATCATGATCACAAAAGAAAATATGCAAGCTGAGATCGTCGATGCCGGCGTCACCACGCAGGCGGCGATTGACGAAGTCGCGAATACATTGAAATGAGTTCGAACCATTGATTGATACCGCGAACACAATGCCCTTTGGAGGTCATAATGTCAGAAAAACGTGAAAGTGTTGTGCTTAGTAGGCAGTCCGAAATCACAACCAACAGAAAACAAAAATTGATGGAGGCGATCAATGGACCGTTTCGCATGATGCCTGTCCTGCTTGCCCTCGTTGTGATATGGATCATATTCACCTTAATCAATCCGGCATTTCTAAGCGCCCGCAACCTGACAACCTTGTCGGTGCAAATCGTCAACATGGGTGTGATGTCCATCGGGTTGTTCATGGTCTTGCTGCACGGTGAGCTGGATCTATCCTGCGCGGCGACCAGCGCGGTCAGCGCCTCGATCGGAGCGATCCTCTGTGTCATACATGAACTGCCGTTCATCGTTGGCTTTGTCGCCTGTGTCGGCACCGGCATGTTGGTGGGCGTGATACAAGGCTGGATCGTCACCAAATTCGGAGCCCCCGCCTTCATCATCACACTCGGTTCCCAAATGGCGCTGGAAGGGCTGTTGCTGGTGATTTTGAAAGATCACAATCAAGTTTCATTGATGGGAAACTCGCTGGCGGTTTTTACCGTTACCTATCTACCGACCACTCTGTCATACGTGTTGTTGATTGTCGGCGTGGCTGTACTGTTTCTCTTAATGTTTCAATCGTACACTCAGGCTAAAAAGAACAATCTGTCCGTGAGGCTGATGAACAACGTCGTGTTGCCGACGGCGGGCGTGTTGATCGGTGGAGTGCTTGTGCTGGAAATCATGAGAACCTACAGAGGATTGAACCTTTCCGTGTTGATTCTGATCGCCTTGCTGGCCGTGTTTTCATACGTGCTGACGCAGACCAAGTTCGGTGTCCATCTGTACGCGCTCGGCAGCAATCCCGAAGCGGTTCGACGCGCCGGAATCAATGTGAAAAACACGAAGTGGACGGCATTCATCATTTCGGGCGCGGTGTTCGCGTTTGCCGGATTGATCGCGGCTTCACGTATCCAGAGTGTGTCAATCTCCTCAATTGATGACAGCATCATGATGAACTCGATCGCCGCCTGTGTGCTGGGCGGAGCGAGTTTGAGCGGAGGAAAAGGCAATATCTGGGGGGTGTTGCTGGGCTCGCTGGTCATGGGAAGTTTGACCAACGGAATGTATCTGATCGGAGCGGAAACCTTTACCCGGTTGGTCGTGCAGGGTGCGATTCTGGTCGCGGCGGTGGTGCTGGACTCCGTGATTGTGAAATCCTCTCGGCGCGGGTAGGCCCGCCATTTAATCAAGCAGACGTCGCGATTCACCATCGCGGATACGATTTGCCCATATTGAGAACAGGCGCCCGACCGGGCGCCTGTTCGTCTCTTGCGGGAATGATTTTGTCAAATAACCTCTGTCTCGTCATCGATTTGATCGGGAATCAACATGATGCGATTTTTGTGCAGCAGTCGGAACAATGTCAGCACCATCAACACGCTGACAATTTCAGCGATGACAAAGGAATACCAAGTGGCGCCCAGACCAAACAAGTGGGACAGGAGGTGGGCGAAGGGCAGCAACACAATCAACTGTCTGGTGAACGAGGCGGCCAAACCATAGAGTGGTTTGCCAAGCGGGGGAAAGGTCGAGCTGGTCGTGATCGCCACACCGGCCAACGGGAAACTCCAACTGATGATGCGCAACGCCGGCACGCCGATGGCGTACATTTCCTCGGTCGCCTCGAACAAACCCAAAATTTGCCTGGGAAATAAATTGAGACCCAACGTGCCCAGCACCATGACCAACATGACCAATGATAAAGAGAGCCTCATCACCCTGAGCATGCGACTGCGCTTGCCGGCGCCATAATTATAGGCGATGATCGGGATCATCGCGTTGGTGACGCCAAATACCGGCATCAAGACGAAACTTTGGACCTTAAAGTAGACACCCACGACGTTGACAGCCAGTGGGCTGAATCCGGATAAAATCCCGTTCAGGCCGCCCACCATGATGGAGGCGATGGCCATGATGATCATCTGCGGCAAGCCGGTGTGATAGATCTCGCCAACCGCCTGAGAACGGAAGCGAAATCCTTTAAAACTCAGTGAAATTTCTTTGTTCTTAGTCAGATTCAAAACAAGCCCCAGAACCGCTCCACTGATTTGTCCCAACACCGTCGCGACCGCCGCGCCGCGCACGCCCATTTCCGGAAAAGGGCCGATGCCGAAGATCAACAGCGGATCAAAAATAATGTTCAAGACCGCCCCAAGAAGCTGTGTCCACATGGTCAGGGTGGTGCGCCCGGTGGCGAGCAGCAACCGCTCCATCATGATCTGAATGAAGACCCCGATCGAAAGGGTGGTGACGACGACCAGGTAGTCCGTGCCCATTTGGATGGTCTCGGGAGTGTCGGTGAACAATGAGATGAACGGTCTTGAAAACAGCATTCCGCCGATCGCGAATAAAATCCAGCTGGCGGTCGCGCAAAGCATGCCATGCTGGGCGGTGCGCGCGGCCCCTTTTGCGTCACCACTGCCTAATTGATGGGACATGCGTGTGCTCACGCCCACGCCGGTTCCGACAGCGACCGCGATCAGAATGTTTTGGATGGGGAAGGCGAGCGAGACAGCGTTCAGGGCGTTTTGGCCGACACGCGCGACAAACATGCTGTCCACGATGTTGTACAATGCCTGAATCAACATGGACGCCATCAGTGGCAAAGCCATGCCGATGAGTAATTTCCCCATCGGCTGATTTCCCATCTTTAAACTAAGGGAGGAAGATTTCGATTGTGACACAAATGTTCCTTTCGCAGAATCGGTTCTCCGAATCGGTTGAATATTCGTTTGATGTTAGTTAGTTGGTCGGTATTGGCCGAATGAATATAATCGCCACTCTGTTAGAGATACGGAGGCAGATAATCGACTTGGTCAAGTATACCTGAAAGGTAGGCGATGGCCACCCCGTAGTTTGTCATTGGCACCTGTTGTTCTTTGGCGAGCCGCAGACGATTGAGGACGAACGCGCGGTTTTGCATGCATGATCCGCATTGAATGATCAGCGCGTAGGCAGAAAGGTCGGCGGGAAAGTCCACGCCGGTGTAGACATCCACTTCCAAGGTTTCACCTGCCAGCTTGCGCAGCATGGCGGGTATCTTGACCCGCCCGATGTCCTCTTCTTTTGGGGCGTGAGAACAAGATTCGGCGATCAAAACCCGATCGTCCGGACGCAGCGAGGCGATTGCCCGACTGCCCTCGGCGAACACACGGATGTCGCCTTTTTGCGCGGCGAACAAAATTGAAAAAGTGGTGAGTCGGCTTTGCGGGGGGCAAAGCGGGCGGATCTGCGCCAGTACCTGTGAGTCTACAATGATCAAGTCCGGAGGACGGGTGAGTGACTCAAGCGCGACCGGCAATTGTTCCGGTGAGACGCTGAGCGTGACGCAACCGCCTGCGACCAGCGCGCGGATTGTCTGGGACTGAGGCAGGATCAGTCGCCCCTGCGGCGCGGATTTATCTTGGGGCATGACCAGCAGGACGAGATCACCGCGGCGGATCCAGCCGTCCAGCAGGTCATCCTGAAGCGGAGCCTGACGCCGCAGCGGAAGCAGGTGCTCGATCAGCAAGCCACGCACTTTTGGATCCCGGACGTCTGTCGGCAGCGCGGGCGGGAATTTGGCGGACGCTAATTTATCGACCAGATTTTTTACCGCGGAAGAATCCGCGCCGGCGAAGAAGTCACTCGATCGCGGATCGTCCACAACCTGTCTGTCGGCGATCAGTCCTGTGTTGATCAGCACCAAAAACGGGATGTCGCGCTCGTTCAAACGATCCAACCATTCTCTTTCCGGTTTCAGCTGATCGTCCGGTTCCAGCGCGGGGGAGAGCACAAGGATCGCAAGATCGGTCTGCTCCATCATCCGCGCAGTCCGCGCGACTCTTTGCGCGCCCAGGTCGCCCTCGTCATCGAACCCCGCGGTGTCAATCAACATGCATGGACCAAGCGCGTCCAGCTCGATGGCGTGGCGCACCGGGTCGGTGGTGGTGCCGGGCACCGGCGAGACCAACGCGGTCTGCTGACCGGTCAATGTGTTGATCAGGGTCGATTTGCCGCTGTTTCGTCTGCCGACGATGGCGATATGGGTGCGGGCTCCTTTGGTCACCGTTTCGTTCACGTCAGTTCGCATAGTTGTCAAAATATCCTTGAATGAAAATGAAGGGCGTGCCCTTGTCTCCGCTACCGGAGGTCAAATCACACAGGGAACCCAACAGGTCGGGAATGCGGCGCGGTGTGGTGCCCTGCGAGATGACGTCACCTTTTAAATCGGTTCCCTTTTCGCTGATCGCCTTGCCGATCGCGATTTTCTGTTCTTCTTTTGTCAGATCGGCGAACATGTTGTCCGCCAAATACTTTAGTTTGACTTCATTGGGTGTGCCTTCCAGCCCGGCTGTGTAGGCGGGCGCCACAACCGGATCGGCGAGCTCCCAGATTTTACCCACCGGGTCCTTGAACGCGCCGTCGCCGTAGACCATGGCCTCGACGGTTTTTCCGGTCTGTTCAATCAGCGTGAGTTGAATCCTCTCGACCAACTCCTGACAGTCGCGCGGAAACAGTTTGATCTTACTCTCGGTGGCTAAATTCGACCCCAACAGACCATATTCCACGTTATAGCCATGCCGCTCGTTCTGTTCGTTCAAAAAATCATCCAATCCGAAGACCCGCTTCGCTCCATACTCGATCAAAGAACGCTTGGTGCGCTCGCGGGAGTGAACGTCGCAGGCGACCACGGTGTCGACATAAGACAAGATAGCCTTGGGATTGTTGGAAAAAATAATTTCACATTCGCTGCCGGCGGCGGCCACGACCTCATTGTAAAACTCCACGTAGTCGATACCGGTAAAACGATGCTTGGGATAGCCGAAGGCCTCACGAAACTGACGCTCACTCAAGGTGTCAATCCAGGGGTTGATGTCCCGGTCATGAAGCAGCGTCTCGTCCAGCAGATGGTTGCCGACCTCGTCGGCCGGGTAGCTGAGCTGGATGACCACTTTGTCGCAGCCCTGCGCGAATCCTTTCAGCAGAATAGAAAATCGGTTACGGCTTAAAATGGGAAAGACCAGGCCGATGGTCCCGCCGCCGGTCTTGGCTTTCACATCGTTGGCGATATCGTCCACAGTCGCGTAGTTGCCTTGAGCGCGCGCAACCACCGATTCGGTGACCGCGATGATATCCCGATCGCGGATGGTGAAGTTCTCGGCCTTCGCCGCGTTGAGCAGACAGGCGGTGACGATTTGCGCCACGTCGTCTCCACTGCTGATAATCGGTCCGCGGATGCCGCGGACAACCGTTCCCAATGTACGTTCCATTTTATTTCTCCCGGAAATGGACGCCGAAGAGGCGTCCGTGACTTCATTACTCATGAATTATACGAGTTTAGGCGGAGTGGGGCAACAAAAGCCGAGGATTGCTATAATAAGTATTGATACATTGATGGATAACAAGCAAAATCGATTGTCAATCGCGCGTGCGGTTGAATTTTTGAAAGGGCCGGTGGACCCGGTAGAGTGAGTGAATGATGGAACAAGATAAAAAACACATGGTTCCCGAGGGAGCATCATACAAAAAATTACAGTTGTTCGAAAGTGGCATGGCCACACCCGACGGTCTGACCGGCGGAGAGGACGATCCGGTGTTGATCCGCATGGCGCTTGTGCAAAACACGTTTGTCCATTGGAATTACCCATTTGAGCGCCACAACCTGTTCGACAACCCCAAAGCGTTTATTCAGGATGAGACGGTGGCGGATTTGCTGCGTTCGGATGGCGACGAGGGTTTCCCATGTCTGCTGGTTGACGGAAAAATGATGGTCAAAGGCCGCTATCCGTCGATGGATGAATTGGTGGAATACACCGGCATCGAGAATTTGAACGACCTGCTGATTCCATTTTCTCCCGAACAGATCGAGGCGATCAAGGCGCGGGCGCAGGTCGATGATTCGTGCGCGGGCTCGTGCGCGGGTTGCATGGGCTGTGGCTGAACGGCTGACCTTGACTCGTGACTGAACGACGAAGATCGGATCGGTGAACGCGTGATCCAAACGGAGGTTTTTATGAAAAGCGACAGTGCGAACGCGAAGATGGTCATCATGGCCGCGGGCAAGGGGACGAGGCTTCATTCCGAACAGCACCAAATGCCAAAAGTGTTGCGGGAGGCGGCGGGACAGCCGCTGTTGCTGCGCATCCTGGACAGAGTGTCTTTTTTGAAAAAAGAGAATATCGTCATCATAATTGGCTACAAAGGAGAGTTGGTTGAGCGGGCGGCGGGTCCGGAGTACCGCTATGCCTGGCAACGCGAACAGCTCGGCACCGGACACGCGGTGATGCAGGCGGTCCCGGAACTCGAAGGCTATGACGGTCCGGTGATGGTTGGCTCCGGTGATATGCCGCTGATCACCCGCGAAACATACAAAGGCATGTTGGACGCCCATATTAAAGAAGGCGATGACTGCACCATGTTGGCTTACGTCAGCGATAAGGATATGGGGTTTGGACGCATCGTGCGCGATGAGACGGGGGCCTTTGAGCAAGTCGTGGAAGATCGGGATTGCACGCCGGAACAAAAAAAGATCACCGAACTCAACGCCGGCGTCTATGTGTTCGATGCCCAAACTCTGGTCGAGGGGCTGTCTCAGCTGAGCACCGACAACGCGCAAAATGAGTATTATCTGACCGATGTGCCGTCCTGGATTCAACGCCGGGGAGGGAAGATCGGCATTTTTCGCACCAAAGGAGAATATGAGGGCTTGGGCGTGAACACACAGGAAGACTTGGCTCTGGTGAGCCGCGTCCTGTCTGAAGAAGATTGATCGAGGTAGTGAGAAAATGAGTGTTGCCGGAAACAAAGAGGTGAAAGAGACTGGTGAGGGCATCGATTCGCTGGAAGACACAGTGAAGGACGCTGTCGTGGAGACCATTCGCTGCGCCTGTCTGGGTGTGAATTTGGAAAAGTTCATGCAGCCCATAATTTTGCACTCTTTAGTCAAACAACCCGACAACGGATACGGTGTCTGCAAACGGATTGGCGCGTACGCGACCTTTGAGGATCGCGTTCCGGACATGTCGGCGACCTACCGATATTTGAAGAACATGAAAAAGAAGGGCTACCTGCACGAAGATGACGGTGTCTATTCGCTTTCGAGCGATGGAAAAGACTGCCTGGAGAACTGGCGGCGGACTTTGTTTGACTATCGTCACACTTTGTCGCGACTGTCCGAACAGTTATCGAAATAGCCATCCATGTCTTCCAGTTTGAAGTCGCTCAACGGCAATGTGACAGGTTGACCGCTCCGCGCCGCGGATTGATAGATCGCCAAAATCGTTTCCACACTTTGTACCCCGCTGTGCCCGTCGGCCCGCGGGGTTTCATTGTTATCGATACAGTTGATCAGATCGTGGTAGATGCCTGAATGAGGATTGATCAGGCGCTTGAGCGCGCGTGGTCCGCCGTTTTTGACGATTTGTCTCAACAGTCGGCCATAATACTTGCGGGTTTGTTTTTTCCCCTCATGATCGATGACTTTGAAATGAATCTTACCCCTGCGGATGCCGGCCTCGATCTCGGCTTTCTCGGTGATGATATAGAATGTCGCTCCCCTGTTGCCGGGCGAATTGTTCGTCGTCCCTTCGACCATGCAGACCGCTCCGGACGCCATGCGCATGATCGCGGCTCCGTGGTCCTCGGCCTCCATGCGGTGAGCCATCCGTTCGATCATGCCCGACACCTGAGCCGGATAATCGTTCATCAGCCAACACATCAGGTCACAGGCGTGCACAGTCTGATTCATCAGCGCGCCGCCATCGTGCGCCCAGGTTCCGCGCCAGTTGGCCTGGTCGTAGTACTTTTGTCCGTGTCCCCAACGCACCTTGACATCGCCGCTGTAGACTTTGCCCAGTCGACCGGAGGCGACATCCGCATGGATCAGGTCGGTCAGTGGTAGATAGCGGTAAATGTGGCCCATGATGATTTGGACGTTGTGCTCTTTGGCCAGTTCGGTGAGCGCTCGCGCCTCGTCGATATCGAGCGTCATTGGTTTTTCGATCAGCACGTGAACGCCTTTTTGAATCATCTGTTTGGCGATCTCATAGTGAGTGCCGCTGGGTGTGGTGATGGCCGCGATATCCGGGCGCGTCTCCTCCATCATCTCTGTGATGTCGCTGAAAACATGTGCTCCCCGGATCCGACCGGGTAAAAAGCGGTCCAGCATTTCGCGCACCTTTGCGGGGTCCAGATCGACCACGGCGACCAGGTTCAACCGCTCCCGGTTGTGACGGATCGCTTTCAAATGTTTTTCGGCGACTCTGCCGCAGCCGATCAATGCGAGATTGTATTGCATATTCGCGCCCCTGACTTTTTTATGCCTCTCGAAACAGGCCGATTTCATTTCTCAGTCCATTATATATGGTATTAGATTAAACTCAGGCGGCGCTGTCAAGCTGAGAATCAACGTCCGTGCCGCTTTTGTATACAATCACTTTCATTGCGATCTGTTCTGTGAATGCGATAGAATACATAAAATACGCGGTGTTGTCCCGCGCGATCGACGACCGAATTTGACACAATATTTAGTTGGAGGGGAAATATGAACCGCGAGCTTGTGAATCAATTTTTGGAGCAGTATCAATTTGGCGTCCGCCATATCGATATGCAAAAGGAAATGGGGTTGTTTCTTTTGTCCATGGAAGAAGGGCTCCAGGGTGGCCCGGAAGGCATGGAAATGATTCCAACCTGGCTTGGGCCGCCAAACGACCTTCCCACGGGAGAAAAGGTGATTGTGATGGATATGGGGGGATCCAATGTCCGTGTCGCTGTCGCCGGCTTCAATCAGGAAGGTGAGGTGAAACTGAGCCATTTCCAAAAATATGAGATGCCGGGATCCAACTCGCCCTGCACAAAAGAAGAGTTTTTAGAAAGCATGGTGGAGTTTTTGCGCCCGGTCCTGGGTGAAAGCGATCGCGTCGGCATTTGCTTTTCTTATGAGGTGGAAATCTTGCCCAATCATGACGGCAGGATTTTGCGTTTCACCAAAGAAGTCGAAGTGCCGGAGATGGAAGGGGAGCTGCTGGGCGAGAGCTTACGGGCGGCGCTGGACGAGCGCGGCCTGGACAGTGACATCAAAGTGGTTGTGTTAAATGACACTGTCGCCGCTCTGCTTGGTGGAGCCGCGGCGCGCGGAGATCGTGTGTTCGACAACTACATCGGCATCATCATGGGGACCGGCATGAATGCCGCCTATGTCGAAGCCGTCGAACGCATTGCGAAGCTGGAACAAGGGTTCTACTGCGACACGATGATCATCAACATGGAAGCCGGAGGATATTCCATTGTGAATCGCTCGTCGATCGATCAAAAGTTGGATGAAGCCAGCAACATGCCGGGCTATCATAAATTTGAAAAAATGATCTCGGGCAGATATCAAGGACCGACGGGGCACGCGTTGATCGCGGCGGCGGCCACGGAAGGGCTGTTCTCCAAGACATTCACCGAACGGTTTGAGTCCTGTGAATCATTGTCCAGCCGAGATCTGGATAAGTTTCTCTATCGTCCGTTCGGAGCCAATCTGCTGGCGGAGCTCTGTGAATCGGATGCGGATCGGGAAGTCTTGACGATATTGATCAGCGCGATCTTTGAACGGGCGGCCTGCCTGGTGGCGCTGGCGATCGGAGGGATTTTGACCAGAATGGACGCCGGACGATCATCGATCCGCCCGTGTCTGATCACGATCGAGGGGACCACTTATGACAAGTCGAAATTATTCAAGGATATGCTGGTCGCCTACATGCACTCGTTCGTTCAAGAGTCATTGGGACGGTACTATGAGTTTGTGCAGGTGGAAAACAGCAATCTGATCGGTACCGCCCTGGCTACGGTGGCGAACAGCAAGTGACGATTGATCTAGATTCAGAAATGACGGTCATCGACTGGATCTAATTTTGAAGATTTAAGAGGCAGACATGGCACTTTTTAGCAAACGACGCAGCGACGGCGAGTTGGTTCGAGACGCCGATCCGATGGGCATGTTGATGCCATATATTATGAAACGCAGAAATGAGTCGGCTGTCTATTATCGCATCATGATCGATACGGCGCCGGCTCAGGAATTCATTCGGGAAAACCGTCGGGCGGGCAAACGGATCACCATGATGAACGTGATGGTCGCGGCCTTGCTACAGGCGATCTATCGACGTCCGCGCAGCAATCGCTTCGTGGTCGGCAGAAGGCTGTACCAGCGTCACAACTTTGACGTCAGCTATGTCGTCAAGGAATCATTGGATGACGACGCGCCGGAAGTGGTCGCTCAGGTGAATTTTGACAAGAATGAAAATGTCTATGACGTGGCCGAGAAGATGGCCACTCATATCGGCGCGGTGCAGTCCGGCGAGGACAAGGGCGATGACAAGTTGTTTTCCTTCTTTGGCAAGACTCCCCGCTGGTTTTTACGCTCCGCGATCAATTTATTGAATTTCATGGATTTTCACAATATACTGCCGAATGTGTTGCGCAAAGTCATACCGTTCTACTCATCCGCGTTCATCTCGCATTTGGGCAGCATCGGAGCGGACGCCCCTTATCATCATTTGTATGAATTTGGTACAACCTCCATTTTCCTCACGATCGGACGCGCCTATGACAAACCCGCCAAGGCGAGTGATGGCAGTCTGGAGTGGAAACGTATGATAGACATCGCGGTCACAATCGACGAACGGATCAGTGATGGCTATTACCTGATCAAGACGTTGAAAACAATGGAAAGCTATATTAAAGATCCTTGGAAATTAATTGAGCCGGTGACGCATTCCGATGATGAGGAAGAGGCGAAAGGCCGACGGTTTTTTTCAAAAAAAAGAAAAAGCACGGCGGACGACGCCGCCTGGCAGGAATTTATCATATAAGGTCATAATCCAAAAAAATAACCCGGCGGGGGGACGCCGGGTTCATAAAAAGGAGGGGGTTGTGAAATCAATCATCTCAGCAATCTGAGACACTTATATGATATTCATAGAATGTAGCAAAAATACACCGAAACTGTTAACAGATCATGAACTATTTTGGATAAAGGTGACGAATTTGTTGATTGAGATGACCTTATACGTGGAAAACCGTATTGTCGGACAGATGACCCGCACACCGCGGGACACTTCGCGCGGATTTAGCAAGCAACTGGAAGAATGTCTGATTTTTCTTTGCCGGGAGCTGGGCGCGCCAATTCCACTTTGGCTCAGCAAAAACACCAAAGAATTCGCCTCATTTCACCAGACCCTGTTTACGAGGGAACAGTTTGACGAACAGGTTTTGTTTGATCGCATGATGCTGCGAATGCTTTCTTGAAAGGGGCGCGATTTTGGAATCTTTTGAACGGTCGGGTGACCGCTATACATTGCCCGATCTGGTCAATATCATGAAACACCTGATCAGCGACGATGGCTGTCCGTGGGACCGTGAGCAAGATCACCACACGCTGAGGCGATATTTGATTGAAGAAAGCTGGGAGGCGGTCGAGGCGATCGAAAATCAAAATGATCAAAATCTCTGTGAGGAACTGGGCGATGTGCTGCTGCAGATCGCCTTTCACGTCGCTTTGGCGGAACAAAGCGGAACATTTGATCTACAGGATGTGGTCAACGGGATTTGCCGCAAAATGATCCGCCGTCATACCCATGTTTTCGGTGAGGAGACCGCGGACACCGTGGATGAGGTGGGTGAGCTGTGGAGGCGCAACAAGGAGAAAGAAAACCGGCAGGAGGTCGCCGGTTCACTGGAGGGTGACGTACCGCGCCATGTGCCGCAGACCATGCGCTCCGCCAAGCTGTTGAAGCGGGCGGCCGGCCAAGGTTTTGAATGGCCGGACAGGGCAGAGGCCATCGCCAAGGTGGTCGAAGAGTCGCGCGAATGCCAAGCAGCGAAGACAAGGGACGAGCGTGAGGAGGAAGTGGGCGATTTATTGTTCGCCGCGGTAGGTGTCGCGCATACGATGGGCGTCGATCCGGAGCTGGCGCTTGACGGCGCGAATTCCAAGTTCAGTGAACGGTTCGACAGGATGAAGGCTATAATGAGAAATGATCAAGACACAAAGGAACTGTCGCCGGATGACTGGCGAGACCTTTGGAATCAATCAAAGAAAGAAAAACGAGCCAAATGAGACTGGATAAATATTTAAAAGTTTCCCGCCTAATTAAACGCCGCACAGTGGCGAATGAGATGTGCGCCGCCGGACGTGTGACGGTGAATGATAAAGTCGCCAAGCCGGGGACGGCGCTCAAGGAAGGCGATGTGTTGGAAATCGGCTTTGGCGGCGGCCCTGTGCGTGTGCGTGTCGTGAAGCTCGCGTCCAACGCGCGTAAAGAAGAGGCCGCGGAGCTGTATGAGCCGCTCTGAGGAAGATGCCCTGAGGAGGATGGAGAACGGATGAGTCAGATGAATCGAGGTGGCGGACAATTGAAAAACAATGAACGGCCGACTACTAAGCGTACCGACTCAGTCAACCGGGTCAATCGCCGGGTGGGCATTCTGCGTCCGCTTGTGGCGCTGATACTGCTTCTGATGTTGATCGCCGGCGTCATCGTCTATTATGTCCAAAATAGATATTATCGCCGCACCCAACTTTTGGTGACGGAGCTGGAAGTTGAATATCAGGAATTGTTGGAAAAAAATGAAAAGCTGAATAATCAGCTCGCCATGGTGCGCACCGACTCCGATCCGAGTGGCGCCGAGACTACCCACATGACGAATGAGGACGCGCCGGGTGTGTCGATCACACTCGGACTCGAAGACAGCGGTTTGGTGGACGAAGAGATTCGGGCGATGTATATCGAGGAGATCGCGCGTGATCAGCTCGGTATGGTCAGACCGGGCGAGGTGTTGTTCGAAGAGGCGAATCGGCGTTGAATCCTAATTTGAGACATGTCATGAGATTCGGGTAAGACATTTCATGTGCGAATATGCGAATGTTTGAATATTTGGTTGAAATGTTACGTCATTTCACAGTCAACATGGTATAGTGAGTGTACTGTTGAAAAATGAAAATGCGAATCGACCATTCAGATTTAACCGTGAACATGGTAAAATTGATGTAGTTTGACGGGCGCGGCTGTGTGTCGTCCCGCTGAGATTCGCTGCGCGTGGCGCATGATTTGGAGGTTTGAAATGAGTGTAATTGAAGTAACTGATGCTACATTTGATTCGGAAGTGCTGAAATCCGACCTTCCGGTTCTGGTGGATTTTTGGGCGGCCTGGTGTGGCCCATGCAAGATGATGGCTCCGGTCCTTGACCAGGTCGCGGCCGAGGTCGCGGGCAAGGCGAAGGTCTGTAAGGTCAATGTGGATGAGAATCCACAGTCTTCCGCGCAATACAAGATTCAGAGCATTCCGACCATGATGCTGTTTAAGGATGGTCGCGTGGAGGCCACGACCGTAGGTGCGCGTCCGAAGCAGGAGCTGATGCAGATGCTGGGACTTTAAGTAACGACGCGAAGTAAAAACGAACAAAACGCTAAATATCACCTTCGGGTGCCGGCTGATACCCTGGCGTGCCTCCCCATTCGCTGGCGGAGGGATCCACGTGTGTCAACCGGCCTCGGAGGTTTTTTTGCGCTGATTTTTGTTATAATTCATACGATCGCGCCCATCACCGATGAACCTGCGCGACCGAACCAACCATAAACATCTGAAAGAGACGAGGCAGAACACACAATGAATGAAAGAACGGACATTAATCGAGATAAATACGACCTTTCAGCCGCGCATACCGATCCCACAGACTTTTTCGGCGATCGGGTGTTCAATGATTGTGTGATGCGTACCCGCCTGTCCGACGCGACCTATCACTCGTTGAAAGAGACGATCGACGCGGGCGAACCGCTGGACTCATCGATCGCGGGAGAGGTCGCCGCCGCCATGAAACAATGGGCGGTCGAGAAGGGCGCTACCCACTACACGCACTGGTTCATGCCGATGACCGGCACGACAGGTGAAAAACATGACTCTTTCATCGAGCCGACCGGTGACGGAAAGGTGATTCTCGAATTTTCGGGCAACGCGCTGATCAAGGGCGAACCCGACGCCTCATCTTTTCCCTCCGGCGGATTGCGCGAAACGGCCGCGGCTCGCGGCTACACCGCTTGGGATTGCACCTCGCCGGCTTTTGTCAAAGAGGGGACATTGTTCATCCCGACCGCGTTCTTCTCGTATACAGGCGAAGTCCTGGATAAGAAAGCGCCGTTGCTGCGCTCGGTCGAGGCGCTGAATCGCCAAGGCATGCGGATTTTACGCATCTTGGGCAACAAGACCGCCCGCAAGATCGTGCCGACAATCGGCCCTGAACAAGAGTATTTTCTGATCGACAAGGAACATTACAAGGCGCGTCCGGATCTGCGTTACACCGGTCGCACTTTGTTTGGCGCCCGCCCACCCAAGGGACAGGAGCTTTCGGATCATTATTATGGCGCGCTGTCCGACCGCATATCCGCCTACATGAGGGATTTGGACCGCGAACTATGGTTGCTGGGCATCTCGGCGAAAACAAAACACAATGAAGTCGCGCCGGGCCAGCACGAATTGGCGGTGGTCTTTGATCCTTCGGCGGTCGCGTCCGATCGCAACCTGCTGACCATGGAGATGATGAAGAAGATCGCCTTGCGCCACGGACTGGTTTGCCTGTTGCATGAAAAGCCCTTCGCCGGACTTTCCGGCAGCGGCAAACATGTCAACTGGTCTTTGGCGACCGACGACGGTGTGAATCTACTCGACCCGGGCCCCAGTCCGTCGGAAAACCATGTTTTCCTATTGTTCTTCGGCGCGGTGATCGCGGCGCTGGACACCTATTCCGACCTGATGCTGGTCTCGGTGTCGACCGCGGCTAATGAGCATCGCCTGGGCTCTCACGAAGCGCCGCCGGCGATCCTCTCGATTTCGATCGGCGAGGAGCTTGAGGAACTGATCGAGGCGATTGAAAAAGACAAGCCGCTGCGCAGCCGCGACACCGCCTCGACCAATTTGGGCGTGGCCTCCATGTCGCTTTGCACGGTGGACACCACCGATCGCAACCGCACTTCGCCATTTGCTTTCACGGGCAATCGCTTCGAATTTCGCATGCCGGGATCTTCGCTGAACATCTCGGGACCTTGTTTTATTTTGAACGCGGTTGTGGCGCAGGCCTTGGGTGAGATCGCCGATGAGCTCGCGGACTCTGAGGATGTGCCCGCCCACGCCCTGAGTATTTTCAAAAGCATTATGATGCGGCACAAGAGGATCATCTATAACGGCGACAATTACGCGGCCTCCTGGTCGGAAGAAGCGTCCAGACGCGGATTGAAACGCCTGGATAACGCTGTGGAGGCGATCCATAATTTCATCGACGAGCTGAACATCAATGTGTTGGCCGCACAAAACGTGCTGACGCCGGCGGAGACCATCTCCCGACACGATATGTTGCTTGATAATTATTCTCAAGTCATCGCGATTGAGGCGCGCACCAGTGTCTCGATGGTACGGCGGGATATCCTGCCCGCCTGTCTGGCCGCTTTGTCCGAGCTGTCGCGGACTTATTTGAGCCTGGAGCGCGCCGGATTGGAGCCGGATTATCTTAGCAACATGATCGGCGAGTTAAATGAGTTGACCGCGGATATGAAGAGACAGCTGGAGGCATTGGAAGCCACACTGCTGGAAGCCGAAGCCAAACCGTGCGGCCTGACTCAGGCGGTCGCGTTCAGCACCGACGTCAGAGATGAGCGGGCCAAGCTGCGCATGATCGTGGACGCCGCCGAGCAGATCGTGGCGCGCGATTTGTGGCCATACCCCAGTTACGGCGACATGTTGTACACTGTATAGATAGAGTGCGCCGACCCGGTAGAGAGTTCATGAATCAGAATCAATCTCAGCGGCATGACCTGCCCATCAATCCCTGGAATCGAGAACTCCGGCTGTCTCCGGAATTTTTTGATGAGCGCGCGATGGTGGTGCTGAAGACTTTGGAAGAAGCCGGCTTTGAGGCGTGGCTGGTCGGCGGATCGGTGCGCGACAATATATTGGGTCGCCCGCTGCACGACTATGACGTGACGACCGACGCCAAACCACGCGAGATCATTGATCTGTTTGGCAACGCGCGCAGCGTCCCGACCGGATTAAAGCATGGCACCGTCACGGTTTTGAGCGGTGGACTGCCGGTGGAAGTCACCACCTTTCGTCAGGATTGTGAGTACGCCGACCACCGCCGTCCGAAGAAAGTCTTGTTTTCCGGTTGCCTGCAAGATGATGTCGCCCGCCGCGATTTCACCATCAATGCGATCGCTTGGTCTCCGTTCAACGGACTGTTTGACCCGTTTGACGGAGTGAAGGACATTGAAGAGAGTGTGGTGCGCGCGGTGGGGATTCCCGGTCAACGATTCAATGAGGACGCGTTGCGCATTTTGCGCGCCATGAGAATCAGCTCTGAATTAAGATTCACCATCGACCCCGCCACCCGCGAGGCGATGCTCGACAACGTCGGCCTGCTGCGTTTTATTTCCGTCGAGCGCGTGACTCAGGAAGTGTCACGCATCATTCTGGCGAATCCACGCGCAGTATGGGCCGACTTCCAGCCGATCTGGGAGGCGATTTTTCCTCTTTTGGGCGAGAGCCCTTCAAAAACCCGCGCAAAGATTTCATGGAATATATTCAATATGCTTTCTCCGCTCGAAAGTGTGCGCTTTCCCGCGTTTTTTTTGGTGCTCTCACAATTCGCCCGGCCAACTGAAGAGGCTCATTTCATTCCGGCCGGTCCGATGAGTGGCATCATGGAAAGCGACAATGACAGCATCGCGGAACTGCTCAACTGCCTGAGGCTGTCCAACGACAGCTACAATCATATTCTTCGTACCGCCGGCGCGCTGCGAGATATCTTGCGCCTGTTGTTCGATTATCACCCTCCTCATGTGAGACACGTGCGCAAACCGGTGTCCCTGCGCATGAATCCCGGTGATTATTCCGGTAAAATTCCGGAACGGACCGAGGAACTGACCAAGCGGGAGACTCGTTACGCCCTGAGGCGCGCCATGCGTGAACACGGAGCGGATTCTTGTCGTGCCGCGGTCGATATTTTACAGGTGGCGCTGCGTTTCGGCTACGAACAGCAACTTTCAGATCTACTCCGCGCGGTCAACCAGGTGAAATACTCAGAGGTGCCTCACACCATCGGCGGTCTGCGCATCGATGGAACAGCAATTATGCGATACGGTGTACGTCCCGGCGAACAGATCGGCGATATATTGCGCACCTTGATTGAGGAAGTCATGGCGGAAAACGTGAAAAATGATAGAGAATCTTTGCTGCGGGCGGTGCGCGACATCCTACGATATGGTTAAATGATCTTGCGCCGTCGAGCCGCCGCGTGGCACAAATACGAATATGGCGGAAGATGGCCTCAAGTGTCGAAAAACAATCAAGTCAAAGCAGACGCGCGATCATAAAAGACGCGCAGACGAAAGGTGGCGACAATGAAATTATGTCGATTTGAACATGCGGGAATCATCGAGTGGGGAAAGGTCGAGGATGATCGGATCACAGTTTTGAAATCTGATCCGTTCGTGACGGAGGAAATTGAACTTTCCGAGCGCGGCTTTCAGCTGGATGAGGTTCGTCTGTTGGCGCCCTGTGAGCCGACCAAGGTGGTCTGCGTCGGTGTGAACTATTTGGAGCATGCCGCCGAGTTTGATTCCAAAGTCAATCCCGAGCCGATCATTTTTTTGAAACCGGTGTCCGCGCTGATCGGACCGGAAGACACGATTGAGCTGCCGAAGATGTCCGAAAATGTGCACTACGAAGGAGAGCTGGCGGTGGTGATCGGTCGGCGCTGCAAGGATGTGACGGCGGGCGAGGCGGCGGCTTTTGTTTTGGGCTATACCTGCGCCAACGATGTGACCGCGCGGGATTTGCAGCGGGTGGATGGCCAATGGACGAGAGCGAAAGGCTTTGACACCTTCTTGCCGGTCGGACCGTTTTTGGAAACCAACCCCGGGCTCGAGCGCGGATTGTCGATCAAAACTCTGGTCAACGGCGAAGTGAGGCAGGACGGCGACACCAACGATATGCGTCACTCTCCGGCCGAGCTCGTTTCTTTTATCAGCCGTGTCATGACCTTGATGCCGGGAGATTTGATCCTGACCGGCACTCCGGAAGGAGTGGGTCCGATCATATCGGAAGACACGGTCACCGTCGCGATCGAGGGAATTGGCGCGCTGCGCAATTTTGTGAAATGATCCGCCGCGCGCTCGAAACGCGACGTGAATGGATACGGAAGGATTGATATGGAACAGATTTGGTTTGTCATCAAAGCACTTGTCATGGGCGTTGTGGAAGGTTTGTCTGAGTTTTTGCCGATCTCGTCGACCGGACATTTGATCATCACGCAGAATGTGTTGCGCTGGCCGAGCGATGAATTCACGAAAATGTTTTCGGTAGTGATCCAGCTGGGCGCGATCCTGGCGGTCTTGATTTTATTTTGGCCAAAATTATGGGAGAAATTGAAATCCTTTTTCCGCGGCGAAAAAGAAGGCCGCAACTTCATGATCATCTGGGTGGTGGGCTGTGTGCCGGCCGCGCTGATCGGTGTGCTCGCCGACGATTTTATCGATGAGCACCTTTTTTCGGTGCCGACCGTCATCGCCGCGCTGGTGGTGGGCGGCGTCATGATGATTTTGATGGAGAGACATTTTGGTAAAAATGTCAAAGTCAAAACGCTGGAGGAGATCACACCCAAACAGGCTGTGGCTGTCGGTCTGTTTCAATGTCTTTCGCTGTGGCCGGGGTTTTCACGTTCGGCGGCCACCATCATGGGCGGTTGGGCATGTGGATTCACGACTTCGCTGGCGGCGGAATATTCATTTTTCCTGGCGATACCGATCATGTTTGGTGCGTCGGGATGGAGCATGCGCAAGGTATCGTTCGCCAGTCTGACCTCGACCGAATGGACCGCCTTGATCATTGGTTTTTTGGTCGCGTTCGCGGTCGCCCTGCTGGTGGTCAACCAATTTATGAGGTTTTTGCGCAGTCACAAACTACGTGGCTTCGCCGTCTATCGTTTTGGACTGTCCGCGCTCTTGATGGTGTTGTTGCTGGCCGGTGTGTTGGTCAATTGAACTTCACCACGTTGACACAAGATCATTGAGTTGAAGGGACCGATTAACGAGCCGGCGGACAAGATATTGTCGACGCGAATCATGGTGTATGATAGACAACAAACAAGGAGGTGGCTCATGAAACAACTGAATCCGGATCACATCAGGGCGGTTATCCAGACCATAAATGAAGGACCGTACTTTAAACTACTGTCGATGAAAGTGACTGAGTTGGATGAGGGTTATTGCAAAATGGAGGTCGACATCGACTGCAAACACCTCAATCCCTTTGGCGCGCTGCATGGCGGCGTCTACGCCTCTTTGATCGACACCGCGGCGTTTTGGGCGGTCTATGGCAGCATTCCCGAGGAAGACGGTTTCATCACTTTGGATCTGAAGGTCGACAATCTGTCGACCACCGATGAGAACAAAATGATCGTCGAGGGCAAGCTGATCAAATCGGGGCGCACGATTTGTTTTTCCAGCGCGACGGTCAAAACGGAAAGCGGAAAACTGCTCGCGTACGGCACATCAAAGATGCTGGTGACGCAAGGTCTGCAGACGATCCATCAGGCGGCCGAGGCGATGGAGTGTCCGCCGCTGCCGGTCAAGTTCATCGAAAAATAAGAAGCTGAATCAAATTGTGACGGCTCTGATTTCAGAGCGTCAAGGCGGCGATTTGGAGTGATGGCGACCGGGAGTGATCTCGATCATGACCAGTTCGGGGCGGTTGTGCAGACGGGGGATCCGGGTCATCTCGCGATCCAGACCCCGGCTGACAATCATGCTTGTCCCGTCAAAGTCATATCTCCCGCCGGCGTGACGCGGAAAGACGCCCTGATGAGGGGCGTAGATACCGTTGATCAGCCCCGGCACGATCCATTGTCCACCATGCGCGTGCCCACAGACGACCAGGTCAAAAGCGTAATCCAGATAGCGGTCGATCCGCTCCGGCCGATGCGCGATCAAAATCGTGTACCGCTCGCTTTGCTTGTCCCGCGCCACAGTCTCAAGTTGTTGATCAATGGAGGTTGGGTTTGAAAAATGAACTTCAGCTTCCGGATCGTCGATTCCGCAAATCGTGATCGTTTGATCGCGCACAGTAAAACCTTGACACTCGCCTTGGAGCACGTTGACTCCGGCCTTTTTTAACCATTCAATCAATCTGTCCGATTCCAGCGTCCAAATATCGTGATTGCCGGTGACATAATAGCAAGGGTAGGCGCGGGTCAGCTCGCCGATCAGTTCAAATGATGGTTGGTGCGCCCTGCGCTCATCAAACAGATCACCGGCGATCAGCACAGCGTCGGGGTTCTGCTCCTCGAGCGACCGCAGCAGTTCGGACTGACCGTCGCCATACGTGTTGCTATGAAAATCGGTGATCAGCGCGAAGCGAATCGAACCGCTGACCTTGTCGGACAAAATGGTGTAGGACGCGATTTTATGGCGGCTGTTCAGGCCGGTCAAAACATAGATTATGGCGAGTGCCAGCAGGAACGCGAGGATCCGGATGATCACCTGCGTGGCCGATGGCGCCTTGCGCGTACCCACAAAGATCGCGGACAGTCTGCCGATCTTCGCGCTCAAATCAGTCGGAATTTCTTGACTCAAATCAAACCTCATTCCAAAATCTCGCCGCGCGACTGTTCATTCATTATGCATTCGTTTGGGTGGAGCCGATGATCTTGATCAGCGCGCGCTTGTCGCGCTTGCCATCGAACTCATAGTAAAAGATCTGCTCCCAGGTGCCAAAATCCAACTGTCCGGCGGTGATCGCGCAGACCACCTCCCGCCCCATGATGGTGCGCTTTAAATGAGCGTCCGCGTTGTCTTCATAACCATTGTGATCATATTGACTGTATGGCTTCTCGGGAGCCAGCCCTTCCAGCCAACGCTCAAAATCGCGGTGCAGACCCGACTCGTCGTCGTTGATGAACACACTGGCGGTGATGTTCATCGCGTTGACCAGCACCAGTCCCTCTCTGACGCCGCTTTCGTCGATCGCCTGTTGGACTTGACGTGTGATGTTGACCAGCCCACGTCGCTGTGGCAGGTTGAAGTGCAGTTCTTTTCGATAACTTTTCATAAAATATCTCACTTTCGAATGACTTTGGAATGCTCAATGAAGCTGCGGTATTGTCCCGGAGGACAGCCGACCTTTTCAGTGAACGCGATGCTAAACCCCATGTCACTTTTATAACCCACCTGATAGGCGACTTCATGCACCGGCAGGTCGGTCGTGGTCAACAGATGCTTGGCAAGGTCCATCCTTAACTTGATCAAATAATCATAAGGCGATGTGCCGGTGTGCTGACGAAACAGTCTGGAAAAATAGTGTTTGCTCAAATGCACCGAGCCGGCGATGGAGTCCAGGTTGATGTCGGCGGCCAGATTGAATTTCATAAACTCAATGGACACGTTGATGAGTTCGTTCTTGTCCATCCGCACGTCCACATGGCTTTGGGGATAAAAGTGACAAAGGCAACTATAGAGGTCAGCGGATATTTGATAGCCGGACGGCACTTGATCGTTACGAAAATGTGAGATGATCGACATCAGATTCTCTTTGATGACACTGGAATGGGCGTTGCGCACGACCGGACCAAATTTATCAATGATATCGTGGCAGATTTCAAGGCTGTCGCCACCCGCCATATGGGCCCAGACAAAATTCACATAGTCGCCCGCGTAATAGCGATGTGGCCTTTGACAGTCGATGATGAACATCGAGTCGGCTGTCAGCTCATAGTGTTGATCATCGTATTCCAGAAACATTTGGCCGTCGTTTATGTGGGCGAGCAGCATCGGCTCATAGCTGGGACGGTTGATATCGTATCCTTTCTGACAAAAATAATGTCCACAAAAGGCAAGATAAGGGAAGATATCTTTTCGGTCGATATCGTTGGAACTGACGATGTAATAATCCGATCCGGACAGAACGCCGGGTTCATTCGCAAGCATGGTACACCTCCCCCCCGACTGTTATTGTTTCAATTATAACAAAAATTGAGCAAGATTATTATGCTTTAATAACTCTTTTGTTTGTTGGTGAATTCAGCTGCATCCGTTATGATGACAGTAATGAGACGGCCACTTGGTCAATGAATAGGGCAAGAACCATAAAGAAGGAGAGACACTATGAATTCACGTGAACGAATTATCGCAGCAATCAACCACCGTGAACCGGATCAGGTGCCGATTGATTTGGGCGCGACCGGTCAGACCGGCATCAGTGTGAGCGCGCTCAAGCGATTGAGAGATTATCTGGGACTGCCTGATAAAAAACTGGAAGTCTTCGAGATCGCTCAAATGCTGGGTGTCGTCGACCAGGATTTACGTGACCGCGTCGGCTCGGATGTGATCGGCCTCAACCATCCGGAAGACTCGCTTGGTGTCTGGAACCTGGGTGGTAAAAAGAAAATCGTCATGCCTGACGGAACCGAAGCCTATC
The DNA here is from genome assembly GCA_964487355.1 of uncultured Oscillospiraceae bacterium. Classification (GTDB taxonomy): domain Bacteria; phylum Bacillota; class Clostridia; order Saccharofermentanales; family Fastidiosipilaceae; genus JAXGYX01. The sequence goes on from CAZAPS010000010.1 coordinate 39,264, forward strand.
TCGCCGAGGGAAATGAGTTTGACTACCTGCCGGACGGCGGTATCCATATGTATCCTCAGGGAGACCGCACAGCGCCTCCATCCTTATATATGCCGGAAGGTGGTTATTTCTTCGACATCATTGATCGGGCGCCGGAATTTGATGACGAGAACCTGACACCGCGGGAAGACTTCGCGGAGTTTTTCACGGTCATGTCCGACGAGACCGCCCGCTACTATGAGCGCGAGTCCAAGCGCCTGTACGAAGAGACCGAATACGCGATCATCGGAAATCTGGGTGGCGCCGGCTTTGGCGACTCGGGCGCGATTCCTTCTCCGTTTGAAAAGTACCCTAAGGGTATTCGTAAGTTTGAAGACTGGTGCGTCGCGCAGATCATGTATCCCGAATACATCGAGGAAGTGTTTGAGATGCAGACCGAGGTCATGTTGAAAAACCTGGAGATCTACAAGCAGGCGGTCGGCGATCATATTCAGATCGTCTGGGTGAGCGGCACTGATTTTGGCACCCAAAACGCGGAGTTCATGGCGACCGACATGTTCCAGGAGCTTTATAAGCCGTATTACAAGAGAGTCTGTGACTGGGTGCATCAGCACACCAATTGGAAGACTTTTTTCCATTCGTGTGGCTGTGTGGTCAATCTGTTGGATGATTTTGTGGACATGGGCATGGACATCCTGAATCCGGTTCAACTGTCGGCGGCCCGCATGGACGCGCACATGCTCAAAGAAAAGTATGGCGACAAGCTGGTGTTCTGGGGCGGAGGTGTTGACACCCAGGATATGCTGCCCAACGGAACGCCCGAAGAGATTGAGCAACAGGTCATGGAGCGTCTGGATATCTTGTCCAAGGGCGGTGGCTATGTGTTCGCGACGGTGCACAATATTGTCGGCAACACCAAAGCCGAGAATATCGCGGCGACCTTTGACGCGGTGCAAAAGTACAATCGTCAGTTGAAACAAAAATAAAGCGGGATTGGATGAAACATCGGATCTTGTCAAACGAATTCTCTTTCATCTAATAGCGTGGGCGCGCAAGTGCCCACGCTATTAGCTTCGCGCCGGACGCGCGCCCACACTATTAGCTTGGCGCCGGGCGAGGACTAGGCGGTGCCGGTTATCGGTGGCGAAGTCAGATGAATTTTGTTAAGGTCAAACAATCAACAACGAGGAAAGGCGGACGAAGTGATGAAATACGTGTTGTGCTATGGGGATTCGAATACGAGGGGCGCCTCGCCGGACGATTCGCCGCGCTACGATTTTGCGGTAAGGTGGCCGGGTGTTTTGCAACGTGAGTTGCCGGATCAGATCCATGTGTACGAGAATGGGCTGGGCGGCAGGACGACGACCTTCACCGACGATGTCGAGCCGGGACGAAACGGCAGACTGGCGTTGGAGCCGGTTTTGGATGTGAGTTGTCCGCTGGACCTGGTCATCCTGATGCTCGGAACCAATGACTGCAAGGATCGGTTTTCCAACCACTCCGCCTGGGATGTGGCCGAAGGCATGCGACTGCTGGTCAAGTCGGCGCGGAATACACGCTGGGGAAAAGATGAAGAGCGGATGCCCCGCGTCCTGGTCGTCTCTCCTGCTAAACTGGGGGATGACTTGAGACGCTCCTCACTCAATATGATGTTCTCCAAATCATCCGCCAAAAAATCCGCCGAGTTGGCGGAGCTGTATAAGCGGGTGGCCGCCGAGGAAGGGGTGGATTTCATGGACGCCGCCCGGTTTGTCGGCACAGGCAAAGACAGCGTCCATCTTGACACCGCGGCGCATCAGACGCTGGGCAAAGCCATGGCGGAACAGGTGAGACGAATCTTGGCGTTGTGAGCCTGTACCACCGTCATAAGGCATTATGGGCCTGGACCGCCGTCATCATTCAACAGACGTTGTGAGCCTGTACCACCGTCATAAGGCATTATGGACCTGGAACGCAGTCATCAGACGTTATGCGTCGGGATTGCCTTCATCATCGGAAAAGACATACCGTCCGCGACGGCGGGTTCGGTTTCCGTATTGGATCGCCTCGACCGGGCAGTGATGGATGCACGCCATGCAGTGGACACAGTTTCCATTCCAGGTCGGTTTTATCGGATCCAGATGAATGTTGCGCGTTGGGCAGACCGACACACAGCGTCCACAGGAGACACAGCTGTCATCGGCTTTGAATTTCTTATCTTTGCTGATCAGTTTGAATAGAGGAGGGATGAAGCGGGTCAGCCATCTGTCCGGCGCTTTGTCACGGATTGGAAAGACCGACTCTTTGCGGGTGATTTGCGCGCAGATTATCGGCAGCGCTTCTTTGGCTTGAGCGATTTTCTTCGCCGCCGGTCCGTGCTCGTCGACATTGAACAAAGGAATATATGAGTTGGGCATCGCGATGCCATAGCCGCTGTCCAGCCGGACACTCTTCGCCAGCCACTTGAGCGCCGCGCCGGGGGAGTCGCCATAGGTGCAGACGGCGAACACGAAGGCCGTCGGATCCACCGAAAGCTGATCGATGAACTCAAGAAACAGGCCGGGCGCCGACCAGGCGTGCACCGGGAAAACCAACCCCAGTGTTTCATCGGCTTCGATCGGTTCGGGCACCAAAAAATCGCCATCGTCAGCGATGATGGAGCGCGCGCGATCACCTGTCGCGGCTGCGATTTGGCGAGCCACCCAGGCGGAGTTGCCGGTGGCGGAAAAATAATAAATCATCAGATCACCTCTGTTTTGTGTTTGCCGCCACGCCAAGACGCGCGAGGCCGATGACGAAAAAGCTGTCGATTATGGGTTGTGGATGCCGGTCAAATCTTTGATGACTTCGCTCGACAGGATCAAACCGGCGACCGACGGCACAAAAGCGGTGCTGCCCGGAGCGCGACGTCGGTGCCGAGTCTCGACAATTTTCTCCTCGTCTGTTTTGCCGTCACCTGATTTGTTATGAAAGCCGGCTTCAGCGGCTCCGGTTTCAGTGGTCCCGACTATGGCAGTGGACAACTCAGAGGGTTCATAATTGTCGGCGACAGGCAGAGGAGACTCTTTGGAATAAACAACTTTTAGATGTTTGAGGCCTCGTTTGCGCAATTCCCTGCGCATGACTTTCGCCAGTGGACAGACCGAGGTCTTGGCGATGTCCGCGACTTCAAGCGCAGTGGGATTGATCTTGTTGCCCGCGCCCATCGAACTGATCAGCGGGACACCCGCCTGACCGGCCCGGACAGCGAGCTCGATTTTCCCCGTGACGGTGTCGATGGCGTCGATGATGTAATCATATTGACCAAAATCAAACTCAGCGGCGGTCTCGGGCGTGAAAAAAACCTTGAACACGCGCACCGTCGCGGCGGGATTGATGTCGGCGATCCGTTCGGCGGCGACATCCACCTTGAATCGGCCCAGCGTCCGGTGGGTAGCGATGATCTGGCGATTGAGGTTGGATAATTCGACCTTGTCGTGGTCGATCAAATCAAGGGCGCCGATTCCGCTTCTCGCCAGCGCCTCGGCTGCGTGACCGCCGACACCACCGATGCCGAACACCGCGATGCGGGAGTCGCGCAGCTTGCGCATCGCCGCCTCGCCAAACAACAACTCGGTCCTCGAAAACTGATTGTCCATTGTCGCCTCCACCTACTTGAGAAGAACCCGGTTCATGCTGCCGGACTCATAGCCGCCTAAATCCAATGTCACATAGGAGAAACCGAGCTCCACCAGTGCGCGGTTTACATCGCCGGCGAGGCCGGACGCGCACAGCCGATCCATCTCCTCGGGCAACAATTCGATACGGGCGAGTTCGCCGTGCGCGCGCACCCTGACCTGCTGAAAGCCAAGGTCCAGCAGGAACTGCTCGGCTTGTCCGACCATTTTAAGCTTTTGCTCGTCGATCGGTTCGCCGTAGACGAAACGGGTCGCAAGACAGGCGTAAGATGGTTTGGCCGCTGTGGGCAGTCCAAGGTCTTCGGAAAGCGAGCGGATGTCCGCCTTGTTCAGGCCGACCTCGCGGAGCGGGCTGCGAATGCCGAGCTCTTTTAATGCGCGCAGACCCGGCCGAAAATCATCGCTGTCATCGAGGTTGGACCCTTCGATGACATAAGACAGACGATTGTCAGCGGCGATTTTACAGATCTGATCGAAGATCGCTTTTTTACAAAGATAACAACGCTCGGGCGGATTTTCGGAAAAACCCTCGATCGCGAACACATCCAGGTCGAACACAATCTGGCGGATGCCTTCCGTTTCACAAAACAAGCGTGCCTCTTCGCTTTCGCGGTCGGGAAAGGTGGTTGTGCGACAGGTGGCCGCCACGACTTTGTCACCCAATGTGCCATGGGCTACCTTCAGTAAAAACGTGGAGTCGACTCCACCGGAGAACGCGACCAGCACGCTGCCCATCTTGAGCAGAAGATTTCGCAATTCGGTTAAGCTTTGTCGCGGGTCGTTGGGCGTCGAATCGGAGTGTGTCATCTGAACGGGTCCTCTTTCTTTGTTTATGGATCATCATTTTATCATGGATCTGGTATATAATTTTCAATTGCGACAATAACGTTTGTCAGCAGGCTGTACGCGAGGAGCGATATGAAAAAAGTATTGATCGCCATGAGCGGCGGGGTGGACTCCGCTGTGACGGCTTATTTATTAAAAGAACAAGGTTACGACTGTGTGGGCGTGATGATGCGACTGCATGAATCGGCCATCGACAAAAACCGCGATGTGGATGACGCCCGCGCGACGGCGGATAAGCTCGGCATTTCGTTCCACGTCCACGATCTGACAAAAGAGTTTAAAGAACAGGTCATCGAGCGTTTTGTCAGATCATATGAGCGGGGCCTCACGCCCAACCCCTGCGTCAACTGCAATCGGGATATGAAGTTTGGCAAGCTGTTTGAATATGCGGACGAATTGGGCTGCTCGCATGTGGCGACCGGGCATTACGCTCGCGTCGCTCACGCGCCTGACAAGGACAGGTGGTTGCTCAAAAAAGGGAAGGACGAGTCGAAAGATCAAAGCTATGTGCTGTACAACCTGACTCAGGAACAGCTGGCGCGCACGCAGCTGCCGTTGGGCGAGTTCGATAAAGAACAGGTGCGGGCGCTGGCTGTGGCCAATGGACTGGTGAACCCGAATCGTCCGGATAGTCAAGACATCTGTTTCATCCCGGACGGTGACTATGTTCAATTTCTGACTGACTATAGAGGGCGGCAGTATCCATCCGGAAAATTCATCGATAAACACGGCGAGGAACTGGGTGAGCACAAGGGGATTGTCCGCTATACCGTCGGTCAGCGAAAAGGACTGGGTGTGTCGCATACCGAAAAATTATTTGTGAGCGCGAAATCAGCCGAGGACAATACCGTGACACTGGTGGAAAAGGCCGACCTGGTCACTCATTCGCTGATCGCCACTGAGCTGAATCTGATCGACCGCGAGCGATTCAGCGAACCGACCCGGGTCGCCGTGCGGACCCGCTATCACCAAGTCGAGCGCGACGCGATCGTGGAGCAACTGGACGATACCTCGATTCGGGTGAACTTTGTCCATCCCCATGGGGCGGTCGCGCCGGGACAATCGGTCGTGATGTACGACGGCGAGGTTGTGGTGGGTGGCGCCACGATCCTACGGGCGGAATAAAACCGCGCCCGGAGCGGACGCAGCTTGGGTCGAAAAATCATATGTTTCGGGATGGTTGATTCTAGTTTGCCGGTCGGCTCAACGATGGACGATCTTAAAACGAAGAGGCGAGGATCTCACCGTCGAGCGAGAGCGTGACGATTTGCCAGGGAATCATCTTGCCGCTTCCTTTGAGCGCCTCTTTGGCGGCGTACTCAATTCCGCCACAGCAGGGCACCTCCATGCGCAACACAGTGACACTCTTGATGTTGTTCAATTCAAAAATGCGCTGTAACTTATGCTGATACTCGATCGCGTCCAATTTCGGACAGCCGATCAAGGTCACCTTGCCTTTCATGAAATCCTCATGAATGTTTGGATAAGCATAGGCGGTGCAGTCGGCGGCGATCAACAAATCGGCTCCATCAAAATAATCGCCGTTTTCCATCGCCAGTTTGATCTGAACCGGCCACTGTTTCAGCTGCGACTTGCGCGCGGGCGCGGCGGCTGAATCTGTCGCCGAAGGAGCTTGAGCGGCGGCCGGAGCGGGGATCTCGGGCGTGCCGTGGTAAGTGCCGGGCTCCATTTTAAGACGCGGATCGTGTTCCAATGTTTTGCCATCTTTCTCGAGCGCTTGCACGGTCTTTTCAAAATCGAATTTGCGAGCGGCTTGTTTGACCACTGTGATCGCTCCGGTCGGACATTCGGGCAGACAATCTCCCAGTCCGTCACAATACTCGTCGGAGACCAGTTTCGCCTTGCCATCAATCATCTGCAAGGCGCCTTCGGAGCACGCCAATATACAAATCCCACAGCCGTTGCATTTGTCTTCGTCGATTTGAACCAAATTTCTCATTACTTCTGCCATGACAACCTCACAATTTTAGGATTATTTTTCGCAATACAGCATAACATGATCGGCAAATCAAGTCGTAACACGGGCAACAGTTTTGCCATCGTTGACCACAAAGACGAGAATGATGATCCGGACGTCCGCCCGTTCATCGTTTGCATGAATCGGGCAGTTCGTCCAACAGCAACTGGGCATAGGAAAAGTAGCCGGACTGTGTCGGATGCACGCCGTCCGAGCGCAACACGCCCGGATGGTCCGACACATATGCGCGCCAGTCGATCACGTGCAGATTATCGTGTCGGCTTGCCGCGTTCGCCCAGGTTTGATTGACCGAACCTTCCCAGGAGCGGGCGACAACCACGTTCATCGCGAAGACCGTTCGCCCGTCGGCCAGATCCATGATGGTGTCGATTTGCCCGTTGTCGATCGGACCGTTCGAACCCAGTGACACCAGCAGGATGTCGCCCAGCTTGTCTTGCTCGATGATCGAGCGCAGAAAGGCGATTCCCTCGTCCATCTGTATGCCCACCTGTGTCTGAACATTGAAATCCTTTAGTGCGGACCTAAGGTGAGGCGTCGCTCCGACCATCAGAGAGTCACCCACCGCGGTTACGCTGGTGGCGCCGCTCAAGGGCTTGCTTTTCGAATTTGAACGGGGCGAGGGATACCGTTCGGTTGAAACGGTTGTGACGTCCGGCAATCCAACCGTCCGCGGATCCGGCGGATTAAACGCGTCCGCCATGATGAGCGTCTCATTCGATTCGCCGGTCGCCCTCGAAAGTTCGCTCGTTTCGGCTTCACGCTCGGTGGAGTCGGCGCCGGTTCGCTCGCTCATGAGGTTAAACGGAACAACCAACGCGGCGATCAAAACACAGATGATCACGACATGTTGATGCACACGACCTTTTGGCGCCAAAGATTGATCAGTCAAAATTTTTCCCTCAACTCTTAGCCTTATCTGACCGCTCACGGGGTATTTGGCGGTCGAAGATGCAGTGGCCGAACTCATTCCGACAGATTTCTTCTGACATTATAGACTAGATGGACCGGCAAATAGTTTAAGCGACTATAATTTAACGATTGGTGTCGATTTCAGATCGCTATTAAAATGACTTTCCGCGACCCTTTTGAATCGATACAATAAAAGCAACCCGATCCGTTTATGGACAAAGGAGAGATCATGCACATACAGGTCACTGAACTCGATCCATTTGAGGTGGAAACGGCCGAGCGGGAGGCGCGTGAGTTTTACGCTGAGGCGCTGCCGGCGCTGCGCCGAGCCGAAGCGATGCTGCTTGATGAGCTGCAGCGGTTTAGCTCGAATCGGAAGATGAAAGATGGTTTTGATCCCATCGACCACTGCAAGTCGCGCATTAAGACGCCGCAGAGCATGAAACGAAAGCTGCTCGAACGAGGATTGCCGGTCGATCGGGAGACAGCGCTGACGGCGGTCAATGACGCAGTGGGCGTACGTGTGGTCTGCTATTTCACCGACGATATCTATCGGATCGTGGATTATCTCAAAGAGCATCAAGACTGGGAGATCGTCAAGGACTATGACTATGTCGCCCATCCCAAACCAAACGGTTATCGAAGCTATCACCTTGTGATCCGTCCGCGCAGCGGTGTCGCCGCCGGCGTACTGGTGGAAGTGCAGATTCGAACGCTGGTGATCGATTGCTGGGCGAGCCTGGAGCACACCTTGAAATATAAGAAAAGTGTCGCGCATGAGGAACAGATGAGAGACGAGCTGAGGCGTTGCGCGAACGAGCTCGCTTCGATGGACCGCTCCATGTTGGCTTTGAGAAATTTGATTTTGAAAAAAGATGATTCATCGGATCCGACAATATAGTAAACTAATAGATGGGCGTCGTGACCCTTTAACGCGACAGCAAATGATATGAATAGAGGGAAATGTATGACAAGAATTGAAACTCAGGCGATCCACGAAGGATGGAAGCCAAAACAAGGTGAGCCGCGACAGGTTCCGATTTATCAAAGCACGACATTTAAATATGACACCAGTGCGGCGATGGGCGCGCTGTTTGATCTCGAGGCAAGTGGATATTTCTACACCCGTCTACAAAACCCCACCAACGACGCGGTGGCGGCCAAGATCTGCGCGATGGAGGGTGGAGCGGCCGCGATGCTCACCTCATCGGGGCAGGCGGCGAATCTGTTCGCCATCTTCAACATCTGCGAGGCGGGTGATCATTTCATCAGCTCCTCCTCGATTTACGGCGGAACCTACAACCTGTTCGGCGTGACCATGAAAAAAATGGGCATTGAATGTACTTTTGTCGATCAGGACGCGCCGGTTGAAGAACTGGTCAAGGCGTTTCGCCCCAACACCAAGCTGGTTTTCGGCGAGACGATCACCAACCCAACTGTGAGTGTGTTCGATTTTGAGAAATTTGCGAAACTGGCGCACGATCATGGTGTGCCGCTGATCGTGGACAACACCTTCGCGACACCGATCAACTGCCGTCCGTTTGAATGGGGCGCGGATATCGTGACCCACTCGACCACCAAATACATGGATGGTCATGGGGTCGGAGTCGGTGGCTGCATTGTGGACAGCGGAAACTTTGACTGGATGGCGCACAAAGAGCGTTTCCCGGGATTGACCACGCCGGACGCGTCCTATCATGGCCTGACGTTTGCCGAAAGCTTTGGCAAAGGCGCCTTCATTACCAAGGCGACCGCTCAGCTGATGCGTGACCTGGGGGCGATTCAGTCTCCACAAAACGCCTTTTATTTGAATGTCGGTCTGGAGACGTTGCATCTGCGTATGGAGCGACATTGCCAAAACGCGCTCGCCGTTGCCAAGATGCTGGCCGCCAACGAGCATGTCGCCTGGATCAACTATCCGGATCTCGAACAGGATCCATCTTATGAGCTGGCGAAAAAATATCTGCCCAACGGCTCTTGTGGCGTACTGGCGTTCGGCTTAAAAGGCGGCAGGGAGGCGGAGGTGAAGTTTATGGATCAATTGAAACTCATCTCGATCGTCACCCACGTGGCGGACAGCAGATCCTGTCTGCTGCATCCGGCCAGCCACACCCACAGGCAGCTTAGTGATGAGCAGCTGATCGAGGCCGGCGTGAAACCGGATCTGATCCGCCTTTCGATCGGCATCGAAAACGTCGACGATCTGCTGGAAGATTTGGGTCAGGCGCTCGCGGCGCTCTAGGTTTCGGCGCCGACCGAACCGACTGAAGGGCGACAGTTGCCCGGCATGTCCAAACTACAAAAAAGACGGTTCACCATGTAGTGGTGTGAACCGTCTTTTTTAGTTAAGCGCGGTGACGCCATTCGAGCGCCGCGATGTCAATCCAACTGTAGCGCGCCGGTTTCGGACGAGTTACTCTTGCCGTGCTCTTTTCGCGTCGCGGAATCACTTTGCAGGGACTGCCCGATCCGTTCCAACTCGCTGACCGCGGATTCTAATTCTTGATTTACCTCTTTTTTTTGATGCTGAACGCTCTCGCTCAAATCCTTTGTGGTGGATCGGCAGGCGGTCACGCTCACAGACATCAAAATGGCAAGAGACCAGGTCACCAGTTTTTTCATTTTATATCCTCATCAGCAGTAGTAGAATGGAACAAATCATGAAAATTTGTTTACCATGCTTTATTTGGCTGACATTATACTTGAAACAACTTCCGGATTGTCGTGAGTCCGGCAAGTTTATGAAAAATTGAGCAACTATCACAAGACTGAAAGGACAGGACGATTTATGAAAAGTCAAAATGTCATATTGTGCGTCCACGGTTTCATGGGATTGCCGAGACAATTTGACAATTTGCTCGCGGATTTGGATGATCAAAGCTGGGATGTACGCAATCTGCTGCTGCCGGGACACGGTGCCGGAGTGCGAGAATTCGCCGATTCGGGGCCCGCTGTTTGGATTCCGGCGGTCGAGGACTGCCTCGCTGAATTGCGCGGGACCTATGAAAACATAGTGGTCTGGACGCACTCGATGGGCGGGCTGCTGGCGATCATCGCCGCGGCGAAAAATCCCGCGCGAATCCGGCGGATCGTCGCGATAGCCCTGCCGATCAGGTTGCGCCTGTCTTTTGCCGGCATACGGATCAATGTGAGCGCGCTGCTGGGGAAAAAGCAAAGTGAGGATCCTCGTGTCGTCGCCGCGATTGAGCTGCGCGGAGTCGATGATGTGACCTGGCTCAACGCCGCGCGATTGTTGCCCAATGTGAAACGGCTGCGCGTCGACCTTGTCAGGCAGGCGACAAAGGTCGTGACGGATCTGGACGTGCCACTCACCGTGGTCAACTCCATGGCCGACGAAACGGTGCCACGCTCGGCGACGCGGGTTATCCGTCGACTGAGACCCGATGCCCGTGTGCTGGTTTTGCGACAATCTTCCCATTTCTGGTTCACAGAGGAAGAAAAAAGAATGATCGTCGAAGCTATGGACGAGGCGATGCTCGGAGTTTCTCAATCGTCGCAAGAATCATAAAATGGACGGTTGCCTGAATTGTGGCGATGTTCGATTATTTTTTTGCTGTCGGCCATGATTTATAATTTGAATCGGTATGAATGTGATAGTATAAATCTTGATAATAATCAAGTTTTATGTCGATCCCAGTTAAGACTTTAAGGGATGAATCAATTGAGAATACCGCGATCGTGTGCGTGATCACGGGTGCGAATAACGGTAGGCGTGAATGATCAATTTCGCCTGCGTCAGCTGAAACAATCAGAAATGCAAGGGGGCATTCTATGAGCAGGGAATCATTGGAACAAAGGACCGGTTTTGCCGGCACGATCGCAGAATACGCGGATGTACTGATTGAGCAGGTGCGCGATCAGATCGGCGATAAACAGGCGCTGTGCGCTCTGAGTGGCGGGGTGGACAGTTCGGTTTGCGCCGCGTTGGTCTATAAGGCGATCGGGGATCAGCTGGTCTGTATGTTTGTCGACCATGGGTTGATGCGCAAAGGCGAACCGGAAATGATCGATCGGGTCTTTGGCAAGCAATATGGCATGAACTTGATTTCGGTGAACGCGCGGGAACGTTTTCTGGGCAAGCTGGAGGGGGTCGACGAGCCGGAGCGCAAACGCAAGATCATCGGTGAGGAATTCATCCGGGTGTTTGAGGAGGAGTCCGCCAAGCTGGGGCAGATTGATTTTCTGGTGCAGGGGACCATCTACCCGGACGTGTTGGAAAGCGCGTCGGGCGATGGGCACGTGAAATCGCATCACAATGTGGGTGGACTGCCCGAGGATATGCGTTTTGAGCTCAGTGAGCCGGTGAAATATCTGTTTAAGGATGAGGTCAGAGAACTTGGCGAGGCGCTGGGTCTGCCGCGTGAACAGGTCTGGAGACAGCCGTTTCCGGGTCCGGGACTGGGTGTGCGCGTGGTTGGCGAGATCACAAGAGACAAGGTGCGCATGGTTCAGGAGGCGGACGCTATTTTCCTCGAAGAGGTCGAGAAAGCGGGGCTGGATAAAACGATCTGGCAATACTTCGCGGTCTGTCCCGGCTGTCGCTCGGTCGGCGTGAAGGACGGCCAACGCACCTATGGCGAGGCGATTGTGTTGCGCGCGGTCCAGTCGCGGGATTCGGTGTCGGCGGATGTGACGGAGCTTCCGTATGACCTGTTGAAGACGGTGACGCTGCGGATCACTTCGGAGGTCGAAGGGGTCAACCGTGTGATGTATGACACGACGCCCAAGCCGCCGGGGACGATCGAGTGGGAGTAGAAAACAGCATCCCGGAAACTT
>CAZAPS010000011.1:0-37122 GCA_964487355.1 uncultured Oscillospiraceae bacterium
AGCGTATGTTTACGAGAAATGACTTATGGGTCCGCACAAATCCTTTGGCATACAGTTGTTCTTCCATCTGAGCCATTGTTGAATAAAACTCGAAACAGTCCTGCCTGTAATACACTGTGATGATGCGCAGATTGACCTCAAAATAATAGATATCCCGTAGCGGGATATAGCGACTGTCTCCCGCGCAGGTCAGGACCAACATTTCCTGCTCTCTATGCTCCTTGCGTTGAAGCGCGCGGTGGAAGACTTCCGCGAACTTCGCGTCACTTGTGCTGTCCTTAAGTAAATAGTGCAACGCTGACACATCGTAACCCTCGATCGCGCGGGTGGTGTCCATAGTGTAGAAAACAATATCGCCTAAATAGCCCATTTCTCTGAGCTTGTCCGCGATTTGGAGACCGTTGGTGTCTGAAATTTCAACCGCAAGATAAATCAAATCTATCTGGTGCAAAAGTGGCTCGGCCTCAAACAGCAAAGCGTCTCCCGAAGAAAACACTTTGCTCTTTAACGGAATATCGGCTTTTCGCGCAAGTTGAATCAGTTTGTTTTCACAAGTTTCAGCCTGTTCAACGCAACTATCACAGACAAAGATATTCATATACTTTCCTCGTTTACTTCAGCCCGACTCTATCTTTATTAAACGCTGGACATTGATTATGCTTGCTATTTTAGGCAATTTAAGCATTGCCGGTTCAGGTGACTATTTTGCTGACAACCATGGTCAACCAGTCACAACTCTTTTGAAAAGAGCTCTTCGTGTTTCGTGGTGATTCAGCAGAGATCCCCTCGTCACGTACAATCCCTGCAAACATGCATAATGAATTCGGAATATATAATATATAGTTGCATAATAATCTCTCAAAACAGTCCCGTCAACTCACAATAATCCAAACTATTTGCTTATTCGATCGCGTTCAGATGACCACACTTGGATCTTTTTTGTAATGAGCCAGTCGATTTTGGATCAATCGACAGACCGAATGTCATTTATCAGCCGTTCATGACATTAAAAAAGCCGTTCATGACAAAAAATAACAACGATTTAATGAGAAGAGCTAGTATACGAATAATTAGCTGGGCGCTGGATGGATAGTTTTTAATATTAATCTGATGTGGGTTGCTACCGTTCAAAAGCGCGGGAGTTTGAAAGAATAAGGATGCCCAACGTTCCTTGCCTTGATTATGCGAAACGAAATGAGGGAGAGAAGTATGAAATATAATACAAAAAAATCTCACAGACTGGCGGCTTTTTTATTTGCGGTGGCCATCTTGTTGCCCTTTGGAATTGAAACCACCGCCCAAGCGACGGAATTGGATAAAGTTGATCATTTCGAAATCGATCATTTTGCGATAAACGATCAGGACCAAGAAGAACTGCGAGATGAGGGCGAAAGTGATTTTGGATCGCTGAGTGAAATGAACTTGGCGCCCGATGAGATGAGGGCTGATGAGATAGATGGTTCGGTCCGACCACAGCCTGAAAATTTGTCGGGAGAAGAAACGGCGGAAGATGAGCGGAAAATAGTTGATTCTATAGATCAGGGTCTGACAGAGAAGATACCTCCAGTCGAAATTTTAACGTCACCGCTTCAGCAAAATGAAGAATTCGACGAGATAGTTCGTACACGCTCAAAAGGCCAAGGTCTGGTTCCGGCGGTGTTTACGCTGCAATGGACCAGTCCAACGGCGACCGGTCGGGTTTATGACGCGGATGGTGTGTGCCAACTGACACCGGCGAACAACAGTGATACGGTAGGGACCGCGGGTACCGCTTCACAAGCGACTGTCACGTTTTCTCTAGGCGGTGACACTCCGGCACAGCCGGGCGAGGTGGAAATTCGCTTGCCCCAATATGTGTTTAAGGATCGTGACGGAAATTCACAGGGCACACTCGTCATGGGTGTCTCCGACAAGCAAGAGGGCGCTACCGGATTTTTCTATTATTTGGATAACACAACCAATGAAGTTGTCATCTCAAATTACGAGGCGATTGAACCGGCTTATGTCTTTAAATGTGATGTTCTATACCATAGTGTGTCCACAGGTGAATATCCGTCCAACATCGCAGATAAATATTATAATGAGTTCAATGCTGACGTGACAATCACCTTGGGTGACGCGACACCGATCGAAGCTGAGACAACCACCATCGCATTGCAATATAATACACGTGCCAAACTGGGCACTTTGTCTAAGTCTGTGTCGACTAAGTTTGAGGTCTGGCTAGATGCCTGGGGAGAACGACCGGCTGATGCGGATGATTACTTTTATGTTGTATGGGAGCTTCGTCAGTATCTGCCGAACTCGAACACACAACCATTTACAATCACTTTTTCGGACACACCGGATGTGAATGGAGAAATTGTGGGTGTTGGACTCACCTCGGATCTGGCTGATTGTGTGGGTGTGACCACAATTTCTTCCGATAGTATTGTAAGACCTTCGACCTCTGCCAGTTTTGGCAGACTCAATTATGTTTTAACCAGACATTCGCGCGCGAAGGTTGATGAAGGCATCACCGATTTTACCAACAATGCGCAGACCGATCTCTTAGGGGTTGATGGAGCGACGGATTCCAAGTCCGCCAAGTCCGATTATTCCTATTCGGACCCAAAGTTTGAGTATTCTGAAGATGAATCAAATACGACCAAGACCTTTAGCGGTACATACGGAGGCGGTATCAACAAGCTGGAATCCGGCAATGATTTGGCGATCAGTAACGGGATTGTCTATGGCACTGCTAGAGGATGGGGCAAGACGCTGGCTGAGGGAGCGGATCCCTCAGTTTATGAAAACTACGGAGCCGTTCCGTACACCATTGAACTGACTGATGATCTGATGACGCTGGGGAGCGCTCGGTTGCAGGATGGAGATTACGCCTTCACCTCAATGTCACTTAGCATTATCGAGAGAAACTATTTGCAAAATGAGCAGACGGGGGTTTGGAGCGTCAGTGAGGACAATGATTATGCCGACTGGGAACCGGCGACTATTCTATACCAGATTGGGACCACCGGGGATTGGCAAATTTTAGGTGAGGTGACTCGAATCGCCGATGGATCCTATGTGTTCACGGATGCCTTATCAGGCGAGACATTTGCTGTAGCTAACCTCCTGGGAGTTGGTGGTGTAGAGCTACCGGCCGGCACCACCGGAGTTCGAGCTTTGCACGAGTCAACCTATTACGAATCAAGATTGTCGTTGAATTTGTTTACAACTTTGTATCCCACCGACCACGTGTTGTCACTGTTGGCTGGCGAGAACGATGTAGACGTCTATAATGTCAGCTCATTGAGAGTGTTTGACTCAAAGGACAACTGGAGTGATCAACGATCAAGTCATTCCACCACCGGGGCGCCGGTAAACGCCGTCCAAGAGAGGGATGAGACACTGTACGGAACCGGGACGTTCGCCCAACATGCTCAGGGAAGTAAAAAACTAAAGCGAGCCACCACCGGCACCGGAGCGTCCAAAACAGCCAACTATATAAATGACATTACCAACGGATTGGTGAAGACCACCTATAAAGCCGATATGTATGAGTTCTTTAATTATGATTATATCTGGACGCTCGACGAAGTTTTGGCCGCCGGCATCATACAGCCACAGCAGGAGGGTGTTTTTTGTGATTTGTTGCCGATGGGCATGAATGTGGATGCGGCCTCTATTAATGTCTGGACGTATCGTGACGTGACGAATTATTCAAGCTCCGCCTACAACTCATACCGCGGCGAGCATACTGTGGAGTTTGTGGAAAACTGGCGAGACAGCGGACGAACCATGATGATCATCCACGTGACCGCTCCGACCGGTAGAGACAATATTCTTCCCAGTACCCGATTTTGTCACACCGGATTTCATCTCGAATATGACGCCTACTATTCCTGGGACAACGTGCTTGACTATGGTAACTCGCCACGCAACAGCATCGCTTATCGATCCGGCGCGGGAGCGATGGGAGGAAACGCACGCGCGGATGATGGCGGAACGATTGTGGACAAAGCGTTGATGACTGACTTGGATGGGGATGGAAACCCGGAAGGAACACCGACAGATACCCTATACGCGCAGGTCAACACGGCATTCGATTTTCCTGTTTCGATGGAACTGTCTTTTAATAAACGAGTCAAGACAGCGGAAGATCTTCAGTATGGAGATGAGACAGCCACTATTGGCGGTGGAGATTACAGCTATCGGCTGCGGTTGGCTTCACAACAGGGTATGAAAACAGACGATATTGTTATCTATGATGTGCTGGAGTCATTTAATCCGGCTGATGACAATCGTTGGAATGGCACTTTTTCAAGTCTGGATTTGAGTCAGCCACTGAGCAAGGGCGTGGCGGTGGTTACCTTTTATTCCACTCAGACCGGACTGGATATGGCTGATGGAGCGGACCGTGATCTGAGCGATTCGGCGAAGTGGTCTGATGTGCCGCCGGTTGACCTTTCGGCGGTGACCGCTCTGGCTTTTGACATGCGTCAAAATATCAATGATCAGCCGTATGTCCTTCCTCCCGAAGAAGCCATTTCCGTAATCATTCATATGAAAGCGCCTGTTGAAAACGTTAAGGAGTTGGAAGAATCAGCCGCGCGCGCTTATAACAGCGCATGGTTTACCGGGACGACCACTTCAATCATGACCGGAGCCGCCAATGAAAATGTGCTGGAGACACTCAATACGGCGGTGAGCATCCGGAGTCCACAGATCGAGTTGCATAAGCAATCCGATCCGGTAACCGGAACCGAGTCGGCTCCCACGAATCTGGAAGTGGATGACGATCTCGTGTATGACCTCTCTGTGACGAACAGGGAAACAGCTCTGGTGTTGCAAAACATCAAAATTACGGACACCATTCCCTTGGGATTGATCATCGACTTCGATAATTTGAAATGGTATACCGGATCCAATCCGGCGAACGCGGCTCTTGTCAGTGCTTCAAGTAGAGTGGAGGCGATCCGCGATGAACAAAGGCTGTCTTTTACAATAGATAAATTGGCGGCAGGTGAGACTGCGCACTTGTTGATACCCACAACAGTCGCGGACTATGGTAACGCCATGCTTTATCAAAACACAGCTAAAATCACCAAAGTTGGCGGTGCTGACTATGAGCTGGAAAGTGAAACCACCTACCATGAAAAAATCGCTAAATTTTATGATCTGATAATTGGCAAGATTGTTGGACCTCCTATTGATGATGATGGGGAAGGAGGGGCGGTTGGGCACCTCGGATCAACGACCGGCGAGCGCGGAGGCGATCCGTCATTTCGATTTGAAGCGACCATCGGTGAGCAAAGTGGTGAGCCGACGGGCTTTGTTGGAATCATTCACGATAAAGAAGACAATCCAACCACCGAATCAATTACTTTCCCCTTGGGAGAAACGGTCATCTTTGAATTGAAGGATGGAGAGTCAATTGTCATCGAAGGTCTTCCAAGAGGCACAACCTATGCCGTTCAAGAAGAAGATTACCGCGAATCATATGACACAGTGGTCGAAGGACAGACCTCGGGTGCGATGAGGGACGATGTACTCGTAACGTTCTACAATGTGCCCCATCCAACCACACCATTTTCTTTTGTTAAGGTGGACGCGGAGGATCAAAATATTTTATTGGAAGGGGCGATGTTCAGTCTGTACCGTCTGGTTTGCGCCGAGACCGATTCCGCCCATCTTCATGACGAGCCATCCGAGACCTCTTCTTGTTGGACACTATCTGCCACCGCGCGCAGTGAAGCGGACGGAAAGGTGGATTTTGGCGAGCTGGTAGGTGGCTGTTATAAGTTGCTGGAAAATCACGCACCTGCCGGGTACGATTTGCTTACGGACGGTTGGGACATTGAAGTGGATCCCCGAGAGGATAATCCGGTTATCATCACGTCGGCAGGTGAAAGTTTGCAACCCACTTTCAAAGAGGGCGCGATCAACGAGTGGTTGTTACCCAATCTGCTGTCGCCAAGTCATGGTGATTTGACAGTGAGCAAGACTGTTTCCGGTGATGGCGCAAGTAAGACAAAGACATTCATCTTTACAGTGACATTGGACGATCCCACGATTGAGGGTGTCTATGGTGATCTGACATTCGTGGAGGGCGTGGCTAATTTCGGACTCGCGCATGGTGAAAGCAAGACAGCGAATGACCTGCCCGCGGGCATTGGTTATCGCGTCATTGAAAGTGAGAATGACGGCTATACGGTTACCGTGAACCAAACCTTGTATACCGAGGCGGTCGATGCGATCGTTGAAGATGAAGTGGTAGTAGCCGCTTTCAACAATGATCGACCTGCCGATCCGACCGCGCGCCCGGTGACCGTGGATCTATCGGCCAAGAAGACGGTGGACGGTGTGGAGCCGGGGAATCTTGCATTTGATTTTCAACTGAAGGCTGAAGATGGCCGGATCCTGCAGACCGGGCGAAATGATGACAAAGGAAGGATTACATTCGCTGAACTGTCCTTCCATCAGCCGGGGATCCATACATTTTATATGCAGGAAAAGGTGGGGGATGAGACCGACATGCGCTATGACCGATCGATCTACAGCGCGACCATTGAGATCACAGAAGAGGTGACCGCTGGAGGCAGATCGCTGTCGGCCAATCTTACCTATCAAAAAGACAACCAAGACTATGTCGGCGAGCCGGTTTTTGCAAACAACACTATACCGACTAAACCGACGTCACCGGGTGACGGGCCCACAGATCATGATAAAATGATTGAACGAAGCGAGAACGGCAAACCGGTTGTCAAGCCGTGGAAGAATGATCAGGCCATTCCTCGGACCGGGGAACGATCGACAGGCGGTACGATTGGCTTGACGCTGGCGCTGGCTTTGTGCGCTGCGTGGATTTTACTGCAAAGATCTCGGAAGAAAAATAACGAATCACACAACAAATAACAATCAAATGACCCTTCAAAATACGCGAGCTCGGTGATCCACCGGGCTCATTTAATTTAACTGTCAAAACTTTTCGAAAATAGCTTGCTAGTGACGTAACGTAATAATTTATGATATGTCACAGGAGGCAAACGATTATGACAAAACACAGAGCAATACCGCAAGGTTATATGGCTATAGGAGAGGTTGCGAAGAAAATCGGAGTCACTGTCCGTACATTGCAATATTATGACAAAGAAGGCTTGCTCTCCCCTTCAGCACAAAGTGAAGGTGGTCGCAGGCTTTATACAGATAAAGACTTAGTTATGCTGCATCAAATTATGTCCTTAAAATCATTAGGATTTTCTTTGGCTGATATAAAACGACACTTAGTTTCTTTGGAAACGCCGATTGATGTCGCAAACGCGCTTACTGAACAGGCTGACGACTTACGGGAGAAAATAGAGCAGCTGACAGCTTCTTTGACAGCGATAGAACAGTTAAAAGAAGAAGTGTTACAAATGCGAACCGTCAACTTTAAGAAGTATGCGGACATTATCGTCAATCTACAGATAAAAAATGACTCTTACTATCTTATTAAGCGGTTCGATGATGACACACTTGACTATATTCGCAATCAATTTGACAAAGAGAGCGGTTCAAATTTTGTGGACAGATTCAACCGTGTGACCGATGAAATCGTAAACCTTCAAAAGGAAAGTGTGCCACCTGAAAGTGAAAAATGTCAACAGATTATAAAAGAATATTGGGACTTGATTTTGGAGTTTACGAACGGTGACATGAGTATGCTGCCGAAATTGATGGACGTCGGAAATATTGATACCGCCACAAATATTTGGGAAGAAAAACAGAAGACGATCAACGACTATTTAGAGCCGGCTTTGCAAGTCTACTTTTCAATACTTGGAGTGAATCCGTTCGAGGAGGTGGAGCGATGAATAGCGCGATACAGGTTCGCGGATTAAAGAAAAGCTATGGCGACCAAGTTGTTCTCAATGGACTTGACTTTGAAATTGAAAAGGGAACGATTTTTGCCCTGCTCGGTGTAAATGGAGCAGGGAAAACAACATCTCTTGAATGTATTGAGGGCTTGAGAAAATATGACAGTGGTGAAATTATCGTGAACGGGAAAATGGGTATTCAGTTGCAATCATCTTCTTTGCCCGCCAATGTCAAACCGATGGAGGCTGTAAAGCTGTTTGCGAAATGGAATAGAGAAAAAATTGATCAC
Source organism: uncultured Oscillospiraceae bacterium (assembly GCA_964487355.1). GTDB lineage: Bacteria > Bacillota > Clostridia > Saccharofermentanales > Fastidiosipilaceae > JAXGYX01. The sequence goes on from CAZAPS010000011.1 coordinate 8,129, forward strand.
ACTATGCTTGACGCTCTCGGCATTAAAGAAATTGAAAAGAAACAGTATGGCCAGCTATCCACAGGGCAAAAAAGACGGCTGCATCTCGCTCTTGCGCTGATCAACAATCCGGATATCATCTTCCTGGATGAGCCAACCTCGGGGCTTGATGTCGAGGCCAGACTTTCGCTTCACGAGCAAATTCGAAAATTTAAACTAAATGGGAAAACAGTTGTTTTGGCAAGTCATGATATGGCGGAAGTGGAAACTTTATGCGATCGTATCGCTATTTTGAATCATGGAGATATTGTCTTTTGCGGCACAGCTTCGGAATTGGCGGACAGAGTAGGAAAAAAATTCATTATCCATATTAAAACGCAAAAAGGCGACAGCACGTATGAAACTGACAATATTGAAGATACTCTAATTTTCCTGCTCGGCGATTTGAAGCAAAAGCGAATTCATGTATTGGATATTAGAGTTGACCGTGGCACGCTGGAACAGCATTTTATGGAAATGGCAAGGTGGGAAGCAAAATGAGTGGTTTTTTATATGGTGTGACATTACAGTGGAAGTTGGATATGCGAAGTAAAACCATGTTGGTCACTTGCTATATCGTTCCGCTTATTTTCTTTCTCCTTATGGGTGGCATCTTTACTTCTGTCATGCCTGAAATGAAAAGCCTTCTTATACAATCAATGATTGTGATGACTGTTTCGATGGGAGCGTTTATCGGATTGCCGCCATCGCTGATTGAAACCTATGGTAGTGATATTAAAAAAGTATATAAAGCAAACGGAGTTCCAATCTATTTGGGGCTTGTCACGACGTTTCTTTCCACATTTGTTCATTTGATGATTACCGGTGTCATGATCGTGCTGCTTGCTCCCGTGCTGTTTGAAGCGACTTTGCCGGCACAACTTCCAATTTTCTTTTTTGCGCTTGCGATATACATTATTGTGTCGTTAAGCGTTGGAAGTGTTTTAGGGTTGCTTGTCAAAAGTCAAACGAAGCTGACGATGATAACGCAGTTACTGTTTTTGCCCTCAATTATGCTTTCGGGGATTATGTTACCGATTGATTTGCTGCCCGATTCTCTTGAAATGGCGGGGCGCGTTTTTCCTGCGTCTTGGGGTTACCGATTGATGCAGGACAATGGCTTCGACCTCAAAAACCTATGGTATCCAATCCTTGTCTTTTTTGTGTCGACAATTATATGTGTAGTGCTTTTAAAAAGGCAAAAATCAAAATAGCCTGGGCAAGAATTTTTGAGCAAAAGAGAGTGGGAGGCTACAGGGACTCGTAGATGCCCACGACATTCAATGAACCTTCAAACCACGCGAGCTCGGTTATCTACCGGGCTCGTTTGGTTTCCGCGTGCGCGTCATTTTGATGCGCAATTCAGGGTTTAGACACATGAAAAAATCGCTTGATTGATTGACGCTCTTTTAACTAATAGTTATAATATAGTAGTAGACTAAAGGTGATACCGGGATTAAGCGAAAGAAGGTTTTAAGTGAACAAACAATACAAAAAGGGGGTAGTTGAATTATGCGTGCTGTCATTGCTGAAAACACAGGATCGCTATGGATACGAGATCTCAGAACATCTAGTTAAACATATCGACATAGCAGATGGAACGGTATATCCAATCTTAAGAAAGTTAAGAAATGATGGGTTGCTGACAACGTACTTGCAGGAGGATAGTGGAGGACCACCACGGAAATATTATTCTCTAACCAAACTTGGCGAAGAAACTTACGAAATAAGCCGTGCGGAGTATCTGCGATTTGCACGGTCAGTCAGGATGATATTGGAGGTTGAGGAAGATGAGAAAAGAAGAATTCTTGGAGCGACTGACAAGGGAGCTGAGCGACCGTGATATACCGGATGTCTTGGATATCATCGAGGAATATGAACGGCACTTTGAGTTTAAGCTCGCCGATGGTTTTTCTGAAGAAGAAATTGTGGCCAAACTGGGCAATCCGATTCAACTTGCCGGACAATTTTATGTACAGGATGAGCACAAACAACGAATGAGAAATAGCGCGCTTACTGTGATCGGATTATATTTGAACCGGGTGGGAGCCGGCGCGTTTTTTGCAATACTGGTGATTTGGGGAGTGATAATGGCCGTGTTTTCCATTGGTTGTCTTGCTGTCTCGGTCGGATTGTTTGCTCGGATCGCTCCGCTATCGTTGATAGTGCCGATGCCTGGCGTGAGCGCAATTATATTTGGCGTGACATTGACCTCGTTGGCAGTCTTAGTGGCAACAAGCACTATCTATTATATGGCTTTCGTTCGTCAGCTAATGCGTGTTTATAACAGGTTTCACAAGAATATCTTAGCATCCATCAAAGGTAGACCGACTTTGCCATCTCTTGCTGTTTCTCCTCAATTTCAGCCGCGGTTTAGGCGAAAACTGCGCCGCGTCATCGTAGCCTCACTGTCAGTGTTCGTTACGCTTTTTATCCTTGGTATGACTGTTTCCATATTTAGCTCGGGATCCTTGAGTTTTTGGCACACATGGGGTTGGTTTGGATTCACGGCATAATAGCAAGCTGGGCAGCCGCGCCGCGCCGATAGGATGCTTGTTTATGATTTTCCCTAAGCGTGAATATCAAAATGTTCGTTCAAATTTTCAATGAAGCGCTTGGTCAATCGATTCAGTGGCTCGTTGCTTCGCTTGATCCACAGCAGCTCTGTGACCGGATCCGGATAGTCCGGGTTATCGGATACAACGTTGATGGCACGGATTGGCGTATCGGCGAAACATCCGATCGCCCACTTTGAAATAAACAGCAGTGAATCGGTTTCCAGCAAAAAGTGGCGGCAGGCGCTGATTGAATTGAAAAAGATAATGTTGTTCAAATTGAAGTGAGATTTGGAGGTGTCGATGAAACTGGCCATTTTTGTTTCCTGCTCCATGTCCAGGGCGATTTGTGGGCAGCGTTCCGCTTCGGCGAAGGTGATCTGTTCACGATCATAGTAGGGAGATTTGGGTCCGACACAGGCGTGGACACCGGCTTCCGCAAGGTGATTCACCTCCAATTTCTTCAGGTCGGACTGCCAGAGGAAGGTTTTGGCGTCGGAACTGGTGCGAACCAGAATACCCATGTCCACATCGCCTTCGATCACCAATCTGATTACGTTTTTGCGATCTGTCTCAATTATATTGCTGACAATGGTTCGACTTTCTTTAAATGTCTTTATCAGCAGATCGTAGAGGAAATCACACTGCTGCGCGGCGATAAACAATTGCGATTTATCCTCAGCTCCCCGGTCGCTGAACGTATGATCGAGCCGTGCCGCCGCATCGACAACAATTCTCGCGTAATTTAGAAACTTCACGCCAATCGGTGTCAATCTGATTCCCTTGGGCTTTCGCTCAAACAATTGAATGTCATATTCACTTTCCAACTGCGCGATGGATTTGGACAAACTCGGCTGACTAATGTAAAGCGCCTGAGCGGCTTCGGTCATCGAGCCACGGTCTGCCGCCTCGATAAAATATCGTAATTGATTAATGTTCACAAAACGAACCTCCATTTTTATACTTAATCACTAAGCGTATTCTTAAAAGCTATGGACAGGGGGTGAATTATCTATATTTGCCTATAGTATCACGAATAGAGAAAATAATAACAAGTTTAATTTGTGCAAAAACAACAAATGCTAAAAAAACATATTCTCACATTGAATGTTTATTGTTTTAGCGGTCATTTCACAGAATCTGTTTTTGCAACTAAAAGATGGAGGTTTGTACTATGTCGGAGGAATATTATTCGATTTATCCGAAAGATATGTGGAAAGATGACACCTATCATTTGCTCGATAAATTTTCCTTGAAGGGCAAAAAAGGAATGGTCACCGGTGGCGGTGGCGGCATTGGCAGAAACACAGCCGCGGCCTGGGCGGAAGCCGGAGCGGATGTGGCTTTAGTCGATATTCCGGCCGCGAAAGATAGACTGATCGAAACCGCCGCGGAACTGTCAAAACGCTATGGCGTCAAAGTTGTCCCCTTGTTCTGTGATGTATCGAGCAAAGAAGAAGTGGACGCTCTCAAAGAGAACCTGATCAAAGAATTGGGCACACTCGATATGGCGCATATCAACGCGGGCGTCTGCCTGGGTGGAGACGATGTCGATGTTCCTTATGATGTTTGGCAAAAGACGATTGATATCAACCTGACCGGAGCCTATCTGACCGCGCAGATCTCACATCAAATCATGCGCGAACACGGCCATGGCGGCTCGATTATCATGACATCCTCATTGTCCGGCTATAACGCCAATTTCATGGCCGGCGGCCCCACACCCGTGGCCGCTTATGGAACAACCAAAGCCGCTGTGTCACAGTACGCACGTTATTTGGCGGCCGGTCTGGCGAAATATGACATCCGTGTCAACACAATCTCACCGGGTTATGTCTGGTCCGGAATTCATGAAGGCGTAATGCCAAAAGAGGGGCATGACATGTTGCTCGAAGTTGTGCCTATGCAACGGTTTGGTCGCACGGATGAGCTGCAAGGGGTCATGTTGTTCTTGGCCAGTGAGGCTTCTTCATATGTGACAGGTATCAACATTCCAATTGATGGTGGTTATTCAATTTATTAAGAAAGGATGAAACTAAATCATGGCTAAAGTCTATATTGAAAATGTACGTGATCTGGTTGCCAAAGCCGGAGAAATCCGTCAAAAACTGGCACTGGGAACAAGGCGCATCGGAAACGTTCACATAGCCGGCCCAATGTCAGCCACGGATATGGCTGTCGCGGTCTACTATAAATATCTTGGATTTGATCCGGATAATCTTGAGGATCCGAATCGCAACATTTTTATTCTGAGCAAAGGACACAACGGCGTTTTGCTGTACACGATCTTCTGCGACATGGGCATGTATGACTGGGAGTTGCTCCTGGACAAGTACAACACCATCGGCAACGCCTTTGGCGCCCACCCGAATCGCAAACACGTCAAAGGCATTGAGGTTTCAACCGGTTCACTCGGACATGGTCTGAACTGGGCCTGTGGTCTCTCTCACGCCAACCGTGATCAAGGCATCAAATCCCGTATTTTCGTCATGCTGGGTGACGGTGAGATGGAAGAGGGATCCAACTGGGAAGGCATTCTCTACGCCGCTTCGAAAAACATGGACAACATTGTCGCTTTGGTCGACTTCAACCACTGTTCCGCATCCTTCGAAGCCAATGAGAATCTTCGCTGGGGCACCGAAGGCGGAGCCGAAGGCATGGCCGGCTGTTTCCGGGCTTTTGGTTGGGACGCGGTTGTCATCGACGGCACGGATATGACCGAGATTGACAAGACGCTGGCGAACCTGCCTGAGGTCACGCTGAACGGTAAACCCATCGCGATTATCAGCAAGACCACCAAAGGTCAAGGTTGCGACTTTATGAGCAGCAGACCGGCCGCCTGGCACATCGGTGGCTTTGATGATGAGAAGCTGGCTGAGGCGCAGGCGCTGATTACCGAGTACACGAACGAAAGACTGAAGGAGGTTGAGTAACAATGGGCGGTTTTACATTTTGTTGTGGTGATATGGGAGCTATGTTTGACGCTAAGGGTTCGGTCACGAGAGCGATCCTTGATCAAGTGGAAGCAAACCCAAAAGTCGCTTATATCAATGCCGACGGCACGGGGACGGGCAACCGTCTGGCGGCCGCTTCGGAAAAATATCCCGACAGAGTATTTGATGTCGGCATTCAGGAAATGAACATGGTTACCGCGGCTGCGGGTATGGCCAAAATGGGCTATATTCCTTTCGCTCAGACCTTTGGTCCGTTCCTCTGTGTCCGTGCTCTGGACCAGATTCACAATGACGTCTGCTATAACGATTTTCCGGTCAGACTGATCGGCACCCACGCGGGCGTGTCGTCCGGTTATGGCCCGACTCACAATACGATTATTGAATTCGCGGTTATGAACGCGTTGCCCAACATGACCATGATCGCACCTTGTGACGCGGGTCAGGCAATCAAGCTGATCGACGCTTCCATCGACTATCCGAGCCCCATTTATATTCGCATTCCGCGCGGTGAGGAGCCCTCGGTTTATCCCGAAAACTTTGAGTACGATTATCAAATCGGCAAAGCCATTGAGATCAAAGAAGGTAAAGACTTGACAATCATCGCGACCGGTGTTGGCGTCTATCCGTCTGTCAAGGCGGCGGAAGCCCTGCTGGAAGCCGGATATGACGTTGGCGTGGTCGACATGCATACAATCAAGCCGATTGATGTTGAAGCGGTGTTGAAAGCGGCCAAAGCCGGCAAGATCATCACCGTCGAAGATCACAACATCAATGGTGGTCTGGGCAGCATCGTCGCCGACACCTTGCTTTCAAATGGTGTATTCGCGGAAATTAAAAAAATCGGCATTCCGGACACTTTTGTTGACTTCGGTTATCCGGAAGAACTGTATCCGTTCTATGGAATGGACGCGCCCGGTATCACAAAGACAGCTCTTGAAATGCTTAAGTAAAAATGAGCCGCCGGCGTGTTGGTCACAGCCGGCATGACGCGAACAGTATGATCGCCATGGCCGGCTCTGCCGTATATGCGGTGGGGCCGCCTGCGCTACCTCTGGAAGGATAATCAATGCAACAGTTATTAATAACCTCGGTCCGCGATTTTGAAAATAACACAATGGGAACTGTTGATAAGCGGGACGTTCCCCTGCCGGAGCCGGAAGCGGATGAGATTCGGATTAAAGTCGTCTATTCTTCGATTTGCGGATCCGATACGCACACATTGACCGGCCATTTGGGCGCCTGGGAAGAAACTACAAAAGCGATGCTGCCGATGACATTCGGACATGAGCTGTCGGGCGTCATTGACAAAGTTGGCCCCAAAGCGGAGGCGCTGGGTTACGAAGTCGGCGATAAAGTGGTCGCCAATTACGCCAAGTATTGCTACAGCTGCGATAACTGTCGCAGTGGCAAGGAAAATCTTTGTGTCAATATGCAGTTTTGCATGAACGGATTTGCGGAATATGCCGTATATCATGTCACGCAGGTACATAAGCTGCCGGCGGACTATGACCTCAAGTCCGCGGCTTTGATTGAACCGTTGACCATTGCGCTGGCCGCGGCCGAACAGGCCAAGATCAGTTATGGCAAATCGGTGGCGATAATGGGCGCGGGTGGACTGGGACTGATGCTGGTGCAGCTGGCCCGGCTGGCCGGAGCGGCGACAATCACCGTGTTTGATTTGGTTGAGGACAAACGCGATCTGGCTCTTAAATTGGGCGCGGATTACACGTTTGACTCTCGCGTTGACGGTGTGTTTGAAAAAGCCGTGGAAGTTGCCGGTGGTCAATATGATTGTGTGCTGGAAGGCACAGGCTCCACCGAAGCGGCCAAGTTGGCGCTTAAATTGATCAAGCGGGACGGAGACGGTGTGTTTTTCGCCATGTATGGACGTGATCCAATTCTTCCGGTTGATTTGCACAATGATTTTTATTGGGACCAAAAGCATCTGCACGGCGTGATCATGGGAGCCGGAATGTTCCCCAAAGCGATCAAGCTGTTGCCGCGCATGGACATGGACTCTTTGATTCAGAGAGTCTATCCACTGAGTGATTATGAAAAAGCTTTTTCCGATCTATACGAGAACAAACAGGTAAAGATTCTCATAAAAATGGACGAATGATTTAACGGACCTGTCGCACCGAATTATCATCTTGGCAAACGCGAAAGCAGATTAGGTAACTGATCAAACGAATGCACGCCCGACACTGATTGATATTTTTGAAGGAAAGGACGACCGCCATGCAAAGGCGGGTAAGGTGAACACTGTGGATGAACAGAAGATCGGCACGATTGATGCTGAAGAATCCGTCAAACTGGAAACAGAAAAACAATTGTATTATGGAGGCAAAGGGATAGCCCGGAAGTTGGCCTTTGGCAGTGGTGAAATAGTCTACAATTTGCCATGGATGTTGGTCAGTTCATTTTTAGCGTTTTTCATGACTGATATCGCACTGGTTCCGGCCGCCGCCGTATCCGTCGTCTTTTTGATTAGCAGAATTTGGGACGCGGTCAATGACCCGCTCATCGGCTCTTTGTCAGATCGTACCAAAACCAAAATGGGGAGATACCGCCCCTGGATGTTGGCAGGCAGTATTGCCTTGTTGCCGATGGTGGTATTGCTGTTCTGGGCACATCCGGACTGGAGCGTTGGGGCTCGGACCGCTTACAGCGCAATTCTTTATATGCTTACCGTGGTGGCCTCGACCTCCTGGAATATTCCTTTCTCAGCCCTCAATGGAGTGATTAGTCCCTATCCAAGAGAAAGAGCCTCGTTCGCCAGTTATCGTATTACGATCTCGGCACTAGCTTCTTCCGCCGCCGTCGCTTTATTCTTACCGCTGGTTGCCAAGTTCAGTGGCGCTGAGGGAAATAGTGTCCGTGGCTATGTTTCTGCCGCGCTGATTATTTGCGCCCTGGCCATACCCTTTGTCTTTACGAGCGTTCTCGGTACCAAAGAAGCGATTAAACCGCCGCCGGCGCAAAAATTCCGCGCCAAGGACATGTTGAATCTCTTTACAAAGAATCCGCCGCTGCTGATTGTCAGCTTCGCCTTCCTAATTTATGGTTTCCTGAACTATGGAAGAATGACTGTGGGCATGTACTATTTCACCTATGTATGGGGTGATCCCGCACTCTTCACGTTCTACGCGACAGCCACCGGAATTGTTACCGCGGTCGCGGCCTTCTTTAGTATTTATTTGGTTAAACTATTTAAGGGAAAACGTGGCGCGCTGTTGCTTTGCTACTTTGTCTCTGTCATTCAAAACGCGGTGCTCTTTGTCCTGACACCTGAACGCACAACGCCAACCGTTTACATGATCATCTTGTTGTCGACCGCTATCACCAATGGCGCCATTACAGCGCTGCTGTACGGCATCATTGGCGATACCGCAGACTATGGTCAATGGAAGACCGGGCTGCGTGCTGACGGCCTCTGCTCCTCGGGCACAAGCTTTATGCTGAAACTGGGGGGCGCGCTGGCGCCGACCCTGCTGCTTTCCATGCTTGCCGCACGTGGCTATGTGGCCAATTCTCCGCAGCAGACAGTTGGAGCCCTTAGTGCCATGAACATCGTCATGAATCTGGTGCCGGCAATTTTGGCCGCGATTGGATTTGTACTTTTCCTCTTCTACAAACTGGATGAGAAACTGCATGGTCAGATCATCGCTGATCTGAAATCACGCGGACAGTATGATGTGGCTGAATGATATCCAACTGGTAATGATATGTGACTGTTAGCTTATAAATCATTTCTTAACGGTTAATAGTGAAAGAACGTCGCTCCTCGTGAGCGGCGTTCTTTCATGTGCCGAAGTGTCAATAAACCGGATAAGCACAGAGAGTCAGTCGTATGATTTATATTTCTATTCACTAAAGATTATATCGACCGCATATTGCGCGGCTTCCGGTGGAAAATCTTCATATAACAGCTGATCATACAATCTTTGTTTTGAATAACCACCGACATATTCCATATAATCGCGCCCACTTTGAAGTGCTGTTTTATACTCCAACGGCACTGACATAGTTGTTTCGACCGGTTCAGTCTCTGTTGTTTCTTCTGCCTCAATTGTTTCGCCTTCAGTCACTGAAAAGTCAGGTGAATACGTTTTGTAATCTCCCGAATTCAAACTGATAATATTTACAGATTCAAATCCGACTTCACCTGGCACAGTAAACACAGAAATTAACCAATCATGCTGTAATTCTCCCGAAACTTTCATGTCACCGATGGCTTCCCCCAGCTTTAGGCCTAAATCATATCCAATGTCCTCGGGGGCGATTGTTATCAAATACAGTCCATCCCGTGTGCTCATTTCGGCTACTTCAATTTCAGAGGATATGTCATTTACGATCAACTTAAGGTTATCAAGTGGATCCGTTTCTTCAACTGTTGTTGTCGATTCGGTCATTGTTGTTTCTACATATGTTGTTTCTGTAGTTGTTGTCGCCTTTGTCTGAGGCATTCGCAGACATCCGGCAGTTGTAAGCATAAGTCCACACAACGCGATTGCAGCAACTCGTTTCTTCATAAGAATCCCCCTTTGAATTTCATAGCATCGTCCAATTTCAGTACCATGAAGTCTTCGTGAACAACATCATATCAAAAAGCAGATTACTTTATGGTTGCACATTACTTTTCAAAGAGCGTCATAATTCATTTGTAATGCTGTGGGAAAGTCGGTTACAAAGTTGAAATAAATGCTAACGAATATAAAGAAAGCTATTTTAGTAGAGATAAAAATACTTTTCGAGTGTCAAGATATTAAAAAGAATGAAATTTTTTAACTCACAGGGCATTTTATGACCAAAATACCGCACTGCTAACAATTATCGAAGCGGTTGTAGTATTTAAAAAAGGCTAAACCCTTGATAACACTACGTTTCAAGGGTTTAGCCTTGCCGTCAAACGGCATTGGCGGAAGCGGTGGGATTCGAACCCACGTGCCGGTCTCCCGACAACCGCATTTCGAGTGCGGCTCGTTACAGCCACTTCGATACGCTTCCACAATGCGTCGATTATAAGGCAAGATTCATTCTTCAGTCAACCGCCAAAACCAAACCGGATATCCGATCATTCCATAAACAGTTCAGCGCCGACAAACAGAGGCAGATTGTGTTCGCGGTCGATTAGCATATAAAGAAACGGTCGATTCAGATAGACTTCGTGCGTGATGATCGGCAAGCTGCTCTTGGCGATTCCGACAACTGTCGCGGCGCCCGCCTTGGTGCCAAGCTCATCGACCTCGATAAAGGTTTTATGGATGACACGGTTGACAAACAGATTGCCCGTTTTGCTGGTCCCGAGTTCAGACAAATCCGCTTTTGAACTGTCAAACAGATCGACAACTCCGGCATCTGTCAGTGAATCATTCAGCAATGTACCGTACTCACTTTTGAATTTTGGCATTGCGGTGTCGACCGTGGTGGCCTCGGCGTTATTGAGCAGCGTCTGCAATTTTTCTCCGGTGAGAGAAGAGGCGTAGTCCATGACGGAAATCCCCTCATTCGGCAGCAGCGCGACGAATGCGTACTTGTCGTCCACATAAGGTTTGATGAAGCCGGTCGCGGATTCATCCTCAATGTATAGATCCTCTTGCGAGTACATCATATCCACTGTTTTTTGTTCGCCGTCAGCATTTGTGAACTCGCCTTCCTGCACGTTGAAATCTTCGTAAACTTTTGCCCATTCCGCTTCGAACGCCAGCGCGTTGACCAGGTACATGAGTTCGTCCGGCTCGATATTGTCTAATATTGAGGGGATCATCTCAGCGGTGTTTTCGTTGACAAACTCATTGATTTGATCTTTTGTCCCGTCATCAAATGGCGCCTTGTGAATGGCGGCGTCATACCAATCGGCGTTGGTTTGCAAAAAGACCGGATTGACCGTGAAATCCGCGCTGTCATTCAGCCAAATACCATTTGCCATGCTCAATTTGTACTGTTCCTCGTTGGGCAGAGATTTCATATATACATGCAGATACTGATTGAGCTCATCGACTGTCAGCCCAAATGCGTCTTCCATCTGAGCGCGGGTTTCGCCTTTTGTTCCGTTTGCTGTCATGCCCAACGCGTACAGCACCGACAGCGGTGACACCAAGATGTTTTCTTCTTCGTCAAAGGTGCTTCCGAACAGCCACAGCGAGAAGTCGGCGAGCGCTGTGGCCCCGAGCCCCTCCACTTTTACATCAGTGTCGACCGTTCGCGGCTTGACCCCTTCCATCAAATCGGTTGAAGCCGAAACACTCTTTCCACAGCCGGTCAGCGCCGACAGTGTGCCGGCCGCGATAACCGCGCTTAACACGGTCGCGATGATTCGTTTTTTCATGATTTCCTCCTAAGAAATACGCAGTCGCGCCTTGTCCGATTATGGTGATCGGATCATATTGATCAAAAAATTCATTCAATAAATAAGACAATTATAACGCATCATCTCCTCACATAAATTTTCTGTTTAGTGAAGAATATCTGTTGGCTCCGATCGACGCTTGAGTGTCAGGTATAATTTTGACAAAATGAAACAGACCATGATGCTGGGAGGAAGCGTATATGTCCAGATCGGAAAATCAGAAATTGAAACTGCTGCATTTATTGCGAATGCTTCAGGAACATACGGATGAAGAACATGGCTTGACAGTGCGTGCGATGATCGACCGATTGAATCGTCTGGGGATTAAAGCGGAGCGCAAATCGATCTATGACGACATCAAGGCGCTGGAGAATTTCGGTCTGGTGATCGCAAAACGCCGGACGACCAACGTCGCCTACCATCTCATTGAACGTGAATTTGAGTTGGCCGAATTGAAGTTGCTGGTCGACGCCGTCCAATCCTCCCGCCTGATCACAGAGAAAAAGAGCAGACAGTTGATCCGAAAACTGTCCTCGCTCACGAGTCGACACCAGGCGAAGGAGTTAAAACGTCAGGTGCATGTCGCCGATCGGCCCAAGACCTTGAATGAATCGGTTTACTACAGTATAGACGCGATTCACGCGGCGACCGGTCAAAACCGCAAAATCAGTTTCAAGTACTTCGATTACGACATGAACAAACGGCGAAAATATCGCAAAAAAGGTGAGCGGTACCTGGAAACGCCGTTGTCTTTGTGTTGGGCGGACGACAATTATTATTTAATCTGTTTCAACACAAAACATGACAGTTTGATTCACTATCGTGTCGATCGCATGGCCAAGGTGGAGATCCGCGATGAGCCGCGTGACAGATATGATAGGGATCGGTTGAACATCGCAGAACATGTGAAGCAGTCGTTTGGCATGTTCCGTGGAATAATCGTGAAGGCGACGTTGGAGTTTGACGCGGATCTGGTCAACGCGGTAATGGATCGATTTGGCAAGAATGTCATCCTTCAAAAAACGGGTGAACGGTTTCAAATTCATGTCAATGTGACGCAAAGCCCGGTGTTTTTGAGTTGGATGTTTCAATTTGGCGACAAGGCGCAGATCAGGGAGCCGGAGGGTTTACGCGAGGCGATGGCGAGGTTGATACAAACAAACCTTGACAACTATTCGTAGGCAATGAATGAAGGATACCTTATTAGGATAAGATCTCGAAAATAGGTGAAATGTTACTAACGCATTCAAATGGTTTGGTGTAAACTATGAATTATATTTTATAGACGCGATCAGCTGAAAGGAGATTCATAATGAAACTGTCAGATAGATTATTGAAAGAGTTGAATAAGCAGTACAATCTTGAGGTTCAATCCGCATTTATTTATAGGCACATGGCGATTTGGGCGAACGCCCGTGACTGGGTCGGCATGGCCAGCTGGCTTGACAAGCAATATGAGGAAGAGATGGAGCATGCGGAGAAGATCTACGACTACATCAATGAGCGCAACGCCGATGTGGAACTCGATGTGATTGAGAAGCCTGAAGGCGACTGGCCTTCCATGCTTGAGGTTATGAAGGCCGCCCAGGCGCATGAGGAGTTTATATCCGAGCGCTTTGTCGAGCTGAGCACCATCGCCATGGGCGACAAAGACTTTCCTTCCGTCGTGTTTTTGAGCTGGTTTCACACCGAACAGGTCGAAGAGGAAGAGCAATCCGCGTATTGGGTCAATCGTTTGGCCAAATGTGAGGACAAGGTCGTCTGCCTGATGAGGGTTGACGGTGAGATGGGCGCGCGGGAGTGACCTAAGACTGTTTTTGGCGCGCGTCACCTGATTGACACACGCCGTTTGATAGGATGTTTCGGGCTACCTGATCATGTGATTGGGTAGCTTTTATCTGTCCCGGATTGTTCGTGCATGATCCGTCACGGCGTTTGGTTCCGGGTCGGGATCGTGAAGCTAAAACGAGAACCGACACCGGGTTCGCTATGCACGCTGATTTGTCCTCCCAGCAGGCGGACAATATCAGAGGCGATGGACAGACCCAGCCCGGTGCCGGACCGTCCACGGGCTTTGTCGACCTTGTAGAAGCGCTCAAAGATGTGCTCACAGTCCTCTTGCGAGATGCCTTCACCGGTGTCTTGAACCGAGATCTCCACCGAACCGGCCAGCTCCTTGCCCAAAATGCTGATGGTGCCGTTTGCCGGAGTGAATTTCAACGCGTTGTCGATCAAGATCACCAATACCTGTTCCAGTCGGTCGGGATTGGAGAACAGAGGCGGTAGCTCGTTGAGCTCCGGCGATATGTCCAATTCTATATCGGCTTTTAAAGCGACCTCGCCAAATTTGTTTTCAATCGATTCCACAACCTCGCCGATCCGGAATGTGACCCGTTCCAGCGGCAATTGGCCGGCTTGAATCCGGGACAATTCCAGCATGTCGTCGATCAGCAGGGTCAGTCGGATGGTCTCGTTATGGATGATGCTGTAATAGCGCTGACGGTCATCATCGCTTTTGACCATGCCGTCCTGCAGCGGTTCGATCAACGCCCGCATGGCGGTTAACGGAGTGCGCAGTTCGTGTGAGATGTTGGCGACATAGTCGCGTCTTGTTTGCTCCAGTTTTTCGCTCTCTGTAATGTCTCTGAATAAGCCCATGACGCCGACGCGCTCGTCGTTGGCGTTCTTAAGCACTTCGTATTGTACAAATAAAATACGATTCTTGATCTGAATTGTGCGATGATGGCTGTTTTGACGGCTCAGCACCTGTTCAAAGTCTTTGAGCAACACATCAGGGATGAGTTCACTTAACGCGCCACTTTTCAAATCAATCTGACGGTCGATGATCGGCTCCGCCTCGATGTCTTCCGGATCTCCTTCAAGTGGACCCGGGCCGTCATCATCATCGCTTCGCCGGATGCGTGATGACAGCTTGTGCCGGTTGAAACCCAGCAGGCGAAAAAGGGCGGGGTTCAGCAAGGTAATGCGATCGTGTTCGTCGATGGCCAAAATGCCCTCGTTCAATCCATCCAAAATTTGCTGCAAGCGATTTTTTTCGGACATCAGAGCGCCGATTGTGCGGTCGAGGTCGGAAGCCAGATTGTTGATGGCCTGCGCCAATTCTCCAACTTCTCCTTGTTGTGAAGCGTCCGCGCGCAATGAGAAATTGCCATTTGACATGGCCAGCGCGACATCCCGAGTTTGATTGACAGGTTTGACCAGATGATTGGCGACTCGAAAAACAGGAAAGATCATCAGCAAAAACGCGATACTTGAAGACAAGATCAGTGCCAGGTTTAAGTTGCTGTAGCCCGCGGCGATGTCGTCAAAAGACTGCATGATAAAAACGCCGGCCTCGATCGATTTAGTGTCGCTGTAGATGTCGGTCACCTCCACAGGAAAGCCAACGATCAGAACATCGGTTTTGTCCTCTCCCGCTCGTATGGTGAAATCAATGGATTTGCTGTTCTCGATGGTCTCTCGCCTGGACAGCATTTCTCGCAATCCATCATCGACTGTGTCTTGTTTAAATGCCTCGTTCGCGTTCTTTTCGATCACGACAACAGGATCGCGATAGAGAAAAACCGCGATATAGGAGTTGGTCATCTCGCCCGCGGTCACCAGGATGTCATTGTAGCGCAGATCGGTTATGTCCTGCTGGACGAACCGGGCGGTTTGTTGAGAAATATAAGCGGCGCGACCGCGCATGTTGTTCGCGCTCACGTTGCGAAACACCCAGTTTGAGGTAACCGAATAGACGATCAGCGTCAGCAGAGCTGAGGTTAAAATGGAGAAAATGACGATCGTCATCAGACGTCTCAGAAAAACGCTGTTCCTCATAGTTGCCGGCGGTGCTCGCTTTCTTTGCAATATTTCAACATCACGCCTCGAATTTGTAACCCACGCCGTAGACGGTGATCAAGGCGTATGTTCCCTCTTTAGAGGCGATTTTCTGACGGATGCGCTTGATGTGTGTGTCAATGGTGCGCGTGTCACCGAAATAATCATAACCCCAGACTTTGGAAAGAATTTGGCTACGATCCATGACCTGACCCGGGTGAGAGGCAAGTAGATACAAGATCTCAACTTCTTTGGGTGTGAAGGCGGTGTCCTTACCGTCCACTTTCACGCGATAGTTGTCCAAATTGATCTCCAGACCGGGAAAACTGATCTGATTTCCGCTTCGCTGAGGCGTCTCGGAGATGCGGCGCAGGACGGCTTTGATGCGCGCCACGACCTCGCGGGGACTGAACGGTTTGACGATATAGTCATCCGCGCCCAGCTCCAGTCCTAAAATACGGTCGATCTCCTCGCCTCGGGCGGTCAACATGATGATTGGGACATTGCTGGTGCGCCGAATGTCTCGACAGACTTCGGTGCCGGACTTGCCCGGCATCATGACGTCCAGCAAAATGAGATCGGGGTTTTCAAGCTCGACTAACTTTTCAACATCCAAGCCGTTGTAGGCTGAGCTATGCGTGTAATGTTCACTGTCCAGATAAAGGCCGATGGATTCGTGGACGACCACGTCATCATCCACGATCAGTATATGCGTGCCCACGGTGTCACCTTCTTTTCTCTAAATTTGTCGGTTTCAAATATTATAGATTAAAATCGGTCCCAATCATCCGATCTCGCGCAACTTAAGCCGTTCATTGGCAGGATGAGAGTTCTCAAACTATAATAATGAAAGCTTGTTTATACGCGGCGCGTCTTGTCACCGGCGCGGACAATAAGGAGTGCTCTGATGATTTTAACAGATCAGCGACAAAATGATGAATTAATTGGCGAGGATGAGGATTGCGTTGTCTTTGAGTATCCCGGGCTGAACGAACCGATTGTCATCTTGTATGAGGACAATCAGGTGATCGCGGCGGTCAAACCGGCCGGTGTGCTGTCACAGCAAGATCACACGGGGAAACCGGATATGCTGACAATCTTAAAAGCCTATATTAAGGAAAAATACAACAAGCCGGGAAATGTGTTTCTCGGCCTGGTGCACCGCCTGGATCAGCCCGTCCGCGGCGTGATGGTTTTTGCCCGCACGTCCAAAAGCGCGTCCAGACTGTCGGAACAGATCCGCGCCCGTACTGTGGAAAAAGAATATCTGGCGGTGGTGAGCGGACAACCGCCACAATCTGACGGCGTGTTGAAAAACATATTGAAAAAAGACCGCGGCGCCAATCGGGTTCAGGTCTCCTCGAAACCGGGCGGCGGCCGAATGGCGGTGCTTCGCTATCGGCATGTCGGCTCCGGTCGGGATGGCGGACTTTCGTTGTTGCGAATTGAGCTTGAGACCGGCAGGGCGCATCAGATCCGCGTGCAGCTGGCGGAGGCGGGTTGCCCGATTTGGGGTGATCAAAGATATAACGAGAGGGCGAGGCGAGGGCAGTCGATCGCCTTGCTGGCGTATCGCTATTCATTTCGCCACCCAACAAAGAAAACAAAGCTGGACATCACGGCGTTGCCGGAGGATGCGCCACCTTGGGATCAATTTCAAGATCTGATTCAACATCACATCCATAAAGAGAGAGGTTAGAGAATAATGAATAAAATTCTATTGATTGATGGACACAGCATCATGCATCGGGCGTACTACGGGCTGGGTCCCAACGCCCGCTTCTCGGCGGCGGACAATACGCCGACCGGCGCTGTTTTCACTTTTTTAAATATTTGCGCTCGCTATATGGACTTGTTGAGCCCGACCCACCTTTGCGTGGCGTTCGACCGCTCCGAGCCGACCTTTCGCCATCAGCGGTTTGAGGCGTACAAGGCTCAGCGCAAACCGATGCCCGAAGAGTTGAGTGTGCAGTTTCCGGTCATAAAGGAGATCCTGGATGGCATGGACGTGGCGAGAATTGAGCTGGCCGGCTACGAGGCGGACGACCTTTTGGGAACCTTGGCCGGAGAATACGAAAAAGATGGTTTTGAAGTATATATTTTAAGTGGTGACAAGGACAACTTTCAATTGGTCAGCGACCGTGTGACGGTGGTCATGCCGGAAGGTCGTCAGGCGGGCGGAACGGCGAAGCTCTACGATGTCGAGGCAGTCTTTGAGCGATACCGGGTGATGCCACGTGAGCTGATCGAGGTGAAGGCGATCATGGGTGACCCATCGGACAACATTCCGGGCGTCAAGGGAATCGGCGAGAAGGGCGCGGTTCAGTTGATCAGCAAGTACAAGTCGCTGGAAAACATCTACGCGAATCTGGACGAGCTGACACCTGCGCAAAGAAAGAAGATGGAGGAATCGAAAGAGAACGCTCTACTTTCGCGTGAACTGTCCACAATCATGCTGGACGCTCCGGTCGAGCGTTCGGCGGACTTTGGAAAGTTGCCCGACAATCTGAACGACACCCGCGCCTACGAGGTGTTGTCAAAATACTCATTGAATTCGATCATCCGAAAATTTGATTTGAAGCCGACGTCCTTGGAGGGAGCTGATGAGTCATCCGGGACGCGGCTGCCCGCATTTGAGCCAAAACCAACCGACGCGGCCTCGTTGATCGATTTTTTGAGAGAAGAGGAGCAGGAGGATCGGCGAACTCTTGTCTTTTTGGATATCGAAAGAACACCGGAGGACGAACCGGCGCTGATGAGCCTCGGATTAGAGGATGGAAGAGCGTTTGTGTTGGACACGCCCGGGGACATCGCCGTCGTGTTCGCCGTCCTGTGTGAGTTGAACCTCGAACTTGTGGGCTATGATCTCAAAAACTGGTTTCGAATGTTCGATGGAACGCCGCGCAACACGCCTTTTGATGTCAGCTCGGCCGCCTACGTGCTCAACCAGCTTCAAGGCGCGAACACCACTTTGTCGATGCTGTATAACCAGCAGATGGGTGAGTTGACCGACCTGGCGGAACCTGCGGAGACGCTGCGCGCGCTACGCGAGCTCAGCTGTCGGCAGCGTGAGCTGATCAAGGAGCGCGGTCTGGATGAACTGGCGTATGAGATGGACATGCCGCTCGCGGTGGTCATCGGACGTATGGAGCACGCCGGTTTTCCGGTGGACCATGTGGTGTTGGATGAGCTGGCGATTCAATTCGCCGAGGACATCGGTTTGTTGGAGAAGGAAGTCTTCGCGCTCAGCGGTCATGAGTTCAACATCAATTCTCCCAAGCAACTTGGGGTGATCTTGTATGAGGAGCTCGGATTGCCGACCGGCCGAAAAAGCGCGACCAAACAATTCTCGACCGACAACGATGAAATGGAACGTCTGCGTCCGTTTCACCCGATTATCGAGAAAATTGTTGAATATCGACAACTGACCAAGCTCAAATCCACTTTTGTGGACGCGTTGAACGGATACATCAAAGAAGATGGACGCATCCATTGCTCGTTCAATCAAAATCTCACGGCGACGGGGCGGCTGAGTTCGTCCGATCCGAACCTGCAAAATATCCCGATCCGCCTGGAGCGCGGTCGGGAGATCAGAAAAGCCTTTGTCGCGTCAGAGGGACATGTTCTGATCGACGCGGATTATTCGCAGATCGAACTGCGTCTGCTCGCCCATCTTTCCGGAGATCAAAATATGATCGCGGCGTTTCGCGATCGAAAAGACATTCATAAGGCGACAGCCTCCGGTTTGTTTGGTGTTGATCTTGACGACGTGACGGAGGAGATGCGGGCGGCCGCCAAGACGGTCAACTTCAGCATCATATATGGAATTAGCGATTTCAGTTTGGCCAAAGACCTCGGCATCGCGGTGAAGGACGCCAAGCAATACATCGCGGGATATTATGATGAATATCCCGAAGTGAGAGCGTATCTGGATGAGGTGATTGAATTGGCTAAAAAACAAGGCTATATCGACACGCTCTATGGCAGGAGGCGCCCCATTCCGGAGCTGAAATCGAAAAATTACAGTGTACGGATGTTTGGTGAGCGCGCCGCGATGAATTCACCGGTGCAGGGCACGGCCGCGGACATCATGCGTCTGGCGATGCTTCAGGTGGATCGGGAGTTGGCAAAGTCCGGCCTGCGGGCGCGTGTCATCTCGCAGGTCCATGATGAGTTGATCCTGGAAGTGCCTGAAGAGGAGATGGAGCAGGCGGGTGAGATTTTACGCGCCTGCATGGAGGGCGCCGCGCGGCTGACGGTGCCCTTGGAAGTGAGTTTAAGTGTGGGGCCCAACTGGTTTGATGTGCGGTGAGGAGCGTGTGTACATATGTTTGTGATTGGGGTGACAGGTGGAATCGGCAGTGGCAAGTCAACGTTTTCTGAGATGTTGTCTGAACATGGACTGTCGGTGATCGACGCCGATGAACTGTCTCGCCGTTCGACGGCCGCCGGTGGCGTGGCGATCGAACAAATAAGGGAAACCTTTGGTGACGAGATGATCGCCGTGGACGGCGCCGTTGATCGCAAGAAAATGGCGGACCTCGTGTTTCGGGATAAAAACAAAATTGACCTGTTGAGCTCCATTGTGCACGCCAACGTGATCAGTGAGATGAGGACGGCGGTGAGCAAAGAGGAGAAGGGCGGCGCGAAGGCTGTGGTGCTGGACGTGCCGATACCCGTGAAAAATGGGTTTTTGGATGTTTGCGATTACATCATCGTGGTTCGCGCGGATGATGAAGTGAGGGTTGACCGTTTGATTCAGCGAGGCATGACCGAGGACGAGGCGCGCCGCCGTATCTCAATGCAGATGTCCCAAGATGAGTATGAGACTCTTGGTCATCGCACAGTGATCAACAATGGCGACCGGGCGGCGCTGCGTGAGTCTGTGACGGCTTTTGTCCACGAGGAGTTGGAGTCACGAGGCATTGTGACGGCGAAGTAATGGTGAATCAAGTGGAGAACGCGTAACTGAATCGCGTAGGACATATGCGAAAATTACAAGAAAAATCGCGGCTTTGCGCCGTGGATCGTTTCCGCCAACGCGCGACCGCGAACGAAATCGGTTCGTGAGAATCAGAGATTGAAGCGAAATAAAATCACATCGCCGTCCTGCACGACATATTCTTTCCCTTCTGAACGAACCAGTCCTTTTTCTCTGGCACCGACCATCCCACCACTTTTTCTCAAATCCTCATAAGAGACGATCTCCGCGCGGATGAAACCTCGTTCGAAGTCCGAATGGATCTTGCCGGCGGCCTGGGGTGCCTTCGTTCCTTTGGTGATCGTCCAGGCGCGGCACTCATCCGGCCCGGCGGTCATAAATGAAATGAGCCCCAAGAGCGCGTAGCCGGACTTGATGATTTTATCCAACCCTGACTCGCTGAGCCCCAAATCCTGCAAAAAAACCAAGCGTTCCTCGTCTTCCAGCATGGCGATTTCCTCTTCGATCCGCGCACTGACCGCCAATGCCTGCGCGCCTTCGACCGAGGCGATCTCCTTCACCGCGCGAACATGGACGTTTTCGTCCGGAGTGATGATCTCGTCCTCATCGATGTTGGCGAGATAGAGGATCGGTTTGGCTGACAGAAGATTTAAATCCTTGGTGTACTCCTGCTCGGCTTCAGACACCTCAACCGTGCGGGCGGATTGTCCGTTTTCCAAAGTGTCCATGACGCGCCGGTAGAAAGCGATCTGTGGAAGGAAAGACTTGTCACCGCCTTTGCTCATTTTTTCCAACTTGTCCAGGCGCCGTTCCAAATATTCAATATCAGCGAAAATCAGTTCGAGATTGATCGTCTCGATGTCTCGACGCGCGTCGGTCGAACCGGTCACATGGATGATGTTGGAGTCGTCGAAACAGCGCACTACATGTAAGATCGCGTCCACTTCGCGGATGTTCGCGAGAAACTTGTTGCCTAAGCCCTCACCCTTGCTGGCACCGGAGATCAGGCCGGCAATGTCGACGAATTCCACAATTGCCGGCGACCGTTTCTTTGGGTTGTACATCTCGGTCAGCTTGTCCAGTCGTTCGTCCGGCACAGACACCACACCAACATTCGGCTCGATGGTGCAGTACGGATAGTTGGCGCATTCCGCGCCTGCTTTTGTGATCGCGTTGAACAGTGTGCTCTTACCTACATTTGGCAGTCCGACAATTCCTAATTTCATAAATTCGCCTCTCGTGTTTATATATGTGCGATCTCTTATTATAGACGGCACGTTTAGTCGCGCCGATATTCTAACAGGTTGAGATCTCTTTTTCGATCGTTTTTGAAAAATGTCGCAATTTGTTGAAAAACCATAACACGCCGCGCCGCGGAGGATGTAAAAATGATGGGACGAAAGGAGGCGGTCGCGATGAAGATGACACACGGTCAACGAATTAGCGAGCACAATTCGCCCGCTCGTTCGTTCGCCGCTCCGGTTGAAGGAGCGGTCGATGTCGAGCCATTGTCGGGCTCGAGGCGGATTCAGGTCGAGCGCGCGGCGTCAATCACAGGCTTGCCCGGTGGCAACGGGGATTGGAGAGAGGGCGACAGGACGCGTTACGCCCGGGTCGCCTGTGGCAGCCTGAGCGGACTTGAAAGTGAGATCGTGCATATTGAAGTTTCGGTTCTTCCCGGTATGCCGCGCTTTGAAGTTGCCGGACTGGCGGACACATCTCGCAAAGACGCGGTGCGACGGGTGATCGGCGCGCTTAAACACCATGGGTTTCGCCCGCCCGCCGGAACGGTGATCGTGAATTTCCAGCCGGGTTGGATCGTCAAACATGGGTCGAGCTACGATCTGCCCTTGGCGCTGGCAGTCCTGTCGGCGTTGGACAAAACCGAGACGATTGGAAAAGTGGCGGCGTTCGGGGAGCTTTCATTAAAGGGCGATGTGTTGCCGGTCCGTGGCGCTCTGATTCGGGTTGAGCAACTGGCCGCGGCCGGATATAAATTTGTCATATTGCCGTCGGCGAATGTGCATGAGTGCAAGATTTCGACCTGTTCGGTTATCGGTGTGGAGCGACTTTCGGAGGCGATGGCCGCTGTCCGGGCATTGGCGGCAAGAAAACCCGGGGAGACCGAGTATGCTTTGCCCGGTTTATTTCAGCGCGAAGAGCGGAGCGACAATGCCGCGGACGGCGTGACAAAGCTACCCGGCTGCCTCGAGGTCAGTTCTCACATTGTCGAGATTCCGAGCCAAGCCCTGACGGTGCGCGCGCTGCTGGCCGCGGCCGCCGGTCAACATCACATAGTGATGATCGGCGGCGCGGGATGTGGCAAGACACGCCTCGCCGGTTTTTTGGCGGGCGTGTTGCCGGCTCTTGGTGAACTCGAACGGCTTGAGATCATGCGTGTGTACAGCGCTGCGGGGCTGCTGCTGGAAATGCCTCATTTAAGATTTGATCGGCCGGTGCGTTCTCCTCATTTTTCCATAAGTATCCCCGCGTTGTGTGGCGGTGGTAAAATTCCGGCGCCCGGTGAATTGTCGCTGGCCCACAACGGCCTGCTGTTTTTAGACGAACTGCATGAGTTTTCAAATAAATCACTGGCCGCTTTACGGCAACCATTGGAAGAAAAGAAGGTGTACATACGAAGACACAGTCGCTCGGCGACTTTTCCTGCGAATTGCTTGCTGGTGGGCGCCGCCAACCCCTGCCCCTGCGGCAACTATCTGGACCAAAGCGTTCACACCTCCTGCACCTGCAGGGAACATGAGATTCAATCCTATCGCCATAAATTCGCCGGACCTTTTGCCGACCGGATCGACATTTGGTTGGAAATGCAGCGGGTCGAAACCTGCGAACTGATCAACGTGGCGCAAGATGGAAAACTGATCACGGCTCAGAGTATGAGAGCACAAGTGGAGAAGGCCCGTGCCCTGCAACAGGCAAGAAACGGAGAGTTGAACGGCAAGACGCTGCTTAACTCAATGGTGACGACCGGCGAACTTGTCCGGCTGTTTCGTGTGGAAGATCATTGTGTGCGCGCCTCGTTGAGATACGCCGAACGGCTGTGCCTGAGCGCGAGATCCTATCGAAAACTGTTGAAAGTCGCGCGCACATTGGCTGATTTGGACGAGGAGGAAAGTGTCGCGACTCGCCACATCGCGGAAGCGGCGCAGTTTAGAAGAGGTGAGTTGTGATGGATCCGGAGACCCTCGCTGTCAAAGTCGCCTTGCAGGAAGGCATGAGCGGCCTGAGATATCCACATGCTCTTTTAAGTGCCAAATTGATGGCGCGCAGCATCCATTTGCCCGAGCGCTGGTCGGCGACTGACTGGCGCGAATGTTTGCGCACGTTGGATTTGACAAAAGAGCAAATCACCAATGTTGTCCCTCTGGTGACCGGTCGTGACTTTCGAGCGCGGACGGAGCGACGGGTGCAAAGCGCGCTTAAACATAAGATCCGTGTCGTGTCGCCCGGCGAGGGGGACTACCCGATCGCGCCCTACGCCAATCTTCATCTACCTCCGTTTTTATATCTGAAAGGTTCGCTTGCCATGCCGCCGCCTGACGTGTGCGTCAGTGTGATCGGCACAAGAAGGCCGTCGCCATATGGTATCAAGGCCACGAAATATCTGGTAGGCGATTGGGCGCTGGGAGGGGTGACGATCGTCTCCGGAATGGCCGCGGGGATTGATGGATTGGCGCACGAGGTGTGCTTGAAAAATGGCGGCAAGACCGTCGCGGTATTAGGCTGCGGATTAGATATTTGCTATCCGCGTGACAATCGGAATATTTATGACGCCTTGGGCGCGAACGGTTTGTTGATCAGTGAATATCCGCCGCTCACACCCCCGCGAAAACAACATTTTCCGGCACGAAATCGCCTGATCAGTGTTTTGTCGGACGCGCTGGTTGTCATCGAGGCCGCGAGAAAGAGCGGAACCATGATCACCACGGATTTCGCGCTGGATCAGGGGAAGGCGGTTCTGGCGCTGCCGGGCACTATCTATTCACCGACCAGCCAGGGCACCAATCAGTTGCTGCGCGAAGGGGCGACTCCTTTATTGGAACCAAGAGATTTGTTTCCGTATTTATCCGGACATCTGCTTTTGGCTGAGACGAAAATCAAACCGGCGGACGACTTGAATTGTTCCGCTTCAAAAGGTGACAGCGCACTGACCTCTCTGCTGAGCGCCGGTCCGCTGACAGTGGCCGAACTCAAAATCGCCAGCCGCTTATCCGAAGAAGTGTTTTTTGACCATCTGATGCGACATGAGATGCGCGGTGAAATCAGCAAGACGGCCGGAAAATATCATTTGTCATAACTCATCCGGGCCGTCGACAAGGAGGCCGGTTTTTAAAGCGTCCGCCCATCCGCGCGCCGATTTGTCAGCGCTCTTCGCGTGCCATGTTTATACTGATTTGAAGAACTACCGGTTGAAAATCCCTGAAAGTATGTTGTACAGTTTGTCCGGGGGGAGTTTGACAAAGTCTGTGCCTTATCATAAATTAACCGGACTTGCAGACTTTTATCAGATGATTTCGATGACCGCGCTGTTTTTGTATTAAACTATGCGTCGACGACCGAGTCGCTCGCTCTAAATAGCGGTGACGAAGCGAAGGTGCGGTTGGCTCGAACCGTGCGCGCATCACTTAATTGAAATTGCCTGATCATTATACGCAAAGGATTGGAACATGTCGCAAAACTTAGTTATCGTTGAATCACCGGCCAAGGCCAAAACCATTGGGCGCTATCTGGGACCGGATTACGTCATCTCGGCTTCTGTCGGACATATCCGTGATCTGCCGTCTTCCACATTGGGAGTGGATGTGAAAAATGATTTCAAACCCAGATATATCACCATGCCCGGCAAAGAAAAAGTTGTCCGCGAACTGAAACAGCTCGCGAAAGACGCCGATCGTGTGTTCATCGCGACTGACCCGGACCGCGAGGGTGAGGCGATCGCCTGGCACATCGCCAATGTGTTGAAGATCGACCCTGCCAGTGAGTGCCGGGTATCTTTTAATGAAATTACCGAAAAGGCTGTTCGACAGGCGATCGAACAGCCACGACCGATCAACGAGGACTTGATGCACGCCCAACAGGCGAGGCGCATTTTGGACCGCCTTGTTGGCTATGAGATCAGTCCGGTTCTTTGGAAGAAAATTAAAAAAGGCTTGTCCGCCGGACGCGTTCAGTCGGTCGCTACACGGATGATTGTCGAACGTGAAGAGGCGATTGAGGCGTTCAAGCCGGAAGAATATTGGAATCTTCACGTTATCCTTGAGACAGAGAAAAAAGAAACGTTCAAGGCGAAGTATCACGGCATTCACAAAGGAGCCGGTAAACCGCAAGTTGTGAAACTGAAGAACAAAGAAATGGCGGATCAGGTGCTTGCCGCCATTGACAACAAGCCTTTCATCGTCGAGGAGATCAAGAAAGGCAATCGCAAGCGCAAACCCGCCGCTCCGTTCACCACCAGCACACTGCAGCAGGAAGCCGCTCGACGCCTTGGCTATTCAGCGCGCAAGACCATGAGCATCGCTCAACAGCTGTACGAGGGCGTCGATTTGCCCGAAGTGGGTCCGACCGCGCTGGTAACCTATATCCGTACCGACTCGGTCCGCATATCCAATGAGGCCCTTGACGAAGCGAAGCGGTTGATCCTGAGCGGCTATGGTGAAGACTACCTGCCCAAAAAACCGAATACTTACAAGAATAAAAACGCCTCGCAGGACGCCCATGAGGCGATCCGCCCGGCTCACTTCGATCATCAGCCAATGATGATCCGAGAGTTGCTGACCAACGATCAGTTCAGATTGTATCGTCTGATCTGGGACCGTTTTCTGGCTTCTCAGATGGCGAACGCCAGCATTGACACATTGACTGTCTCGACGACCTGCGCGGATCAATTATTTCGCTCCACAGGTGAGCAAATCGTGTTTGCCGGTTTTTTGGCGGCGTATGAGGATGTGAACAAGGAGAAAACAAAGAAAGAAGAGGAGGAAGAGGCGGCGGCCAAATCAATCATCCCTCCTCTGGTAGCCAAACAGGAGTTGAACTGCAAGGAGAAATTGCCAGAACAGAAATTTACCTTGCCACCGCCACGGTTCACCGAGGCCTCGCTGATCAAAGCGATGGAAGAGGACGGCATCGGTCGACCTTCCACCTACGCGCCCACCATCTCCACAATTTTGGATCGGCGCTACGCCGAAAAAGACCAACGCCAGCTCGTTCCGACTAAGCTGGGGCGAACCGTCACGGAGATGCTGCGCAGCAACTTTGATGAATATATCAACGAGTCGTTCACCGCCTCGATGGAAAGTGGTCTCGACACGGTAGAGTCCGGCGATCAAAACTGGGTGGAGTTGTTGGATTCGTTCTATCCGGGGTTCCATCAAAAGGTTGAAGACGCGTATGAGAATATCGAGAAAATAGTGATCGAAGATAAAAAGACCGGCGAGATGTGCCCCGAATGTGGCAAAGAGCTGGTCATCAAGGACGGCCGTTACGGCAGCTTCATCGCCTGCTCGGGATTTCCGGAGTGCAAATACACCAACAGCATTGTCGTGAAAACCGGTACCCATTGTCCCAAATGCGGATCGGATATTGTTTCGCGAAAATCCAAACGGGGCAGCATCTTTTATCTGTGTGAGAAGACCAATGACAAAGATTGCGACTTCATCAGCTGGGATATGCCGTTGGACAATCAAAACTGTGAAGTCTGTGGCAGTTACATGGTCGAAAAACGTTTCCGGGGCAAAACCTATGTCCGCTGCGGAAACAAGGAATGTCCGACCAATCAACGCAAAAAGAGCGCAAAGAAATCCGACACGTCCGCGGCTGAGAAGAGTGGCGCGGCAGACGGATGATTTGGTGAGGATTGTTTCATAAAAGGCTGTTTCGAATCTAAATAGATTAATTAAGGCAGGACATTGGTTATGGGCACAAAATCAGTCACCGTGGTCGGTGCCGGTTTGGCGGGCTGTGAAGCCGCTTTGCAAATCGCGTCTCGTGGAATTCAGGTGGAATTGATCGAGATGAAACCGATCAATAGAAGTGAGGCGCACAAAAGCGATGACTTCGCCGAGCTGGTGTGCAGCAACTCATTTCGCGCGGCGGCGATTGAAAACGCCGTCGGGCTGTTGAAAGAAGAGTTGCGTCTGCTGGGTTCCGAACTCATTCGGTCCGCTGACCAACACAGACTGCCTGCCGGCGGCGCGCTGGCGGTGGATCGGGATTTGTTCGCAGCCTCGGTCACCGGGAAAATCAAGCGGCATCCGTTGATCCATCTGCGAACTGAAAAAGTGTCCGGAATCCCTGACGCCGAAATTGTGGTGATCGCGACCGGACCGTTGACTGACGGAGGACTGTTTGAACAGATCAGTTCGCTGCTTGGCATGGAACGGTTGCATTTTTTTGACGCCGCCGCTCCCATCGTCACTTTGGAATCGCTGGATCAGCAGGTGGTGTTTCGCCAGTCGCGATACGACAAAGGTGGAGCAGACTATTTAAATTGCCCGCTGGACGAGCGACAATACCTGACTTTTCACCACGAGCTGATCAACGCTGAACTGGCGGATGTGAAAGAGTTTGAGCGCGAGATCATATTTGAAGGGTGCATGCCCATTGAAACCATGGCGAGGCGCGGTGTGGACACGATGCGCTATGGACCGCTCAAGCCGGTCGGCCTGATTGATCCGGCCACCGGGAAAATGTCTTACGCCTGTGTCCAGCTGCGCCAGGACGATCGGGCGGGCACGCTGTACAACCTGGTCGGCTTTCAAACCCGACTGAAGTTTGGTGAGCAGCGCAGAGTGTTTGGCCTGATACCGGGTCTGGAAAACGCGGTCTTCGCCCGTTACGGAGTGATGCACCGCAATACCTTTTTGCATTCACCCGGCTTTCTGTCCGCCGGATTTGAGACACTTACCCGACCGGGATTGTTTTTCGCCGGACAGATGACCGGGGTAGAAGGCTATGTGGAGTCGATCGCGTCCGGACTGGTCGCCGGCGTCAACGCCGCGCGACTGGCGCAAGATGGTTCGGCGGACTTCATCCTGCCGCCAATCACAATGATTGGCGCGCTGTCACATTATATTTCAGATAGCAGAATTCAAAACTTCCAGCCAATGAACGCCAATTTCGGCCTGATCGCTCCGTTGACTGAAAAAGTCAAAGGCAAAAAGAACAGAGGAGTGGCCTATGCCGGACGCAGCCTCAAGTGGATCGAAGAGTTCAAAAAGACAACCGACTGAGTCTGCCTCAACCGGTTGTCCGAAAAATCCATTGATGTCTAAGCGTAGGTGATAAGGGCACGCTCGAAATCAGCCAATTGACGCGCT
>CAZAPS010000011.1:37222-51014 GCA_964487355.1 uncultured Oscillospiraceae bacterium
ACTTCGCGCGACTGCGCGGAATGCTTGATGGTCAACACCTCCTGAGATCCGGCGAATATCACATCATGCTCACCCACAATCGTGCCTCCGCGGATGGCGGAGATCCCAATTTCATTGACTTCGCGCTTCTCACGAAATGACCGGCGCTCGTATCGGTAGAACACATCCTCGTCATCGAGCGCGTCTTTGATCTCGTCGGCGATCATCAGAGCTGTTCCCGAGGGAGCGTCCACTTTTTGGTTGTGATGCGCCTCGATAATCTCGATGTTGAAATCCGGATAGAGTGTTTTCGCGGCGTCCCGCGCCAATTTAATCAGGATGTTGATACCAAGAGACATGTTCGCCGAAGTGAACAGAGCATTGGTCTGACTGAGCTGGTTCAGATCGGTTGCTTCCCGCTCACTCAGCCCGGTGGTCGCGACGACCAAAGGCTTGCCGGTACGTTTGGAGAGCTCGATGACGCCGGGCAAAGCTGAAGGATTGCTAAAATCAATCAGCACATCGTAGTCGACGTCGCAATCCGTGGAGCTGGCGAAGACGGGAAACGGCAGGCTTGAGTCCAAAACGTGATCCAAGCCGGCGACCACTTCACAATCCTCTCTGTTGTTCGCGATCTCCGTTATGACTCGTCCCATGCGCCCACAGCAGCCTGACAATAAAATTTTCATGTTTCTCTCCTCATATTCTTGTTCGCGTACTATTTACAAGATCGCGGTCAAACATGGCCGCGATCTTCAAATTCTTGTGTGAATGACCGGTTATTACAGATTAGTCCAAAAGACCGTAAGTCTTGAGGCAGGTCTTCAACTTGGCCGCGCCCTCTTCGGTCATCGTGGTGAGCGGCAGGCGGGGTTCGCCAACTTCCAGCCCCATCAGATTCAGCGACTCCTTGACCGCGATCGGATTAACATCGGAGAACAGCGCGTCGATCAGCGCCTGCAGGCTGACCTGGATCTCGGCGGCTCCGCGGACGTCACCGTCCAGGAAGGTGTGGGTCAGCTCGACCACACGCTCCGGCCAGACGTTGGACAGCACCGAGATCACGCCTTTTCCACCAAGCGCCATCAGCGGCAGCACCAGTCCGTCCTCACCCGAATAGTAGGTGTAGGCGCCCGGGCAGCGCTGCATGGTCTCGGCTACCTGATGGATGTTGCATTCTTTGATCGCGACGATGTTCTCAACTTCCGCCAAGGCCTCGTAGGTGGTCGGAGCGATGTTGAGACTGGTGCGCGAAGGCACATTGTACAGCACGATCGGCAGACTGACCGCCGCGGCGGTTTTCTTATAATGCTCAATCAGTCCTTTTTGACTGGTTTTGTTGTAGTAAGGCGAGACCAGGAGTAGCGCGTCGGTTCCCGTCGCCTCCGCCATCTTGGACAGCTCGATGCCGTGCGCGGTGTCATTGCTGCCGGTGCCGGCGATTACCGGAACGCGTTTATTCACCGTTTCCACCGCGAAACGAATCACTTCGATGTGCTCACCATCGGGCATGGTGGAAGCCTCACCTGTCGTTCCACAGACGATGATCGCGTCGGTGCCCGCTTTGATTTGACGCTCGATCAATTCTTTGAATTTATTATAGTCAACGCCCGATTCATTAAAAGGGGTCACAATCGCGACACCGGCGCCTTCGTAAATCACTTTTTTTGTCATCTTTTCCTCCTGGTTCAACCTTCTGAGTATTTACTCCGCATATCTGCCAATCAGCTTTGTTTATTCTAGCAAATCCATGTCATCTTGAACATAAAATCATCGTAATTTAACGGATTCGAATGAAAAAACACGGTTATCCTGCATGTATCTGCTAGAATATGCTGATTATGAATACTGAGAATGAATGCAATCTTAGACGAAGTGATTTCTATTATGACCTGCCCGAGCGGCTGATCGCACAGCATCCGGCGCCTGATCGTGACGCCAGCCGGCTGTTGATCATCGAAGAGCACGGACGCCTGTCCGACGGTGTGTTCACCGATGTCGTCGACCTGTTGAATCCGGGAGACTGCCTGGTGCTCAACGACACGAAGGTGATTCACGCCAGACTGTTGGGACGAAAAAA
Source organism: uncultured Oscillospiraceae bacterium (assembly GCA_964487355.1). Classification (GTDB taxonomy): domain Bacteria; phylum Bacillota; class Clostridia; order Saccharofermentanales; family Fastidiosipilaceae; genus JAXGYX01. Next base: position 39,282 of record CAZAPS010000011.1, read on the forward strand.
AGACACCGCCGTGGCGGTTGAGTTTTTGCTGCTGAAACGTCTGGGTGTGGACACCTGGGAGGTGATCTGTAAACCGGGCCGCAGACTGAAAGAGGGCGCGGAGGTTGTTTTTTTACCGGGTGAGCTGGAGGCGCGGATTGTGGACGTGCTGCCGAACGGCAACCGCGTGGCGCGTTTTATTTTTGAAGGCATCTGGGAGGAGATTTTGGCTAGGGCCGGACTCATGCCGTTGCCGCCTTACATTTACGAAAAACCCAATGATCCGGGGCGCTACCAGACAGTCTACGCCAAACACGACGGTTCTTCCGCCGCGCCGACAGCCGGTTTGCATTTCACAACCTCGCTGCTGGAAGCGCTGGAAAACAAAGGGGTCGAAGTGGCGTGGGTCACTTTGCATGTCGGACTGGGCACGTTCCGACCGGTCAAGGTGGAAATGATCGCCGATCATAAAATGCACAGTGAGTCTTATGTGCTCGGCGAAGAGGCCGCGCTAAAGATCAATCGCGCCAAGGAACGAGGACGGCGGGTGATCTGTACCGGCACGACCTCCTGCCGAGTGGTCGAATCGGCCGCCGCCAAAGACGGAACCGTCCGCGCGCAAACCGGCGATACGGATATTTTTATCTACCCGGGTTATCAATTCAAGGTGATGGATGCGCTGATCACGAATTTTCACCTGCCGGAGTCGACTTTGATCATGCTGGTGTCAGCTTTCGCGGGCTATGATACCATCATGAATGCGTATCGCCACGCGGTCGAACACGAATATCGGTTCTTCAGTTTTGGCGACGCGATGTTCATAATGAAAGAAAAGAGAAATAAAAGTGAGTGAGATAAAGTCACAACAAAAGCGCGATGAGAATCAATCAAAATGGCCGGTCTGGTATGAGCCGCAGCATGTCTGCGCTCAGTCCGGAGCCCGAGCGGGGGTCGTTCACACACCGCACGGTTCGTTCGAAACGCCGGTGTTCATGCCGGTGGGCACCCAGGCGACGGTCAAGGCGCTGTCGCCGGAAGAAGTGAAAGAACTGGGCGCGGGCATCATTTTATGCAACACTTATCATCTTTGGATGCGCCCGGGCGAGGACATCGTCCGTGAAGCGGGCAAACTGCACCGTTTTATGAATTGGGATCGACCGATTTTGACCGACAGCGGTGGGTTTCAGGTTTTCAGCTTTTCCGACAGCAGACATATCAAAGAAGAAGGTGTTCATTTCAAATCCCACCTTGACGGCTCGCGCCATCTATTGACACCGGAGCTTTCGATAGAGATTCAACACGCGCTGGGCGCGGATATCATCATGGCTTTTGACGAATGCAGTCCATATCCGGCCGATCGCGCGTATATCAAAGCGTCGCTGGAGCGCACGGCCCGCTGGCTGGAGCGCTGCGTCGCCACACACGAGGTCGCGCCGGAAGCGGCGGAACAGGCTTTGTTTGGCATTGTGCAGGGCGGCATGTACGCTGATTTGCGCAGACAAAGCTTGGAACAAGTGCTCAGCCATGATTTGCCCGGCTACGCCATCGGTGGCCTCAGCGTGGGTGAACCGGGTGAGACGCTGTACGCGATGCTGGAAGCGGTCACGCCACTCATGCCGTCCGGTAAGCCGCGCTACCTCATGGGCGTCGGCACGCCGGACTATCTGATCGAGGGCACGATCCGCGGGATCGATATGTTTGACTGTGTGCTGCCGACCCGCATTGGTCGAAACGGCACGGTTATGACCAGCCAAGGCCGGTTGATTGTCCGCGATCGACGCTTCGCCCGTGATTTCAATCCGATCGATCCGAATTGTGACTGTTACGCCTGTCGCAATTATTCGCGCGCGTATGTCCGCCATCTGATTAAAGCGGGTGAGATTTTCGGGTTGCGCCTAACTTCTTTACACAATACATATTTTCTGGTCAACCTGATGAAACAGGCAAGGCAAGCCATATTTGAAGACCGCCTGCTGGACTTTCGAGATGAATTCTTCGCGGCGTACGGCTACGTCAAATGAGATAAACCGCTCATTCGCCAAACCGACTTATATCAGCGCCTGATAAAGTCAATCGAAACCGAGGTCTTTTCTTTACAAAACACGAAAAGTCATGCTATTCTAATCACGTTATTCGTGTCCGCCGGGACACGAGACAGATTGAGGAGGAAACAACAAGATGTTTAACCAGTTAAGTATATTGGTGGCCACCCTGGCGACCGCGCAGGAGTCGGGATCGGCGGGCAGCATGCTCAGCATGTTGGCGTTGCCGGTGTTATTGATCGGGGTCATGTATTTTTTGCTGATCCGCCCCGAGAAGAAACGCGAAAAGAAAAAAGCGGAAAAGCGCGACGCGATGGAAGTTGGCGATCAGATCATGACGATCGGCGGGATTATTGGTAAAATAGTGAATATCAGAGACGATGAAGTCACTATTTCGACCAGTGTGGCGAACAGCCTGCTCACATTTCGCAAAGACGCGATCAGCGATGTGGTCAAGCCGGAGGACGCGCTCAAGGCGGCGCAGGCCAAACTGAACCCGCAGACCGCGGAGCCTAAGAAGAAAGGGCTGTTCGGCTTTTTGAAAAAAGACGAGGACGAATGAGATGTGACCGGTCGATGGCGTCAATGATTTTTGTCGATCCGAGGATATTCTACTATGGAGGAAATGAGATGAAACGCATCACTCTAGTGAACAAACCGAATCAGACCATCCGCAAAGCGGGCGTCGCCTGTGGCGAATGCCAAACATCTTGTCAATCAGCTTGTAAAACCAGTTGCACAGTGGCAAATCAGAAATGCGAGCGCGTTTTTAAATAAATGTGTTTTCGCCGGCCACGGCTCATTGTCGATTCAGCATAGAATAGCGAGCGATCGCTATTCTATTTTCAATTTTTAACAAACATATGATTGATCCCGGAGGTTACCAGTGGTCCATACATTTCAATTCCGCGATGATTTTCTCGCTTATGATACCGAATCTCAGGCACTTATGATGATCGATGAGCTGACGGCCGAATGTCTGAGCCGGTACGACGCCTCCGGCAGCCCTCCGACCGCGGAGCAGATGGCGCGCGTCGCGGACGATCAGGGTGTCTTGCTGAGCGAGGTCGTTCAGGTCTGTGAGGAGATCGATCAGCTACGTGAGGATGGTTATCTATTCGCCCCGCGCGTCGAGGTCGAATTGTCACAGCTTTATCCCGATCGGCCGGTCATTAAGTCCATGTGCCTGCACATCTGCCATGACTGCAATCTTCGCTGTCGCTATTGCTTTGCCGAGACCGGTGATTTTGGCACCGGCAGGAGAGGCATGCTGACCGTCGAGACCGGCAAAAAAGCGATCGATTTTTTGATCGGACACTCGGCGGGGCGTCACCATCTGGATATTGATTTTTTCGGCGGTGAACCGCTGCTGAACTGGCCGGTGGTCGAGGAGCTGGTCGCCTATTGCGAGGAACGTGGCCGTCAAGCAGACAAGGATATTCGCCTGACGATCACGACCAACGCTGTTTTGTTGGATCAATATAAGATTGATTTCATCAATCAGCATTTTAAGAATTGTGTGCTGAGCCTGGATGGACGTCCCAAAGTGCAAAATCATATGCGCCCGACCGCCGGTGGGCAAGGGTCCTATGATGTCGTGGTGAACAACATTGTCAACTTTGTCAGACAACGAGGAGAGCGGGAGTACTATGTGCGCGGCACTTTCACCCGTGAACATCTGCGCTTTTTTGAGGATGTCAAACACATGGTGGAGCTGGGCATGGAGCAACTGTCGATGGAGCCGGTGGTCGCGGAGGATGGCTGTGGCTATGAGATCCGCATGGAGGATCTGCCGACGATTTTTGCAGAGTATGAAAAACTGGCGGAATATAATCTGGCGACCGACTTTACCGACAAAGCGTTCAATTTCTTTCACTTTAATGTCGATTTGGAGGGTGGACCCTGTCTGTTTAAGCGTTTGAAAGGCTGTGGGGTAGGCACTGAGTACTGCGCGGTCACACCGGAAGGGGACATCTATCCCTGCCATCAATTTGTCGGTAAAACAGAATTTGTGATGGGCAATGTGCATGACGACCCACTCGAGTTGAAACAGACCGGAGCCGTGGATTTCAGCGACCTGATCTTGCCACAAAAGGATTATTGTGAGGACTGTTGGGCGAAATACTACTGTAGCGGTGGTTGCCCGGCCAACTCCTACAACGCGTCCGGATCGCTTCTTGATCAATATGAGATCGGCTGTCAGCTGATGCGCAAACGAATGGAGTGCGCGCTGTGGCTGGCGGCTCGGCGCATGTTGCGCGACCAATAATGAGCCGACCTTGACCGGAGGAGGTGCCCGTGTCGAACGGTAGACGGATCCCCGATGAACTGTTGGAGGAGATCAAAGCCAAAAGTGACATTGTCGACGTCGTCGAGCAATACGTCACGTTGAGCAAAAAAACAGGAGCGAACTTTTTTGGCCTGTGTCCATTTCATAGCGAGGACACGCCCTCTTTTAGTGTGTCACCGAGCAAACAGATCTTCTATTGTTTTGGCTGCCATACCGGAGGTGACGTGATTAACTTTATCAGGGAGATTGAAAAAGTCCCCTATCGCAGAGCGTTGGAGATCCTTGCCGAGCGCGCCGGTGTGCGGCTGCCGGTAAACGAGGATCCAAAACAGCGGGAGCGGTATCGTCAGCGGGATCGACTGTTCGCGGCGAATACCGAGGCGGCGCGCTATTTCTATCATGCCTTGAACGGTTCGGCGGGAGCCGGAGCGAGGGCGTATTTGCAAGAGCGCGGTGTTTCCCGCGCGACGTCGGTCCGCTTCGGTCTGGGGTACGCCCCGGATGAATGGACCGGACTGCTCGATCATCTGCGCGCCAAAGGATTCAGCGACGGCGAAATCGAAAAATCCGGGCTGTTCCGGCTCAATCGATCCAACAATTGGTATGACTTGTTTCGCGACCGCCTGATGTTTCCGATTATCGACCATATGGGACATATTGTGGCGTTCGGTGGACGGATCATGGGCGATGGAATGCCCAAGTACATCAACTCTCCTGAGACAATGATCTACACCAAGGGGCAGGTGCTGTACGGATTGAATCTTGCGAAAAAGTCCAAAGCCGGTTGCCTTTTGCTGGTCGAAGGCTATATGGACACAATCTCTCTGCACCAGGCGGGGGTGGACAACGCCATCGCCGTTTTGGGAACCGCTTTAACTGAGGCTCAGGTGCGCTTGATGCGGCGGTACACCGATGAGGTGATCGTTGGGTTTGATTCGGACCGAGCCGGACAGGTCGCCACCGAACGAAGCTTTGAGCTGCTGAATAAACAAGAATTCAAAGTGAAAATTCTCATGGTGCCCGATGGAATGGACCCGGATGACTACATTCGCGCGAATGGGGAAGAACGCTTTCGCGCTGTGTTGAATGAATCCAAGTCATTGTTGGATTATAAATTTCATATGGCGCAAGAGCGCAACACGGTTCAGGGGACGTTGGATCCGGTTGGCTACCAGGCGGAGATCTGTCAAATTCTGCTGACGATCGACAACGCCATTATCTATGAGCTTTATTTGGCGCAGGCCGCGCAGACGCTTGGCACTTTGGTCGACGCGGTGCGGCGAGAGGTCGATCGACTACGGCGTAAATCTTCAAACGCTTCGAGCTACCACGCCACTCGTTCGATCCCTCACCCTCAACCGCCACCTTTCGAAAACCTTCCGGAACCACCCGATGAGTCGGACGAATGGATGGAGCCGGACCGGCGCGAATCGTATGTCAACCGAAATGAAGCCCATTTGCTGGTCTTGTTGTCAAGAAATCCGGACGCCGGACCGTCCGACAGTCTGCCGGACTTTCGCATGTTCGCCGACTCGAATCCTGACGGCTTTCCGGCCCGCGCGCTGGAACGCTTTCGGGCGAAGGAGCTGACCACATCCGGCCTGTTGAATCTTGCCGACGGATTTTTTGGTGGTGAGATCTCCCTGCGCGATCAGTTGGCGGGCATCCTGGTGAGATTGCCGGATCGCGCGACGGGCGACCGAGAGATGAAGGATATCAAACGACTGTCCGCCGAAATCCACCTGAATTTCATTCGTGGACGGCGCGATCAACTGGCCACAAAACTCGATCGGGAAGGCAGCACCGTCGAAGATCAGCAAAGGTGGCGAGAAGAGTTGGCGCGATTGAACAAACTATACAAGGAATTGCGCGGTAAACAATGATTTCTCGGAATTTTAACAGTTTTCATTTTAAAATAAAGTGAAGTGACGGTGAAAGACCGTAAGTATAAGTGATGGATTTTTTAGATGAAATTTGATCAACCAACACCGGTTATCGGCAAAACTGACTGATAATCAAATCGATAGCGGTTATGAATAATAAGCCTGGAGGGAATATGGCAGCTGAACACGAAGATCGAATTGAAAATGAAGTGATGGAAACTGACGCGCAAGCGGAAAAGACGGACACTCCGGAAAAGGCCTCTTCGGAAAAGACCACTACAAAAAAGGCAACCACCAAAAAAACAACCGCCAAGAAAACAATCGCCAAAAAGTCGACCGCCAAAAAGTCGACCGCCGCCACGAAAAAAACGAAGGCGAAAGCGACCAAGAGCAAGGCGAAGCAAACGAAAAAGACGGACGACAAGAAGGACGACGCCAAATCCAAAGCCGACAACGCCACAAATGGCATAGTCTCGGATATTTTGCGTGAGACGTTGGTGAACAAGCTGGTCGCCGCCGCGCAGACCACCGGCAACAAGATCTCGTATCGCCTGGTCATGGACAGCATTGAGGCGACCGACCTCGATCTTGAAGAGTCGGAGGCCATCCTCGAGGAATTGGAAAAGCTCAGTGTCACTGTGCTCCCTGATACCGGCGAAGAGGAGGAAGACGAAGAAGACACTAAAGAAGATGAAGAGGAAGATCGCAACGAAACCATCAATGTGGATGATCCGGTGCGCATGTACCTCAAGGAAATCGGCAAGGTCGATCTGTTGACCGCGAAAGAAGAGCGAGAGCTCGCGATCGCCATGGAGCAAGGTGACATGTCGGCGAAAGATCATCTTTGTGAGGCGAATCTGCGCCTGGTCGTTTCAATCGCGAAACGCTATACAGGCAGGGGCATGCAGTTCTTGGACTTGATACAAGAAGGCAATCTGGGGCTGATCAAAGCGGTTGATAAATTTGACTATACAAAAGGCTTTAAGTTTAGTACCTACGCGACCTGGTGGATCCGTCAGGCGATCACCCGGGCGATCGCGGATCAGGCCCGGACGATCCGTATACCTGTCCATATGGTTGAGACCATCAACAAGCTGATCCGGGTACAAAGACAATTGATCCAAGAACTAGGCCGCGAGCCGGAATTGGAAGAACTTGCCAACGAGATGGATATCACAGTGGAAAAAGTGCGTGAGATCATGAAGATCTCACAAGAGCCTGTCTCTCTCGAAAAACCGATCGGTGAAGAGGAGGACAGCCATCTGGGTGACTTCATTCCGGACGATGACGCGCCGTCTCCGGCGGACCAGGCCGCGTTCACTTTGCTCAAAGAGCAACTGTTGGATGTCCTGGGCACGCTGACACCAAGAGAAGAGAAGGTCTTGCGCCTGCGGTTTGGCCTGGATGACGGTCGTTCCCGCACGCTGGAAGAAGTTGGCAGGGAATTTAATGTCACCCGCGAACGAATCCGACAGATCGAAGCCAAGGCTTTGCGCAAACTGCGCCATCCCAGCCGCAGCAAAAAGCTGAAAGATTATCTGGATTGACCGAAGTGAAGGTTGAATCCTCTCAAATAGACGTCGACCGCGCATGGCGCCGAAACCAAATACCGGTTTTGGATGGACGACTGTCGCGGGTCGCGGACTTGTTGCCTGCCTCGTTTTCACGGCTGATCGATGTCGGCACCGACCATGCCCGGCTGCCACTTCACATGGTGCGCGACGGGCGTGCGTGTTCGGCGCTGGCGATTGACATTCGACCGGGTCCACTTCGCGTGGCCGGTCAAAATATCGCTCGATTGGGCATGGAATCGCTTGTGGAAACAAGGCTGGGGAACGGACTGCGCGGCATCGATCTATATGCGGATGACTGCGTGGTGATCGCCGGTATGGGCGGTTTGGAGATTTTAAGCATTATGGACGAAGTCGCCTCGCGTGGTCCGACCGAGGCGATCTTTGTTTTGCAGCCGATGAAGTCTTTGCCCGAATTGCGGCGTGGTGTGATTCAATTGGGATTTGACATAGTGGACGAGCAATTGGGCTTTGAAGGTCGCTATCACTATCCACTGGTCAAGCTGACGTTGCCCGACGGCGGTGGCTCGGCTGATGATCCGGATCGCGAAAGTCGCGAGCTTTCCGACCTGGAAGCCCACGTCGGACCGGTGTTATTAGACCGTTCCCGACATGATGCGCATACTGTGTCGTTGTGGTCGGGCTATGTTCAGAAACTGACGAAACGAATGGCGGCGATCGCCGCCGGTTCAGGACGCTTGGAGCATATCCGCCTCGCCCGTGAGTTGAAACGGCTCGAGGAGGAACTGTCATCAAGTGACAGTCGGCAGGCAGTCGGTGAGCGAGACGATTGTGAGGGATTACGATGACCAAAGTAAGAGACATCATGAGCACGTTGGAACAACTGGCTCCGCCGCCATTGGCGGAACCTTGGGACAACTGTGGACTGTTGATCGGCGACTCGAGCGCGAAGGTCAGCTCGGTTGTACTGACGCTGGACATCACCGAGGCGACACAGGCTTTGGTCGAAACAGTGAATGCCGAGCTTGTCATCACCCATCATCCGGTGATTTTCACACCACTGACCGGCATCAATCATGACAACCCCGAGCAACGTCTGTTGCTTGCCCTCATCCAACAGCACCGCGGCGTCTATTCGGCGCACACCAATCTGGACAGCGCGCTGGGCGGTGTGAACGACGCGTTGATGGACGCGTTGGAGTTCAAAGCGGACGCGACGCTGATACCGAGCGATTTGGAGTTTGAACGCGCGGACCTTTCGATTGTGCGAGCCGTCGATCCTCGTGTGACCTGGGGCTTGGGGAGGATCTCGACCTTGAGTGAACCACAATCTCGTTTCGCGATAGCGGCGCGGGTCAACAATCATCTGCAGACCGCCGGTTGTTTCTTGAACTTTGATACCGACGCGGCGGTAAACAAAGTCGCCGTGTGTGGCGGATCATTTGATGGAGGATGGATCGATCGGCTGGTCGCGGAGCGGGTCGACCTGCTGATCTCAGGAGAGATCAAACACCACGATCTGCTGGCGATGGGGATGCGCGGCATCGGCGCCATCGCCGCCGGTCATGATTGCACCGAGCGAGTGATTTTGCCTTCATTGGCAGGCGCGCTGACGGAACAATTCCCGGATGTGAAGTTTGCCGTTGACATGGGTTTGAATTATAATAATATTGTTCTTTGAGAAAGTTGGACAATCGCGTGTGACAGCCGAAAGGCTCCGCATGAGGAAAGTCCGGGCTCCGCAGGGCGAGGGTGCCGGGTAGTTCCCGGTGAAGGCGACTTTAAGGAAAGTGCAACAGAAATAAACCGCCATTTTTGGTAAGGGTGGAAAGGCGAGGTAAGAGCTCACCGGCCTTCCGGCGACGGGAGGCGCTCTGTAAACCCCATCCGGAGCAACACCGTGGGAGACAAAAGCATTGCCCGTGCGTCTCAGGAGGTGGCTAGAACCGCTCAGAAATGTTCGGTCTCAGATAGATGGTTGTCCAAGACAGAACCCGGCTTACAGACTTTCTCAGAACTATTGACTGTTTCCGGCCATGCCAGCTTGCCGCGGCGTGGCCGATTTTTTAGGAGGAGAGCGTGGCACAATCGTATTTAGACCGAGGCGTTTCGCCGACCAAAGATGATGTGAAGGCGGCCGTGCGTGATCAGGACAAAGGGTTGTTTCCCGGCAGTTTTTGTAAAATCAACGCTGATTTGGCGGGTGATCCGGACTGGTGCGTGGCGGTCCACGCCGACGGAGCGGGCACCAAATCCTCATTGGCGTACCTGATGATGCGCGAGACAGGCGACACATCCTGGTTTCGCGGCATCGCGCAGGACTCGCTGGTCATGAACACCGATGATCTCGCCTGCGTCGGAGCGGTTGACGTGTTTTATCTCAGCAACACGATCGGGCGCAACGCGCATCGGGTAAGCGGTGAGTGCATCGCCGAGGTGATTCGTGGATACGACGCCGTGATCGCGAATTTGCGCGATCAGGGAATACATGTCGAGATGACCGGAGGAGAGACCGCGGACGTAGGTGACCTCGTGCGGACGTTGATCGCGGACTCGACCGTGGTTGTCAGGATGCGCAAGGAGCAGGTCTTCAACGCCGCCGACATCGGTCCGGGCCTGGCCATTGTCGGACTTTCCTCGACGGGTCAGACGATCTACGAGGACAAGGAGAATTCCGGCATGGGCAGCAACGGACTGACCGCCGCCCGACACATGCTGCTGCGCCACGACTATTACACCAAGTATCCGGAGACGTTCTCCCCGACGATCGACGAGGACAAGATCTATGGCGGACCCTTCCTTGTCGATGACGATTTGCCGCACAGTGACCTGAAGGTGGGAGAGGCGATCTTATCGCCGACACGAACCTATCTGCCGGTCCTTAAACAGGTTTTTGAACAATGCAGGGCCGACATACGCGGGCTGATTCACTGTACCGGAGGCGGTCAGGTGAAGTGCAAGGATTTTGGCGATTCGGTCCATTATGTCAAAGACAATCTGTTTCCGTTGCCACCATTGTTCCGCGCGATTTATGAAACCGGCCAAGTCCCGGCCGCTGAGATGTATCAGATTTTCAACATGGGCCATCGGATGGAGATCTATTGTGAGCCCGCCGCCGCTGAAACGATCATCGGGATCGCCGCCGGCATGCGGTTGGACGCGCGTGTGATCGGACGCACCGAGGCAACGACAACGGGCGAGAACAAAGTGACGTTGCGCACCGAGCTGGGTGAGCACCACTACGAATGAGACAAACCGTTTTTCGCAAAGAGGTATTGATGTCATTATCTCCGCACGCGGCGAATCGCCAAGCTGTCAAATATTGAATTAATCTGAGACTGTGCCGATCGCGGCTGTTCCGCGACCGGCACACCGCATTACTGATCGTCGGGAAAGAGCGCGACGCAGGAAGCTCCATTGTGGATAGGAGCTTTTAACACCGATTTCGGCGCGGTTTTCAGTGTTACAGTCAAATATTTCGATTTTTCCGCTATTTTGACCGGTTCATCGACTTCTATTCTTGACATTCAAAAAATCAATTGATACTATCATATAGCGTCTTGCGGGGGGGTTGATATCAACTCGATCAACTTGCGGATTTTATACGGCGGTATAGCTCAGTTGGCTAGAGCATTCGGTTCATACCCGAAGTGTCAATGGTTCAAATCCGTTTACCGCTACCAAATGGCCCGTTGGTCAAGCGGCTAAGACATCGCCCTTTCACGGCGAAAACAGGGGTTCGATTCCCCTACGGGTCACCAACAAAACTTCATAGCTTGCGTGTTTTATACGGCCCGTTAGTCAAGCGGTCAAGACATCGCCCTTTCACGGCGAAGGCAGGGGTTCGATTCCCCTACGGGTCACCACTGAATTTACGGGCGCTTAGCTCAGCTGGTTAGAGCGCATGCTTCACACGCATGAGGTCGCTGGTTCGACTCCAGTAGGGCCCACCACGCGGGATTAACTCAGTGGTAGAGTGTCACCTTGCCAAGGTGAAAGTCGCGAGT
>CAZAPS010000012.1:0-49096 GCA_964487355.1 uncultured Oscillospiraceae bacterium
CTGCCTTTTCTAAGGGATTCCAATTTCAAACAGGGGATTCGCTTTGCTATTCGCCTAAGGAGGTTAAGGGTTAATTGTGACTGTAATTCCCCGATTATGGGGGATTACAATTACAAATCAATCGGAAACGAATGGTTCTGAAACGATTTCCCGTTGCTTGAGTCGGTCAGCCTGACGAACCATTCATTATTTTTTGCGATTCAAATCAAGGACCACCACGCCTCCCGGAAGCAACTGAAGTTGTTGAGCGGGATGATCAATCGGCATGGGATAGCGATGCCCCGTCGCGTCGTAACTGACACCGGATTTCACATCATAGTTCCCGATCATATCCAACTGAAGTGAAACCAACGTGTCACGCAGATTGACAGCAATGACTTTGTGTCTTGCTCCGTCCTGAAACGCGAATACATAAACCTCAGCGCCTTGCTGCTCGAGCGGACGCGCGAGCGTCACCGGCAATGGCTCAAATCCTCTCAAATCACCTATGATAGCTGGGATTATCCAAGAATTCTCTGTTTCGTTCAAATCAGTTAATAAACTGCCGGCGCTCTGCCCAAGTGTGGCGCAGGCGATCACCACCGCCGATCCCAGTTCGACATTCATAAGTTCACCGGACGGGTCGAAAGGTGGTTCAGCCGACTCTTCGGTCAACCGCGTCGAGAATGAACGAACCGCCTCCCCGTGTGAGTCGCCCTCGCCGGCGATTTTCCGGGGGATAGAGGTCACGAATCGATTGACCACTCCCCTCAATTCAGTTGGGTTGGACAAGGTGCCATCCGAAATCACCGACTCAAAGTCAGAGGCATGAAAATCCGCTCCGGACAACATGATATCTTCGGTGTAGTCGACACCGTCCACAAACACAAGTTTTTGTTTCAACAAATTGTAGTAAGGCGACGATTCGACGGTTCGAATCATTCGGTCAACAAATCCGGCACGGCTGATATCGTTTGGGAAGATCATCTCCGGGTCGGAGAATTCAAATACGATCCGTTCAAATTGATGCGACCATGGAACCGCTGACCCGGACTCGACCCGAACCTTGCCGTAGATCGAGGAAGTGGGGCCGGCGATGTATTCACATATATCAAGCAGCTGCGTCTCGCTGAGGCGGGGTGAGATTTCCAACCAAGGCTCACTGTCCGCCGCAAAAGCGAGTCGTAGCGCCTCTTCCAGATTGACAGCCGGTGCTTCCAGCCAATGCGCGTCATCATCGATCAATTGATATCTGCTTCCACTTGGGCGCGACCAACTATCCGAACCGGTTTCAGAGGTGCCCAGTTTCAGGGCGGAAAGACGGATCATCCTTGGATTCAGTTCAGACAGTTTTTCGATAAAATCAGCTTCCACGCCCTGCGATCGATCGCGGTCCGCGCCAAGATATAATTGGTCCAGGTAAATCACTCCCGGCCCATCCCAGCGGACCTCAAAACGAATCGTTGGCGAGAGGTCCGTCAAAGCCGGCAACAAGAAGGTGACCACCCGACGATTCCACTCATCGGTCAACGATTCTGTGGTGGATTTGATTTCACCAAATTGCCCACTCAGCACAAACTCAGGTGACTGTTCTGACAGCACCGCTTGTTGATCACCTCTAAGTTGAAGTGTAAGCAGACATAATCCGGTTGACGAAAGATGACTCAAGTTTTGTGTGGGTATCTCCTGCCGGACGCTCGCGCCATTGTCAGCGGCCTCCATGGATAAGTAGCCGACGCCGTTTTTTCTGATCTCGTCATCATCGGTCAGCCAGGTAACATTACCTTTTGTTTGCCACGGATTCATCTTCCGCGCATCCGATTCAATCTCCACTATCTGCGCGTCCGTCTTTTGGATGAAACAAATATCACCCGGCAAACAGTGATCAGCCACGCCGTGTTCACGCAAACTGATCCTCGCCTGAAAAGTATGAAGCGCCGGACCGGACTCTATCTCTGACAGCAAAAACAGTCCCGGGCTCAACTCAAAACAATTAAGCAATGGGCGCGAATATGCTGTGCGCCAGCTGAACCCGGAGTCGGTCGTCAAGTGAAGCGTCCCATCGGTGTCCAAAATCATCCAGGATAACTCATCGATCAACACGGCATCGACCGCGAGTGGAGTTGGATCCCACGAAACGCCTTCGAGCGCCTCGACACGTTGCGCCAAAATCGTGTCAAGCGGGACGAATGAACCTTGTTCCTCAGACCATGCGATCTCGCCTCTCCAGCTTATCGCCAGCACGTTCTCACCATCCGCGGACGCTTTCATTCGAGCTGTTTGGAACGGCATGACAACCGCGTCCCAGCGCTGTCCATCGGTTGTTCGCCACACACCTTCACTTGCGACAACATATAGCGCGTCCCGGGTTTTACAAAAAGATCTGATATGCACGTTGTCGATCGCCGCGACACCGCTCATTGAGCCATCAGAGGAAAGTGTGTAGAGAGCAGGTCCCGCAATGAAAAAATGATTATTAAACCAAACCGCATCCGTCCACTGTTCCTCACTTTCGGGGGTCGGACGATGCGCGGCTCGCCAAGACAGCGAATCAGCGCTCAAATAGATGCCGCCCGCCGTTGTCACCACTAAGAATTCATCACCTGAATCGGCCACCGCCACAACATCTTGGAAAGGGTCCGGAAGCTCTTGGATTTTGGGTGATTGGGTGTGGACATCGGTCATCAGCAGGCCGTTCGCTCCAACCGCCATGGAATCGATGATCTCGCCTTCCTGACCCGGCCTCGTAGCCACGTCCAATATCATGACATCGCCCGCTTCGACTCCCGGCACCTGCAGACGACGACCCGTCGTGATGTGGTTGACGGAGTAGTCTACAATCTCGCTCGTCAATCTGGTCACCTGGACTTGATTGTTTTGTCCAACCACCGTGATGGCCGCTCCGGATAAGAAAGCCGAATCGCGCTGTGAATCGGTCAGACTGTCCTGACTGATATAGAGACCATCGTCCTCGACAACCTCGACAGTCATCGCTGTGCGATAGGAATAAGGCTCAAAAGACGCGTTGCTCAATAAATTTCCGTTTGGAATCTGTGTCAAATTGACACCGGTCGCCAAAATCTCTCTGCCGTTCGGATCGACAGTCTCACCGATTGAGAATCGGAAGGTCGCCTCTGAATCCGCGGTCAAAGATGCGATCTTTATAATGCCCGCGCCCGCCAACAGAACCAGCAAAGTCAAAGAAATCAGCACAATAAAACTGCGTTTTCGAAAGTTCATGATAAAGTCCTTGCCAAAATAAAAGGTTCGCTTGTTCGTGAAACCACGTAATTCACCACCATTATTAAACGTCAACTAATAAGTCTATATTAAGCGGCGGCAGTGAGGACAGCCTTCGTGGTCGCCAACTAGAAAGGTTGTCGTACGGCAATATTTTTTTGTTTGCGATGGTGGAGCCACATGAGGATCCCGCATGTCACGCCCACAGGGATCATCAGGATGACCGCTACCCCATAGATTATCCGGGCGGTCTCGTTGCCCTGGATCAATTGACTGACGGATCCGCCAAAAAAATTATATACCATATGCATGGCGATCGGCACCCAGATGGAGTTGCTCCAAATATAAGCCGCGCCCAACAACAAGCTTAGAGGAAACACATAAGCCACCTGCACCGGATTTCCATGCACCAGGGCGAACGCGGTCCCACTTATAATTATGGCCAGCCAATCCGGGGCCACACGTCTAATCTCCTCGGTCACAATGCCACGAAAAAGCAGCTCTTCCGCCACCGGCACTAAAACCGCTACACAGATTGTCAGCAGCCAATAATTACTTTCCTCAGCCATGTAGGTAGTTGACTGCATGTAGTTTTTTAAAGTCTGATTCCAAAACCGGCTGTTTTCGGCCAATATGGAAAAGGCGAAAACCAACAGGCCCGAGACACCCAGCATGCCCAGCGCGCTGCCCACCCCAAGTGGAATGGCCATCTTGCTGGTAGGGCGCAAGAGCAGATAGAATGGATCCTTGCGTCTACGAATCCATAGAAAAATCAAATAGACCACAATTTGCACCGGCGCGCTGAACAGTAAGGTCGGCAGCTGAATCGAGGCGACGATGGTCTGCAAGGTTTCCGCGTCCAGGGTCAAATTGAGCGGGTTGACATTATGGGCCCGCATATACATGCCCATCGCGATGATTCCGGCAACAATCTGCAAGGTGAAATGAATGATGATAAATAAGCAAGGATAAAGAATCGTTCGCGCCGAAAAATGTTGTTTCCCATTTGGGTGGGGAGCATTCGGCCCCGGTAGCGAAGATGGGTGCCTACGGCGTTCAGCGTCAAAAACCATATTCGGCGGAACGTTCAGAGGTCCCGGGTTTCCGGATGAAATCACCCGCTCGGAGTCAGGTCTTGTATGGTTCGGTATCCCGTAATATCGCTCAGCCATGTGATCCTCCCGTCCGCGCATTACTTTAATGTGATCTTAACTTCATATTTGTCCACCATAAATGCGGGACCATACGATTGTTTGGCTTTATGCAGACCTTCGATGCCCATATCCTCTTCCCGATTGACCCACAAAATATCCGGACATTCATTCTCCAAAGTCAGTTTGTTGATCGCCGCGTAGGCTCCGCGATAATCAGTGTTCGCCTTTTCAATATGAACAATAACCGTGTCCGCGCAACCTTTTGAGAGCATCGAAAACGCGATGACACGACCACCCACTCTAATGGTTCCTCCAAAGATCTCCAGCTCATCAAAATAACGAAACAAAGTCTGGATCGGAACGTAATCACTTTCACGCAAATCTTCGCGGTTGGTTTGTTTTTCGTCCGCCCAGTCGTCGACCAGCGCCAGACAGTCCGTTTCGTCCTCTTTACATAAAGAGCGGTATTCAAAATCGGGATAGGCTCGCATGAATTTATTCAAATGATTGCGTTTACCGTTATAAAACTTTCCTTTCAGTGTCGCCAAATCGGCGCCATTATATACATAATCTGAAAATGCCGGTTTCATAATCGTATTGGTTTCATATTTTTTCAAAAAATTAAAACACTTCAGTTCGTGTTTTTCTATATACAAAAATCGCAGGTGGGGTTCTAACCCCGTGTCCTTGGCGAAGCGGTCGGCGCAAACCGGCCACAAGCGATCCAAAATCCGTTCCAGATGGTCAGCAGAAGTCAATCCCAGTGGAATGGAAAAATGCAGATCGGAAAATACGGATTTGGGGCTGAACACGACAAACGTGTCGTCGATGATCGCTTTTTCATAGTTAAATCCGGCCCACCACGCCATTCTACTGACAAAGTTTAAATCAGAAATGCGTGTGCCGGTACGGTGATAATAAGAGTCGTAGAGTGTTTTATCTTCGATTCCCAGTGGTGAAAATACAATTTCGCTGTCCAAACAAGTCTCCTTCTTTATCTCGCCGTCAATGTTATATCAACGAAAATTACTGATATAGCGGCTGAAAAAGACTTCAAACACGGTTTCAAGCTCGCGTTTGTTGCGAATGGATTGATAAT
Source organism: uncultured Oscillospiraceae bacterium (assembly GCA_964487355.1). GTDB lineage: Bacteria > Bacillota > Clostridia > Saccharofermentanales > Fastidiosipilaceae > JAXGYX01. Next base: position 5,473 of record CAZAPS010000012.1, read on the forward strand.
AACGTTCCCCGTGTTCACCTGTGTCAAATCGCATCAAAATAAATTCCGGTTCCGACGCTCTGCGCGAAGGCGGCTCATACGCACTCATCGCGACATATTCGCGATCCATCACACTGAATGAATCCACGATTGAAACAAAATATTCGTTGCCATTATCGATATCTTCCAACACAGCAAGAACGTCGCTATCGGCCTCCGGCGAGAGTACTTTCTCCGCCGTTGGAACCGCAACAACGTTCTTGTTTTTCCGCGCTCTTCTAATCTTTTTCATCGTTTACAGTATCATCGAAAACAAGTGATGAAAGGTGCTCAGCCGATCCGGCTCACTCCTCATCCTCATCTTCCTCTTCCCAGTCCAATTCCGCTTCTTCCGCGCACAGGCGATCATATTCAGCTGAAACTTTGTCAAATTCTTCCTCGTCCAGACTCATAAAACCTTCTGTGCCATCCGGCATCTCGGTGATTTTGACAAAAACCGCTTCCGGTTCCTCGTCAGTGGTGATCAACACGCAGTAGACATCACCTTCGAAATCAAAATCATCTGCGATGATGAACTCAAATTCCTCACCGGTGTTCTCGTCGACCATGGTAATCTTAGCGTCTTCAATATTAAAATCTTCAAAATCAAACTCATCGGAATCCAGATCGGAGTCTATATCGTTATCAGTTTCATAATCGTCGATGATCACCTCATCATCAGAATTTGCGTGAAATGTGTTATTCATGTCGATTTCCTCCTAACGGCGTGAGCATTGCGGCTTACTAATGGAATCAGCTTATACGTCATCAAAAATTATATCATATTTTCCGGACTTGACTCGCAAACAAAAAAATAACATTTCACAGTAAAAAAGGGCTCTCGCCCTTTTGACATATCCGGTCTCGCCGGTTCAATTCTCGCCTTGCGCCCGCTTGTTGCGCAATATCTCCAGATAGTCCTTGACAATCACCTCCGCCGCGACCTGATCCACGACATCTCTTCGCCTGTCTTTTTTCACCGTGCTGTCGCGCAAGATCCGGTTTGCGATCACAGAAGTGAATCGCTCATCCTGCAACACGACCGGCACATCCAGGTTTTCCTCAAGTCGTCGCGCCAAGGCGCGGGCATTGAGCTCCGACTCACCCTCGCGATTGTCTGTGCGCCGCGGAAGTCCGACCACCACGGTGCCAACCTCATATTCCGCCACCAGTTCCAGAATGCGTCTGAAAGCCGCGTCGGGGTCCGATGGCCTGACTCGAATGGTCTCCACGCCACTCGCCGTGATACCAAGAGGATCGCTGACGGCGACACCGATGCGCACCGTTCCATAATCAATCCCCATACAGCGCGCGCCTTCAATCATTCTTCAACCCATCGATATAAGACTCAAGGATCACTTCCAGAAGCTCGTCTCTCTCCATGCGACGGATCGTCGCTCTGGCGCCTTTGTGGTTTGTCACATAAGTGGGATCACCGGAAAGAAAGTAGCCAACCAGCTGTCCGATTGGGTCATAACCCATTTCACGCAACGAAACAAGGACTTCCCGCAGGATCGCTTCGGCCTCTTCAGTCTTGTTGATATTCATTTCAAATCTGGTCGTCCCTTTATCCTGCACACGTATTTCCTCCTCATTTTCAAATATGAACATATTCTACCACATTTTAAAAGCAACTCCGCAAGATTCTCCAACCCGGCACCCAAGCTCCGAACTATGATCCACCCATAATGAGCGTTTCCGGCAAGGGTACCGCGATCGTTTGGTCGCCCTGCGATTCTATGACACGGACACGCGCCAAATTTCCGGGCGCAACGGACGGGCAACCACCCTCGAGGTCACTGACCATGATCGGTATGTATCCGGCCGAATAACCTACCAAACATCCGGTTTCATTTTCTTGTTCCAGCAAAACATCTTGAAACGTTCCAACGAGGGAGCGTGAAATCCGGGCCCGAAGATCACCGGCGAGCGACAGGAATTCTTTACTACGCTCTTCCGCGACAGCGCCCGAGACACGGTTGGGCAGTCGAGCCGCCTCTGTGCCTCCTCTTACGGAATAGCGAAACACATGAATGTTGTTAAAGCCGATTGAACGGCAAAACTCAAGGCTCTCTATATGTTCGTCAGCGGACTCACCCGGAAAACCAACAATCACATCGGTTGTGAGCGAGATATCCGGAGTGAAGGCACGCAGATCATCGACCGCTTCGCGGTAGCGAGCGGGATCATAGTTACGTTTCATTCGTTCGAGTGTCTTATGCGCGCCACTTTGCAACGAAAGGTGGAGATGGGGACAGAGCTTGTCGTTTTGCGCGAAACGACGGGCGAATTCACGCGTGACGGAGTTGGGTTCAATCGAGCCCAGCCTGATGCGCCGGATACCGGCGATCTTGGCCAGTCGGTCGGCGAGATCCAACAAGTGCGGACCGGCTTGCTCCCATTCTTTGCCATATGAACAGACATGTATGCCGGTTAACACAATTTCCACGTATCCACGCCCCGCAAGTGACTCCACCTCAGCGACGACCTGATCAGGCAGGCGACTGCGCACCCGGCCGCGCACATACGGTATCGCGCAGTAGCTGCAGAAATTGTCACAACCGTCCTGAATCTTGACGGTCGCGCGGGTTTCATTTTGCGCGGTGACTTCCCCCATGTTTTCAAATGAATCATTTGGTGATAGTGGAATGAACCAGTCCGAGCGTGAATTTTCGGTTGAGTTCGGGCTCAGGCGTTCGCTTACAATCGTGGCGACCTCACTTTTCCCTTTGTTGCCTATCATGATGTCCGCGTCGAGCATTTCGCGTTCCATTTCAACATCACAACCGACAGCCACTACCAGTGCCTGTGGATTGAGCCGACGGGCACGCCTTGTCATCTGACGCGACTTGCGCGCGGCCTCCGCGGTGACCGTACAGGTGTTGACCACATATACATCCGCCCAATCTTCAAATGGCACAATGGAAAATCCACGTTCCGCCAGTTGTTGACGAATCGCCTCAGTTTCGTAATGATTGACCTTACACCCCAAGTTCAAGGTGGCGGCTCGCAGGTTTTGTCCGTTCATCTTGCAATTACCAGCCATTCTAATTTAGGTTCACCGGCGAACGCCGGCGCGCGGTTCAGTTGCCCGCAAGATATACTGATATAATAAGCGACAGACACAAAACCGTCGATCAGCGATGTTACACTTTGATGATCGCTTGGAATTGAAGGAGTTATGAATGATAGAGTTGAAAGTTTTATTGAGCACCATCACGGATGTCAAGGATTTCGTGCAGATCGTCAACAGATACCCTTATCATGTGGATCTCATCTCAGATCGATATATTGTGGATGGAAAATCCATCATGGGCATATTCAGTCTGGATCTCGCCCAGCCGATCCTGGCGCGGATCAATTGTGAATCCGACTGCGAGCTGATTTCAAAGCTGCAGAGGTTTTTGCACAAAGATTAACGCCTGCCACCGCGTCGTTTGGGCGCGCCGTTTTTCCCGGGTTGACGTTTTTTTCTCTTTTTTCCACCCGCCGATTTTGACCGGGAGTTGGCTGTTCGATCGTTTGATTTTCGTGATCTCGTCTTTTTCACGCGGCGATCGCTTTTGGTTCCGGAGCGGCCGTCGCCTCTTTGTTTTTTACTATGTGGCTTGAAGTCTCGAGATCCGGGTTGGGCCGGTCCGGTCCGCAGGCGTTCTTCTCGCCTTTGCTCGGTCGCCTCACGAATTCGCGCGAGTTCATTCTGATTAATTTTTCGTTCTTCGACCGCTCCCAGCTCCTCATCCAATAATTCAAAATCAACCTGTCGGTTGATGACGTCCGCTCGCGCGACAACAACTGTCACTTGATCGCCGATGCGAAAAACGCGGCGGCTCGATTCACCTTGAACCAGCATTTGTTCCTCACTGAAAACATAGTAGTCATTCAACGTGCGAAATGGAACCATGCCCTCCGCTGTGTTTTCGAGTCGAACAAACATGCCGGCCGACGTCATGCCTGAAATTCTGCCCAAAAATCTCTCACCCAGATGCATGCTCATATATTCGGCGACTTTTTGATCAACGCTGTCGCGTTCCGCCATCATGGCCGAACGTTCAGTCAGCGAACTGTGTTCCGCGACCTCCGGCGCGAGGATCTTCCACGTTTTAACACGTGGGTTGCCATGCAAATACCCTTTGATCACTCGATGAATGAAAAGATCGGGATAGCGGCGAATGGGTGAGGTGAAATGGCTATAGTATTTAAGGCCCAGACCAAAGTGCCCCAGACAGTCCTGATCATAACGCGCCTTCGCCAGCGATCTCAACAACAGCTGAGACAGCGTTTCACTGTATTCATGTTGTTTGATTTCTTCCAAGGCGGCCGACAAGCTTCGTGAAGTCACCTCAGTGGGTTTGCGCAACGTCAATCCCATGCGCTTGGCCACACTGAAAAATCTCTCAACTCCTTCCGGATCCGGATCTTCGTGCACACGATAGACAAAAGGGGCGTGCCTCATCTCAAAGTCCCGCGCCACCAAAATATTGGCCGCGATCATGAACTCCTCGATCAGCTCGTTAGCCTCGGTTATGGGAATCGCGTGGATGTCGATGGGACGCCCTTCGTCATCCAGCTCAATTTTGGTTTCGGGAAAATTGAAATCAAGGGACCCGCGCGCCAGGCGGGCGGCCCGCAATTTACGCGACAGATCATGCATAAGCATCAAGTCGGCAAACACCGATTCATAGCCTGTGACAGGTTGACCGTCTTCTATCATTATCCGGACATCGTCATAATTTCCCCGCACATCCGAACAAATCACGCTTTCAAAGATTTCACCGGATCGCATCGTTCCCGTCGCGTCAAAAACCATGGCGACGGTCAAAGTTAGTCGGTCTTCGCGCGGGTTTAGGCTGCAAATCCCGTTAGATAGCTGAGGAGGCTGCATCGGCAGCACCCGGTCCACCAGATAGACTGATGTGCCTCGCCGAAGCGCTTCCCGGTCGATCGCGCTTCCCTCTTTAACATAATGAGTGACATCGGCGATATGAACATACAGTTTCAATAGTTGTTTAGGGAGTCGTTCGATCGAAATGGCGTCATCCAGGTCTTTGGCGTCCAAACCATCGATTGTCAACGTGCGCAGTGTGCGTAAGTCTTTTCGACCCAGTCGGATCTCGGATTGAATCAATTCCTCACTCAGCTTGTCCGGAAACCTGTCCGCTTCGGTCAGCACAGCGTCAGGAAATCGTTCACGCAATCCATAAGAGCGGATGATCCCCTGAATCGCGACATCAGGTCGGGACGGATCGCCCAAAACCTCCACGACGCGTCCTTTTGTGATCTGATTGGCAACCACCGGACCGGCTTCGCAAACCACCTTCATACCGAAAGGCGCGCCGCCAAGATCCGCTTCAGGTATCCAGATTTCGCCGACGCCGGCATCCGCGGTGTCAACAATCCCTCCTCGTTCAAACGGTCTCAAAATTCCCACATATTCCGGCATGCCATCCTCCATGCTGCGCGGAACGGTCAATATTCAAAATTGCCGCCCGTTCAGCTCAATTGTACCGGCTATGAGAACCGGATCACTAAAACCATAATGTATAAGTTGACTGATTCCAGACAAATGGAGAACATCTCAATCAGTCATCCTTCGATGATTTTCACATAAAATTGGCGACTTCTAGGGCCGTCAAACTCGCAAAAATAGATCCTCTGCCAGGTGCCGAGCACCAATTTTCCGTCTTCGATGATCAACAGCTCACTTGCTCCGACGCAACTAGACTTCAAATGAGCGGCGGAGTTTCCTTCGATGTGTCGATAGGCTTTTTTATCCGGGAACGAATCGTTCAGGCCATACAGCATATCTGTGCAAACATCCGGATCCGCGTTTTCATTGATTGTGATCGCGGCGGTCGTGTGCGGACAGTAAACCATACAAATGCCATTTTTCACACCACTCTCTTTAATCGCTTCGCGCACCTCGGGTGTGATTTTGTACATACCTTCTTTTTCGGTGCTAAGACCGTATCGATAAAACATATGAAACCTCCAGGGCTATTTCTTGGCGAATTCGGTGAATGGCTGCAATCATTATAACTGAAGAGGCGCCGGCGGAGCCCATCAGCGAGCTGAGACATCGCACACAAATCAGTATTTTGACATAAGCACCATCTAGATTCAGTCAGCAAATTTGTCTTGACGGCGAGAGAAAACGAATCGCTCGACAAGATTCAGCGCCTGTTCGATATCGACCACCTGCCTTTTCGCGCGGCTAGGGTCGGGGAGATCGATGCCGATGGAGTCGCCACAGGCGTCAAACATCGGGTAGTCGTTATATGAGTCACCGACCGCCAACGCGTCTTGCTTTTTCACGCCCCAAAGCTCGAGGACTTTGCGCACGGCGTTTCCCTTGTCTATACTCGATGGCAAAAAATCAAACGCGTCCTTTTGTTCGACCGCGACGACATTTCCCGCTCTCATCCAATCAACATGTTTTTCCACAAAGTCACGAAATTCCTGATTCAAGGTACCGGCGGGGAAAATGAAAGAGACCGCGACTTCGTTGGTTTGCTCCCAGACTCGTTTTGCGAACTGTCCGCGCGCCAATTCTCGGACGCGCTCCAAGGTCGGTCCACAGCCGCTCGGCAGCGGCATCTTGTACTGTAGGCGTGGAGGCAGGTCGACACCAACTTGAATCGACAGCCCGTTTTCACCTATTAAAATCAGGTTATCCAACCCGGTTTGGCGTGCCAGTCCGGTTAAATAGTAGACCGGTTTGCCGGAACACAATGAAATAGTGGCGCCCTGATTTTGCAACTCACGCAATCGATCGACTACATGCCCGGAAATTGGTTTGCCGAGCGGCGCCAACGTTCCGTCCAAGTCAAAAAAAATAATGCACATACGATGGTTTCCCCAGCCTCTCTTGTCGGTATCCGAATCACTAAAACCACACAGACAGTCGACATTTCTTCCCATAAAAATTGTCGCCGGACAGCGGCGACAATTAAAAGTCAGATTGCAAAAACCGCTTCGTCTCAGCAAAATCTGTTTCTGCGATCCGGTCATACTGGTTCAAAATTTGCAAAGAAAATCAGCTTTGATAATTCAATTATTTTTTTGTCGTTTCGGTTTTCTTCTCCGTCGCTTTAGTCGCGCTTGGTTTTTTTGCCGTGGTTGTCCGCTTCGTTGTAGTGGTTTTTTTCGCTGCCGGTTTTTTCGCGGTAGTCTTCGCTGCTGCCGGTTTTTTCGCGGCGGTCTTCGCTGCTACCGGTTTCGCGGCGGCTTTCGCGGTGGCAGGCTTTACCTCAGCGGTTTTTTCCTCAGTTTTGGTCGGGATGATCTGTTCAGCGTACTCATGTCCACAGACACGTTCGATCCAGTTTTTCGCATCTTCCACACTCAAGGGAATAATGGCTTCTTCCGGATACTGCGAATCTTCTCCACCATTGACCAACAAGAAGAAATCATCGGTGGCCTTCTCAAACATGATTTCCTCGAAACCATACGAGTCGCCAAAATAGCTGATTGTCTGCTTACCAATTTCTTTTGATTTTTCAGTATCGTAAACTTTACGACCGATTTTAACTTGCATTATACACTCCTTAGAATTCACTAAACTGACATGACAAATTTGAACGGCAATAGTAAATTGTAGTTTAACTATCAATATAAAAAGTTTCAAATCTTTTCAAAAATTCCGTAAATGTGAACAAAATATTCATATTCATAGGGAATTAGACAAACATTTTCACCAGTACATCATCATCGTTCCATCAACCAATACTCACAGCCAAACGGCTTGAGAGTCGACCCGCCACCAAAATCATGGGGCTGATCGGTCAACAAATCCATGGCCATTCCACAGCCGGCGTCAAAGTGCAAAGTTGCCGGAGAGTCAGACGCGTTGACCGCGATCAGCACCCTCTCATCTTCAAACCGGCGCTGGAAGATCAGCTGCTCATTGGTCATTAACACGATCTTAAAATCTCCGTAGGTCAACGCCTTGCTTTTGTTCCGCACGCCCGCGGCACGGCTGATAAAATCGGTCAGATCATTCCACAGTGGCTCGGCAAATGAAGGACGGAGCGATTCATCTCCGTGCGCCTTATCTCCCTTTGCTCCCCATTCACTGCCATAATACACACATGGAATACCCGGCATGCCAAACATGATTCCATAAAGTGGAAGCAAATGCTCGCTTTTTTTGAGCATGCTGGCGGCACGGCTGATGTCATGATTGTCCACGAACGAAATCAGCTGCAATCCGCGGTACAAAGCCCATGGCTCGTCAGAAAATTGACGGTGCAGAGAATGACCGATCTCAAACAGATTCATGCTGTTGAAACTCGATGTCAGACCGCGTGCGCATTCATAATTCGTCGCGCTGTGGCACATTTCAGGATTCACGATATCCTTGTAATTTCCGTGAATGATCTCGCCGACCAAAAAGAACTCATCATACCGTTCATCGCAATGGTGGCGCAGCGCGCGTAGAAAGTCGCGGTCAACCATATAGGCGACGTCCAACCGTAGCCCATCTATACCGAACGCCTCGACCCAGTAGTCCACACAGTCGAGTAAATAGTCGACAACTTCCTTGTTGCGCAGATTTAATTTAACCAGTTCATAGTGGCCTTCCCAGCCCTCATACCAAAAGCCATCGCCATAGTTGCTGTCGGCGCCGAAGTTAATGTTGAACCAGTCTCGGTACGGTGAATCCCATTTCTTTTCGCGCAGATCTTCAAAATACTTGAATCCGCGACCGACGTGGTTGAACACCGCGTCAAACACCACACGGATTTCCGCCTCACGCAGCGCGGCGCAGACATCTTTTAGATCCTGATTGTCACCCAGGCGTGGATCCAGTCTGCGGAAATCACGCGTGTCATAGCCATGGGCGTCACTGTCAAACAATGGACAAAAATAGAGCTGACCGACATTCATTTTTTTAAGATGCGGGATCCAGTCAATCACTTTGCGCAGGCGCGAAATCTTCACTCCATCATTTTGCGACGGAGCATCACAAAAACCCAACGGATATATTTGATACATGACACTTTTGTCATACCACATAAGAAGCCTCTTTCTAGTTCATGTTCCATTCACAAGCCGGAGCGACCTTGTCATCCATCTTATCATTGATCAGCAACACAACCGAGCGCGGTTGCATCACGATGACATCTTCGCAAGTCGGCGCCAAGGCCTTATCCAAATATATCTGTTGCTCCAGTTCTGTTTCCGCAGTGTTGACAATCATCCGCCATTTGTAATGATCCGGCAATCTCGGCAAAGAGATCGTATGCGTCTCCCAATGAGTATTCAACGCGAGATAGGCGATATCGTCGTCGGTGTGGCTCTCGTCGCGACTGGCGAACATGACACCCAGGTAGTGACTGTCCGCCCGTGTATCGGGCTCAAATGGGCACACCCCATGAAACGAGAAATTCGGAAAGCCACACTCTGCCTGAGCGACATGGCGACGCAAAATCGGATTGTCACGGCGCACTCGAATCATGCGTTTGACAAACTCAAAATGATCTCGACGCGTATCCAGATACTCCCAGTCCAGCCAGGAAGTCGGATTGTCCTGACAGTAGGCGTTGTTGTTGCCAAACTGTGTGTTCAAAAACTCATCACCGGCCAGAAACAGCGCCGCTCCACGACTGGACATCAGCACAGTGAACGCGTTTCGCACCATTTTCCTGCGCAGTTCGAGGATAACGGGATCCTGAGTGTCCCCCTCCACTCCGCAATTCCAGCTGTTGTTGTTATTTTCTCCATCAGTGTTGTCCCACCCATTGGAGAGGTTATGTTTTGTGTTATACGAATATAGATCATACATCGTGAACCCGTCATGGCAGGTCAGGAAATTCACCGAGACATCGGTGCCGCGCAGATCCACACTGTAGATGTCGGGAGAGCCGACGATACGGTTGCCCGCCGCCTTGATCATACCGTTGTCGCCCTTCAGGAATCTGCGCAGATCGTCACGATATTTACCGTTCCATTCCGCCCAGCGACGCCACGAAGGGAAGGTTCCGACTTGGTACATGCCACCGGCGTCCCAAGCCTCCGCGATCAATTTGACATTTTGCAAAATAGGATCCCGCGCCAGATTTTCCAGCAACGGCGGATGCTGCATCGGCTCACCATTTTCATCACGCGCCAGTATGGACGCCAGATCAAAACGAAAACCGTCCACGCGGTATTCAGTCGTCCAGTAACGCAGGCTGTCGCGAATCAACTCCCGTACGACCGGATGATTGCAGTTCACGGTATTTCCGCAACCACTGAAGTTATGATAGTTGCCGTCCGGACCCAACAAATAGTAAACGTTGTTATCCAATCCTTTAAAATTAATTTGCTTTCCGTCAAATCCGCCCTCCGCCGTGTGATTGTAGACCACATCCAAGATGACCTCGATGCCGTTGTTGTGCAACTCGCGAATCAACGATTTCAATTCATCACCTTCGCGATTGAACTCCAGACCGGAAGTATAAGCGGTGTTGGGCGCGAAAAAACTGACCGGATTATAACCCCAATAATCCAAAAGTTGTTGACCACCAAATTCACGCACACAGTTCATCTCGTCAAATTCAAAGACCGGCAACAATTCGACCGCGTTCACGCCCAGTTCTTTGAGATAGGGGATTTTCTCCCGCACACCTTGAAACGTGCCCGGAGCCGTAACATTGGACGATGGATCAATGGTGAATCCACGCACATGCATCTCGTAAATGACCAGGTCCTTAAAATCAATGTTTGGATTCGACTCGTCATTCCAGTCAAAATCACTGGAGACCACCCGCGCGCGGTAGGGATATTTCCCCCCGAACGGTTTGATGCCCCATTGGCTCTGACCCGTGACCGCTTTCGCGTATGGGTCGAGCACACCGGTCTGCGGATCAAAAAGCAGTCCTTTTTCGGGTTCAAACGGCCCGTCAAGTCGAAAACAATACTCGAACAATTCGATGTTCAAGCCAAAAACAATCATGGAGTACACATCGCCGATTTTATAACCATCGGGGAATGGAATGATCGCGTATGGCTCATTCGCGTATCGTTTGAATAGCAATAATTCGCAGCTGGTCGCGGAATGCGAATAGATTGTGAAACTGACTCCGCCGGGCACCTCAACGGCGCCATTGACCGAAAAGTAGCCGGGTCGGATTCCAAATCCTTTATAATATTCTAATGGGTGTAGCTTGTCTCCGTTAACAATACGGTGAACCATAGCGTCGCCTCCTTAATTTGCGTCATATCTTACTGTTTAGATTTCATTCCGGCTTCGCGAGTTCTCGAAGATTGTTGTGGTTGGACAAAGTCGTTGAAAAAGTCACGTCGACCTTGATATCACGATGTTCCGCGTTTAATCCCACCTCGACCATCAGAATGTCATAATTGTTGGGAGCGACTTCGACCCGCACACTCAGCGTGATCTCCTCGGCGGGAAAGCCGGTCAGTTCAATTCCATAATTGGTCTGCACCTCGGCTAATATTCCTTCGTCATATCCGGTCCAGCCCAACACAATTCTGTCGGCCGCCCCTGAGTCCATTTGAGTTTCCATTTCGTCCGGCGAAGTCGACAATAGTTCCATCAACGGATGTGTCGCCAATTCGACAAAAAACGCATAGGGGATCACAGTCAGCTCACCCGATTCGGGTTGATAGGGTTTCCAGTTCTCGGCATCGCCTTCCGAGCGATAGATCTCTCCCTTATAGCGCATCAGGAAAATCGGTTCGCCGGTTTCGCTGCCCAAAACCTGCATCACCTGATCGACTTGTGGATAGATATCCATATAGATTTCGCCGTTGTTTTCTCTCTCCTCACCGTTGTCCAATACAAGTTGTTTGATTTTTGTCTGTTCATTATAAGAACGGATCGCGTCGCCGCGTTCCACGATTCGTGTTTGAATTGTGTCCTTATCCGTAGCCATCGTCTGCCGCGTTGGCACGGCGGATGTCGAGGTGGGGGGCGAAGTGGCCGTCGAACCACCGATAAGCAGTTGTTTGATGTCCTCCGGCAAATCATCGATGTCTACCACGGTCGCGGTGGTCTCATTCCGGTTTTGATTGTCCGCGGTCTCATCCAACGGCCTGACCAAAATCATCAGACTGGTTAACAACAACGCGCCCAGCATCAGCACTAAAATGGCTATCGTTCCGGCGGATTGTTTGTTTCGCCCCATTTCGTCAACTCCAAACTTTATGCGTTCGCGGTTTATTGTAAAATAGAACTAAAGTATACATCAGACGCGTCGGGCACAGTCCATCTGTATATTATAATAGCTTAATATTAAATCAAAGTATTGCAAATGCGAACAATTCAGGCTGTGGCGTTACAACACGACTGATCTGTCACATATAAAGTATGTGACAGTTTTCTCAAATCGGCAACCGTCGCGAAGGAGTCAAAACCGAAAAAGGAGCCAAAAAATGGATCACCCATATCTAAATGAATTGATTAAAGAGCTCAACCAAATCGAGCTGCGCCATCTGCGCCTTTATAAAGACCGGGTTTTACTGGATACGTACGATGATCGGGCAATGGAACGATTAAATCAATACTCCATCACAAAAAACGCGCTGACTCTTCTATGCGGTATTTTGGTCGATGAGGGCAGACTCGATCCGGAAGATCGACTCATGCGGGCATTTCCTGAATATTGGGAATCAGCGCCCGTGCAATGGCGTCAAGTCACCTTGCGCCATCTGTTGACCATGAGCGCCGGACTCGAAACCGCTCATCTGATGTTTGATTACCGTGTCTCACATCCCCAAGAGGACTGGCTGGCGCTCGCGTTTTCTCTTGAGCCCGTCAACAATCCCGGAGAGCGTTTTTTATACTCCAATGTCGAACCCTACCTGCTTGGCCTGTGGATGGATCGCCTGTTGAATGGCGAGCTCGAGGCGTTCGCCCAAACCCGCCTGTTTGATCCGCTGAGCATTGGGCAGGTAGAGTGGGAACATGATCGGGACGGTCGAATTTTCGGTGGTTCGGGGCTGATGCTCAACACCGAGGAATTGGCGCGTCTTGGCTTCCTTTGCCTACAGGAAGGTGAGTATGATGGGAAGCGTTTGGTATCCAGAGAGTGGTTGAACCAAGCGTTGTTTCCACAAATCCGCACCGGGCATCGAGGTGCGGGCTATGCGGACTACGGCTGGTTTTTTTGGATGGACAGACACGGTTCCTATCGAATGTCCGGCAAAGACGGTCAGATTTTGCTGAATATTCCGGCACTCGGTGTCACCTTTGCCTGCAACGCCAATGAACCGCATGATGGTCAGATTGTGCGCTCATTTTGGGATCATGTCTATCCATCGCTAAAATAATGATCAGCCCGATCTCGATCACCGACCGCGCCAAATGGGAAAACATGAGATCGTTAAATTGAAAAGATCTATGACAAGGAGATAAATATGAACAAAAAAAACGACGCCACGTCTTCTCGGGATGTTTTGATTCTGAGCGAAACTGGCACATCCAGCAACAGCTACCTGATTCGATCAGACAATGGGTATTGTTTGATCGACCCTTCTCACCCCGTCGCCGACGTGTCGCAGGATATCGATGTGACCTCGATCATCGCCACTCATGGGCATTATGACCATATCAAAGAGTTGAACGATTGGCGAAACATGAGCGCTCGATCATTTTCCATCCATATGGATGAGAAACCTTTTCTACACGACGTCGCGCACAACGCTTCCGCGCTGTTTGGCGACCCCAAGACATTTGAGGACGCGGATATCTGGCTGTCCGAGGGTATGAAAATTTCACTGGATACGCGACGCAAACTGTCCGTGATCCATACTCCGGGACACACTGCCGGCAGCGTCTGCCTTCTAATGCTGGTGGAGGATCAGCCTGTCGCGTTGTTCACCGGCGACACGTTGTTCAAGGACAGCATCGGACGGACAGATTTCCCCAGTGGCAACATGTCGCAAATGCGCGCGTCTTTACAAAGACTGTCCCGACTGTTCGAGGAACTGCCTCAAGATCTGCCTGTATTTTGTGGTCATGGTCCACAGACGACAGTCGGACGTGAAAAATCCTATAACTACATGATGCGTCTCTAAACGGCCACATAAGCGCAAAATTTTCAGGGTCGTCGCTGTGGAATGGCGCGGGACAATTGACGATTGATCGGCAACGCCAACCCATACGCGAACCCCACGAAGAGCACGTCTTTAATCAAAAAAGGAAGCGAAACCGCCAAAGCGGAGATCCGCCAAGAATTTCCACTGATGATCGCATATTGTGTGACACCGGCCATGTGACAGCTTAACAGTCCCAGCGCCGGCAGCGCGAAACGCGCCGGAGTGACCATCTTCCCTGTTACCTGTTTGGTGAGCCCACAAAGCAGCGCCAGCGGGATGAAGCCGAAAATAAACCCTCCCGTCGGTCCGAACAACGCGGCGAATCCTCCTTTGAATCCCGAGAACACCGGCAGTCCGATCGCTCCCAAAAAGATATAGAGGGTCACCGAAACCGTGCTTGACCACCCGCCCAACACAAATCCCAGCAAAGCGACCGCCAAAGTCTGCAAGGTCACCGGCACACCGGTGGGAAGCGGTATCGAGATCTGCGACAAAACCGCTAAAATCGCCGCGAAAATCGCTATCAACACCATGTTTCGTGTTGAAAAAGTTTGCCGAAATCCGGTTCCCCGTTCCTTCATGAGACACGACCTCCGCAATGGCTCCACGGCCCCCCCGTTTACACAGTTATACGTGAAATCGTTTGCGCGTCTCGTTGCGGATGACGCCGCCATGAAAGATCAACAAGGCGGAAAGGAAAATCACCGCGGTGGCCACGCTTAACAAAGACGGTATGGTCGACTCCACCCAGCCGAACAACAAAAACAAAAGTGGGATCAGTCCCATCAATCCACCCAAGATCATATACATAATGTAATCGCGCACTTCCAGTGAGAAAATAATCGAAAGGACCGTCATCGTCATCATCGCCGTCATACAGATAATGGGAATCGCATATTCAAGCGACCAGCCCTTCCAGCCGGCCATCCAATCGATCACTCCGGTCACAACTGACAAAATCAGCACCTGCCAGGCGATTGTCTTGCTGATGTTCCGACGTTTGCGCATGACGGTGATGACCACCAGCCACATGCTGACCACGCCCATAATGACAAACCAGGGCCAATCCGCCGGGCTGGGGATCAGCAGCTTCAGCACGACACTGGCCACGACCGCGACGATTGACACGAGTGAAAGCACCCGGACGGCCATATGCCGCTCGTTGCCGGGCGGTATGAACGGAAACACGTCACGAGCCAGCTCTTCTTCCTCAATCATCGTCAGAAGATCCAATCCTTCGGACTCTGTGAGAGGCATTGGATTACGGCAAAGCGGGCAGACTTCATCACTGCCTCTGACTGTGACTTTGCAATGGTTACAATATTTCAGCATGCAGTTCCTCTCCTATTTTGACCGAATTATCCGCGATGACACCATCCAACATCGTCAAATTATGAGTGTCCGGCTTACGATTCACATTGGACGCAATGGTCACTTCCACATCACATTTCGTTAAAAAGTTGAAAAAATGGCGCTGAATCTCCATGTCCGTCATCGGAGAAGTGAAGGTAATGACCATGCGGTCGCCGAAACTGACCGAACAAAATTGCGGACGCCGTACACTGGTCAGCACGCTGAATTGATAAATATAGTCACTCATCGCCGGATCCACTTTGATCTTGCCGACATTCGACACCGCGGCCGTGATGTTCCGATCCGACAGGCGGTGCGCGAGGCGCAGCACATAGTCTTTAATATTGATTGGCACAAGGCGCACAATCGGATTGCGACTGAGCGCGGATTGTTTTTTCAGTAATTTTTTCAAACTGTCCGGTTGCAATTCACGTTCAAATTGTCGTTTCACTTCCTCGACCAGGTTCTCAAAAACCGGCACCTGACGCCAATAATAGGTGATCAGTATCGTCGCGAAAAAATTGCGCGCGGTCAGAGAAGGAAATCGTTGACGCAGGTCGACCGGCACGGAGACTGTGATTGGATGGCGTGACTGTCCACCCGGTATGTCCATGCCAATCGCGTAAATAAACAGAGCGACCTGAAAAACGGTTAGCGTCACGTCGTATCGGTGAGCCAGATCCAACATTTGTTGAAGCGGCATGCTGCCCTCCAGCACCGACATGCGATGGTCTTCTTCTGTCCGGCCCTTGATTCGATAGGCTTTGGGCAAACGCTTTTTTTCAGACGGAGTGGCGATTTCATCAAGCTCCTTAAGCGCCTCATCTTCTTTCTCCGATTCATCGACCGAATTTAAATCCGCGGTTTCCGATTCAATTTCCTGTCGCAGGATGTTCGCGTTTAAATCCGGCGCGGCACGCAAATCGCCCGACAAGTCATCCAGTTCGGAAATGGACGTCAATTCCACATTCTCATCCGGCAATAAGAAAGTCTCCTGCCGCGTATCGTCCGGAAGAACGTTCCGAAGATTTACTGGTTCGAGCTCTTCACCTCGTTGCCCATCCGGAATATTTGCCTCTCGCTCCGAAGCCTCGGGAATCGACGAGCCAAATTCAACACTCTTCGGATCCACGTTCAAATCGATCAAAACTTCGCGGCATTCTTCTCCGTCACAGTGCGAATCCACACTTTCATCACCATCAGCTTTCACGTCGGTGGAATCAAGTGGTTGATCAGAATCAGCCATTGGAGGCGTCGCCTTATGCGGCGGCAGACTCATCGCTTTGATTTTTCCGCCACGAAATTGCAACCAATTCCAATTCGGGCTCATCTTGTCATGTGGGCTTTTCTCCAGTCGGGTGAGATCCACCGCGTCATGACCATTTCCCATCGCCTTTTGCGACGATTCACGGCTCGAAAACTGGCTATATCCATCCGCCATTTTTTCCGCGAGTGAACCTTGTATGGGCATTAGAATATTCATGCGCTGCAAATGCGGATAGCGCAGCAGTAAATAATAATGAATCAAGACCTGAAAAAACCAAATGCCGCCGGTGCCGTCCGCCAAGGCGTGAAACACCTCCAAACTGACACGGCGTCGATAATACATGACCCGAAACAACAAATTGCGCTCTTCATGCACATAAAGAGGCGCGCAGACCGGTGTCTGCTCTTTTGTCACGACCGGATCGACATTTCCCTCCTCCAGGTAATACCAAAATATCCCTCTACGCATCACAGAGCCGTAGTGGGGAAACACTTTAATCGTCTGGTCCAGCGCTTCCTGTAGCACTGTGGGATCCACATCGTCTTTTAACTCACAAGACAAACGAAATACTTTCGTATCTTTATTATTAGAAGTCGCCGGAAAAATTTTGGAAGCGTTATCCAGACGCACCCAGTCTTTTCTCGATTTATCCTTCACGGGCAACGCTCGCTTTCTCAATCACTCAATCGCATCACGTCAAAGTGACGTTTCAAAAAACTGATTTATGATTTGATAACATTCTACTACATGTTCATGGAACTTAGGATAGGAAATGAATCCATGGACCGCGTCACGCACGCAGACGGTCCTGACTTTTACATCCTGCAGCGCAAGTTTCGCCGCGTAGGCGGTGCCTTCATCGCGCAAAGGATCGAACTCCGCTGTGATCACAAGGGTGCTTGGCTGGCCTTTCACATCGACCGCCAGCAAAGGAGCGGCGAGTGGGTTGTCGCGATCCTCCTCACGGGGCAAATAAAGGTCCATATACTCTCTGACGGTCTTCGCGCTAAGGCCATATCCGGCGCCGTTCTCATGGATAGAGCGAAACAGCACGTCATCTGAATGATCGTTGTTTGTGGCGGGGTACAGAAGAATCTGCCGGAGCGGCACAATTCGGCCCTGTTGCGCGGCTTTAAGAGAGACCGCCGCGGCAAGGTTCGCGCCGGCGCTGTCGCCGATCAATGTGATGTCCGACGCCGCGCAGTTCATAAATTCCGGATGTTCCGACAACACACGCCAAACATAGTAACAATCCTCCAACCCGTTGGGAAACGGGAATTCCGGCGCGAGGCGGTAGTCAACTGAAACGACACGGTGTCCGGTCTGATTGGCCATGTTGGCACAGACATTTGTGTACGACTCGATGTCACCGATCACCCAGCCACCGCCGTGGAAAAACAGCAACACGCCGCGTTCTTCGACTTCTTCCGGAGAAAAGATACGGACCGGAATTTCTCTGTTTTTCACCAAAATTTTAAAGTCAGCGAAACGGTAGCCCGGCATCGTCGGCGTGACCGCGCGTTTGATTCGGCGAACCAAACGGTAGTCTTCCGTCATGTCCGGCTGTAGAAATGAAAAAACCCGATAAAATACGCGTTTAATGATGTTCACGAGGTCTCCTGACCATCCTTTTTGCAAAGCAACGGTTTTTGAATCCGAGCGACGAAACAGGCACTCCAAGAACCCGGCATCAACTTAGTGAAAAAAATCGCAAGCTTGTTTTTCAACCCGGGAATCAGAAGTGTTTTTCGCTTAATTAATCGTGGGCAGGCATATCTTGCGACTTTATCCGGAGACATCGCGCCGGCCAAATCTTTTTTACCGCAAGCTTGAGAGAAACGGGTGGCCACCGAGCCCGGGCAGAGAATTGACACCGTCACACCGGTTTCTTTGAGCTCATTCGCGAGCGCCAAAGAAAATGAATGAACGTAAGCTTTTGACGCGTAATATACCGACGTGTACGGACCGGGTTGAAAGGCTCCTGTGGAGGACAATTGTAAGATCCGCCCTCGTCGCGCGAGAAGATCCGGCAGACACAGATAGGTCAAACGGGTGAGCGTCGCGATGTTAAGCTGGATCACATCCCGGTGACAATCAAGGGACACATCCACAAACTTTCCGGCGGCGCCCAATCCGGCATTGTTGACCAGAATCGACACCTGATGTCCGGCCTCGCGCACGCTGCCGATCAAATGATCCGCGCTGTAAGGCATGGACAAATCACAAGGAAACACATGCGCGCGGACGCCCGCCAAGCTCAGCTCATCTTTCAACAAATTGAGGCGATCGAGCGAGCGCGCCGCTAACAGCAAAGTGTCCGCCGCGCGGTTCGCGGCGAACCAGCGCGCGATTTCACGTCCAATACCTGAACTTGCGCCCGTGATCAACACAGTCTCTGCTTCGTGCGCCATCTTATCTCGTTTAGCGTTCTTCAACATGCTACTTACACCACTTCAACATATCCGCGACCAAATCTCTTATCTCATGAAAGATATCCGTACAAATAGAATAGAAAACTGATCGGCCTTCCTTACGACTGACAACCAGTCCACTTTCATTCAAGTATTTCATGTGATGAGACAGCGTCGGCTGACTGATATTCAACAATTGCAGCAATTCACGGGCACACATCTCTTGCTCGCACAGATTGAAAATGATCTTCAAGCGATTTCGATCGCTGAGCGCTTTAAATACAGTTTCATATTCTATCCATTTTTTTTCAGTTGGAGCGATCGATTCCATAATTTTCTATCCTTTATCCATAATCCACGCCATACCTATGCGCGACCGCCTTTCATAATGTGTAAAATCAATCAAAAATCTTCTACATGACCGACCATCTCATAATTCCGGCGAAAATCACACGCGTACACACTTTCAACCACCAACAGATTTCTCAGTCGTGAATCATCCAAAAGGCGGTTATTCTTTACGATCAAAGAGTAGAACATTGACTGTCAACTCGTCAACATCTCTCGTGTCAATTAATATTATGGCAGATCATTCCTGTCTCTTTTCAGTGCGGACCCGGGCGCCGGCGCTTTGGTGGTTCGGATCGCTGGTCCGGCGATCATGAAGTCGCGCACAAGGCCGTTGGTCGACCAATTTTCGTAAAAACGCGGCCAACCGATGGCCGCGTTGATTCTCCTTATGGACAGATCGTCTCGCTAGCGAGCATCGGCGGCGCGTACGCTCGGCTGCCGACGCTGTTGACTCGGGCTTGCTTTAACCTCAAGAATCATACTCGAAAAAGCCGGCATGCTCACTTCAAACTGATGGGTGAAATCACGTAACGCCATTTTTTTAGCGGAGATCACCGTTTTCGATTCTTTTGTCCCGCCACCGAAACGCTGCCAATCGCTGTGCAGGATCAGCTCAGCCGAGGCGGCCCGGTCATATCCAAAAACAAACGATTCCAACGGCCGATCGTCCAAATTCATGATGACGATGAAACGTTGGGTATCGTTGATCCGTTCATAGACATAGGTGCAGACATCGCCACGGTCGATCTCCAGCCAGCGAAACGACCGCTCGGCATATTCGCTGTCGTGCAAAGCCGGCGACTCGGTATAAAGTTTGCTCAGTTCCTGAAAATATCGATAAAATGAATCGTGGAGAGGATAATCGAGCAACATCCAATCACATTCTTGTCCCTCATCCCATTCTCGCAGCTGCCCCAGCTCATTACCCATGAAATTTAATTTTTTACCCGGATGAGTGAACATATACGTGTAGAGCACACGCCCTTGGGGGAATTTGTCTTCATAATCCCCATTCATTTTTTGTAAAATGGTCGCTTTTCCATGAACGACCTCATCGTGCGAAAATGGCAGGAGATAGTTTTCGTTATAAAAATACATCATCGAGAAGGACAACATATGGTAATGCACCCGTCGCTCATGCGCCGGTCGGCGAAAGAAGTCCAAAGTGTCATTCATCCAACCCATGTCCCATTTGTAATCAAATCCCAGGCCACCGTATTTAGTAGGAGCCGTCACCTTCAAAAAGTTCGAAGAGTCCTCCGCCATCAGAATCGAAGTCGGATGAATCTTTTGCAGACCATCATTCATGTTTTGCACAAACTGCACGCCGCCCTCATTCACTCCCCGGTCGGCATCACCTTGCCAATACAAAACATTGCTGATCGCGTCCATCCGCAGGCCATCCGCATGAAACTCCGTCAACCAATAGTTTGCCGACGACTGCAGGAAAGACCGCACCTCGCCGCGGAAGAAATTAAAATTATGGCTGCCCCACTCACTGTAACCGGTGTCTTCCGCCGGATACTCATATAACGCGGTACCGTCAAACTTCGCCAGCCCATAATCATCCAAGGCAAAATGCACCGGGACGAAGTCGAAGATAACACCGATGTCGGCATTGTGACAGCGGTCAACGAACTCCTTCAATTGGGCCGGTGTGCCGTAACGAGAGGTGGGAGCGAAGAAACCGCTCAGCTGGTATCCCCATGAGATATCGCTGGGATGTTCCATAACCGGCATAATCTCAACATGAGTGAAATGATTTTCTTTCAAATACGGAATCAACCGCTCGGCGATCTGCACATAATTAAACCAGCCGTTTTCATCATTCGGGTTGGTTCTCCATGACCCCATGTGCATCTCATAGATATTCAAAGGCATGTCAAAGCACTTGCTCCGCGTCCGCATCCACTCCCGGTCGGTAAATGTGTAATTATCCGGGTCAATAATGATGGCCGCGCTCTCCGGCCGCAGTTGCATTTGTAGCGCGTACGGATCGGTGTGGTCACAATTCCACCCATCTTTGGAAAAAACTTTATACTTGTATCGCATGCCGACACGCGCCTCGGGCACATGGCAGGCCAAAACGCCCCCTGTCCCCTGCCATTCCATAATGTGCATTCCGGGTGTCCAGTCATTGAAATCGCCGATCAGATCAATGCGCTCTGCCGACGGAGCATAGACGCGAAAATCCACTCCGCGCGCGATTCCATCCTCATAAACCGGCTTCGCTCCGAAATACTGATAGGCGTCAAACATTTCACCAGTATAGAAAGATTGATCCATAAAACGCTCCTTATTAAAAAAACTCATAGCTGCTTTTAAGGATATCAAAAACGCAACTCTAAATGTTGGATTGACGGTGACTATCTGTGTCGTTTGTGTGGACCGCCGGGTTGACCAAAGCACAAGCTCCTCCTTGAGTGGACGCGGCCTCGCGGGCGTCGCCTACTTAGGAGGAGCCTGATGTCTCCATGAAATATTTGCTCTTCATCTCAAGAGTGAAATCATTTGAGATGGAATGTCAATCTGTGAGCACACTTTTTCGAGCGATCACTTCACATCATGTTTGACCTTGATCGTCTCTCCGTTTGAATACTCGATTTCACAATCCCATTCTTTGATATCCGCTTCGTCCAGCTCAAGGACAGCCAGACATTGGGCCTTCACCTCACCGATGGTGCGCTCCTGCTCGATGGTCACAAACGAAAGAATGCGCTCGATCTCCCCGCGGGCCTCATCCCCACGTAGTCGTTCGCCGTCGCCATATTCGATTTCAAAGTCTAAATCATCAAGATCATAGTCATATTCCCATTCCTGACCGGATCGAAATTTGATGTCCATCTCAAACTCATTGACCGCGTCCGTCCGCTCTCCCACACCGGCCTGATATTTAAAGCCGATCTCCGCGCCTGTGGACAGCTCAATCTCAAAGTCAATTTCCTTCAACATTTCGGGTGGGATCTGCAGATGTTCCAAAATTTGGCTGACCATGGCCGCGATCGGTTGGTCTAAATCAATTTGCAGAGCAGACAACAACGCTTCGATCGTTCGCGTCGCCTCTTCACCTTCGATAACCTTCTTGTCACCATTTTCGGATTCTACTTTTGCCTTTTTCGCGGTTCGGTCCAGCTCGTACTCCAGTTCCTCTCCATTAATCAGTTCAATCTCAAGATCCAACTCTTCAACCGCTTCCACGCTGTAGACAAATCCCCGGTCATCGTCACGCGTGGACGTGGATTGAGTTTTATTCTGAATCTGTTCCACCGTCGTCTCCTGAATTTGGCTTTCCTGTTTTTCTTCGGTGACACCTTCAGTCTGCACGCTCGTCACGACCGAAGACTGCTGTGACGCACTGTTGTCGCCCACTTCCGCGGATCCGCAACCGGTCACGGCAATGATAGCGGAAACCAGCAAGGTGGCACATATGAATCGTTTCATAGTCTCCCACACTCCTTTCATCCGGGGTCAACTTAAAAGACCGGCCAGTCGACTTGTTTTAACTTGTTCCGGCAGTCGTGAATCAGCCCAGCAAAACCATTGTGACCGCCATCACCGCCATACCCAACATCAATCCGGTTATCACCAAATGGTGGTGACCATATTCTTCCGCGCTGGGCAGCAATTCGTCGAGTGAGATATAAATCATAATACCCGCGACCGCGCCGAACACCACGCCAAACAACACATCATTCAAAAACGGCATCAAGACCAGGTAACCGACCAGGCCACCGATCGGCTCGGCCAATCCGGAAAGAAGTGAGTACCAAAACGCTTTTTTTCGACTGCCGGTCGCGTAAAAAATCGGCACAGCCACGGCGATTCCCTCCGGAATGTTATGCAGCGCGATCGCCACCGTGATCGGCAGCGCCATAGATGGCTCGCTGACAGACGCGATGAAAGTCGCGATTCCTTCAGGGAAGTTATGTATGCCGATCGCCAACGCGGTGAACAAAGCAGTTCTCATCATATGCCCATTCGCCGT
Source organism: uncultured Oscillospiraceae bacterium (assembly GCA_964487355.1). GTDB lineage: Bacteria > Bacillota > Clostridia > Saccharofermentanales > Fastidiosipilaceae > JAXGYX01. The sequence continues at coordinate 28,904 of CAZAPS010000012.1, forward strand.
CTTCACAGTATGGCGCGGTTCGGTCTCGCCCGCGCAATCTCCGGGTTTTTGAATCTCATGTGGGTTGTGTTCCGATGGGATCAGGCGGTCGATCACTCCGATAAAGATCATACCGCCAAACAGAGAGGCGATCGCCGCCCACATCCCGGATCGTTCTCCCAGCGCCGCGATCAGCAGCCGTTGGCTGTCCACAAACAGATTGACAAATGACACATAGATCATCACTCCGGCGGAAAAGCCAAGACTGGCGGTTAAAAATCTCGTATTGTCCCGTTTGCTGAAGAGCGAGATAAAGCCACCGATACCTGTGCTCAATCCCGCGATAGTGGTCATCAACAAAGCATATGCAACAGCTGACATAAGTCATTTCTCCTATGTTTGATGGTCCTGTCGAACCGACGCTTTCGCGAAGGCCGACGACACTTCAACTATAAAAAGCATAACACATTTCACTTCGGTGAAAAGACCCGCGAGATGTTTCTCACAGGTCTTTTTTGTCTTATGCCAATCTGATGGGCGTCAAATGAATAGATTCATATTGGAGTGATCATTGTCGTTGAGCATTGAGGCGACACCACCAACTTCTACGCCGTCCAGCAGTTCTTCCTTTTTCAATCCCATGACATCCATGGACATCTGGCATGCAGTGATTTTAACGCCCGCCTCGATCGCGTCACGGATCAGATCCTCAAGCGAAGTGACACCCTGTTTGTTCATCACTTTGCGGATCATCTTCGGGCCCATACCCATCATGTTCATCTGTGAAAGCTTGAGCTTGCGGCTGCCGCGCGGCAACATTTTGGCGAACATCTTGGACATGAAGTCCCGTTTCACTTTAATTTTTTCCGGTTTGCGAATCACGCTCAGACCCCAGAAGGTGAAGAACATATTGACCTGGTTGCCCATCGCCGCGGCTCCGGTGGCGATGATAAACGCGGCGATCGCCCTGTCAAGGTCGCCGTCGAAGATAATCATTGTCTTTTCTTTCGCCACACTCGCGTCGACCCGCCGACCGGCGCGCGCGACCGCCACCATTCCCTTTTGGACAACAGCGTAATATTTTCCGTCCTTGGCTGTCTGTGAGATCAACTTGTTGCCGGTATTGTCACACCAGCTTTCAATGTCTCGCGCAAATCCCGGATCGGTCGCCACAACCTCAATGCGGTCGCCGTCAGACAGTTCCGCCATTCTTTTGTTGACCTGCACGATCGGGCCCGGACAGCTTAAACCACAAACATTCAAAAGTTCCAGTTGTTCCAACGAATCCTTGTCTGATTCACTCTGCTCGGGTGTCGCGTCAGCGGCCGCCACCTTAACCTCAGGGACGGCTGGACTCCCTATGATCGGCGCGGGCTTCACGCTTGAGTTGTCCTTGGTCAGCGCCTTAAGTGTTTTAAATCCACCCAAAAGGTAAGCGGACTTAATGCCATTCGCTTTGAGCACACGTTCGGCCACATAGCCTCGCAATCCCAATTGACATGACGCGATGTATTTCTTATCAGGATCAAGTTCGGAAATTCGGTCGCGCAATTCGGAAAGAGGGATTTGAACCGAATCGGGGAATTGCTCCACCATCAGTTCGGCCGGTTCACGAATATCAAGCAACACGACCGACGGATCGTCTTTGAGTTTAACAAACTCTTCATAACTGACTGTCTCTGACAATTCATTCAGCAAGTTCTCGGCGGTATAGCCGACCACGTTGACGGGATCCTTTGCTGATGAATAAGGCGGCGCGTAAGCAAGCTCCAGCTTGGTCAAATCATCGACAGTGGCTCCAAAATGGATCGCCGTCGCGAGGACGTCGATGCGTTTATCCACGCCGTCATATCCAACCGCCTGAGCTCCCAGCACTTTTCCATCCTTTGCGTAGATCATTTTCAGAGTCAGTGGCAAAGCGCCCGGAAAGTATCCCGCGTGCGCGTTCGGATGGATGATCGTCACTTGGTAATCTTCACCATATTTCAAACCGTCCCGCTTCAGCTGTTTTTCATTTCTGCCGGTTGATCCACAGGAAAGATCGAACACTCGGGCGACTGAAGTGCCTTGTGTCCCAACATACTCTTCCGGTTTAAAGCCCAGCATGTTGGCGGCCACCAGCCTACCTTGTTTGTTCGCGGGTCCGGCAAGTGGAACCATCGTCCGTCCACCTGTGTTGAAGTCATCAACCTCGACAACGTCACCCACCGCGTATATGTCCGGGTCTGATGTCTCCATGCGCTCGTTGACGATAATGCCGCCGCGCGCGTTCATTTCAAGTCCTGCTTCCCTGGCCAACTCGCTGTTGGGACGCACGCCGATGTTGAGCAGAACCATGTCGGTTTCCAACACACGGCCGGTGTCCAGCAATACCTGGGCGCCGTCGGGCGAGATGGAAGACAGACCTTCTCCCAAATATGTCTGCACACCATGATCGGCCAGCTCGTTTTCAATTAGTTTCGCCATGTCCGGATCTAGTGGCGCCATCACCTGATCCGCTTTTTCCACAACTGTGACTTGAAGGCCTCTATGGGCCAGATTTTCCGCCATTTCCAAACCAATAAAGCCCGCTCCGACGACAACCGCGGTCTTGGGCTTTTTCTCGAGAATGAAATTGGATATGCGGTCGGTATCTTCCACATTCCATAGAGTGAACACGCGATCCCCGGGGATGCCGGGCATCTTCGGAATGATCGGAGATGAGCCTGTCGCGATCAACAACTTGTCGTAACTTTCTTCGTACGCCCTGAGTGATCGCTTGTCGTGCACGGTGACAGTCTTGGCGACCGGATCGATTTTTACCGCCTCATTCAATTCGCGTATGTCAATCGAGTATTTGTCATTGATTGATTCTTTTGTCGCGACAAACAACTGGTCACGATTTTCGATTTCCCCACCAATATAGTAGGGCAGTCCACAGTTCGCGAATGATACATGGGCGCCGCGTTCAAGCAGAATGATTTCCGCCTGCTCATCCAGACGTCTCATCCTCGCAACCGCGGTCGCTCCGCCCGCCACTCCTCCGATAACTACGATTTTTGTCATGTCTCTTCACTCCTTTATTTTCACACATTTTATGATTTCTCTGACCGTTTCATTGTTCAGTCGATACCATATTGTCGTTCCGTCACGTCTAGTCGTCACAATGCCCATGTCACGCAGCCGGGAAAGATGCTGCGAAATATTTGACTGAGAGGCGTTCATGCAGCTGGTAAAATAAGTGACATTGCACTCTTCCTGCTCACATAGCTTATGTAACAGACAAAGCCGGATCGGGTGACCGATCGCCTTAAACAAAGCCGCCATATTAATAATGTTTGATTGATAGGTAGGATCCATTCTTCCACCCTCTCACAAGTATGATGATCCAACCGTGTGCGGCCACGCCGCCACGTCATTTCCATAGCCATGGTCGACGGTTCGATCGACGTCCTTTATTATAATATCATTATATTCTAACAAGGATAAAATGTGAATAGTATCTTTACATATTGGATAACTGGAATTATTTTATCACAACCGTTATTTGAATCTATGCGCCACGGCTCGCGCGGGCGATCACAAGGTTCGCTTTTTATCGGTGGCTGTCACACCAATTGTCGCAGTTTAAACAGAAAATCGAGTGGGACCCCGACCATCGATGGCCGGGGTCCCACTCAATTCTTGTTTTGTATCCAGATCGTCGAACTATTTGTTTATCGAATTGTTGATCCGGTGAAAATCAGCGGATATCAAAATCAAGTTCCGCCTCATCCTCGGCTTGATCATTTGACGTGGAGTAGTCCGCGACGATGCCGAACGCGCCTTCCAGTTTGCCTTGTAGCAGCAAATCGGACAACGGATCCTCCAGCAGGCGCTGGATGGTCTTGCGCAGCGGTCTGGCGCCATATTTCGGTTTGTAGCCTCGGCGCGTCATTAGATCTTTCGCGCTGTCGGTCACAATCAGCTCCAACCCGCGTTCGCTCAATGTCTTTTTGACATTTGTGAGCATCAAGTCCACGATCTCGCGCAGTTGTTCCTGACTCAGCTCTTCAAACACAACGATCTCATCGACACGATTGAGAAATTCCGGACGGAACATTTCCTTAAGCACGGTATGAACCTTGCTTTCCATCGCCTCATATCCACTGGCGCCAAACCCGAATCCACTCCCTTTCAAGGAAGTGCCGGCATTCGATGTCATGACAATGATCGTGTCTTTGAAATTCACCACCCGGCCATGACTGTCGGTCAGCCGGCCGTCGTCCAAAATTTGCAACAAAATGTTGAACACGTCGGCGTGAGCCTTCTCGATCTCATCCAACAAAATCACACTGTACGGTTTGCGACGAATTTTTTCGGTCAGTTGACCGCCGTCATCATAGCCGACATAGCCCGGGGGCGAGCCGATCAGTTTGCTCACCGTATGCGCTTCCATAAATTCCGACATGTCGATCCGCACCAGCGCGTCCTCATCGTTGAACATCACTTCGGCAAGCGCCTTGACAAGCTCCGTTTTGCCCACTCCGGTCGGTCCCACAAAAATAAACGAGGAAGGGCGATCTTTTTGGCCAATACCCGATCGATTGCGACGAATGGCCCGGGACAGCGCCGATACCGCTTTTTCCTGGCCAACCACTCGGCGATGCAGGCGGTCCTCAAGTTGCAACAGTTTCTCCGCCTCGGTTTCCGTGATGTTCTTCACCGGTATGCCGGTCCACATCTCAACCACATTTCCAACATCAGTCAGCGTCACTTCGTAGGGGCGTAACTCGGCCTCACAGTCGACGACTTTTTGTTCAATTTTCATCAAGTTTGAACGCAATGTCGCCTGTCGCTCGAACATCTCATCGGACACCGGTTGCTTGGATCGGGCGATCAATTCCTCAAGTTCCTGCTTTTCTTTTTCGAGTTTGTCTCTCTCTTTGCAGAATTCAATATATTCAACAAGCTGAGTGTCGTTCAAATTCGCTTTGGATCCAACTTCATCCATGATGTCGATCGCTTTATCAGGCAGGAATCGATCTGAGATATAGCGATCGGACAAAGCGACACAGGCACGCAGCACCTCGTCAGAATACAAGACATGGTGATGCTTTTCATACCGATCGCGGCAGCCTTGCAAAATGGAGATCGTCTCTTCCGGAGTCGGCTCATCTACCACAACTTTTTGAAACCTGCGTTCCAAGGCGGAGTCTTTCTCAATGTGTCTACGGTATTCGTCCAGCGTGGTCGAACCCAGCACACGGATCTCACCACGGGCGAGAGCGGGTTTTAAAATATTGGCCGCGTTCATGGCCCCCTCGGCGTCACCCGCGCCCATGATATTGTGGAGCTCGTCAATGACCAGGATGATGTTGCCCAGCTTTTTCGCCTCATCGACAACTCCTTTCATGCGCGACTCAAATTGACCTCTGAACTGAGTGCCCGCGACCATGCCGGTCATATCCAATAAATAGACCTCCATCTCCAACAGTTTGGCCGGGACGTCGCCGTCATTGATCCGTAGCGCCAATCCCTCGGCGATGGCTGTCTTGCCAACACCGGGCTCTCCGAGCAACACCGGGTTGTTTTTCATTCTGCGATTGAGAATTTGCACAACCCGCAACAGTTCCTTGTCACGGCCGATGATTGGCTCGATCTTTCCTTCTTTGGCGAGATCGGTCAAATTCGTGCCATATAAATTTAAAAACTTACGCATTCTTTCTCGTTTGCGCTGTTCTCGTTCATTCGTCTTGGCTTGACGACTTTCCTGTTCGCTGTCGGCATCCGTTCCACCCGCGGGCACCAGCTCATCTCCGGCTTTTTCGGATTTGGATTCACGAATCAAGTCGCCAAACATCATCTGTAACGCATTGCCGATCGAGTTATTCCCGCGTTCGTTCGACTCGCTCTCACCGTCACCGGAGCTTTCATCTACATCGTCTTCCAAGCCATCCTGTTCATCATCCGACTCGTCGAACTCATCGTCCTCATCAACAATCTCGTCTTCCTCGAGATCGCCTTCCAGAAAGAGCGCTCCCAGCTCCTCCGCCAGATTCGGACTCTGATTGAGGTTTTGCATCATGTCGGCAAGTTCCTCCGGCGAGGTGTTCATCATCATATTCATCATGGAATCGATGTCCTGACCGCCCATCGAAGAGACCATCGAATTGATGCGCTCTTGCACATCGTCGACATTCGAATGACTGATCCCCGATCCTTTGAGCATTTCCTCAATTCCGGGTATGTTCATTTTAACTGAGCAACTTAAGCAAAGTCCCTCGCTGATACGTTCGCCATCTTCCAAACGAGTCGTGAAAATCACGGCTTCGTTCTTATGGCAATTCATGCATTTGGACATATATATTCACCTTTCGAGTAAAGTCTCTTTTGATCTCATCATAATATACCGCAATATTATACATCTATTATCCGAATCTTCGACCACAATCTCAAAGAGCAGGTAAACTTTTTGTAACAAAAACGTCACTGCTCATTCATTTTACTGTGCCGGCAGTATTTTACGTAAATACATTCCGGTCGCTGACTCATCAATGGTGGCGATATGCTCGGGCGTTCCGCAAGCGATCAGCTGACCTCCATTTTCGCCTCCCTCAGGGCCCAAATCGATGATATGGTCAGCGGTCTTGATCACATCCAGGTTATGCTCAATCACAATCACCGTGTTGCCCGTCTCCACCAACTGCTGCAAAATATCGATCAAATGACGAATATCATGTACGTGCAGGCCGGTTGTCGGCTCATCTAAAATATAAAGCGTCTTCCCGGTGCTGCGTCTGGACAGCTCAGTCGCCAATTTGACACGTTGTGCCTCACCTCCGGACAACTCTGTCGACAACTGTCCCAATTTGGTGTAACCCAGCCCAACGTCCATCAACGTTTGAATCTTGCGCACAATCGGAGCATGCGCGCGAAAGAACTCAACCGCCTCCTCAACTGTCAGATCCAGAATATCCGCGATGTTCTTTCCCTTGTATTTTACTTCCAAAGTCTCACGATTGTAGCGCTTGCCGCCGCACACTTCACAAGGAACAAACACGTCCGGCAAAAAATGCATCTCGATCTTGTTCACGCCATCCCCACGGCAGGCCTCACAGCGACCACCCTTGACGTTGAAGCTGAATCGTCCCGGCTTATAGCCTTTTGCCTTGGCGTCCGGAAGTTCGGCATAAAATTTACGAATCAAGTCAAACACACCTGTGTATGTGGCAGGATTCGACCGCGGTGTACGGCCGATCGGAGACTGATCGATCGAGATCACCTTGTCAAGATTCTCATATCCCGTGATCGCCTTGTGCCTGCCTACCTTTCGTCGCGCCCGATTCAAGACAATCTCCAGACGCTTCAGCAAAACTTCATTGATCAGCGACGACTTGCCTGATCCCGAGACCCCGGTCACACAGGTCAATGTCCCCAATGGGATGTCGACATTGATCGCCTTCAGATTATTTTCCGCCGCGCCTTTAATTTTTAAAAGATGGCCATTGCCGGCACGGCGGTGATCGGGTATTTCAATCATTTTCCGTCCACTCAGATATTGTCCGGTTAGGGAAACAGGATCATCACATAATTCACGCGCTGTGCCCTGAGCCACGACATGTCCGCCGGACGCGCCGGCTCCCGGTCCGAGGTCGATGACATGATCCGCCTCCCACATGGTTTCTTCGTCGTGTTCGACCACCAACACCGTGTTGCCAAGATCGCGCAAATGTTTTAAAGTCCGGATCAACAATCCATTGTCTCTTTGATGCAAGCCAATACTCGGTTCATCCAAAATATAGAGCACGCCCATCAACCCGGATCCGATTTGAGTCGCCAGACGGATTCTTTGTGCCTCGCCACCCGAGAGCGTGGAGGCAGAACGATCCAGCGTGATGTAGTCCAGGCCGACATCCAGTAAAAAACGCAGTCGTCCTTCCAGCTCGCTGTTGATCTGTTTAGCGATCGCCCGATGATGTGGTTCAAATTCCATTTCTTTCAAATAAGTATAACTATCCCCTATGGAGAGCCTCGTCAGCTCATAAATATTCAAGTCACCGACAGTCACACCCAGCGCCTCGGCCCTCAGCCTGGCTCCATGGCAAACAGGACAGGTGTTGATCGACATGTATTGTCCATAGTAATTTCGCAGTTCTTCCGAACTTGCCGCCTGATACCGCTGTTCAAGCGAGGGAACCAGTCCCTGGAACGCGGCCCGGTAATCTTCACCTCTGTAATACTTGCTGTTCGAGGTGTCCACATCCATTTTTCTTCCCTCGGTGCCATACATGATGGCCCGCTTTACCTCGTCCGACAAATCTCGATACGGTGTGTCCAGGCTAAACTCATATGTGCGTGCCAAAGCCTCGGCGAACGCCCTCCCCCAGCTGTTCGGATCATCAAAATTCCAACCACCGGCGTGGATCGCGCCTTCGTTGATCGACAGATCCGGATCGCTGACAATCATATCGGGATCGATATGCATCAACGTCCCAAGTCCCGAGCAATGAGCACAGGCGCCATGCGGATTGTTAAAAGAAAACAACTGAGGCGTGATTTCTCCGATGCTGATATTGCAGTGCGCGCAGGCGAAGTTTTGAGAAAACAGCTCCTCATGGATCTCGTACTCTCCGTCTTCACTTGGCACCTGAAATTCGATCAGACTCATCCCGTCTGACTGGTGCATCGCGGTTTCGACAGAATCCGCCACCCGCGTGCGATTGGACTCGCGTTTGACCAGGCGATCGATGACCAGCTCTATATTATGTTTTTTGTTCTTCTCAAGAACAATTTCCTCCTCCAGCTCCCTCGTCTCTCCGTCCACTCTGACACGCATAAACCCATTTTGGCGAAATTCATCAAACAGCTTGGCGAACGTGCCTTTGCGTGAACGCACAACCGGCGCCATGACAATCAACCGTGTACCCTCCGGGTGATCCATGATCTGTTCCAAAATCTGATCCACCGACTGGCTTTCAATCACTCTGCCACAGCGCGGACAATGTGGAATGCCCGTCCTCGCGTACAGCAGACGCAAAAAATCATAGATTTCAGTCACTGTTCCCACGGTCGATCGCGGGTTGTTGCTGGTACTCTTTTGATCAATCGAAATGGCCGGTGACAGACCGTCTATACTGTCCACATCCGGCTTGTTCATCTGCCCCAGAAACATCCGCGCATACGAGGACAAAGACTCCACATATCTGCGTTGTCCTTCGGCGAAGATCGTGTCAAACGCGAGTGAGGATTTACCGGAACCGGACAGTCCGGTCAGCACAATCAGTTGTTCGCGTGGAATCCTGACATCGATATTTTTTAAATTATGTTCGCGCGCGCCGCGAACTTCGATAAATCTTTGACTCATTTTTATTCCTTGAATTGTTAAAAAATTTAATTATGTTTGTGTTGAAAGTCGCTGAGCGCAGGTGTTTCATATTAAATCATCTGAATAATCCAATATTTAGTGTGTGCTATGACCGGACCTTCAATGTATGGCACGAAGTATAGCAAATCGTGTTGAATCAAAATAGCAGATCGGTTACAACAATTTGGATTAACGAAAAACGAACCTCTGAAAGCTGTGCCTCCAGAGGTTATGGTGACCCTAACGAGAATCGAACTCGTGATTGCGCCTTGAGAGGGCGCCGTCTTAACCGCTTGACCATAGGGCCAAATCTAAAACGATATTAACTCAGTTATATTACCAAGACATATACAAAAACGCAAGCGAATTGACGAATCATCTGTGCAAGACAGTCCGGCTGATCGCCGGGCGTGGATCACACGGCGTGATCCCACGCCGTGTGTCGCTCGACACAGTGATCGACCGTCACGCGGACGGTGATTCCATCATGATTTCGCGACGCGATCATCAAGTGCGACGCATGATTTGCGTTTTTGCACATTTTTATAAGCCGGACGGATGATACGCCCACTGGAAATCAATTCTTCCAGGCGGTGGGCAGACCAGCCGGCGATCCTCGCCGTCGCAAAAATCGGCGTGAACATCTCTTCAGGAATGCCCAGCATGTTGTAAATAAAACCGGCGTAAAAGTCCACATTGGCACAGACGATCTTGTTGTTTTTCTTCACATTCGCGAAGATTTCCGGAGCCATGCGTTCGGTGGTTGTGTAAAGCAGGTACTCGTCCTCACGCCCCGCCTCATAAGCCAGCGAACGGGCGTAGTCTCTCAAAAGTCGGGCGCGTGGATCGGACAAGGTGTAGACAGCATGACCGATTCCATAGATCAATCCACTCTTGTCAAACGCCTCTTTCTCCAGAATTTTGACAAGGTAGTCCGCGATTTCCATTTCATTTCGCCAGTTCTTCACATTCGCCTTCAAATCCTGCATCATCTCGTAGGCTCTGCCACTGGCGCCGCCGTGTTGCGGCCCTTTCAAAGAACCGATCGCCGCGGCGATCGCCGAATAAGTGTCGGTACCGGTGGACGTCACGCAGCGTGCCGTGAAGGTGGAGTTGTTCCCACCACCATGTTCGGCGTGCAGCACCAACGCCAGATCCAGGATCCTCGCCTCAAGTTCGGTGAACTGGCCGTCCGGTCGAATCAGATGCAAAATATTTTGCGCCGTGTTGTAGTCCTTGCGCGGAGAATGCAAATACAGACTTTCATTGTCTATGTAATGGCGTTTCGCCACATAAGCATAAGAAACCAGCAAGGGGAAGCGCGCGATCAGTTCAAGGGACTGACGCAGCACGTTGTCCACCGATATATTGTCCGGATCGGGATCATAGGCGTACAGCGCCAGACAGGATCGGGCCAGCTTGTTCATGATGTCCTTGCTCGGAGACTTGAAAATCATGTCCTCGATAAAGTTTTGCGGCAAAGTGTGGTTTTCACCTAACACACAACTAAAATTATCCAACTGCTCCCGTGTTGGCAGATCGCCAAACATAAGCAAATAAGCGGTTTCCTCAAATCCGAAACGACCCTCTTCATAAAAACCCGTGACCAGGTCACTGATCTCGATGCCGCTATAAAACAGTCGGCCTTCCACCGGCATCAGATCATTGTCGTCCATGTAGTAGGAAAAGACTTCACCCACCCGAGTCAAACCGACCAGCACACCCGTGCCATTCGCGTTGCGCAGACCGCGCTTCACATCGTAACGGTCGAAAAGGTCGGGACTGATCGGCCGATTGGCCGTCGCGAGTTTAAAGTCATCCAAAAATTGTTGTTCACGGGCTGTAATAACTTGATCGTTAAAATCCATGCGATCACCTGTACCTATCATTTATTTTCTTGCTTTGTGTAATTCAACAATCCGCCGGCCAGCAAAATATCAGCTTGTCGACGCGAGACATTCAATATCGTCTCATACTCAATTTCACGAGTTGTGTTTTTGACAAGGATCCGGCCTCCTTCGACCGCCCCTTCTATCTGTTCGCGCACATTCTCAATCACCAGCAAGTCTCCCAATTGAAGCTCGCCATAATCACTCTCATCCGCGAATGCTAACGGGATTATACCATTATTGATTAGGTTAGCCATATGGATACGCGCAAACGATTTCGCGATCACCGCCCTCACACCCAATTGCAATGGCGCCAACGCCGCGTGTTCACGGCTGGATCCCTGGCCGTAGTTATGTCCGGCAATGATCATGCCGCCACCCGCCGCTTTGGCGCGGGCCGGGAACTCGGGGTCGCAGGGAGTCAGACAGTAGTTCGCCAAATGCGGCACATTCGAGCGGTATGGCAACAGACTGGAATCTGAGGGCATGATGTGATCGGTCGTGATGTTGTCCTCCACCTTGATCAGCGCCTCGCCCTCCACTGTCTCAGGCAGACGCACGTTGACAGGAAAAGGCTTGATGTTCGGACCGCGCACAACCTCGACCGCGGAGCCATCTTCCGCCGGCATCACGATCAAGTTGTCATTGACCAAAAAGTCGTCCGCCACCAGTGTCTCCGGCGCCTCAATATCGGTGTCCGCCGGGTTGGTCAACTTGCCGGTAATGGCGCTGACCGCGGCCACTTCAGGACTCACCAGATATACCGAAGCGGACTTCGTGCCGGATCGTCCATAGAAATTACGATTAATCGTGCGTAGCGACACGCCGTTCGAGCGTGGAGACTGCCCCATGCCGATGCACGGACCACAGCCCGACTCCAAAATACGCGCTCCCGCCGCGATCATGTCCGCCAACGAACCGTCTTTCGCCAGCATGTTGAGCACTTGCTTTGAACCCGGAGCGATCACCAGTGAAACATCGTCAGCGACCGTTCGTCCCCGCAAGATAGCGGCCGCCTTGTGCATGTCCGCCAGACTGGAGTTTGTGCAGCTTCCGATGTGCACCTGGTCAACTTCAATTTGTCCGGCCTCGGACACTTTTTTGACATTGTCCGGACTGCTCGGGCAGGCGACCAGCGGGACCAACTCATCCAAATTGATTTCCAGCGTGTCATCATACACGGCATCCTCATCCGGAGCCAAATAGCTGAAATCATTCTCCCTGTGTTGCGCCTTCATAAATGCCCGCGTGACATCGTCACTGGGAAAAATAGACGTGGTGGCGCCGAGCTCCGCGCCCATATTGGTAATGGTTGCGCGCTCAGGAACGGACAATGTGTCAATACCCGGTCCGCTATATTCAATAATCTTACCGACTCCACCTTTGACCGTCATGATTCGCAAGACTTCCAAAATGATGTCTTTGGCAGAGGCCCAGGGCTGAAGCTTGCCGGTCAGGTAGACGCGCTGGATGGCTGGCATCGTGATGTAATATGGCCCACCACCCATGGCGACCGCGACATCGAGACCGCCCGCGCCGATCGCGAGCATGCCGATACCGCCGCAAGTCGGCGTGTGGCTGTCCGAGCCCAGCAAAGTCTTTCCGGGAACGGCGAACCGCTCAATATGAACCTGATGACAAACACCGTTGCCCGGTTTGGAAAACCGCACGCCATACTTCGCCGCGACGGTCTGAATGTACTTATGATCATCCGCGTTCTCAAAACCGGTCTGCAGCATGTTGTGGTCGACATAGGCGACCGATAACTCAGTCTGCACTCGGGGCAATCCCAGAGCCTCAAATTGCAGATACGCCATGGTGCCGGTAGAGTCTTGAGTCAGAGTCTGATCAATGCGAATCGCGACTTCCTCACCGGTTCGCATTTCGCCGCTCACCAGATGGCTCTTGATAATTTTTTGCGCCAATGTATATCCCATTTTTAACCTCCAGATACCATCGATTTAAAGAAAGCACGTAACTTAATATACAGCTTTTAATTATACATTATGATCTTTACAATATGCGTGACATACATATAAAACACTTATTTTACATGAAAAATCAGCGAAATTCCAGTTGAATTTCGCTGATTTACACGAAGTCCACGCTTAAAATAGGTCAAAGGTGGCGCGCTGCCGTCAAACCGGTCAGCCGACAAACGTTTTACTCTCGGGATAGACCAGTGACTGATCCGAGCTTTGCTGAAAAGTCAGCCCCATGGCGAACGACGCCGGGCCGACACGCCCAAGATACATATTGAAGATCAGCACGATCCAACTGCCCACGCTGAGAGTGGGGGTGCCGGCCGAAGTCACACCGACGGTGGCGAAGCCTGAGATCACCTCATACAGGATGTCAAGAAAACTAAATCTGCCGTCCAGCAAGGCCTGCTTCTCAGTTAAAGTGATCAGCATCGAACTCACCAGCACAATGGCGAGTCCGACAAAGACAATCGTCAAAGCCCGCCGCACAACGTCACTGTTAATGCGATGCCTAAACAAAAATGTTTCGTCCCGACCACGAAAATAAGAAGTGATCAAGGCGAACAACACAGCGATTGAGGTGATTTTCACACCGCCACCGGTCGAAGCCGGTCCGGCACCAATAAACATCAAGATACAACCCATCAATTTGGACGAATCGGACAGTCCCGCCTGGTCAATCGAATTGAAACCGGCGGTGCGCAGGCTCACCGACTGAAAAAACGCCGCGAACGGTCGTTGCCACACAGGCAGCGCCCCCAGGGAGTCCGGTCCGACGGCGTTCCCCTCGACAAACAGGAAAAACACTGTTCCGGTGGCCAGCAAAAAGACAGTCATCGTGAGCACCAGTTTGGAATGAAAGTGAAGTTTTTTTGTTTTACGCAGCCGCAACAAATCATCCCAGACCACGAACCCCAAGCCACCTATGATGATCAAGAAGGCTGTGGTGAGCGTGACGATCGGATCGTCATTCCATTTTGTCAGGCTTGAAAACGGTCCACTAAAGTCTCCCATTAGATCAAAACCCGCATTGCAGAAAGCTGACACGCCTTGAAACAGGGCGCGTCTGAGCGCCTCGCCAAACGGCATGCGCAAGGCATACCGCCAAGTCAGCACCGCCCCACCGATCAACTCGCAACTCAAAGTGAAAAAAATAATTTTCCTGACTAATTCGCGCGAAGAGCTAAACGATTGCGAGCCGATCGATTCCTGCATGGCCAGCATTGTGCGCATACCAATTCTTTTTCGAGTGGCGACCAGAAAAAATGACATGATTGTGATTAACCCCAGTCCTCCAATTTGAATCAGCCCAATAATCACAAAATGGCCAAAAGCACTCCATAGAGTCGCCGTGTCTCCGACGATCAAACCGGTCACACAGGTGCAGGAGGTAGAGGTGAACAAGGCTTTTAGCGGACCGACCGAGGTCCCATCGGCCGAGGCGATGGGCAACATCAATAAAATGGTTCCGATCAAAATAACCAAGGCAAAACTCAAGGTGATCAGACGTGGAGCGCTGGATGTCAGCCAGCGAAGAAATTTATTTTGTTTTTTACGCCAGACAATCTCTTCCGGCACGACTCCGGTTGGTTTTCGATAAACAATCTTTCTCTCCCCGACGTCAAGGCGATCCAACTCCGGACGATCTATCTCGTCTTTCTTGTTTCTCATTTCAGAGCACCGCCTCCTTGTCGACCATCGCCTTCCAAATTTTTTCGAAATCAGCCACATCCGCGATCACCAACATCCGGTCTCCGGGCCGCATGATCAGATCACCTTGAGGCATCTCAACGGTGCCGTCGGGCCGGGTAAGCAGCACAACTTTCGCGTCTCCGGGGAAGGTGTATTCCAATAGTGTCTTGCCGACGGCGCGGGATTCGCTGGCCAGATAAAACTCTAAAATGCCTTTCGTGCTTCCGGGAATGTCAAACGCTATTTCCATTCCGGAATAATTAATTTGCTGATCGATGATATCCGCCAGAATCTTTGTGCCGGAAAAACATCGGTCGACACCAAGTAGTCGCATAACGGCGATATTTTTGGGATTGTTTGCCCGTGCCACTGTCTTGTTCACGCCAAATGTCAGCTTGGCGATCTGGCAAGCAAGCAGATTGGTCTCGTCCTCTCCGGTCAAGCTGACCAACATATCCGCTTGCGCCATGCCCGCCATGGCCATTGTCTGCACATTGCTGCCGTCGCCGTTGATCACCTTCACCTCCAGATCGTCGGCCAAACGTTCGCAAATCTTGCGTCGCAGTTCAATCGCCGTTATATCATGTCCTTCCGCCACCAGCAGCCCGATCAGGTGGTAGGCAACCTTATCCCCTCCGATTACAATAATCTTCATTGTCAATCACCAACTTTCGCCAACACGAGGCGGTCACCTTCGCGCAGGTGGAGCCGCGCATCAGACAAGTACAACCGCCCATCTCGCATAATCGCGAACGGGCTGCCATCGACCTCCGATAGGCTAGCCAAAGATTCACCAATCCAAAATGATCGCACCTCCTCTGTGTAAAAGTCAACATTCGTGCCAAGTATGTTCAACCTCAATTCGGCTTCATAGGCGCCCAAATTTTGAATGATGGTGTCCACGATCAAGGTGGTGGTGCAGATTGGCTCCAAGCCTAACTTCTCATAAATGGAAGTGTTTGGTTGCAAGAAAGTGCGCACGATGACCTTCGGCACATTAAAAACAGTTTTGGCGATCTGCCCGGCCATGGTATTCAGGTTTTCGTTGTCACTCACGCATAGCACGGCGTCCGCGGTATTGAGGTCAGCCCGTTCCAGCACGTCAAGGTCGATCGGAACGCCATGAATGCGCACAAGGTTGACATCCTTTAGATTGTTAAGCCGAGCTTCGTCCCGTTCCACGACGACGACTTCCTCTCCCAGTTCGGCCAATTGAATCGCCAGTTCAGTGCCTGTTTTTCCGCATCCGATGATCACAATTTGCATGCTTCATCCCTCCAGAAATTTAATAGTCGTTAATTCGGAATATACTACACCTTGCTTTGATTTCAAGTACTTATTTCAAGCGCTCCATCTGTTTCAAGCACTCTTAGGTGAATAAGTGAAAACAACAAATTCCCGCGGCGACAGCGACATTCAGTGACTCCGCCCGACCAGGCATTTCGATGGTGATTTTGCGATCCACCGCGTCAAGGGCCTGGCGCGACAGACCGGAGCCTTCGTTGCCAAAAACGACAGCGGCCGGTCCGACGAGTTTGATTTGGCGCAGATTTTCACCATCCAGCGCCGCCGCCAACACGGGAATCTGTCGGGCCGTCAGGATATCACATATGTCAAGGATGCTCTCACCGCGGAAAATATCAATGTGGAACACCGAACCCATGCTGGCTCTCACCGCTTTGTCCTGCCATGGATCAGCGGCGTCCGAGGTGCAAAATACGCCATCCAGTCCAAACGCGTCCGCGACACGGATCAGCGCGCCCATATTTCCCGGATCTTGAACATTCTCGAGGATCAGCAAACCACGTTCCAGCGGAGTCCGCGAGTTAAAATCAGCGCGTGGCCGATCCACCAAAATAAAAACGCCCTGTGGCCGCACAGTCGAGCACAGGCGTTTCATCAAATCAGCCGACAAGTCCAGACGGATCGGAGACGCTTTAAAAGTACCGTCCAACCACTCCCGCCATTGGGAGAAACGCCGGGTTTGAATCTCATTCAACAGTTCGGAGGAATAAACAATCGCCCGAGGCCGAAAACCGGCTTCAAGCGCGGTCTCACAGAGCCTAAACCCCTCCAACGCAACGAGTTCGGGCGACTTGCCGCGCGCCACCCGCGCGATTTTTTTATAATGAAGACTGTTTTTGCTGGAAATGGGCAGAAATTCATTTTTAAAGTCATTGCTCATTGGCAAGAAAATCACTTCCTTCCATAAACAAAGACCGGCCATCGCCGGTCTTTCATATTGTTCATTGGTACATTTTCGCACCCGTTAGTCTCAAGCTTGCTCAAAGCGCCGCTTTCGCCTGCTCACATAGAGAGGTGAACGCGCTCGGATCGGAAACAGCGATCTCAGCCAAAATCTTGCGGTCCAGTTGGATGCCGGCTTTTTTCAAACCGTTCATAAACGTACTATAGTTCATGCCGTTCAGGCGAGTACCCGCGTTTATACGTGTAATCCACAGACGACGAAAATCACGTTTTTTATTGCGACGATCTCTGTACGCGTACGACAAAGATTTCATCACCTGTTGATTCGCGACTTTAAATAGTTTGCTTTTGTGACCGAAATAGCCTTTTGCGCTCTTTAAAACTTTCTTATGTCTTTTGCGCCCGGTAACACCTCGTTTGACTCTAGCCATAATTATCCTCCTACACCGGTTATCTGAAGCGGCGGATCGCCGCGGTCAATAACCGCGTTGTTATTCAGTGGGATCCGTCGCTTTGCGCCACGGATTCGATGTGACTCATTATTTGTACGGAATCATATCCTTGATACGTTTCGCGTTGGTTGAGTGCGCGGTGCGGGTGCCGCGAAGCTGTCTCCTGCGTTTGGCGCTCTTGGCCTCAGCTTTATGTTTCTTATAAGCGAAAGGACTGATCACTTTTCCGGTGCCGGTCACTTTAAATCGCTTTTTAGATGAACTGTGTGTTTTTTGTTTGGGCATCTTATATCCTCCTAAATATGCTTGTTTCAGTTATGAACAGATGAAGCGGGTCAGCTGCCATTTCCGACACTGTCAAGAGTGAATCTGTCGCTGTCGGTCTACTTTTTGGCGGACGGTGGATCAACCGCATTCAGGTACATATTCATGTTTCGACCTTCCACTCTCGGTGCGCGGTCCACCTCGGCAATATCTTTCAATTGTGCCGCGAAGTTGTTCATCACATCATAGCCTTGAGACGTGTAAGCCATCTCACGTCCACGAAAACGTATGGACACCTTGACACGGTTGCCACTTTCTAAAAATTTACGGGCATTGCGCAACTTGACATTCAGGTCGTGCTCTTCCGTCGAAAGCTTCAGGCCCACTTCCTTGACCTCGATCGTCTTCTGTCTCCTGCGGGCTTCTTTCTCTCGTTTGGACTGCTCGAACATGTGTTTGCCGTAATCCATTATTTTGCAAACCGGGTTGCTCGGGTTCGCCGACATCAAGACCAAGTCCAATCCGGCGTCTTTCGCTCGCCGTAACGCTTCGGCGGTGGGTATCACCCCTATCATCTCGCCATTTTCGTCAATCAGTCGAACTTCCCTGAAACGGATTCTTTCATTGGTTTGCATTCCGCTTTCTTTCCTGGCTATCTTACTTCCCTCCTTATGATAATTAACAAAAAAAGTTGGAACAGAGTCATCCATTCCAACACAACAACAATCGGCAAAGCCACGGGCGAACACTTTTTCGCCTGATAATCGCTATGGACCTCTTCGCGCAGCTGGAGGTGAGAAATGAATTTCCACTTAATTTCACCAAGTCATTATAGTTGCTTTATCATCTTCTGTCAAATGATGTGTCGTTAATGACAGCGTTTCAAAATTGGTGGTGTAATCTACCCTGAGAGAGTTCATACTGTTAAACCGCATAGCCAGCGTGAGCAATAGCCTGAAACAGGCGGTGTTGTGAATCGCGCTTCGGTGAGCGGAAGACTTCGGTAGGCATCGGTAGGAAGTGACATTTCTCTTGATGCGTCTGTCGAAGTTCCTTGATTTTAACAAAGTCAGGCAGTTGAACCAATCGTTTCTCAGAGCGGTTGGGAAAATCGCTCCAGACCACGTTGGATCCATTCAGCCGATAGGCTCGAAGCTGCGCCATGCTACTCAATCCAGCAACACCCCACGCCATCGGTCTAGAGGACAGTCGTGCACTCAAACAATGACTCACGAGCCCCTCCGCACAGCTCCCACCGGCTTCCGGAAGATGATAGGCGCGCTGGAGCGCGTGCCAATGATTCTTCAAATAGCGGATCGCTTTCCGATTTTCCTCTGAGTCTCGACCCAAGCTAATAAGGCATGTTTCTGCCTCCTTGACGAACTTCTGACGTGATCCATTTCGCAGATTATCCAGAAGTTTAGGATAATCATCACTGTCTCGTGGAGCGATCTTTGCCGAGTACTTGTGTGCGTGGAAGATATCAAGGACATAATAGCAATTATCGAGCCAGTCAAGGCCGCTCTTTATCCATGGGGCACCATCACCGTGAAGATAGATTCTAAGATCATCGTGAAGCTCATAGTGAGCGTCCAGGGTAGTCAAGACACGCTCCCAGAAGTCATCCACTGTTTCATTATAACTCGTCAAATGGAGCTTATGCGGCAGAACATTTTTCTTGCCCACCGACACCACCGGCTCATGGATAACAACCAGCCGGACCTCTTGACCCCGCCTACCATCCTGCATCGCCACGTGATCTTCATCCGCTTGGATATGAAGCACGGGCACGTGTCGCTTTGTTTCGGGCTTCGTTTCTTTCAACTCAACTTCTCGGAGAACTCGCATGACACTTTGCTTACTGACTCGACCGCCACTGGCTAGTTCTGTACTTTCACGGTAGGGGTGATCGGCTGAAAGGTTTGTAATTTCTGCCTTCAAACCCTTCTCTAGGCGCTCATACCGATCGATTCCGATCAGATGATCCATCAAAAAGCAATACTCTTCTCGCTCCTTATGCCGGTAATAGCGTCGATTAAAATGGACGGTTCCAACCACGGTTTCCAGCGTTCGATCGCAACGTTTATGAACAGACCAGTCCGGGCGTAAATTCGCGTGAGCGCAAAGTGTCTCGTCCAACGAGGTAATCTCCTGTTCAATGAACTTCGTGCCGAAGCTTAAAAGGATTTCCTTGAGACACTGACTATAGGATGCGATACCTAATGCCGTTAAATCCAGATCCGCCAACTCCTCTAATAATTCCTGAAAAATTATATCTGCGTCGTGTATAATAGTCATGAGAGATCCCAAACCCTTTCATTGGTTGTGCTATTACTAGTGTAACAGTGTGCGGAATCTCTCTTTTTTTATTTTTACCTCACCACCTAAAACGTTACGCCGAC
>CAZAPS010000013.1:0-48107 GCA_964487355.1 uncultured Oscillospiraceae bacterium
GGGGTTTTTCTCTATCTTTACATTCTATTACGCAAATTTTATAATGCCTTTTATGGTTACATAAGCATCTACTTTAGCGTTTGCTTTTAGCCGGGTACCTTTTAGTTCCGGCGCCGGATGTCATGTGAAAATGGCGGCTGAATCGGCAGGCGGAAAGTGGGAAAGCAAGGCCTTGCCGGAATATAAGCGCTCGAGGTAATTGAGTTTGATATTGAAAGTTGTCGAAGATCACCTGAATCAGAGATCTTCGGATTTTTTCGCCAATTTGCCCGATTGATTCTGTTTTGATCAATCTCGGCGCAGGCGAGGTTCAACATATTCATTCGGTTTCCGGATCACATAGGTGATCGAAGGAGGTCTTTATGGAAATAGTCATCTGCGGAGGTGGCAAGGTAGGCGAGGAGTTATGCCGGGATTTGAGTCACGAGGGACACAATGTCGTGCTAATTGAGATACATGAAAAGCGACTGGATCACCTGATCAATTTTATAGATATTTCCGGTGTTAAGGGTAATGGCGCGCTATCGGATGTACAGCATGAGGCAGGAGTGGAAAATTGCGATGCGTATATCGCTGTGACTCCGGACGACGAGACCAATATCATAGCCGCGCTGACGGCGCGCAGTTTGGGAGCCAAACATGTTGTGGCGAGAGTTCGTGGCCCGGAATTTTCTGCGCAAATGAGTTTTCTAAGAGAATCACTGGGAATCCATTTGCTGATCAATCCGGAATTTGAGTCCGCTCGCGAAATATCCTACATGTTGCGATTTTCCACCGTGCTCAATGTTGAACAGTTTGAAAACGGACAAGTTTTAATTGTGGAAACCATTTTAGGGTCCGATTCGTCGCAGGTGGGCAAAAGCTTGAGTGAGATCGGCCGTGGATTTGGTGATGTTCTGGTCTGTATTGTTAAGCGTGGCGCGAGAACGATCATTCCTTCCGGCGACTTTGTGCTTCAAGCCGGTGATCAGCTGTATCTGTCCGGTAACGCCGATGAAATCAGAATGTTTTGTTCGGGAGGGAAGCGTCGGTCCCAGCGCATCAAGACCGTGCTGATCGTAGGTGGCGGCAGACTGACTCGATATCTGTTGCGCCTGCTTGAGCCACTGCATGTCCGTATGAAGGTCATTGAACTGGATGATGAGACGGCCGATCGGCTGGCGGCGGATTATCCCAATGTTGAAGTGGTGTGTGGTGACGGCACAAGTCAGTTTTTTCTTAAACAAGAGCGCATGTCTCTTTATGACGCGGTGATTTCCTTGACAGGTATTGACGAGGAGAACCTACTGGTCAGCATTTACGCGAGCCGACAGGGCGTGAAGAAGACAATAACCAAAGTCAATCGCACGGATTTGCTGGATGTGCTGGACGATGTTGGCCTGCAGGCGATCGTCACGCCCAAGCGGATCATCGCCGATCAGATCATTCGCTTTATCCGTTCGCTCGAAAACACGGCCGGAAATAATATTGAGATGTTTTATCGGCTGGCCGATGGGCAGGCGGAAGCCTTGCAATTCAGCGTAGGTGGTGAGTGTGAATGGTGTGGGCGATCTTTGAGCGAGCTTCAAATAAAATCCGGCATTCTGGTTCTTGCGATCATTCGGGATCAGAAAGTGATTTACCCACATGGGCAGGATATGTTGTTGGCCGGTGACAAAGTCATAGTGGTCGCCACTTCGGGAAAACTGCGTGACATAACGGATATCTTTATTTAAAGAGGGGGTCGGGAGATGAATCATCAAACGGTTCGTTTTGCTCTGGGGCGAATTTTGATTGTCATTGGTCTGCTTATGATCCCATCGATTGTGGTCGCTTTGATTTATGGTGAAGGCTGGACCGGAGTGTGGCCTTTCTTGCTGTCGCTGACTTGCTGTGTCGTTCCGGGTTGGTTGCTATCCGCGAAGAAGCCTTCCAGACCTGATTTTTATATGAAAGAAGGGTTTGTGGTCGTCGCCCTTTCCTGGTTGTTACTTTCGTTTTTAGGTGGTCTGCCGATGCTGTTCAGTGGTTCGTTACCCGGTTTGGCGGATACTTTCTTTGAAACGGCATCCGGTTTCACAACGACCGGGGCGAGTGTGGCCCGACAGATCGAGTCGTGGAGCCATTCGCAACTGTTTTGGAGATCATTCACCCATTTGATTGGTGGAATGGGCGTGCTTGTTTTTGCCTTGGCGGTCATGCCGAAAGTTGATTCGGATGATGTGTTTATCATGCGAGCGGAAATGCCCGGACCGGTCTTTGGCAAACTGCGTTCGAAAGTGCGTGGAACCGCCCGTGTGTTGTACGTCATTTACCTGGTGATGACAGCCGTGTTGATATTAATTCTAATTCTGGTCGATGTACCGGTTTTTGATTCATTTCTACACGCTTTTGGCGCGGCCGGAACTGGTGGTTTTGGGATTAAAAACAACTCGGTGGCGTTTTATGGCAATCCCGCGATGGAATATGTGCTGAGCGTCGCGATGGTTTTGTTTGGTGTGAATTTTAATTTGTATTATTTTTTGTTGATTGGACACGTGAAAAGTTTTTTTAAAAGCGAGGAATTACAGTGGTACTTGGCTATAATCTCGATCGGAGTCGTGGCGATCATGATCAACACCTTTCAACTCTATGATTCATTCGCCACCCATTTTAGAGACGTGCTGTTCACTGTCAGTTCCATCATCACCACGACGGGATTCACGACCGTCAATTATGATCGATGGCCAATGTTCTCACATATTGTGTTGCTCATGTTGATGTTTGTGGGCGGGATGGCCGGATCGACGGCCGGTGGATTGAAGGTAAGCCGTGTCGCAGTCTACATTAAATCAACTTTCCAGGAGATGAGACGAAACCTAAGTCCCAACCGAAAAAATCCGCTCCGCTTTGAAGGAGAAAAACTAAGCACTGATTATGTTTCCCAGATTGGTCACTACCTTATGGTGTACATCGGTGTTTTCATTCTGTTTTTTGTAATCATTTCGTTTGATACACTTGATTTCAAATCCGCTTTTTCCGGTGTCGCGGCCACCTTCAACAATATTGGTCCCGGTCTGGACGCGGTCGGGCCGAGTGCGAATTATGCCGCCCTGAGCAATCTTTCAAAAGTGTCGTTGGGCTTTGGCATGATTATGGGCCGTCTGGAAATATTCCCGATTCTTGTCTTGTTCGCGCCGTCCACCTGGCGAAAAATCTAGTCTCGAGATGCCGCCATCTCCACTTGACCAAAATACCATCTCGACCATGGGAATTAAAATTTTACATGTTGACGCTATCCTTACATAAGTTGCTATTATCCTTATAATAAAGTGAATTGTAATCACAAATGGAAAATGATAGTCTTAATAAATGTGATCTGTAATGAGCTAATTCCGGTAATGGGATTCTTGATCAATATGATTATATTTTATCCATAACATGGGTAAGCATAGTATAGAAGTAGAATAAACTGTAATGACTGACAACTGTTTCGCTCGAGGGCGAGACGATCACGAATGGAGTGCTTATGGCAAAAGAGGCAATCGACGCCGTTATCCGGGCGGAACAAAACGCGGATCGCGCCGTGGCTGAAGCAAGGCTGCAGGCCTCGAAGATCAAGGAAAAGGCGACCTTGTCCGCAAAAGAACATAAAGAGCAAGTGGCCGAGGAGATTACTCTGCAGGCCGAGAGAATGAGAAAAAAAGCGGAAGACGAGGCACGCGCGACAGCTGCCCCCAAGCTGGCGGAAGCTGAGCGGTTGGCAGGTTTTTTGGAAAACTTGTCTGATCAGGATCTGGAGCCGGCTGTTCGCCATATAGTTGATAAGGTGGTCAATTATGGCGATCGTTAAAATGAACCGTTTTACGCTGACCGCTTTTGAAGAGGACAGAGACAACATACTTGAACAGCTGATGCATATGGAATATGTGCATTTCGCGGATCTGACAGCGGAGGAGTTGCCGGAGCAATCAATCATACAGCCCGAGCGGCGCCCCGCCGAGTTGAGTGGCGTCAACGAACGACTCAATGAACTTTCGACGGTCATCGCCCTGCTGCAGGAGAGGGCGCGTCGGCCGGTGGGAATGGCGGCTTTCAACACCGCGCTGCCGGAGATCACCTACGACGATTGCGAGCGGCAGGCCGCGGCTTTAAAGTTGAATCCGGTCAGTCACAGAATTCGCCAAATCACAAAAGTGATGCGCGCCAACAAAGAAGAAATAACCGCTCTTAAACTGCAAAATCGAACATTGTCCTCTTATCGGAAATTGGATGTGCCATTCGACGAACTGGGCGCGCTCAGACACGTCCGGGCGCAATACGGCTACATGCCCAAACGCTGGAAGGACCAATTCGAAAAAGATATTTTAGATCTTGAAATGACATACAAGGAAGATTTGGCGTTCGACGAGCAGAATGTCTACTTATTCCTGCTTTCCGCTCCGAACGATCGTGAAATGCTGGACGAGGCGATTCGACGCAACTCGTTCACCGAAGAAACCTTTCGTTCAACAAAGACGCCATCCAACATGATCGCGGAGAACACCGCGCGGATCAATACACTCGAAGAATCGAATTTACAGAGCGACGCTCAGCTGGCGGACATCGCGAACCGCCACCTGGATTCATTTAAACTGCTGTATGAATCGTTGCAAAACGCGAAAGTGCGTCTTGAATCCCATGATCTGACGCTACGGACCCAACGCCTGATTCTGTTGGAGGGGTATGTACCGTTTGACAGAGTGGATTTATTGAAATCCGGATGCGAGGCCGCCTGTGTCGAGCCTTACGACCTGCATGTGCGCGAGGTCGAGAGAGCTGACAGTCAGGTTGAGGAGGTTCCGGTTTTGCTGCGCAACAACGCGGTTGTTCAACCGTTTGAATCGATCATCGAGACTTTTTCAACTCCACGTTATGATGAGGTCGATCCGACGCCTTTGATGACGCCCTGGTACTGTCTGACCTTTGGCATGATGATGGGGGATCTGGGTTATGGCGCCGTGATGCTGCTGCTGACCACTTTGGCGTTGAAGCTATTCAAGTTGAAAGACGGAACGCGTGACTTCCTGCGTTTTTTCCAGATATTGAGCATCCCGACAATGATAGCGGGAGCTTGTTATGGCAGTTTGTTCGCGACGTCCATTCCGGGACTGATCAATCCGACAGAACAATATATGGAAATGCTGATTCTCTCGATTGTGAT
Source organism: uncultured Oscillospiraceae bacterium (assembly GCA_964487355.1). GTDB lineage: Bacteria > Bacillota > Clostridia > Saccharofermentanales > Fastidiosipilaceae > JAXGYX01. The sequence goes on from CAZAPS010000013.1 coordinate 5,162, forward strand.
CGGTCTGCTGATGTTGTTTTTCGGTCTTGGGGTCAAAGCATATATCGCGATTTGCGACGGTGACCCGCTGGGAGCGGTCTATGACGCGCTTAGCTGGTATTTACTGTTGATTGGTGGAATCTTCCTGTTGGTCGGCGACACGCTGGGATTGCCCCCGATGTTCAAAGGAATAGGCAAGTGGATGATGCTGGTGGGCGCGCTGTTGGTCATCTTGTTTTCCGCGAGAGATGAGAAACATTTTGGCCCCCGACTCGGATGGGGCGCGTACAATCTTTATGGTATTTCGTCCTGGGTAGGCGACTTGGTGTCGTACACCCGAATCGCGGCGCTGGCGTTGTCCGGAGCGTTCATCGGTTACGCGGTCAATCTGATTTCGAATATGGTGATGGGATCGGGAGTGATTGGCTTTGCCGCCGGTCTGATCATTTTGGTGATCTTCCACGCGTTCAACCTGTTTTTATCCGGTCTGTCCGGTTATGTGCATTCGATGCGCCTAGTCTATGTGGAGTTTTTTGGCAAGTTTTTCGAAGGCGGAGGGATCGCGTTCAAGCGATTTCGCGCTGAGAATAAATATTTAAAAGTAAAATAACAACCGGAAAATCCGTTTAAATACAGGATTTTTCAATCGCGAACAGGGAGGAATTATGGAAAGCACAGGTTTTTTTGTACAACACGGTGGTTTTGTAATCGGTTTGTTGGGCGCCGCGCTGTCGGTGTTGCTGGCAGGTATCGGCTCGGCGAAAGGAGTGGGCATGGCCGGTGAGGCGGCCAGCGCGCTGATCATTGATGAACCTCACAAGTTCGGTAAGTCGCTGGTACTTCAGTTGCTGCCGGGAACCCAGGGCCTTTACGGATTTGTCATCGGCATCATCGCGGTAGGCAAGTTGAGCGCGCAAGTCAGTTTGCAGACAGGTCTGGCTGTTTTGATGAGCTGCCTGCCCATCGCTCTGGTCGGCTTCTTTTCCGCGATCATGCAGGCGAAAGTGTCAATCAGCGGCATCACGATCCTGGCGAAGAACGAATCTCAATCCACTAAAGGCATCATTTACGCGGTCATGGTCGAGACTTACGCGATTTTGGCGTTTGTCATGTCAATCATGCTGCTGGGCAATATTTAAACGCGAATGAGCAGATTGTATATTACGTATATTAAAAAGTCAGGAGAATCGGATGTCCAATCTTGACAACATTACCAAAAAAATTGAGACGGACGCTCAAGAAGAAGCGTCAGCTCTGGTTGCGAGGGCTCAACAACGTGCCGCGGAAGTGGTGGCTCAGGCGAACCGCGCCGCCGTGGTGGAACGTGACAGAGCATTGGCCGTCGAACAGGCGCGCGCGGATTTGCTGAAGGAGCGGCTTATTTCCAACGCCGACCTCAAAGCGCGTGATCTTGTTCTGGAGGTGAAACAAAAGACGATTGAGCGCTGTTTCGATCTGGCGAAAGCGAGAATCAGGGCGCGGAATATTGAATTGACTAAAGAACATCTGGCGGCTCGACTAAAGGATTCAACCCTTTCAGAGGACGCGGTGTTGGTGTTGCCTGAGGGCAGCGCGATTCAGGCGCCCTCGGGAATGAAGGTCCGTTATTCGGCTGATATCCAGGTAGGTTATCAACTGATCGAGACCGGAATAACCGAGAATTTTGATTTTTTCGAACTCATTTCATTTTGGAAGGACAGTTTGGAAATTGACGTGATTCAAATTTTGAACGAGGTAGGAAAATGATCCCGACAAAGCGTGAGGATTACATATTCGCCTCCGCCAGAGTGCGGCAGATGGAGAAAAGCCTGCTTTCCTCCCGTGTGTTGCGCGGGATGGCGGACGAAGAAAATTTCCGCAGAACGCTGAAACTGTTTTCGGAGTCATCCTATGGTGTGATCTTGGCGAATGCGCGACGTGCCGATGACTATGAATTCGCGCTTAAAGCGGAACGTGATCGGATTTATACCGAACTTCAGGAACTGGTGCCGGGCAGTCCGGTCAATGAGTTGCTGGCGTTGCCATATGTCTATCATGATCTGAAGGTTTTGCTTAAAGAACATATTTTGGGTGTTGATTTTTCGCACATGCTTGTTCCGGCCGGTGGTATTGACATCAACTATTTGCGCGGTGTCATCCAAAATCCCGAACGCAATCCACGAAAGACGGACGTTGAGATCGCCACCACACAGGTACAGGATGATTATGCGGTTCACCATGATCCACAGCGAATTGACCTGTTACTGGACAAGGCCTGTGCCGTGGCGATGGCAAAAACAGCGGCGCGGTCAGGGGTGGAGATGTTGCGGACTTACACTGAGCAACGAATCGACTTTATCAATCTGAACGCTTTTTTAAGAGTTCGCAACCAGGGAAAAAGCCGCGAACATCTGGCCGAGGTCCTGTGCGCGGGCGGAGCTGTCGCTCCAATTGTGTGGTTGAGCCTGTTGGACGAAGGTCAGGAAAAGGTTGTGGATCAACTGAAGTCGACAACTGTTTCAGAACCTGTGTCTCTGGCACTGATCCAATATTTTGATTATGGCAGAATATCGGATTTAGAAAAGGCGAGAGATGACGCCGGTGTGCGCCTGGCGCTCGAGGGATCCTCGGTTACATACGGACCCGAGGTGCTGTTCGCTTACGCGCTTCGCAAAGAGGCGGAAATTCAAAATCTGCGAATGATTTTGTCGGCGTCAAAGATGAACATTCCGTTGGAACGGATAGCGGGAAGGTTGAGGCGGTTGGATGGATAAGATCGCGGTTGTGGGAGACAAAGAATCTGTGTTGATATTTCGTGTGATGGGAGTGGACGTGTTCACGCCACAGACCGCCGACGAGATCCGCAACACCGTGGATAATTGCGCGAAATCCGGTTATGGAGTGATTTTTATAACCGAGCAAATGGCGGAGCAGATTGAGGGCACGATCGAACGGTATCGCACCCGGTTTAAACCGGCTGTGATTTTGATACCGAACAATACTGGGACATTGGGCCGGGGGCAGTTTATCATTCGTAAAAATGTGGAGAAGGCTGTCGGCAGAAATATATTCTAAAATTGGTTTTTATTCGCTGATAACGATTACGTGAAGAAAGTGAGGCTCTGCGTGAAACAGGGAATCATCACAAAAGTTTCAGGTCCTTTGGTCGAGGCGATCGGCATGGCGGACGCGAACATCCACGATGTGGTTGAGGTCTCCGCGAACAAGCTGATCGGTGAAATCATTGAGATGAGGGCTGACAAGGCCTCTATCCAGGTGTATGAAGAGACAATCGGGGTGGGACCGGGTGAGCCGGTTGTCACCACAGGATCACCTCTTTCAGTTGAGTTGGGTCCGGGTATGCTGGGCCAAATCTATGACGGCATTCAACGTCCGTTGAACAGGCTATATGACGATGGTGGAGATTTTCTCCAGAAAGGTTTGACCGCTCCCGCGTTGGATCGCGAAAAGACCTGGACATTTGAACCGGTGGTTCAAAGTGGAACGCATGTCGTGCCCGGCGACATTTTGGGCACGGTAAAAGAGACCGACATCATCACCTTGCGCATTCTGGTGCCGCATGATGTGGAAGGTGTGGTCGAACGGATTGAAGCCGGTGATTACAAAGTGGATGAGCAAATCGCCGTTGTCTCGGGCAAAACAGTGACGATGTCACAGCGCTGGCCGGTCCGAAAGGGCAGGCCGTATCAGAACAAGATTGATCCCGAAGTTCCGTTGATCACGGGCCAAAGGGTAATCGACACATTTTTTCCTGTCGCCAAAGGCGGAACCGCGGCCATTCCCGGTCCGTTTGGCTCGGGCAAGACCGTTGTCCAGCACCAACTTGCCAAATGGGCGGATGCCGATGTCATCGTTTACATTGGCTGTGGTGAACGTGGCAATGAAATGACCGATGTGTTGAATGAGTTTCCGGAAATTGTCGACCCACATACCGGGAAATCTTTGATGGAAAAGGTGGTTTTGATCGCGAATACCTCAAACATGCCGGTCGCGGCTCGTGAAGCCTCGATTTACACCGGCGTGACCATCGCGGAATACTATCGCGACATGGGTTTTTCCGTCGCTCTGATGGCGGACTCGACCTCACGCTGGGCGGAAGCGCTGCGGGAGATGTCGGGACGACTGGAGGAGATGCCGGGTGACGAGGGGTATCCCGCTTATCTGGCTTCGCGCGTCGCCGAGTTCTATGAGCGCGCCGGCAAGGTGAAATGTAGTGGTAGCGACGAGAGAGAAGGATCATTGACGTTGATCGGCGCGGTTTCTCCACCGGGTGGAGACCTGTCCGAACCGGTCACTCAATCCACACTCCGCATTGTCAAAGTTTTCTGGAGTTTGGATTACATGCTGTCTCACGCGCGTCATTTCCCGGCGATCAACTGGTTGTCGTCCTATTCTTTATATCAGGATAAAATGGATCCGTTTTTTGACAAAAATGTCGATGACCAATTCGCCAAAAATCGCAAAGACGCGATGAGTTTGCTCCAAGAGGAATCCAGTCTGCAGGAAATCGTGCGTCTGGTTGGTCAGGACACACTGTCCGAGCAAGATCAACTCAAGCTGCTGACCGCCAAATCAATCCGCGAGGACTTTTTACAGCAAAACGCTTTTGATGAGGTTGACACCTACTGTTCGCTCGAGAAACAGCATTTGATGCTGTCAAGCATACTGACTTTTCATTCCCTGGCGAACGACGCTCTGGATCACGGGGCGTATTTGAATGAGATCGAGCAGCTAAATGTGCGCAATCAGATTCTCAGGATGCGTTTCATTCCGGAAACGCAGATGAGTCAGTTGGCGTCCATCAATGAACGAACCAAGCAGGAGTTCACTGAGCTTTTGAAGGCGAGAGAGGATCATCATGCTTAAAGAATATAAAACCGTCCGGGAGATATCCGGACCGTTGATGCTGGTTAAAGATGTTGAAAATGTAAAGTATGAAGAATTGGTCGAGGTTCGCCTGCAGACCGGCGAGCGTAGAAGAGGAAAGGTGCTGGAGGTCGGCACCGACGCCGCGCTGGTACAGCTGTTTGAGGGGACCGCCGGCATCAACATGCGCGACACGAGCGTGCGCTTTCTCGGGCGTCCGTTGGAGCTCAGTGTGTCTGAGGACATGATCGGCCGGGTTTTTGATGGAATGGGCAATCCCATCGATGATGGTCCCAAAATCATTCCTGAAGAACGCAGAGACATCAACGGTCTGCCGATCAACCCATACGCGCGCGACTACCCGTCGGAATTCATTCAAACCGGTATTTCGGTGATTGATGGTCTGAACACCTTGGTTCGCGGCCAGAAACTGCCGATTTTTTCCGGCAACGGTCTACCGCACAATCAGCTCGCGGCGCAAATCGCCCGCCAAGCGCAGGTGCCGGGCAGTGATGATAAATTCGCCGTGGTGTTCGCCGCAATGGGCATCACCTTCGAAGAGGCGCACTACTTTATCAATGATTTCGAAAAGAGTGGCGCGATTGACCGCGCGGTTTTGTTCGTCAACCTGGCGAATGACCCGACAATTGAACGAGTGTCCACACCGCGGATGGCTTTGACGGCGGCTGAGTTTCTGGCGTTTGAAAAAGACATGCATGTGCTGGTCATCATGACCGACATGACGAACTACGCCGATGCGTTGCGTGAGGTTTCCTCTGCTCGCAAAGAGGTGCCGTCCCGAAGAGGATATCCGGGCTATCTTTACACCGACCTTTCCCAGGTCTACGAGCGAGCCGGCCGGGTGAAGGGCAAACGTGGATCCATCACACAGATTCCCATTCTCACGATGCCTGAAGATGACATCACCCACCCCATCCCGGATTTGACCGGATATATAACCGAAGGACAGATTATATTGGCGCGGGACATATTCAACCGTGGCATCAATCCGCCGATCAATGTGTTGCCGTCGCTGTCTCGTCTGAAAGACAAGGGAATTGGCGAGGGGCGCACCCGTGAAGATCACTCCGCGACGATGAATCAGATTTACGCCGCGGTCGCCCATGGCCGTGAGGCAAAGGAATTGGCGACGATTCTAGGTGAGTCTTCATTGTCCGACGCGGATCGGGCTTTTGCGAAGTTTAGTGACTTGTTTGATGAACGCTATTTGAATCAGGGCTTTTTCGCCAATCGAACGATCGTCGAAACCTTGGATCTGGGCTGGCAGTTGTTACATGGTCTGCCTCGTAACGAGCTCAAACGAATCAGTGATTCCATGCTGGATGAGTATCTGGGTAAGGTCACGCGCGAAATCGAATAAGCTGGAATGAGGAAACGAACATGGCCAGATTGAATGTCAGTCCCACCCGCATGGTCCTGGCCGACCTGAAACGGCGACGGGAGACCGCGATCCGGGGACATAAGCTTTTAAAAGACAAGCAAGATGAGTTGATGCGTCAATTTATCGAAAAAGTGCGCATCAACATGAAATTGAGACAGGAGATCGAGCGTGAGCTTTCGGAGTCATTTCGTGATTTCATGCTTGCCTCCGCTGTCATGAGTCCGGAAATGCTTGAACAGGCGGTTTCCTTTTCCAAGACGGAGCTCCTGGTGGAGATTAAGGAAATTAACAGTATGAGTGTGATCATTCCGCAGATGTCTTTTATTAGAAAAAGCGTTGTGGAAGAGGAAACTGATATTGACACGACCAGTCTTCCTTATGGATACGCTCAAACTTCGGGGGACCTGGACGCCGCGATCGAGCGACTGGAACAAGTGATGGATAAATTATTGCGGCTCGCCGAGGTGGAAAAAACCTGTCAATTAATGGCAGACGAAATCGAAAGCACCAGGCGCCGAGTCAACGCGCTGGAATATCGCACCATCCCTGATTTGGAAGAGACGATCAAATTCATCCGCATGAAACTGGAAGAGAACGAACGTGCGACGATCACCCGTCTGATGAAAGTCAAGGAGATGATCTCCGAGCTAGATTGAGGAAACGGATGACAAACGAGAACAATCACAGGCATCTGCGGGTCGCTACCCGCGGAAGTGATCTTGCGCTGACCCAAAGTCAATGGTTGATGCGACAAATCTGCGCGCAAATCCCCAACCTGACTTATGAGATTGTGACGATTCAAAGCGAGGGCGACCTTGAGCCGGATCGAGATCTGTCGTCATTTGGCGGCAAAGGGGTGTTCAGCAGAACACTCGAAAAAGCTTTGTTGGATTGCCGGGCTGACCTGGCGATTCACAGCTTAAAAGACCTTTCGGTACAGCCTGACGATGTGTTCGCATTTCCGATTTTGTCCGCCAGGGAAAATCCGCTAGACGTGCTGGTTACCCGAAAAGGCATGATCGCAGACACATTGCCCGCCGGAGCGAAATGTGGAACATCCAGTCCGCGCCGTCAAAAACAACTGGCCACTCTCTATCCGCATTGGGAGATGGTCCCGATGAGGGGCAATGTCCGTACAAGATTGCGCAAACTGCGAAATGGCGACTGTGATGTGCTGGTGCTGGCGGCGGCCGGCCTGAATCGCTTGAATCTGCGGGAACAAATGTCAGAGGAGCTGAACTTCGAAGAGCTGTCCGCGGACGTCCTTGTGCCTCCCTGCGGTCAAGGTATTTTGGTTGTGCAGACATTAGCCTCCAATGAGGAGCTCAACTGTCTGCTGGCCGAGCGCTGTGATTGCGAGCGCAGTAGAGATTGTTACAACGCGGAACGCGCGATGGTATTGCATCTGGGAGCGTCCTGTCAGGCCCCGGTCGGCGCGTATGCCCGCTATGAAAATGAAAAGTTAATTTTGCGCGCCTGGAATGGTCTGGGTGGCGAGGGCTATCATAAACAGATTTGTATGTCGATTTCAGATGAAAGAGACCTGGCGCTCGCCAAACAACGCCTGGTCGGCACAGTGTCGTTGGTGGGAGCCGGACCCGGCGACGTGGGTCTATTTACATTGAAAGGTAAAGAAAGACTCAGACAGGCGGATGTTGTGGTCTATGACCGCCTGGGAACCCGGCATGTGACTCATCTGATTTCGGCCGGAGCAGAACGGATCTATGTTGGTAAACAGGCCAGCAATCACTCGATGAGACAAGAACAGATCAATGCCTTGTTGGTCCGGTTGGCGCGTGAAGGAAAGCGTGTGGTCCGGCTAAAAGGTGGGGATCCATTTGTTTTTGGACGTGGAGGGGAAGAGCTGGATTATCTTAAACAAAATAACATACCGTTCGAGGTGATTCCCGGAGTGACTTCGGCGGTGGCCGCTCCGGCATATGCCGGGATTCCTGTTACACATAGAGGGCTCGCGTCCTCTTTTCACGTGATCACGGCGCACGAGGGCGTTGGCGGAAAGACCGACGCGCTGGACTTCGCCGAACTGGCGAATACCGAAGGCACGCTTATATTTTTGATGGGCGTGTCTAATTTGTCGCGCGTCACTCAAGGACTGCTGAATGCCGGCAAGGCCGTGGATACACCGGCGGCGATGATTGAAAACGGCACATTGTCAACGCAAAGACAAGTCTACGGGACACTGGGCACCCTTGAGAAACTGGCCGCCGAACATGGCGTCAGGGCGCCGGCGATCACGGTGATCGGCGAGGTTTGCGCGCTCGGCGAACAGTTGACTTGGTATGAAGGCGCCGAGACTTTGTCGGAGCAACCGCTGTCCGCGTTTGCAAATCGCCCATTGTCGGGGCACACCGTGTTGTTGACCCGCAATCGTCCGACAGAGATTTCATCATTGACGAATATTCGCGCGACAGGTCAAGATTCATTTGAAGCGCGGATTCGCAACGAAGGCGCGCGCGTACTTGAACTCAATCTCATCCGCACCCACTTTCCGCCCGAGCTGATTGAGCGGCTGGACCACGGCCTGCGCAATTGGTTTAAAGAGTGGCGGACCGGTGTGGAGAGCGACGGCAACAAATGGCTGGTGTTGACCTCGATAAACGGCGTGCGTCAGTTTTTCGCCTCACTGGACCGTTTGTCTGTCGACCGCAGAGTGTTGCACCACTGGAAGTTCGCGGTAGTGGGCTCCACCACGGCATCCGCGCTGCTCGAATATGGATATGTCGCGGATCTGGTCCCACCGTCCTTTGACTCTCGCCACTTGGCAGAGGCATTGCTCGCGGTGTTGAAGCCAAACGACTCGATTTTGGCGGTGCGCGCCAAAGACGCGTCTGTGGTTTTGGAACAAACACTGAATGACGCCGGCTATGAGCTTCATTGTCTGACCGCCTATGACACTGTGCGAGATGAGGACAGCATCACGTTATTGCCGGATGTTTTGACGCGTGTCACGGATTTGACATTTGCCAGCTCAAGCGCCGTTAAATCGTTTGTCAGCGCGCTCGAAGAGGCGAATCTGAATGTGGGCCACATCGCTGATCAGGGCATCCGCGTGTTCGCGATTGGACCGGTCACCGCGGATACCATACGCGGATTTAACCTGCCCCTGACGGCGCAGGCGGCGGAGTACACAATGCGCGGGTTGGCCGAATGCATGCTGACCCACTATCAGAATACAAATGAACGAGGTGACGGCGGTGATCATTAGACCCAGACGACTGCGCCGAAGCGCGGCGCTTCGAGATCTGACACGAGAGACCAGGTTACATGTCGATGATCTGATTTATCCGATCTTTTTGGTCGACGGCGAGAATCAGCGCCAACCGATAAACAGCATGCCCGGCATCGCCCGTTATTCGTTGGACAGATTGCCGGAGGAACTTGAACGTGTGCGCGCCGCGGGTGTGCGCGCTGTGTTGTTCTTCAGCGTTCCGGAGCATAAAGACGAATTCGCGACCGAGGCCTACCGTGACGACGCGACCTTGCAGCAGGCGATTCGGCTGACCAAACGCCAGTATCCCGACCTTGTGGTGATCGCCGATATTTGCCTATGCGAATTTACCGATCATGGCCATTGTGGCATTGTGCGTGGCGGAATGATTGAAAACGACGAAACTTTGATTTATTTGGCCAAGATGGCGGTTTCGTGCGCCGCCGCGGGCGCCGACATAGTCGCGCCATCGGATATGATGGACGGTCATGTCAGCACGCTGCGCGCCGGGCTGGACCGTGCAGGCTTCGACCACGCCATCATCATGTCTTACAGCACCAAGTTCGCCTCAAGTTTTTATGGACCGTTCAGAGAGGCCGCGGATTCCACACCACAATTCGGCGATCGACGCAGTTATCAGATGGACCCGGCCAATTTCCGTGAGGCGATTCGCGAAACGAGTCTGGATATCGAAGAAGGCGCCGATATTGTGATGGTCAAGCCTGCATTGGCATATTTAGATGTCTTGCATGAGATCGCGAGAACGTCTTCAGTTCCGGTAGCGGCTTACAACGTCAGTGGTGAATATTCGATGATCAAAGCGGCCGCGGAGCGTGGCTGGATTGATGAACAAGGTGTGGTGATGGAATCACTTCTTTCTCTAAAAAGAGCCGGAGCGGATCTGATCATCACATATTATGCGTTGGAGGCCGCCGGTTGGCTGAACGTGAGAGGAGACGGACGATGACCGTTTTAAAGAAAAATCATGAGATTTCGGAACAATTATATGAGGAGGCGGTTAGGGTCATTCCGGGTGGGGTCAACAGCCCGGTTCGCGCGTTTCGCAGTGTGGGCCTGAATCCGCTCTTTATCGATTCCGCCTCAGGTTGCCATATTTATGACGCGGACGGCAATGCTTATGTCGATTACGTGAACTCCTGGGGACCCATGCTGATGGGTCACGCTCGCCCGGAAATCGTCTCCGCGGTACGGGAGGCGGCCGGACGCGGCTTGAGTTTTGGAGCGGCGACCGAGGGTGAGGTGCGTCTGGCACAACTGGTTACCCAAAAAATCACCTCGGTCGAGTCCTTGCGGCTTGTCAATTCCGGGACGGAAGCTGTGATGAGCGCCATCCGTTTGGCGCGAGGATTCACAAAAAGAGACAAGATTGTGAAGTTCACAGGTTGTTACCATGGACATAGCGACGGTCTGTTGGTCGCGGCCGGATCCGGACTAATGACCGCGGGCGTGCCGGACAGCGCGGGCGTGCCCACGGAATTCGCTTCTTTGACCATTTCGTGCGCTTACAACGACCTGTCGGGGATTGAAGAGATTTTCTCCGGTATAGGTGAACAGATCGCGGCGGTGATCATCGAGCCGGTGGCCGCGAATATGGGTGTTGTAGCGCCGTCGGACGGGTTTTTACAAAAACTGCGAGACTTGACGCGGGCGCACGGCGCGTTGCTGATCTTTGATGAAGTGATAACCGGTTTTCGTCTGGCTTTTGGAGGCGCGCAGGAATACTACGGTGTTCAGGCGGATCTTGTGACCTACGGGAAAATATTGGGCGGCGGCATGCCGCTTGGCGCGTATGGCGGGCGCAAAGACATAATGGACGCCGTCGCGCCCGCCGGTCCGGTCTATCAGGCCGGGACCTTGTCCGGTAATCCGATCGCGGTCGCCGCGGGCAGAGCGATGCTCGAGCTGCTGCTTGACGAAGACGTGTACGCGCGCCTGGACTCAAAGGCGATTCGTTTGGCGACGGGCATTCAGGCCGCGGCCGAGCGACATCATGTGACCTGTCAAATCAATCGGGTCGGATCCTTGCTGTCGGTTTTTATGACCGGACAGGAAGTTGTCGACTACGAATCGGCGAAATCGTCGGACACGCAAACCTTCGCGTCTGTTTTCGCCTCACTGCTTAAACAAGGTATCTATGTCGCGCCGTCTCAATTTGAGGCGCTCTTTGTTTCGACCGAGCACACCACACAGATCCTCGATGACACGATCGAATCGTTTGATATCGCCTTCGAGTCCTTGGCGAGATTGAAATGAGCTTGAGTGATGAATCGTATACTGATCGCGGGGACCGGTAGTGGGTGTGGCAAGACCACCATCACGTTGGGCATCTTAAAAGCTTTGACAGACCGCGGTGTCAAGGTACAGCCGTATAAAACCGGACCGGATTTCATCGACCCGCAGTTTCATACATATGTGACCGGTAGGAGCTCGCGGAATCTGGACAGCTGGATGTTGACCGCGCCGATGCTTCAGTATTTGGTGACGAAGCATGGCGCCGACGCTGATCTGTCAGTGATTGAAGGTGTGATGGGGTTTTACGATGGCCGCTTGGCTGATCCTTTGTCCGGCAGCACCGCCGAGCTTTCATCGCACATCCGGACGCCGGTGATTTTAACCGTCAATTGCCGCGGCATGGCGCTTTCGATCGCCGCCCTGATTAATGGTTTCAAGGGTTTTTTAGACGATCAACCCATTGCGGGGGTCATCTTGAACAACATTCGCCCCCAAACTTACAAGATTCTAAAACCACAACTTGAACTTTATACCGGCGTCAGGGTAGCAGGATATCTTCCGCCGCTGCCGAACCTGGTTTTGCCCGAACGGCAGTTGGGACTGATGTCGCCGGAAGAATTGCCTGATTTGGACGAGCAATTGAATCAACTGGGCGCTCAGGTAAATGAGACGATTGATCTGGATCACCTGATTCGTGTTTCAAAGCAGGCGCCGGTTTTATCCGCTTCCGCGCCCGAAGAACTGAGCGCGGCGCTCGACTGGGCCCGCTCAGGCGAGAGAGAATCAGTGCGTTTAGGCATCGCGCGGGATCAGGCGTTTAGTTTTTACTATCAGGACAATCTCGATCTGTTGAGTGAAATGAATGTCGACTGGGTGCCCTTTAGTCCGTTGTCCGACCGATCATTGCCTGATGACTTGGACGGGATCTATTTTGGGGGCGGCTATCCCGAGCGATTCGCCGCGTCGCTGGCGGACAATCAGACGATGCGTTTGTCCATTCAAGCGGCAATGAATAAGGATTTACCGACCATCGCTGAAGGTGGCGGGTTTCTTTATTTGGGTGAGACGCTGCGGGACGAGACAGGTGACACATACAAGATGTGTGGCGTGTTGCCGGTCAACGCCCATATGACAGATCGCTTGAGTCGGTTTGGCTATGTGACGCTGCAAGCGCGCGGCGACGGACCAACGCTGGCGAAGGGTGGCATGGTTAAAGCCCATGAATTTCACTATTCGGCGACTGATAACGATGGGGACGGATTCACCATTCAAAAATCAACAAGTTCCGGCTGGACAGGCGGACATGTCAGCTCAGTCTTTCAGGCGGCCTATCCACATGTGCATTGGTACGCGAACCCGGTCGCGGCGGCGCGGTTCACTCAGATCTGCAGAGGCAAACGGTTTTAATTCAAGTATTCAATTGAATGAAATCATACGGCCTTTGCGGTAAACTATGAACGTCAATATATCGACTGACTGAGGAGATCAAGATGTCTGACACGCAAATTGATGACTGGCGACTTTCGCGGGGCGAACTGGTTGAGATCATCGATCAAACCACCGGTCTGGATAAAAATTCGATGGAACAGGCGTCGGCAAGATGGCGGACGCTCTGTAAACCACTATATTCACTTGGCTATCTGGAAGATCAGATTGTGTTGCTGTCCGGAATGCAAAAGAGCGGCGAGCCTAAACTGGATCGCTGCGCTGTTTTTATCTTTTGCGCTGATAATGGAGTTGTCAGCGAAGGAGTGAGCCAAACCACTCAGGAAGTGACCGGAACGGTCACGCGCAACTTCGTCAAGGGCATCACCACTGTCAACGCCTTTGGCCGCGCGGTGGGCGCGGACATTTTCCCTGTCGATGTGGGGATCGCGGACTTCGCTCCTTATGAAGGCGTGTTCCAAGCAAAGATCATGAGCGCGGGGACAAACAATATTCTTGTTGGTCCGGCCATGTCGGAAGAGCAGGCATTGGCGGCCCTCGCGGTCGGCTTGAACCGCGCGGATTGGGCCGCTTCTCAAGGATATGATATTTGTGTGGCCGGTGAGATGGGGATCGGCAACACAACCACGAGCGCCGCTGTGCTAAGCTGCCTTTTGAATGAGGATCCCGCGGAGTTGGCTGGACGAGGATCGGGTTTGGATTCCGCCAGGCTGAAAAATAAAATCCGCGTGATTCGTGGCGCTTTGACCATCAATCGACCCAATGCCGCCGATCCAATCGACACGTTGGCGAAAGTTGGCGGTCTGGACCTCGCGGCGATGGTTGGGTTCTATATTGGTTGCGCGCATAATCGTCTTCCTGTGATTTTGGATGGCATGATTTCCCTTACGGCAGCCCTTGTGGCCGCGCGCGTCGATCCCCTGGCGAATTACTATTTCATCGCGTCGCACAGCCCGAAGGAACCCGGCGGGGCATTCGCGCTGCGCGCCCTCGAAAAAGAGGCGTATCTCAATCTGAACCTCGCCAACGGAGAAGGCGCCGGCGCTTTGATGTTCTTGCCGATTCTAAGGATGGCGCTGGCGGCGTACAATGAACTGGCCACTTTTGAAGAAGGCGAGGTTGAGGCTTATCAACCACTGTTTTGATGAATTGACATTTCCGGTCGGTGGACTGGGTTTGGTAATTGGCGGTGGTGGCAGCGGAAAATCACGTTGGGCTGAGAATTTGGCCTGTCATTTAAACAACGAGACATCCGCCTTGACTCGCTCCGCGGACGGTTCGTCGCCTCTTTACCTTGCGACTTTATTTGTCGGCGCCGATCGGGAGAGCGCCCGGCGTGTGGCCCGCCATCGGAGCCAAAGAGCAGGAAAAGGATTCGAGACGATCGAGCTTCCCCTTTTGCCGGAAAACAGCGAATCGGTGTCGGCCATACGGCCGCGTGGCCGAGTTGTGTTGCTTGACTGTCTCGGCAACCTTGCCGCCAATCAGATGTTTTTAACCGATGGACGACTGAGTCCCTCGACGATCAAAAAACAGATAACTGATTTTGTCATTGATCTTAGCCGACATAGCCGGTACACGATTGTCGTGTCAAATGATTTGTTTTCAAACGCGGAGTCGTTTGCTGACGAGACAAACGCTTATTTGGCGCTGATGGGCGCTCTCCACCGCCAACTGGCAGCCGGCGCCGGCCTGGTCGCCGAATTGCTTCATGGCATACCTAAGATTCATAAGGGAGGGAACAGCGTTGAGCGATAAGCGATCCGGATCGATCTTCAACTCATTGTTGTTGTCACTTTCCATGTATTCCATCATTCCGATGCCAAGCCGAGAATTTCATGATACCAATTTACGCTGGGCGCTCGCCTGGTTTCCGTTAATTGGTGTCATCGAAGGTGGTCTGATCTCCTTATGGTGTTTCGTGGCGCGAAGCTTGAGTCTGAATTCATTTGTCTTTGCCGCGTTGGCTGTGTCGATCGGCGTTTTGCTCAGTGGCGGCATTCACTTGGATGGGTTTTGTGACAGCGTGGACGCGATCGCTTCCAGACGAGGGCGGGAAGAACAGCTTAAGATTATGAAAGATCCTCATATTGGACCGTTCGGTGTTTTTTTTGTGAACTTGCTGCTCGTCAGTCAGACCGCTTTTTATTCTCAAGTTTTCAATCTGCGTGAACCACGGTTTTGGATCGTGTTGAGCGCGTCCATGGTCATGCAACGCGCGCTTTCCGCTCTGTTGGTGTTGAGCCTGCCCGGAGCGAGAACGGACGGGCTGGCCCACATATTTTCCGAAAGAGCGGCTGATTCGGCAAAAATCGTGGTATCCGTCATCACTTCGCTCAGCGCTTTGATCATCGGATTGATCTGGCGACCGGCGGCTTTTGTCGTGGTGTCAGTGATCGCCCTGTGGTACATTTATTTCCGCTTTTTTTGTCTGCGAAAATTTAATGGCGTGACCGGCGACCTGGCCGGGATGTTTGTGACTGTTGCCGGATGGATCTCTCTGTTTGGCTTTGCGATCTTAGCGGGAGGTCTGATGACGTGATTTGGCTGATAACCGGCGGTTCCTTTCAAGGTAAACACGAATATGTTAAGCGATTTCCGTCCACTCAAACGGCGGAGTGGTTGACTGCTCTAAGTTTAAATGACGCTTTTCCCGCGGAAGCCGGATCGAGGTCCGATCGGGCGAGCGCGCGGCAGGTCTTTGTGATTGAGGGCCTTGTGGATCTATTGGATCATTGTCTGGACATGGAGTTGAATTTGACTCGACATGACAGAGAGGACTCGACCGAATTATCCGAGTGGCTGGGCCGGCTTCGACGGCTCGGCGCCGATCACACCGTTTTTGTGATTCAAAATGAAATGGGACAGGGCGTTGTCCCAATCGGAGAGCGTGAACGCCGACGCCGCGACTTGAATGGCCGGCTCTCCCAGTGGATCGCTGCGCTATCGGGATATGTAGTGCGCCTGTTTTGCGGTCTGCCTGAGGTGCTTAAAGAGCCCGCGCACAGCGTGTTCGCCACACCTGCCTTCTCTTTGTACCTGATTCGCCACGGTGAGACAAAAATGAATCGGGAACGACGCTATCTTGGTCAAATGGATGTGCCTTTAGATGAGCCGGGCAGGCAGGCGATCCAACAACTGACCGCTCTTGGGCATTTTCCAAAACTGAATTATTACGTTTCGTCACCGCTGAGCCGCTGTCTGCAAACCGCGAAAATCATCTATCCGGACATGGAACCTCGTTTGGTCGATCCGCGCTTCATGGAGCGTGATTTTGGCGAATTTGAAGGCGAACGATTTGAAGAGCTGATTTTACGCCCTGAGTATGTCGAGTGGCTGGATGGGCAAGGCGCCGGCAGAGCGCCCGGGGGAGAGTCTCAAGATGAGATCCAGATTCGTCTGCGGGCGGGCTGGTCGGATTTGATTGAGTCCGCGCTGAATGAGGAGAAGGTGTCCGGTGGTCGACTCAGTGTTGGACTGATCGCGCATGGTGGTGTGATAATGGAGCTGATGAAAAACCTGGGTTTTTCCGATTATTACAGCTGGCAGTTGACCAATGGCAGTTGGATTCAACTTTTCTTTGATCAACAAGGCCGGTTGATTGACATTCCGCCACGGATTGGCGGTGGCACAGTGGGGAGGGCGGTTTGATGAATTGGTATCTGTTTCTTTGGCTGATCAGTCCTTTAATCGCATTGCTCCTGGATCTTGTGGTTGGAGACCCGTTGCGATTCCATCCGGTGGTTTTGATGGGCCGGTTGATCAGCATGCTGGCCAAAACACTGCGTTCATATTATGGTGAGAAACCAAAACATCTGCGCAAAGCCGGTGGTCGTCTGGTCATGTTGGTCTGTCTGATCACTTTCCTGACATATGCCTTGTTGATTTTGGGAGCGGCTTTGATTCATCGCTGGGTGGCGCTGGCTGTTCACATCTTGCTGTCCGCTCAGTTGTTCGCCTGCAATGGATTGGGCAAGGCGGCGTTGAATGTCAAAAAAGCACTTGAGAACCATGATTTACCCGGCGCGCGCGAACGGCTTGATCATCTGGTCGGACGGAAAACCGAGGATCTGAATCAGGAAGAAATTATCAATGGCGCGATTGAATCGGTCGCCGAAAACCTCACGGACGCGGTGATCGCGCCGGCGTTTTGGCTGATCATCGGAGGTGTGCCTCTGATGGCGGTCTACAAGGCCGTCAACACGATGGACTCAATGATCGGTTACACGACTCAGACGCATGTCGACTTTGGTCGGGCCGCCGCGCTTACCGATGACGTGCTCAATTATTTACCGGCGCGCTGCGCCGGAGTGTTGGCGGTTGTGAGCGCCGCCTTGCTGCCCGGTTTTTCGGGGAGGGGGGCGAAACGGACGTTTGTCAGCGACAGGATGAATCATTTGAGTCCGAACAGCGCGCAGACAGAATCTGCTTTCGCCGGAGCGCTGAATTTGCGACTGGGTGGGTCTCATACATATTTTGGTGAAACCGTAGACAAGCCGATGATAGGTGACGGAAACGACCGGGCGACGCCACAAATGATCGGCAAAAGCGTGATCATGATGCGTGTGACCTCCGTATTGTTTTTGACTTTGTGTGTCGTGGGCAGTTTGTTAATCGGTTTTTTAACCGGAGAATTGTTGGAACTGTGAGAATGAAATGGATTTAGACTCTCTTAAACAAATCATTGAGGCGCCTCATGGAGGCAATCCACGTCAGGTGGAGGAGCGACTGGGCTTGCCACAGTTTTCAATCCTCGATTTCTCGAGCAATATCAGCCCGTTTGGCATGCCGGAGCCCATCCGCCTTGCCTCGATTCATTCATTGGTTGACGCCGAGCTGTATCCTGACTCGGATTCCGGCGCGCTTGTCGAACGGCTGGCGACCGCTCTTTCATTGCCGCCCGCCTGGATCGTTCCGGGCAACGGCGCCGCGGATTTAATTCATCGCGTCATGTCCGCTCTCTATTTTTCTCAACCGGAGGGGCGACGAACGATTATTTTACCCGAGCCAACATTTAGCGAATATCATACGGCCGCGGTCGTGGCCGGACTCAGCGTTCTGCCTTATGCGCTGAAGCGCGAAAAACAATTCGCGATTCAAGAGGATTTGCTTGACTTGATCGACGATCAGGTCTGCGCAGTCATGGTCTGTCAGCCAAACAATCCCACCGGAGGACTGTGTGACCCTGAGCTGCTGGACGAGTTGGTGAATCGCTGCGCGCGAGCGAATACTTATTTGTTGGTGGATGAGTGTTTTTTGGATTTGCTGAGCAAACCGTTGTTTCAGCGCTATTCTTTACAAGACCGGTTGCGTGAGTGTAGGCAATTGATTATTCTTCGCTCTTTCACAAAAACTTGGGGGATGCCGGGCATTCGATTGGGCTATGCGTTACTTTCAGATCCTGACCTGACAACAGAGTTAAAAAAGCGGATGCCTCCGTGGTCGGTAAGCAGCCAGGCACAGCGGGCCGGAATCGCCGCGTTGGAATCCGGCGACCATCTTGAACGGATTCGCGGATGGCTGACCCCGGAAAGAGAGTGGCTTGCAAAAGAATTGCGCTCGCGCGGTATGTTGGATGTCGACGGAAGCGTGAACTACTTGTTTTTCAATTGTCCGAACGAGCACTATTTGCGAGAGAAGATGTTACTGACCTTCACACCTGTGCTGATTCGTGGATGCGCGAATTTTCGCGGATTGACCAATGAGGACTACCGTGTGGCGGTGCGCTTTCGTCACGAAAATCTGGCTCTTTTGCGAGCGCTGGATGAGGCGCTGGCCATTTGTCCGGTCAATTTCGACCCGGTCGGGCGAAATTTGTCGAGCGAGGCTGAACTCCAAGCAGTTCGATCACCTGCCCCACACTCACCGCCCGGAGAGTGGCGAAACAAAGGCAAAGCTCTTATGGTTGTTGGAACGACTTCAAACGCGGGCAAAAGCTTTGTGGTCGCCGCGCTCTGTCGGCTGTTTCGGCGCCTGGGATATAAAACAGCGCCATTTAAGGCTCAAAACATGGCTTCAAATTCCGCGATCACTGATACCGGAGCGGAAATCGGCCGCGCGCAGGCGATGCAGGCGGAGGCCGCCGGTATTCAGCCGACCGCCGACATGAACCCCATCTTGCTCAAACCTTCGAGCGACACCGGTTCACAGGTCATCGTCAATGGTCAGTTTTGGCGCGACATGACGGCTCAGGAATACTATCAAAATAAAAAAGATTTATGGTCGATAGTGTTGTCGGCATTCGAACGATTGCAGGCTGACCACGACTTGATCATTGTGGAAGGCGCGGGCAGTCCGGCCGAGATCAATTTGCGTGACAATGATTTTGTCAATCTGGGACTGGCTGAGCGACTGGGAATTCCCTGTCTGTTGGTTGGTGACATCGATCGAGGCGGCGTTTTTGCTTCGCTCTATGGCACGACACAGTTGGTCAGCGCGCAGGAACGTTCACTGATCCAAGGCCTGGTCATCAATAAATTCCGCGGAGACAAGCGGTTGCTGGATTCAGGCTTGAGACAAATCGAAGGCTTGACCGGGATCCCGGTTGCCGGGGTCTTGCCAATGGCCGACATCACGCTTGACGATGAGGACAGCCTGTCCGACCAACTGCAGAGCAAAGGCGGCGCTGCGACCGGGGACATGGTGGACATAGCGATTATTAGGTTTCCGCGAATTATGAATTTTACTGATTTTTCACCATTTACCTACCACGGGAATATTAATCTTCGCTATGTGGGGCGGGTGGCTGAACTGGGGAAGCCGAACATAATTATTCTACCCGGCACAAGAAACGTCTTGTCCGACTTAGGCTGGATGCGTGAAAACGGACTTGAGGACGCTGTGGTTGAACTGCACAAAAAAGGAGTCAAGGTGATTGGCATAGCGGGAGGCTGCCGGATGCTTGCCCGAACGCTGTCTGATCCGACCGGGGCGCGGCTCAAGCGGGATGAGTCGCTTCACGGGATGAACTTGTTGGCCTGTGACATGGAGTTACAGCCACTGAATGTCGGCAAACCGGTGACGGCGAAACTTTGTGATGCAAAGGAGTTCACTGACATCGACGCGGACATCTGTTTTAGTGGCTATCCCACTCGAATGGGTATGATAAAAAAAGAAACGGATCAACTTAGACCGTTGTTTCAATTATCCAATGGCGAATCGGATGGTCTTTATGATCGCGAAAAAGGTTGCTTCGCGACCGGATTGCATGGCTGCTTTGACGCTCCCGGCGCGGTTGAGAACTGGCTTCGACTGCTCGGTCTAAAACAAGCTGCTCTAGTGGTAAAAGAAGAAGGCAAAGATCTTTCCGAGCATAAAGAAATACAATATGAAAAACTGGCAGATTTAATGGAGAGCCATATGGATCTGTCATTGTTGTCCGCGATCACCGGCCTGCCTATAAGTAAAAGAGAAGACGAGGTAACCTGTGATTGAAGGTTCGGCCTGACCCTCGGATTTTTGAAAGGGAGTGAGCATGTCTTATGTATTTGGTCGTGATCTTCTAACCGATCCATTTTTACAAGATTCCAAGCCGATCCTGGGCGGAGTGTTGAAAACAGAACCCGGATTTTTGGACATGCCGCGCGTCATGCATGTACATGACGACCGTTTGGAGATTTTGTTTCTTTCAGAAGGTGAGGCGACACACATTATCGGCAACCACACCTGCAAGGTCAAAGCGGGGGATTTGATCACCTACAACGCCGGAGTGCCTCACGAGGAGTTCATTGGGGCCACGCCGGATTTGTCCGCTTACTCGATTATCATCACCGGACTGAGGATGAAAAATTTGCCCCCCAACACGCTGTTCAGCGCGAATCAGCACCCGATCATCCAGACCGGTCGACGAATGCCTTTGATTCATTCACTCGTCGATCAAATGTACGAGAAACTCGCATCCGGACGTCCGTCGTCCATATTGTACGCCAACAGCATGGCGCTTACTTTACTGTGCTATATCCTGGATTCTTTGGACGAGTCACCCGACAAACTTCAGGAGATCGAAACAACCAACGGACTGCGGATCAAAGCATACCTGGACAGTCATTTCAAAGACACGGTCACCTTGGACGCACTTAGTCGGGAACTCTATTTAAATCCGTCATACATTTCTCATGTTTTCAAGAACTACTCCGGCTATTCTCCGATGCAGTACGTGACCCGCCGGCGAATCGGGGAGGCTCAATCCTTGTTGATTCACACCGACATGCCACTATCGGAGATCGCGTTGAGCGTGGGTTACAGCAACAGCAGCATGTTTTCGCGCGCCTTCAAACAATTGGTTGGCATCACACCCAATCAATATCGGACGGAATGGCAGCGTTGATCTGTCCGGTCGAAATAATGACGTAAATCGACCTCAACACAAAATACGACAAATTTTCTCTCGGAAATTCGAATAAACAACACAAAACGAGCAAATTATGGAAAGAGTTTTTGTGCATGTTTCGCTAAGATAGAGTCAGGTAGAAAGTTGGTCAGCGACATGACCAAAAACACAATCGATCGTTCATCCTTAAAAATTTCGGGAGGTAAGGTATGTACTACGGAGAACCAAAAGTTAAAAATCCGATTCGCTGGGGCATGGTCGGCGGAGGCAAAGGCGCCGCGATCGGCTACATTCACCGCTCAGCCGCGCTGCGGGACCAGAACTTTGAGCTTGTGGCCGGAGCGTTCGATATCGACGCCGACCGCGGCCGTGAATTTGGCACCAAGCTTCATGTGGCTCCGGAACGCTGCTATGCGGACTATAAACAAATGTTCGCCGAAGAGAGCAAACGTGAAGATGGCATTCAAGCCGTCTCGATCGCCACACCAAACAGCACTCATTATGAGATTTCCAAAGCGGCGCTAGAGAACAATCTTCATGTCTATTGCGAAAAACCGCTCTGCTTCACCACCGAGCAGGCGGAAGAACTTCGCGAGCTCGCTGAAAAGACCAAGCGGATTTTCGCTGTCTCCTATGGCTACGCCGGATATCAGATGATTCTGCAGGGCCGTGAGATGATCGCGCGTGGCGATTTGGGCGACATTCGCATGATCCATATGTATTTTTCACACGGTGGCAACGCGGCCGAAAGCGCTGATCAGGCGGAAGGCCAAAAATGGCGGGTCAATCCGAAGACCGCGGGTCCCAGCTTTGTCCTGGGTGACCTTGGCACACATCCGCTGTACCTGGCTGAAATGATGGCTCCGGATATGAAGATCGACCAGCTGATGTGCTCGAAAAAGGCTTTTATCAAGCATCGTGAACCGCTGGAAGACAACGCCTATGTGCTGATGCGCTATGACAACGGAGCCGAAGGCCTCATGTGGGTGAGTTCGGTCAACTGTGGATCGGTCCACGGGTTAAAAGTTCGGATCATGGGCTCGAAAGCGAGCATCGAATGGTGGGCGGAGCACCCCAACCAACTGACCTACGAGCAATACGGCCAGCCAATCCAGATCCTGGAACGAGCGACCGGTTATCTGTATGACATCGCCAATGAGGACGACCGTATTGGAGCCGGCCATAGCGAGGGCTTGTTTGAATCCTGGTCCAACCTGTACTATCGTTTCGCTCAGGCCATCGATGCCCGCGAACGAGGAGACGAGGAGTTCTTAAAAACACACTGGTATCCGGACGTGAACGCCGGTGTCGAAGGTGTCAAATTCGTCGAGAAGTGTGTTGAGTCCGCTGATAAGGGAGCAACCTGGGTCGATTACTGATCCCGCCGTTTTGTAGGCGACAGAGATTGTAAAACACTCAGCTTAAATTGTTAGAATGAAGTTAAAGATGAAACTGAAAGGGAGGAAAAAAATGGCGATTAAATATGGATGCGCGCCCAGCTGCTGGGGTGTGGACGATGTGAACAACCCTTATCTACCGAAATGGACGACTGTGCTGGATGAAGCGAAGGAGTCGGGTTTCACCGGCATTGAGCTTGGTCCATATAGCTATATGCCACTGGATATCCCGGTCGTCCGCGCGGCCTTTGAGGAACGCGGATTGACCTTGACCGCCGGCACCATTTTTGACGATTTGGTCACACCTTCAAATTATGACAATCTCATTAAACAGACACATCAAATCTGTGACCTGATCAGACAGATGCCCGAGCCGAGCGTGCTTCCCGGTCAAAAATTCGCCCATCCGGTGATGACCATCATGGATTTCTTCCATGATGAGCGAAGCGTTACCGCGGGACATGGCGACCGCGCGCCCCGTCTCGAAAAAGAATTGTGGGACAAAATGATGAGTACGCTGCGAGATGTCTCCAAAATCGCCCGTAGCTATGGAATCAGAGTGGTATACCATCCGCACGCGGGTGGGTACGTTGAGTTTGAAGATGAGATCGAGCGCCTTTGCAATGACATAACGTATGATGAAATGGGCCTGGTGCTCGACACCGGACATATCTACTACGCCGGTGGCGAT
The DNA here is from genome assembly GCA_964487355.1 of uncultured Oscillospiraceae bacterium. Lineage (GTDB taxonomy): Bacteria > Bacillota > Clostridia > Saccharofermentanales > Fastidiosipilaceae > JAXGYX01. The sequence goes on from CAZAPS010000013.1 coordinate 28,754, forward strand.
CCGAGCAAGGTGTTGCGCCGTTATAAGGATCGTCTGGACTATGTGCACTTCAAGGATGTGAACCAGGAAATTTACGATAAAATGATGAAGATCGAAATCGATTTTTTCTCGGCCGCGGCCGAAGGCACCATGTGTCCGATTGGAGATGGGGCGCTGAACTATCCGGAGATTCGTCAAACACTCGATGAAATTGAATACTCCGGCTGGGTCACCATCGAGCAGGAAAAAGATCCGCGCAATGTCAGCACCAGCCTGGAAGATGTCAAGGCAAGCTATCGCTTTGTCAGTTCATTGGGTTGACCTCGATGATTGATTTGACTGAATGATCCACCGAATCAGCCGACCAAGTCAAAAACAGCCGTGTCGTGGTCGACCGGCTGTTTTTCTCGCTAACCGCGGTCAGACTATAAGAGTCAAAAACGGCTAGACAAGACGTTCAAACCCAAACCGGATTTGATATACTAATTCGGTGGTAAAATTACTGACGAATAATGAAAATGTTGTGAGGTGTGATTGAATGAGACTGGCCGAGCGAATGAGTCAAACCCAGCCGGGTATATTTCACAAACTATATGAGCGAAAAACAAAGCTGATGAATGATGAGAGGACCATCTTCGACCTGTCTGTCGGCACACCGGGCTTTTTACCTGATGAACATGTTGTTCAAGCGTTAAGCCGCGCCGCTGCCGATCCCAAGCAGTATGGCTACGCCATGACTGATTTGCCGGAGTTGATCGACGCGCTGGTACACTACTATCGCGGACGATTCAATGTGAAGCTGTCCGACAAGGAAGTAATTGCCGTTCACGGCACTCAAGAAGGCATGGCGCATATTTGCTGGGCGCTTTGCGATCCCGGAGATCTTGTGCTAGTGCCGGACCCGGGGTACCCGATCTTTACCGACGGACCTGAATTATGTGGTGCCCGAGTGGTTCCCTATCCTCTCTTTGAGGAGAAGGGGTATATCCTTGATTTTGCTGATATTCCTCCGCAGATCGCCGAACAGGCACGCGTCATCGTGGTCTCATATCCATTGAATCCGGTCTGTGTGGGAGCGGACAAGGACTTCTATCTACGCTTGATCGCGTTTGCGAAAAGATATGATATCCTGGTGATTCATGATGCCGCGTATGCGGACATTTCATTCGCCGATCAGCCGTATCCATCCTTTTTGAGTTTTCCCGGAGCCAAGGATGTTGGCGTGGAGTTTTACTCTCTGTCCAAAACCTATAATTTCACCGGAGCGCGAGCCGCGTTTCTGGTGGGCAACGAAACAGTTGTGCGCGCCATGCGCACCTTGCGGTCGAAAATCGATTATGGTGTTTTTCTACCGATTCAAAAAGCCGCCGCCATGGCGTTGAGAGCGGAACAATTCGGTGTGATCGAGCGAAAAAAACAGTATCAGAGCATGGCGAACCGTCTGGCCAATGGATTGAGAGACTGCGGCTGGCCGGCGCGGGACAGTCAGGGCACGATGTTTTTGTGGAGTGGGTTGCCTTATGGATATCAAGATTCTCTACGCTTCACATTGGATTTAATGGAATTGACCGGAGTGATTGTGACCCCGGGCGTGGCGTTTGGCGAACGAGGTGAAGGCCATGTCCGCTTCGCGCTGCGAACCGACATGGAACGCCTCGACGAAATCATTCACATATTACATGCCAATCGGTCAAATTTGGAGGGGCTGGCAAAAAATGAAAATAAAAGACCTGTTTCGTAAAAATCGCAGTTATCGCCGTTTTTTTGAGAATGAACGTCTTTCTCCGGATTTAATCATGGATTGGGTGAACAATGCGCGTCTGGCCGCCTGCTCGCGCAACATTCAGGCCCAACGTTATCGGATCATCACCGACAAAGATACCTGCGCCAAAGTGTTCGACCAACTGACCTGGGCCGCCGCTCTAAAAGAATGGGCCGGACCAAAAGAAGGAGAGCGGCCGGCGGCCTATGTTTTAATCGGTCGTGACAGCAGATTGCCGGGTCTAGCGGATATTGACACAGGTATCGCCACTGAGGTGTTGCGCATCTCAGCGATCGCCGAAGGTTATGGCAGCTGCCTGCTCGCGTCGATCAACAAACGGGCGATTATTGAACAATGCGATCTTCCGGACTGGTATCAGCTGGATCTGGTGCTCGCTTTGGGAAAGCCCGCCGAGACGGTGATCATCGATGAGTTGGCGCAAGGACAAAACGATCTGGACTATTATCGCGATAACATGGACAATCACCATGTTCCAAAGCGTGATATAAAAGATTTATTAATTTGAACTGAGAGTGAAAAATGACTGAGCGATTATACGAACATTATGTGCAATACTATGAGACAGACAAGATGGGCATCGTGCATCATTCAAATTACATTCGTTTTTTTGAGGAGGCCCGCGTCCATTTTCTTGATCAGCTGGGAATCAGTTTTCACATGATGGAAGAAAAAGGGGTTGGCAGTCCGGTGCTGGACATCGACTGTGAGTTTAAAACCGGCGCGAAGTTCGCCGACGTGCTCATCGTTTACTGCAGGTTGACGAAGTACAATGGAATTCGTCTGCGCTTTGAATATGAAATCGTAAACAAAACAAATGGAAAACTGCATGCGCGCGGCAACAGTGGGCATTGTTTTGTCGATCTCAAGACACATCATCCGATCGCTTTGCAAAAAACTCACCCGGAGTTGAACGAAAAAATTGTTCATGCGATTGAGCGGGGCAACCCGCCCTGTCTCGATTCGATTAAACAAGCGACGAATTTCGTGTAAGCTGTACAAGGTTGTCAATCCGATTGAATGAAAATAATTTATGCGTGATAAAAAGGAGTCTGAATCGTGCAAACCACTTTAACTAAGAAAACCGCTTTTTTAAAAAGTATTTCATTGATTATGTGCACTTTGATCTGGGGCGTTTCATTTGTCGCTCAGAGTGAAGGGATGAAACACATCGGCCCATTCACTTTTACATTTGCGCGCTTCTTGCTGGCCACACTCGTTTTGCTGCCATTGTTTTTTTACAAACTGATTCAATCAATGCGGAAGAATGATTCCACGATCAATGAGCGCGGACGAGAGACGCTGCCGCTCAAAGCAGGACTGATCAACGGCGTTTTGATGTTCTTTGGCGTCGCGCTGCAGCAAATCGCTTTGCAGACCGTCTCTCCGGGAAAGGCCGCCTTCATTACCGCGACCTATATCATCTGGGTGCCGCTGATCGGCATGTTCCTGGGTAGGCAAAATTCGAAATTTATCTGGTTGGCTGTGTTGCTGGCCGCGGTCGGGTTATATTTTTTAAGCCTGTACGGAGAAACGGGATTTGCCCCTCACGACTTGATTTTACTTGCTTGCGCTCTGTTTTTCGCCATTCAGATCATTGTCATCGCGAAATATTCACCGCACGTTGAGAACGTGAGCATGACGACGATCACTTTTGCTGTTTGTGCTATCTTGGCGTTTGTGCTGATGCTTTTCACCGAGCCGTTTTCTTGGGTAAGTGTCAAGGCCGCATTTGGCAACATCGCGTATGCCGGGATTCTGTCTTCGGCCGTCGCTCAAATTTTTCAGGTTTACGGGCAGGATGGCTACCACCCCGCGATCGCGTCGCTGCTGCTCAGTCTTGAGTCGGCGATGTCGGTGTTGGCCGCCTGGATCATTTTAGGTACCAGACTGACCACGCCGGAAGCGGTTGGCTGTGTGTTGATGTTCGCGGCTATTTTGTTGGCGCAGATACCGAGCCGCAAGCCCGCCGTCGCTGTGGCGGAGTCAGACGATAGAGAAGATGGTGTGTTGAAATGATCCTCGCGGGTTCAGTTGTCAACGCGGTCGTTGTCTTTCTTTGCGCCATCCTGGGTCTGGTCTTTCGTAAAGGCATTCCGTCACGGTTCCAAACCATTTTGACGTCGGCTTTGGGGGCCTCCATAATTTGTATGGGTGTCCAATCGGTGTTGGATACACAACACATGTTGGTTATGATTTTGTCGCTGGTCGCGGGAGCGTTGGTGGGAGAGTGGATCGACATCGATTTGTATTTGGGTAAATCCGGCGCCTGGCTGCAGCGAAAATTTAAAAATCAGGACAAAATCGCCGAGGGATTTGTGGTTTCGACCTTGTTGTTTTGTGTCGGATCCATGGCGATCATGGGTGCGATCCAAAGCGGCACTCAAAATGATCACACGATACTGTTCACCAAAACTGTTTTGGACGGGGTGATGGCGATCGTGTTCGCCAGCGCGTACGGAGTGGGTGTGGTGTTTTCGGCAATTCCTATATTGATCTACGAGAGCGCGCTGATCTTGGCGGCGGACGGCCTGTCGGCTTACCTGGACCCCATGGTGTTGAATGAGATTTCAGCCACCGGTGGCATTTTGCTTGTACTGCTGGGATTCAATCTGTTGAATCTCAAAGAAGAGAAATTCAAGGTGGCAAATCTCTTGCCCGCTTTGTTCTTTCCATTGCTCATGCCCCTGTTTTTTTGATCCGGCGCGGTCCATGAGCTTTGGCCTTCGGCAATCAGCCACAGACGCATCGATAAAAAGAGAGGAGAGAACAGCTTTTGGGGGTGCCCCCAAACAGTCGCTCGCTCCTCCTTTTTGAAACTACGCGCTTTACCTAATTTACCTAAGTCAACGAAGTCACCCCCCCAAATCAAAGTCAGGTGACTTATCTGGAGTGAAACTCCTTGATCACACCGGTTCGGTAGGCCTCGATCAATTGTTTTAAGTCCTTGATCAGTTCCATGATTTCTTTTCCTTCGTCGGTATCCTTGACCTGCAGACGGTGTGGCATTTCCTCGACAATGCTGATATTGGGTGTGTAACTGGCCATGTCATTTTCGATCATGTCAAAACTGTGATGTTCGGCCAATGACAAATCGTGAGAGTTGAAAATCAAGGTATAGCCGGCGATACCGGTCCGTGGCTGATAGGCCTTTGAGATGCCGCCATCGATCACGAACAGTTTGCCATTCGCTTTGACCGGACTTTCACCATCCTTGATTTTAACCGGAACGTGACCGTTGATGATATGACTTTTTTTCGGATCCATATCAAATTCAACAAATATTTGATTACAGATTTCTTCACTTTCGGAAAGCTTATAATATGGATTGTAGATTTCCTTGCGCAACGCGGCGTTGTCCACAAAATAGTTTTCGAAGGTGGCCATTTTACTTTTACCGAACATCGGTGATTTCGCGCCACACCAGAGATACCACATGAAATCAACCGCGGCCTCTTTTTGCGCCGAGTTGGTGGTTGAAAAATAAGCCATAGTCATTTTGCGAGCGATAAAATCCATCAGCGCTTTGCCGGTATACCGGTTACCTCCCATTGTGATGCCATCAAATTCGGCATCCTCTGTCATTGGAATGCAGCCGTGAAAGAGCAAATTATTATTGATTCTCTTATAGGTGTATCCCTTGGCGTACAAAAAATTGATATGTCGGTGTAGTGGTTCGCTGTGTTGGAAGGAAGAGACGATGGCGAGCATCAGATCCTCTTCCTGTTCAGACAGCTTTAGAGGATCGTTGGGGTCGATCGTGGGAAAGTTCGTGTCCCGCAGTGGATATTCGACACCGTCCACCACATAAGTCATGTTATCGAAATTGACTTTTTTCAAAACATTGCGATCGTCCATATTGTACTCGGGGCGGCGTTCGATCAATTGCCCTTCGAGTTTAAACATTAAGACAGCGATCGCCTTATGCATTTTAGCGGCGATGTTGATATCGATCATATCGTAAACATTCTCGTCGAGCACCCGCGGCATGAACAATTCACAATCGTCATCGCCATAGACATCCTCGGCGAAATTGGAAAGCGGACGTAGATTGATTCCGTATCCGTCCTCAAGAGCGTCAAAATTATTGTATTGAATGCCGATACGCAACACGCTAAGCATGCAGGCTTCGCTTCCGGCTGCGGCACCCATCCAGACGATGTCATGGTTACCCCATTGAAAATCGACTTTTTCAAACTCGATCAACTCTTCCATTATATGATGCGGGCCTTTTCCACGATCAAAAATATCTCCGATGATATGCAGCTGATTGACACAAATCTTTTGAATCATGGTGCACAGCGTCCTGAGAAAGGGCACGCTGGACTGTATTTCCACAATGGAGTTGATGATTTTATTAATATGAGTGTTTCGATCGAAATCACCGGTGCCGACATAAAGCATCTCGTTTAAGATATCTTTGTATTCGGCCGGCATCAGCGCGTCGACCTCGGCCCTGCTATATTTCGCGGAAATATAGCGGCACAGATCGGTCAGGCGGATAATCGTCAATCGTACCCATTCAATGCTGAAGCGGTCACTTTTTTGAAGAATGGACATGACCTTGTCGGGATCATAAATTAGGTTGGCCAATTGGTTTTGCCCTTCTTCGGACAAAACATTTCCGTACAATTCACGGATCTTACTGCGGATGTTGCCGGAGGCGGATCTCATTAGATGGATGAAGGCGCCATCCTCGCCATGTAAGTCGCTAAAAAAATACTCGGTGCCTTTGGGCAGCTCGATATATGATTGCAAACGGATGATTTCTCCGGTGGCCAATTGCTGATTCGGATAATCTTTGGCTAATAGACGTAAATACTTTTTATTGACCATATCTTTCCCTCCGCGGACGCTTGCAGTAAGCTGAAACAACGCTGTTTAACGATATTCATTATAACAAATGAATTTTTGTAATGCTTTTGTTCTGGAATGGGATTGCGAGATGGGCTATTATTAATCACTGAGTCAGACGCTGGAAATCCATTTGCTGCGGTGGTGATATGAAAATGCGTAAATTGATTGTTTTGCTATTGGCGTTGTCGTTGCTGCTCACTGTTATGAGTGGGTGCGGGCAGACGCGAGATCCGAATATTTTGACGCCTGAAGAGATCGTTAAAGAAAATCTGTTTGAAAATGATGTTTTAAATGAGATCAACGCGCAGCTGGATGGTCGACTCGTGCGCGCCAATTATACAAATGACTTTTACAAGTACTCCATAACTTATCCCGGTCTTGCGAGAGTGGACAACTATGGTTTTCAATCCGCGGGATCCGTGCGCGGCAATTTGCATCGCACCGTGCTGGACGCCGCTTTTGGAATGGTTAAGATATATCATCCGCAGGAAGGACAGATGTACCACCTGCTTGACCACAATTCGGCGCTGCCGGTCGATGAGCAAACGGACAATCCGGACAGTCCGGAAGTGAGCAACAATCCGACCACACCGGTTTCGAATGGGGAACCCGCTCTGGAAAGAGTGGTTTTCAACTCCGCGCAATACAGCGACGGCGCCCTGTTGTATCAGAATTTTTTCAGCCGACTGGATTTTCCGTCCAATTTTGGCTCGGGCAACAGCACCGCCAAAAACGGCAATCTAAATATTGAAAAGACCAATTCGAAATTGTCCGGCGTGAATTGGACGCGGACCACTTTGTCAGATGACGACGGTTCTTTTCGGCAAATTTATTCCGCTTATGTGCAGGACATACCCTTCGTTTTCGAAGTCACCACCGACCCATTGACCCGTACCTATCAGAACTATGACTACCTGGCTTTGTTTCCCTACGCTGAGTTGATGGAGTCCATCCGACTTGAACTGATTGAAACCATGATTTCGGGGATTGCCTTTCACTCGACGACGGAGGAATGCCTGAATCAATTCGACCACGGTTTGCTCAATCAAAATCCTATGGGCGGTCAACCAATGCGTCAGTTGACCGGCGAGGGGCATGTCGTGGATTTCCAAAGTCTTGAGTTAGGCGCGGATCAGGAAAATTTATTGTCTGCGCTGTACTTTGACAGCTCCAGAGACAACAGCGCGATTGAAGGTTATTACCGAGTGGATGAACAGCCCACGGAAGCGGAGAATATCATCTATGAATTCATCAACCCGATTTGCATTTCGGATGAGCGGACGCTGGCGAATGAGATTTCAATCATCTCCCAAGAGTCATTCCGACTGACAAACGCGAAAGTTGGAAAAATAGATTTAGTGTTTTATGAGATCAAGGCACAGCTGGCGGAATCCAACCCGTCAGAGCCCACCAGCGGGGACGCGCTTGAGGCTGATCCGATCCCTCCGGTTTCTCGACAACAGTCAAATTGGCTGGTCTGTTCATTCAAAATTGATCAATTTAAAGGTGTGTTGGTCAATCGCGGCTTTCAAAAACTGGATCAGGTCGAGACTTTCAGTCTACCTTCTTTGAATTCAATGAAATATTCGCTGCTCTTCGCCGCGAAAAGTATCTTCGACACCGACGGCAAGACACAGGACCGCTGGTCGTTAAATGATCTTCCGGGCGGCAATCCATTGAAATTGGCCACTGTTATTTCAAGCGGTGACCAAGCGGTCGATGAGACGACCGTCGCTGAGTCCGTGACGCCTGAATCGTCCGGCTCGCCGGAGTGATTCTCCGCCTGTTCACCCCATCACCTCAAGTCCATCATCCGCGGCGCGAAAGACGCGCTCGTTGAATTTTCTCTCGACCGCGCCGGCTGGTTGTTTTTCGCAGGATCAGCTTGTATGCGACGCCTTTGTTGTCAAAATGACCTAACACAACCTCCTTAATAGCCGAACTTATTAAAGTTTTGTACAAAATGTGATAAAATGCATGAAGCAAACAAACCGCATGGCAAAGTTGAGCGAGGTTATTATGGATCCGGCATATTTGTTCAATAACGGTCTGAATTATGAAAGCTATAACTTTTTAGGTTCACATCTCAATGGCGGTTCGGAGGACGGTTTCCGATTTTCGGTTTGGGCGCCGAACGCTGTCAATGTATGTGTGACAGGTGATTTCAACAACTGGAACGAATCTTCACACCCAATGGACAAAAATATAGATACCGGAATATGGTATCTATCGATCAAAGAAGCGAAACAGTGGCAACGGTATAAATATGTTGTGACCGCCCAAAACGGCGATGTCACACTTAAAGCCGATCCGTTCGCCCGCCACGCGGAGACAAGGCCGGGCACCGCGTCTGTCCTGTACGATCCTGATGATTATAAATGGTCGGATCAGGACTGGATAAAAAACCGCCTGCCCGCCGAAACCCCGCAACCGCTCAATATTTACGAATGTCATCTTGGTTCCTGGAGACAGTACGAGGATGGAAATTTCTACAACTACCGCACGTTAGCGGTGCAACTCGCCGACTATCTCATCGACTTGGGATACAACGCGGTGGAAATCATGCCGATCACCGAGTATCCGCTTGACGATTCCTGGGGTTATCAGGCGACCGGCTACTTCGCGCCGACCTCCCGCTATGGCATTCCCGCGGACTTTAAGTTTTTCGTGGATCATATGCACAGCAAGGGCATCCGCGTCATTTTGGACTGGGTTCCCGCTCATTTTCCCAAAGACAGCTTTGGACTGGCGAGATTTGACGGCACCACGCTGTACGAATACGCCGACACCCGTGTCGGTGAGCACAAGACCTGGGGCACCCTGGTATTTGACTATAGTAAAAAGGAAGTCTTGTCCTTTCTCTATTCCAGCGCCTGGTTTTGGATGTCTGAGTATCACCTGGACGGCATTCGAGTTGACGCGGTCAGCAGCATGATTTATTTGGATTACGATCGCGACGAGTTCATCCAGAACCAATACGGCGGCAACGAGAACCTCGAGGCCATAGATTTCATGCGCACGCTCAATCGGATCATTTTGATGAATTTCCCCGGCGTTATGATGATCGCCGAAGAGTCCACATCCTACCCATATATCACAAGACCGGTGGAAGAGAACGGGTTGGGCTTCACGCACAAATGGAATATGGGCTGGATGCACGACACGTTAAAGTATATGAGCTTGGATTATATCCACCGGCCATTCCACCATAACCAACTATCCTTTTCGATGACCTACGCGTTTTCGGAGCGATACGTACTGGCCTTTTCCCATGATGAGGTGGTTCATGGCAAGAAATCCATCTTGGAGAAGATGCCCGGAGATCCCTGGCGTAAATTCGCCAACATGCGCGCGATGCTAATCTATATGATGTCTCATCCGGGCAGCAAGCTGAACTTCATGGGCTTTGAGTTCGGTCAGCACCTGGAGTGGCGTTGCAAAGAAGAACTGGAATGGAATGTGCTGGACCTGGAACCGAATCATCAGTTGTTTGGATTTGTCAGAGATCTGAACAATCTGTATCTGAAGACTCCGGCGTTTTGGGAGCAAGATCTCAATTGGTATGGGTTCGAATGGATGCAGGCCGAGGACAAAGACAACAGTGTCTATATCTATAGCCGTTCCAGCAAATATGAGGGGCAGGTCATTCTGGTGGTGTTGAACCTCACACCGGCTGTTGTGCCAGGTTACAAGATGAGGGCGCCGCGATTTGGAACCTATCGCGTTTTATTTAATTCTGATGACGAGCAATACGGCGGCAGCCAATACCTGGGTGAGCGGTCGGATCAATTGAGGTTCGCCACCGATCCTCCGACCGTCGAGGAGGCGAATCGCGAATTTGAAAAAGCGAAGCAACGGATAAAGAAGAGCCGTGACAAGCTGCAAAAACGTAGAGATGAGTTGGAAGCGGACCGTCAGATTTTGTTCGCCGAATATCAGAAATTACTAACTGAGATGGAAGATTTTGAACATGAAGACACCGGCTACAATCCACTTCGCGGATTGGACATCCCGATCGCGGAGGTGCCGAATCAAAAACCACTCTACGCGACGCCAACGCTGACACTTGATCTACCGCCACTGAGTGGACTGTATTTATTGTGTGAGCAACTGCCAACCGACCCAACGGCGGACAAAGAGTGATAGGAGACAGATATGAAACGGGAAGTGATCGACACGGATCAGGCGCCTGCGGCTATCGGACCTTATGTGCAAGGCGTGCGAATGGGGAACATGCTATTTACATCGGGACAATTGGGCATTGATGCTTCCACCGGGAAGTTGGAAGATGGCATCGCGCGGCAGACGCATCTGTGCATGAAAAACATTGGCCACATTTTAAGAAAGGCCGGCGCCTCTTACAATAACATTGTCAAGGCCACCATCTTTTTACGGAATTTAGCGGATTTCGCCGAGGTGAACGCGATTTACGGCAGCTATTTCGAGGAAAGTTATCCGACACGCAGTTGTGTCGAAGTGGCGGGTCTGCCGATGGACGCGCTGGTAGAGATTGAGACCATATCGATGCTGGAAGCTGATTGACATAAAGACGTCTATTTGGAGCTGGTCAACCATCCGGACACAGTGTTGACCGCGCAGCCAAATAAACGATCGCTCTAAACAACAATGGGATTGTCAGCGGCGCGACATACACGCGCCCGCGGGCAACCCCATTTTGATTGAACTGCCGGAGTTCGACATCACACGAGGTGAAAGTTGCCGGCCTGTCGGTAACCGCCTATGGCTTCAAGTCAGGGTAGAGTTTGGCGTCCTCGTCGTTCGCCCATTCATGCTCGGGCACAAAGGTTGTGACCAGAGGTTGATTGTCATCCAACCGGATACACCACAGATACCATTCCGCGTATGCCGGGGTGGTCACCTGAGGATGCGGCTCGCCATTGCTCATCACGGTTAAAGAGTGTTGTCTCACAATATGTGGTTCGCCACCAACTTCGGCGTAGCCATAGCCATTTTCCGGTAGGAATTTGTAAAAGTAAAATTCAGTTTCTTTATGAAAGTGAGGCGGGAAGCTGGACCATTTGCCCGGCGCCATCACAACCTCTCCGATAAAGAAATTGGTTGACGGGCGGTTGCTGCGATCGAAATATGTCCTGGCGATGCGGATCGCGGAATCGTTCATCAAACCGCGCGCACGTTCTTCCTTCGGATTCAACATGTCAGCGGGACGCATGATTTCCGGTTCGAAATCCTTTTCGTTGGCGGTCGCCACCAGCAAGACCTCCGACCGATCCGCCAGTCCCTTGATGGTGATCGACTCAGTCGCCGGCGAGCGAACGATCATTGGTTCGCCGTAAAAGACATCATCGCGGTGCAACTCTTCTGATAGATCCGCGACGGATGCGTGAATGGTTCCTGAACATAAAACCGCGACAATTTCCTTTTGTGATTCAGTGGTGTACGATTCTCCTTTTTGTAAAACCAACATGGACAAATCCATGTTCGCCTCAGGATGTTGCTTGGCTTTCAACAATGAGCTGAGACCGGGTTCAAAGGTGGTGGGAAAGTGAAATAACATAGCTACCTCCAATATTTCTATGTGGTTTACACAATTACACGTTATATGTTGGCATGACAAAGACCATCTCAATTATAATTCAAATCAGTGGATCTGGCGATTTGTTGCCTGTTTGTTCTTTTTTAGAATAAAATCATAGTGGTAGTTCCGCTCGATTAGGAGAAAGATCATGACCTTTATTTATCTGCCAAATAGTTACGACCAACCATTTATTGGTCCCGAGCTCCCCAGACTCGAGGCGATCTCTCGAGCTGACAGTGAAGACCTAAGACAACCGCGCATCATGCACATGCATGACGACCGGATCGAACTGCTGTTTGTCTCTTCCGGTTCCTGCCAAAACATCATCTGCCACCGCCCGTATCAAGTCCGCGCGGGAGACTTGCTGGTGTATAACGCGCGCATCATGCACGAGGAGCACATCGATCTTGATCCGGACACTGTGATTTACACATTGGATGTTCGAAGTGTGCAACGACCCGGTATGCCTTCCAACCACCTCATCGCCCCGGACGACTCACCGCTTTTGCGTTTGGAAGACTATCAAGAAGAGATTCACTTCTGGATCGAGGCGATCTACAAGCAAGCATCGACCGAGGCGGACGCCGGTTATGACATCGCGAATCATCTGACACGCGCCCTTCTTTCATTAATTGTCAGCGAGCACAGGCCCGTTGACACCGATGAGCGCGACTTGATCGCACAGGGCAAGTTGATCAAACAATGGCTGGATGAACATTACGCGGAAGAGGTGTCGCTGCAGGACATCGCGGACGCGCTGTACTTAAGCCCGTTTCACATCTCCCGTGTCTGCAAACGGTTTACCGGATACGCGCCCATGCACTATGTGAACCGACGCAGAATCGGTGAAGCTCAAACGCGTTTGATCAACTCCGACCAAGCAGTAACCGATCTGGCGTTGGATTTGGGGTTTAGCAACCCAAGTGTCTTTCACCGCAGTTTTAAACAACTGGTTGGATGCAGTCCCGGAACCTATCGCAAGAATTGGCAACAATGAGCACTGATCCTGCCGGATTATCCAGTATAAATACTCAATTATCGGCAAGTTTGGATCCCCCTTTCCTGTCATACTGTATATAGAAAAGAACAAGTGGCCAAACGCTCAAACTTGAAACAGACAGAACGAAGGAGGATCTGAACATGTTGAAAACGGACATTCATATCGAATCAATTTATTCCGAAATGCCATTTGCCGATCGTTTCGCGAAGGCGAAAGCTGATGGTTTTGACGCAGTCGAAATCTGGGGCTGGGACGACAAAGATCTACCGCAGGTCAAGCGCCTGTTGGACGAAAATGGCCTGACCTTGGCCGCCATGTCAGGCGACGGACCACTTTCAATGTGTGACCCCGCCAACAAAGTGGCGTATATCGATTACATCAAGCAGGCTTTGGAAGCCGCCGCCGTCGTTGACTGCAAGACCTTGGTCATCCACTCGGACGCGCTTGAGGATTTTCCACAGTTCGCCAAACCCATGAGTGGTGAGTTCAGCGATTTGCGCCGTCATCTCGCCATGTTTGATGTCCTGCAGGAGATCGTGCCGCTGGCCGAGGCCCAAGGTGTGACCTTTGTGCTCGAAGCGCTGAATATCGTCAAAGATCACTGCGGAAACTTCCTGGCATATACCGCGGACTCTTGCGATTTTGTGGATGCGATTGGCTCGCCGAACCTCAAAATTCTTTATGATTCCTATCATATGTATTTGAATGAAGGAAAAATCAGTGAGACCGTTGAGAAGTTTTTACCCCATATCGGTCACATTCACATAGCGGACGCTCCAGGCAGAAACGAGCCCGGCACCGGTACACTTAATTTCGTAAACTTCATGAAGCATCTGGACCGTTTGGGATATCAGCACTCGGTTGGTTTTGAGCTCTATCCCGCGACGGATTCCGCGACCGCTGTGCAGGCGATCCTGAAAACCAGAGAAGAGGCGCTCGGCTGATTCAAAGGTATTTGAATATGTGCGCGATCACTGGCTAAGCCGATAAAAGCTCTCTTGTGAATTTATCCAGGAGAGCTTTTTGCAATCTATTCGAAGTACGCGTAAGTACGGACTTTCAGGATAAATGTCATTAAATCGGTGGCGCTGACTAGTGGGCAATTCCCACAGAATATATAGACAGAGAAGAGCGCATCGCTTAATTGTGGTTTGATAAGAGTTGGAACTTTAGTATCAAACGGGTATCGCCGGAAACAAAAAAGCCCGCGACCGCGACGGTCACAAGGGCTATGGTGGAGATGAGGGGAATCGAACCCCTGTCCAATGTCATGTCCGTCAAGATTTCTCCGGGTGCAGCTGTCACCTTTAGTATTCCTCTCGCAAATAGTCAGTCAGCCTACATTTGCTCCAGTAGCTTCATAAATACAAATCCGACTCAAAGCTTTGCCGAACTCGTGCCCCTGTTTAACCTCCGGCAGGTAAGGTCTACCATCTGGCATCCCGATCGTTCCGGCAGATAGGAACGGAGGATGACGCGCTCAATTAAGCAGCAGCGTAAGTATAATTATTGTTTGCATTTACATGCGTTCCCGTTTTTTAAAGTGGCCAACGGGGTCCACTACCCGCTTGCCTGAGTTCGATGGCACTGTCGAAACCAGTGCATCCCCATGCCCAACTATGTTAACACGAATTGGCGAATATCGCAATAATTTGAAGACAAAACCATTTGAGAATCAAAACCATTCAAGCTACAATGTTAAGAACTATTTTAATTACAATTTCATCGTATCAGTTAATTTGTTTTCAAAAGATTTAGAGGAGGCGGTAGTGCCGATGTATATCAATCCTAACTTCACGTATAACAAAGTTGAACCCTTTGGCAGCATCAAAGAGATGCTCTCCAAAGCGGTCGCCGCGGCGGGAGATCATGTCGCGTATCGATACAAAGATCACAACGAGATCCGCGACGTCACCTACCGCGAATTTGAACAGGATACATTTAACCTGGGCGCGGCCTTGACAGCCGATGGCTTTGGCGATGCCTTCATCGCCTGTTGCGCGAACAATCGCTACGAGTGGATTGTCACATATTTGACCGTGCTGAAGAGCGCCGGAGTTTTTGTTCCGATCGATCGAGAGCTGCCATTTGCCGAGATTCAATATTTATTGAACGACAGTGGCTCGGAGGTCGTCTTTTATTCCGAAAAATACGAATCCTATTTCATAGAACACCGGGATGAAATGCCAAATGTGAAATTTTTTGTCGGCTTTGATCGTGAAGAGGATGATGGTGACTTCCTGTCCTATCAAAAGATGATGCGCCGTGGCGCCGATCTTGACCCGTCGGAGTACCAAGCGTTGGAGAGTGATCCGCACGCGCTCAAAGACCTGGTATATACCTCCGGCACGACCGGCAAGGCGAAAGGCGTCATGCTCAGCGAGCACAACCTTTGCTCCAGTGTCTATTACGGGTTGATGGTATCGACCATCTACACGGTCGGTCTATCTGTGTTGCCGTTTAATCACACCTATGAGGCGGTCTGCGAGATATTGGTCGCGATCCATAAGAGAGTGACAATTTGTATCAATGACAATCTAATGGCCGTGCTCAAGAATCTTCAGCTATATCAACCTGATTTTATTTATCTGGTTCCGGCCATCGCGGAGATGTTTTATAAGCGGATCAACTCTTCGATTGACGCCGGCGGGAAACGCAAAGCGTTTAATTTTTTGATTAAACTAAGTAGAGGACTGCGTAAGATCGGCATCGATTTGCGCAGGACGTTGTTTAAGAGCATCCATTCACAATTTGGCGGAAATCTGCGTGAGATTGTCTGTGGAGGGGCGCCAATCCGTCCGGTGATTGGTGAGTTTTTTATCGATATCGGCATGCCGTTGATCGCCGGCTACGGCATCACCGAATGCTCGCCATTGGTCTCCGTCAATCCGATTTCGTTCAACGACTTTAACACGGCCGGTTGCAGACTTCCCTGTGTCGACTGGAAGATTGACGATCCGAATGAAGAGGGGATTGGGGAGATTGTCGTTAAAGGTGACATCGTCATGCTGGGATACTTCAATGATCCGGAGCAGACGGCCGAAGTGTTGAAAGATGGCTGGTTTTATACCGGTGACTATGGCTACCTGACAGACAAAGACCAGCTTGTGATCACCGGACGGAAAAAGAATTTGATCGTGTTGTCGAATGGTAAAAACATTTATCCAGAAGAGCTTGAATCTCACATTATGGGCGTGGATGGCGTCAAAGAAGTCGTGGTCCGTGGTTTGCTTGATGAAAACGGTCTGGAGTCATCGCTGATGGCCGAAGTCTATCTGGACGAGGAAGTGACCTATACAAAAGAGCAGTTACAAAAGATGATTCGTGAAGAAATGCAGGAATTGCCCGACTATAAGAGAGTCTCTTCAGTTGTGATACGTGACGAACCGTTTGTCAAAACGACCTCGAATAAAATCAAGCGATGAATAATTTGAGCTGAAACAATGTTTTTTGTGCTAGAATTATTACAATACGTAAAACGTCCCGCTCGCGTTTTGTGAGTGGACACATGAGTGGAGGTTATTATGTCTGAGTTGATAAAAGCCGGCGTCTCGGCACCTGATTTTTCATTGGCGGATCAGAATGAACAAGTAGTCTCACTGGCTGATTTTAAAGGCAAAAAAGTTTTGCTTTCCTGGCATCCCTTGGCTTGGACTTCGGTCTGCTTGGATCAGATGCGTTCACTCGAACGTAATTATGATCGGTTCACCGAAAAGAACACGGTTGTGCTCGGATTGAGTGTGGATCCTCAACCGACCAAGAGCGCATGGGCGAAAGCGCTGTGCCTGGATAATCTGTTGATCTTGTCAGACTTCAACCCTCTGGGCGCGGTCAGCAAAGCTTATGGCAACTACATTGAGAAGGCCAGCATGTCAGGCAGAGCCAATGTGTTGATCGATGAGAACGGTGTGGTTTTGTGGTCCAAACGATATGATATTCCTGAACTGCCGGATATCGAAGAGGTTCTCGCTCAACTTTAAACCACACGAAGCGAGTTCGATTTTCGTATGCAAAAAGATTGATTTCCTTATGAACCCCTCGGTGAACAATCATCGGGGGGTTTGCCATTTCATAGAATTTAAATGTGTCTCAAGTCGGCGAATATTCTTTTGACAGTTCTTTTACAGAAACATATAATTTTATTAGATTATAATGTTTTGAGTTATTTTTGATTTCATGTCGGTCAAACTGTCGCACAAACGACAGATGGCCGGGTCCGGTGGACCTGGAGGTAGACATGGAATATCTATCTGTTGAACAATTTGCCAAAATATGGGGTATTCATCCCCGAACCGTGCAACGCCACTGCCAGTCCGGATTGATTTTAGGTGCCCTTAAGCTGGGTAACAATTGGCTGATACCCAAAGAAGTCGCGTCAAGGTCTGATGCGCGAGAATCACAGCCTTCTGTAATTCCGGTCGAACAGCTTACATTTGTCAGTGGTCAGGCGGATGCCCAACTACAGCAGTTTCCGCAAAATGCCACTTATTATCTGGCGCGGGGTTTATTTGCGTACTTTCGCTGCGAATATGAACAGGCCATCTATGCTTTTAATCAACTTACGCCTCAAGATGAGGATTATCTGATCGGTCAACTGTTCTCACTATACGCCGCCATCTGCCTGGGGGATTTCACTCGTTACCGCAAAATTCGGGCACTCTTTGACACACACCAGACCAAAGAGTCACACACGCAAGGTCAAACTCACGTACTGGAATGCTTTCAGGCCAACATCAGTGTCAGCCTCATGGTGGTCCATAATTTACCGAACTGGTTGAAAAAGGGCGATTTATCCAATTTGCCCCCCACTATGCGTGATTTGGGCTGGTACACCTATATTAAGTATTTGCAAATAATCAAGGAGTATCGGGTGATGTTGGTAGCGGCCGAAGCCAGGATCTCTACCCAGAGACCGGGTACTTGCACACTTTGCGACATCTATATCTATTTGTACGCGGCGCTCGGGCATCTAAAACTGGACAATCTTGCCCTGGCTCGAGAACGCATGATGACCGTGATGAGTCTGGCTTTGCCAAATCACTTCATTGGTCCTTTTGTTGAGACCCTGACCACCATGCAGGGGCTGACGGAACGTTGTCTGCTGGAAGCATTCCCACAGCGATATGATGGAATCATCCGCCTGTGGAAGAGCATTTTCCCCCAATGGGTCAGGGCCCACAATGAATTGTCGGCCTATATGATTCCCGAAGTCCTCACGTGCAGGGAGCACCAGGTGGCGCAATACGCGGTGGACGGCCTGACCAACAATCAAATCGCCGACAAAATGTACCTCTCTCTTTCCACCGTAAAAAAGGACTTGTCCAGCGTCTATGACAAGTTGAATATCCATTGTCGCCGTCAATTGAAAGAGCTGTTCTGATAATTTGACCATTTGCCTATCGGTTTGGTCTAACATACTCGTTTTCAGTCTTTTTATAATAGAGATGAATCAGTATGTTAAATCGAAGGCAAAAGGAGGGAACAGTGATGAAAGATGGCAGAATCAACGTCCGAACCGAGCTTCCCTATCTCAACAACCTGCCCATGGCGCTACTTGTCTGCGCCATAAATGTGATTTTGGCTTTTGTGTTCCAATTTGGCCGCTCGCTGAGCGTGACCGACCTCTTGGTGGACGCCGCCCTTTGTGGGGTGGTCACGGCGGTTACCAGCCTTGGCTATGCGCGCTGGGCGGTCGGCGCGCGCCGACGGCGCGGAGAACTGCCCACCCAGGTTCCGCTGAGCCCTTTTATGCAGAGACTACCCCGGTCCTACCCGGCGTTGACAATCCTGACCGGTGTGGTCAGCTCGGCTTTGATGGCGCTCATCACTTTGTTGATCTTGCGTTTTTATCCGGAGACTGACTACACTTTCCCACGTTTTCTTGTCTGGAAAATCGGTTATGCAACCTGGCTGGCGGCCAAGTTGATTGAATTCGGCATTTTTCGATATGTGCAACCGGACTGCACGAAGCCCGGTGATCTACCTCAACAAGGTCGGCAAACCGTCAAAAATCCTCTGCCACGCCGTGAGATGTTCGGCAGACTTTACGCCAGCGTCACCACCGATTTTGGTATGAACATGCTGATTGGTCTCGCCCTGGGCGGTACCGTGATCCGGCAAGATTTGGTCATACTCATGGGCGTCACCCGAAGTGGTGTGTGGGTCACAGGCGCGGTTTTGG
>CAZAPS010000014.1:0-36746 GCA_964487355.1 uncultured Oscillospiraceae bacterium
AACGCGTCGCCCAACACCAAAAAGGCCTGATTTAAAAACAACATGATCGGCACCCAGAGTGGCAACCGTCCCGACAGCCACAAGGTGACAGCGGTGGCGAATTGAAACACCTTGTCCACCAGCGGGTCGAGCACCTTTCCCACATCAGTGATCTGGTTAAATCGTCTGGCGATGAATCCATCCAGCAGATCGGTCGCCCAGATCGCCAAAAACAGGATGAACGCCACCATATTGTTGTCGCCACTAAGAATATAGCGACACATGATCGGAATCGCGATCAGCCGGATGGCAGTCAACAGGTTAGGCACTGTCAACCATTGTTGTCTTAGTTTCTTCTTATCCACGTGGTTTGTTACAACCTTTTCTAACAGAGCCGGAACATCACAGGGCGATGTTGTAGGCTGTGTCAATTTCCTCTCGGGATATGGTCTTCGTCATCTGCAAAGCTTCTTCTATCTCGATGGTGGTGACCCGACCTTGCTGATAAGCCACCACACGTCCGTACTCACCAGCAACCAGGCTCTTGATCGCGAGCGCGCCCATCTGGCTCGCCATCATGCGATCTTGTATGGACGGGCTGCCACCTCGCTGCAAGTGACCGAGAATGGTCACCCGAGACTCAATGCCGGTCTGGGCCTCAATGCGATTGCTGATCTCAACCGTGTCGCCGGCACCTTCCGCCACAACCACAATATAGTGATGTTTGTCCATATTGCGACACTCGAGCAAGCGGCGCACAACATGCTTGTCGAAGTCCATTTCCACTTCAGGAATCAAGATAACCTCGGCACCGCAGGACATCCCGACATTCAGCGCGATATAGCCCGCGCGCCTGCCCATCACCTCGATACAGCTACAGCGCTCATGCGAGGACGCGGTGTCACGCAGCTTGTCGATCGCCGTCATGGCCGTGTTCATCGCGGTGTCATAGCCAATCGTGTACTCAGAACAGCCAATATCATTGTCAATCGTTCCGGGTATCCCAATCACAGGCAGACCAATTCTGGCCAGATCCAGGGCTCCACGCAGCGAACCGTCACCGCCGATCACAACCAGCGCGTCAATGCCGAACACCCTGCACATGTCAAACGCCTTTTGCACGCCTTCCGGCGTGCTGAACGTGTGACTTCGCGCGGTCATCAGAAAGGTTCCTCCACGCTGCAATCGCTCTGACACCGAACGGCCATCCAATTCGACGATGTCTCCGCGCCACAAACCGTGATAACCCCGGCGGCAGCCCAGCATTCTGTATCCCGCGTGCAGGCCCGCGCGCACCACGGCGCGAATGGCCGCGTTCATGCCCGGGGCGTCACCGCCACTGGTGAGCACGCATACTGTCCGTATGCCTCCTTCTTCTGACCAAGGCGCCAGTCCATGCTTTTTTACGTCTGTCATCTTTTAACCCCCAGATATTATGAAGTATAGTTAAAATGTGTCAATCATCGGATTTCATCTGGTTTTACAGATATTATGCATTATATACTTTTGTCCGGTATCGGCAAAGTGGAAGCATCGATAAAAAACAAATTGGCCGCGCCATACCGCTCGATCAGAAGATTCAAGGTGAAATCGTTGATTTCCAGCCAACAATCCGGATATAGAGAATCCAGGCGATTTTCATGTGGAAAATAGACCGCGGTTCTTGTTTCGCCGTTGAAAAACGCCAAAGTGGCGAGCAACCGATGATATTCACTTGAATCACGCTCACCATCAAAGGCGAGGACCAAACCAACATCCGCTGAAACATAAGGCTCCTTAGTCGGTGGCCGGGTGCCGTTTTGTCGCTGATCGGCGCCGCGCCCGGCGGGCTCGACCGAAAAATCAAAGTTGACGGCGCGGTCGGTTGATTGTCCGCCGTCCGAAATTTCCACGTTTTTGGGCAATGGCGCGAAGTGGTCGGCAATGATTTTTGTCTCCTGATCATCACTCGCGCTGATCCGTCCGGTCACCAGCACAGCCTGCCCCTCCTGCAACAAAGTGTTATGCCCTTGCATCACTTTCGGAAAAACAATCGCCTCATAGCGCCCATATACATCCTCAAGCGTCAAAAAACACATCAGATCATTGTTTCGGGTGGACTTGTTGGTCCGCCTCACAATCAGGCCGGCCATCGCGCCTCGCTGACCATCGCGGACACCTGTCCTGACCCCCGTGTCGCCCACGTCAGGAGAGTTCTCGTAGGCCTCGAACACTCGATCACCATGGAACAGATCGCTGGTAAGAGTGACCTGTCGCTCGATCGCCAGGGAATAGTCGTCCAAGGGGTGTCCACTGATGTACACTCCGGTCATCTCCCTCTCCATATCCAACAACTCGGTTGTCGGAAAATCCGGCACAGTTGGATAGTCCGGCTCAGTCGGCGCGGGATCGACGGTGTCTGTCAGCTCGAACAAAGACAACTGTCCTTCCATGATCGAGTTTCTCTGTCGATTCAGATGCGCCAGAAACGGTTCCAGCGCGGCGATCAATTTGCTGCGCGAAATGCCAAACGAGTCAAAAGCGGATGAACGGATCAGACTTTCAATCAGTTTCTTGTTCAATGAATAAGCGGACATTCTTTTTAAAAAATTCCCATAGGTAAGAAATGGACCATTCGTCTCACGCTCGGCGATCAGCTCGCGCAGAGGAACCGGACCGACATTTTTCACCGCGCCAAGGCCGAACCGGATGGCGCCATCTTCGGTCACGAATTTGATCTGGCTGCGATTGACATCAGGGGGAAGGACATTGATGCGTTTTTTGCGGCACACTTCTATATAGGTCGCGGCCTGCCCGAGATTACCCATGTAACTGTTGAGCATCGCCGCCATAAACTCAACCGGATAGTGTCGCTTCAACCATGCCGTCTGGTACGCCACAACCGCGTACGCCGCCGCGTGCGATTTATTAAAGGCGTAGTTGGCGAACTCCATGACCTCTTCCCATATTCTTTTCGCGATGGGTAAACTGACGCCGCGGGCAAGCGCGCCATCGATCACTTTGCCATTCTCATCCAAACCGCCTTGGATGAACAGCTCTTCATACTTGGAGAGCAGTTCGGGTTTCTTGCTGGACATCGCGCGCCGGACATTGTCCGCCTGACCCAGGGAGAATCCCGCGACCGTGCGCACAATCTGCATAACCTGTTCCTGATAGACCATGCAACCATATGTGACGTCCAGGATGGGCTCAAGCAATGGATGATGACAGCTGATCTTGTCGTCAGCATGGCGACCCGCCACGTACCTGGGAATTTGTTTCATCGGTCCGGGACGAAACAGCGCGACCCCGGCGATGATGTCTTCCAGTGACTCCGGTTTCAATTCTTTCATGAAAGAAGTCATGCCCGAGCTTTCCAGTTGAAAAACACCTGCCGTGTCGCCCTCGCTGATCATCTGAAACACGGTCGGATCATCCATCGACATCCGATCGTAGTCAATTTCCACACCATAATTGTCGCGCACCATTTGCGCCGTGTCCTGTAGGACGGTCAACGTGCGCAGACCGAGGAAGTCAAACTTCAACAAGCCGAGAGATTCGATCGTTTCCTTGGCGTATTGCACCACGACCGAGTCATCATTTTTAGCCAGCGGCGCGATTTTCACAATTGGTTCGGAAGATATGATCACGCCGGCGGCATGGGTGGACGCGTGTCGCGGCATCCCCTCGAACAGCCTGGCGGTGTCGATCACGTCTTTGGTGACAGGATCATTGTCATACGCGGACTTAAGTTCGGTCGAAACCTCGAGGGCCTTGTCCAATGTCATCTTCAGTTCGTTGGGAATCATCTTCGCCAAGCGATCGCTTTCCGCGTAGGGGACGTCTAGCGCGCGACAAACATCGCGCACGCTGGCCCGCGCCGCCAACGTGCCAAACGTGATGACCTGGGAAACTCTTTGCTCACCGTATTTTCTGGTCACGTAGTCGATGACCTCGCCACGGCGCTCATAGCAAAAATCAATGTCGAAGTCGGGCATGCTGACCCGTTCAGGATTGAGGAACCGCTCGAAGAGCAATGAGTAGCGGAGCGGATCGATATTGGTGATGCCGATGCAATACGCCGCCAATGAACCCGCCCCCGAGCCACGACCCGGGCCGACAATGATCCCGCGTTCGCGCGCGAAGCGAATGAAATCCCAGACGATCAGGTAATAGTCGGTGTACCCCATGGAGTCGATGACACGCAGCTCCATGTCCAACCGCTCCTCATATTCTTCGCAGCTTTGTTCGTGTGGCAATTCAAGGCGTCGGGTCAAACCGGCAAAACAAAGTTCGCGCAGATAGTCACCGGCGAGCCCGCCGTCAGGCACATCAAAGGCGGGCAGGTGTATCGTGTCAAAGTCAAAAGTCACATCGCAGCGCTCGGCGATCAAAGCCGTGTTCTCAATCGCTTCGGGGCAGTCGCTGAACGCCGCCTTCATCTCCTCAGGAGACTTCACATAAAGCTGATCAGTCCCCATACGCATACGGTCCGGATCGGTAATCACCTTGCCGGTCTGCATGCAAAGCAATATCTCGTGCGCGCGCGCGTCTTCCTTGCGCATATAGTGGCAGTCATTCGTGGCCACCAGAGGGATGTCCAACTCCGCCGAAATATCACGTAAAGCCCGGTTGATGACGGCCTGCTGTTGAATGCCGTTTGACTGCATCTCCAGATAGAAGTTGTCCTTGCCAAAAATATCATTGTATTCGGTCGCCAGTTCTCTCGCCCGTTGAGGGTCGCCGGCTAAAATCGCCCGCGGCACCTCACCACTCATACACGAGGATAAAGCGATCAGCCCTTCGGAATGGGCGCGCAACAGCTCACGGTCCACCCGTGGACGATAATAGAAACCTTCAAGAAACGCGAGCGAGACCAACAGGTTGAGGTTTTCCAAACCCACATTGTTTTCCGCCAACAAGATCAAATGACCGAGCTGTTTATCAGTCGGACTGTCCTTTTGGAAGCGACCGTTCGGAGCGACATAAACCTCGCATCCGATGATGGGTTTGACACCCGCCTCGCGGCAGGCGTTATAAAAGTCGACGACCCCGTACATCACACCGTGGTCGGTGATCGCGCACGAGGTCATGCCCAGCTCTTTGACGCGGGCCGGAAGTTGAGCGATCCGATTCGCGCCATCGAGCAGGCTGTATTCCGTATGTAGATGCAAATGTGTAAACGTCAAGTTTTAACTATGTCCTTACTTTAATTTAGCGCGGATGACCGCCTCGGCGGCGTCGGATATCTTATCCAACCGAGCTTTGGTCTCTTCCGCGTCCGGACCATACGCTCCGGAGTAGACCTTGATTTTAGGTTCGGTTCCTGAAGGACGCACGCAGACCCAATCCAAGTCATCCAATTCATACAACAAAACATTCGAATCCGGAAGATCCAGGATCTCCGTGGTGTCGGAGACGAAATCGACACGCTCGTGCGTTTGATAGTCGCGGAGCGCGTTGACCTTGAGCTCTCCAAGCCGCGGTCCTTTGTTTTCCCGCAGGTCGGCCAGCGCCTCTTTAATCTTATTCAGGCCGGCGATTCCTTCCATTGTAATCGAAATCGTCTTTTCAAATCCAAAGCCATATTTTTGGTAGAGATTATCCAGGTAGTCGCTGATCGTCTTGCCCTCCGTCCGTGCGGTGGCGGCCATTTCAGCCAGCAACATGGATGCCACAACCGCGTCCTTGTCGCGCACATCGGTACCGGCGAGATAGCCGAAGCTTTCTTCAAAACCGAATTGGAAGTGCTTGTCTCCGAACTCATCGTAGTCTTTGATCAACTCGCCGATAAACTTGAATCCTGTCAACACTTCAAAAAGTTCAACGCCGTAGGCCTGCGCCACACGTTTGGTCAGTTTGGTGGAGACAATCGTCGTCGCGACAAATGACCGTTCAGGCAACACCCCGCGCCTTTTTTTGGCCGACAGAATATACTCCATCAACAAAAGGCCAATTTGATTGCCGGACAAAACCTGGTAAGTGCCGTCCGCGCGACGCACGGCCAAACCGGTGCGGTCGGCGTCGGGATCGTTGGCGATGACGAGATCAGCTTCTTCTTTAGTGGCGAGCTGAATGGCCAGCTCCAAAGCCTCACGAAACTCGGGATTGGGATTCTCCACAGTTGAGAAATCCGGATCCGGCAGCTCCTGCTCCTTCACCACCATGACATTGTTGAATCCAAGTTCTTTCAAAATACGGCGAACGGGAATGTTGCCCGCTCCATGAAGTGGAGTGTAGACGATCTTCATGTCCGCCTGTCCGGGAATCAGATCGCTGTTGATGCTCAGTCCCTTTAACATTTCGATGTAGGCATCATCGAGCTCCTTGCCGATATATTCCAACGTGTTGTTCGCCAATGCCTGATCCTTGTCGATCCAGGACAACGTGCGAATGTCCGTTATTGAATGCATCTCCTTCATGACAACGTCTGCCGCTTCCGGCGACATCTGGCTGCCGTCCTCACCGTACGCCTTAAATCCATTATATTGTTTCGGGTTGTGGCTGGCTGTGATCATGACGCCTCCCGCGCAGTTGTAATGGCGAACCGCGAAAGAATGGATCGGAACCGGACGCAGGGACTCAAACAGCCGCACTTTAATGCCATGGGTCGCGAACACCAACGCCGAGATCTCGGCGAATTCCGGTGAAAAATGTCGGGAGTCATAGGAAATCACGATGCCGCGTTGTTTCGCCTCCTCGCCAAGTGACACAATATAACGGGCAAAACCTTCTGTCGCCTGAGCGATGGTGTAAATATTCATCCGGTTGGTGCCGGCTCCAAGGATGCCGCGCAGTCCCGCCGTGCCAAATTCAAGCGACCGATAAAAGCGCTCCTGAATTTCCTGATCATCACCGGCTATGGCCCGCAACTCGTCCCTTGTCTGTTGATTGAAAAATTCATCTGTGCTCCACAGCTCATAAAGCGATCGGCAATCATTCATTTTAGAATCCTCCCTTATCCTAAAGTTGAATCTTCTCCGTGGAAAAGATATATGGACCGACAAATCGTATCAATTATACCATATCGAAGTAAAAATTCGACGATTTTTTGTCAGTATGCACAGTGTCGAATCGGTTGAATGGCCGGGTTTGAGCATTCCCGGCACATACGCCGAAAGCCGTTCAGGGAACCGCTCACCGGTCGGGGCGGTTGATCAATGGATATGACCGCGCACGATGATCATCAGGTCGCGTAGGCGAGCGGCTTCCTCAAAGTCAAGGGCGGAGGCCGCCTGCTTCATCTCACGCTCCAGGCGGTCGGCCATTTTGATCAATTCGCTCGGTTTCATGCGCGCGATCTTTTGCTCCGCCGCGCTGAGCGCGCCACGGCCACCGGTCCGTTTTGTGTCCGCCGATTTGATTTTCTCTTTCTTCTCAATATCCTCCAAAGTATCCAGCACATCACGGATCTCTTTGACGATCGTATGCGGCGTGATACCGTGTTCTTCATTGTAGCGCTCCTGAATGGCACGGCGGCGATTTGTCTCACTGATCGCCCTGTACATGGAATCGGTGACTTCATCGGCGTACATCAAAACCTTGCCGTTCACATTGCGCGCGGCTCGTCCGATGATTTGAATCAACGAAGTTGTGGAGCGCAAAAACCCCTCGCGGTCGGCATCCAAAATTGCGATCAGCGAGACCTCCGGGAGGTCGATTCCTTCGCGCAACAGATTGATTCCAACCAGGACATCAAACTGTCCCAGCCGCAGGTCGCGCAAAATCTCCAAGCGTTCATCATTGGCGATGTCCGAATGCAGGTATTTGACACGAAAGTCGGCTTCTTGCAAAAAAGCGGTCAAGTCCTCAGCCATTCTTTTGGTCAGCGTCAACACCAACGCCCGCTCACCGCGCTCGATCGTCATATTGATTTCGGAAGCCAGATCATCAATCTGTCCATCCACCGGATGGATGGCGATAACAGGATCCAACAGTCCGGTGGGACGTATGATTTGCTCCGCTGTCTGTTCGCTGTGTTCGGCCTCATATTTTGAGGGTGTCGCGCTGACAAAAACAGTCTGCCCCATCCGTTCCTCAAACTCCACAAAGCGCAAGGGGCGGTTGTCAAAGGCCGACGGCAGGCGGAAACCAAAATCAACCAGGGATTCCTTGCGCGAGCGGTCTCCTTTGTACATCGCGCCGATCTGAGGAACGGTGACATGAGATTCGTCGATCATCAACAGATAGTCGTCAGGGAAAAAATCCATTAATGTGTAAGGTGGCTCACCCGGAGCGCGGCCATCCATGTGACGAGAATAGTTCTCGATCCCTTTGGTGAATCCGGTCTCCCGCAACATCTCCATGTCGTAATTGGTGCGTTGTTCAAGGCGATAGGCCTCGACAAGCTTGCCTTCCTCACGAAACAAGGCCAATCGCTCCTCGAGCTCGGCCTCAATCGTCTCAATCGCCCGTTCGGTGGTTTCCACATTCGTCGCGTAATGACTGGCCGGCCATACACCCACGTAGTTGCGCACGGACAGCGTCTTGCCTGTCAGTCGGTCGATCTCAACAAGACGGTCGATCTCATCGCCAAAAAAAGAAACTCGAACCAGAATCATTTCCGAAGTCGACGGAAAGATATCGACGGTGTCTCCACGCACCCGGAATGTGCCGCGTTTGAGCTCGAAGTCATTGCGGTTGAACTGACTGTGGATCAGCCGCCGGATCAACTCCTCCCTATCCATCCTCATGCCGGGGCGAAGATGGATCATCATGTCCTGATAAAAATCGGGGTTGCCCAAGCCATAGATACATGAAACCGAGGCAACCACGATCACATCTCTTCGGGACAGCAGAAAATCAGTCGCCGAATGACGCATCCGGTCGATCTCATCGTTGATCGCCGAATCCTTTTCGATGAAGGTATCCGTACTCGCGATATACGCTTCCGGTTGATAATAATCATAATAGCTCACAAAATATTCAACGGCGTTTTCCGGAAAGAACGCCTTGAATTCCGCCGCAAGCTGACCGGCAAGCGTTTTGTTCGGCGCGATCACCAGCGTCGGTCGCTGCAGACGCTCGATCACTCCCGCCATCGTGAACGTTTTACCTGAACCGGTCACGCCCAGCAAGGTCTGATATTTTCGACCTTGCTCAATGCCTTTCACGAGCAGATCAATCGCCTGTGGCTGGTCGCCGGTCGGTTGGATATCGGCGATCAACTTGAACTCACCCGGCAGATCGGTCGGACGAGGCCTTTTTTTCAATTATTTCTCCTCCAAAATCTCATGACACGGAAGGCAGGTTATCAAAGCGCGAAATAATCAACACCCGAAACAAAAAGCTTTTGATCTTTGTTTCCGGAGATGTTCGCCGCGACATCCGCGCCATACCGCTCGGAATGTCCCATTTTGCCGAATATCCGTCCGTCCGGCGAGGTGATTCCCTCAATCGCCCAGATTGACCCATTAGGATTCCCCGGCATCTTCATCGTGGCCATTTCATTCAGATCGACATATTGTGTGGCGATCTGATCTTTTTCTCTTAATGTTTCCAAAGTTTTCGCGTCGGCTACAAATCGACCTTCCACATGTGAGATCGGTATGTTGTGCACATCTCCCGCCCTTGTGCCGGCAAGCCAGGGTGAGCGATTCGATACAACCCTGGTATTGGCATAAGACGAGATATGTCGGCCGATTGTGTTAAAGGTCAACGACATTGAGTTCGGCGAAGGTCTCGTCACATCGCCATCCCCCAACAATCCCAATTGCAGCAACGCCTGAAAGCCATTGCCGATACCCAGGATCAGGCCGTCTCGCTTGAACAACAGGTCGCGCACCGCCTCGACCAGCGTCGGATCACGGAACAGCGCGCTGATAAATTTGGCGGCGCCTTCCGGCTCGTCGCCGAGACAAGAGCCACCCGGCAATGTCAAAATCTGCGCCCGCGCCAGACGTTCGGCGATTTTCTCCACCGAATCGGTGATCGCGGCCCCTGTCCGATTGCGCACAACTAAGGAATCCACCTTGGCTCCCGCCGTTTCGAAGGACTGAATCAAGTCATACTCGCTATTGGTGCCCGGAAAAATCGGAATAAACACATTCGGCTTTCCATCAATTGGGTTGGGCACCCTCATCGGCTTTTTCTCTGTGGGATTGGTCAGCGTCGGCACGGTCCGCACAACCTGATCCGCCAACAAATCCGACAGGCCATCGCCTCCTTGTTCCACCACGGAATTCGCGGTCAGTGGGAAGAGTTTACTCAATGGAGCTTCCCAAATCCTCAGCGCCTCTTCCAAAGGCAAAGCGCTATTGTCATAGGTGAACAGCGGCGCCGAAGATGGCTGACCGATCAAAACCGCGCCGATCTCCAACAGTCTCGTTATGGTGCTGCCGCCAACACGCTTGCGCGGCACTTCCACCAGCAGAGCGCCCGGATCCGGCATAAACAACAGGTCCTCAGACAGATCCGAGTTGAAGTTGAAACCCAGCTCATTGCCCAAACACATTTGAATCACACGGATGGCCGGACCTGCTCCGTCCACTGTGGCGGTCACTCTGACACGATCTTCTTTTTGCAGACTGTGCACAACCCGCAAGACTGTCATCACTTTGTCCGGGATCGGCATAAATTGATCGTCTTTGGCGATCGGAATGTAATATAGTTCGGAATCCGTGGCACTCAGTGTCGCGCTATGGATGTCGCCCGACTTTCTGGTGCCCACAGCGAAGGAGATCAGTGTCGGCGGCACATGCAAGTCCTCAAATGTGCCGGACATGCTGTCCTTGCCACCAATCGAAGGTACCCCAAAGTCCATCTGAGCGTCCAAAGCCCCCAGCAGGGCCGCCACCGGCGCTCCCCAGCTTCGCGCGCTGTCGGTACGCGGGAAGTATTCCTGAAATGTCAGTCTCAGTCGTTGTGGCGAGCCACCCATGGCCGTGCCACGGGATATGGATTGAAGCACAGCGTAATAAGCTCCGTGATAGGGGCTCCAGGAACTTAGCTCGGGGTCGAAACCATATGTCATCAAAGTCGCCGCGTCCGTCTGTCCACGCAAAACCGGGATCTTGGCGGCCATCCCCTCCTCGGGAGTGAGCTGCCTGCGACCACCATATGGCATCAGGATCGTTCCGGCGCCCACGGTGCTGTCAAATCGCTCCGCCAGCCCTTTTTGTGAACAGACATTGAGCGATCCCAGAGCCTCTTTGACACGGGCGGCAAATCCTTTGTCGCCGGTGAATCTCGTCGAAAAATATGTTTCGGACAAATCCGGCGTCTCAACTGTCGCCTTGGCCCGCTGCGTCGCTCCGTTGGTCTCGATGAACGTGCGGCTGAGATCCACGATCACATCGCCTCTCCACCTCATCACCATGCGGTTGGTGTCGGTCACCACCGCGACCGGCACCGCCTCCAGATTTTCCTTATCCGCCGCCGCGACGAACGCGTCGACCTGGTCCGGTCTCACCACAACCGCCATGCGCTCCTGAGATTCGGAGATCGCAAGCTCGGTACCGTCCAATCCCTCATATTTTACCGGCACGAGATCCAGGTTGATATCCAGTCCGTCAGCCAACTCACCGATCGCCACCGACACACCGCCCGCGCCAAAGTCATTACAGCGTTTGATCATGCGCGCGACGATCGGGTCACGGAACAGTCGTTGCAAATTGCGCTCAATACTCGGATTCCCCTTTTGCACTTCCGCGCCACTCGTCTCCGCCGAGCTCTCGTCGTGCGCTTTGGAGGATCCTGTCGCGCCGCCACAGCCATCCCGGCCGGTCGGTCCGCCGACCAATATCACGGCGTCACCGGCCCGTGGACGTTCGCGCACCACCTGATTCGCGGGAGCGGCCGCGACCACAGCTCCGCACTCCATGCGTTTGGCGACATATCCGGGATGGAAAAACTCTTTAACCAGACCCGCCGACACACCGATTTGGTTGCCATACGAGCTATAGCCCGCGGCCGCCACTGTGGAAATTTGACGCTGCGGCAGTTTGCCCAGCAAAGTCTTGTGATGCGGTTCGGTCGGATCTCCCGCCCCGGTGATTCTCATCGCCTGATAAACATAGGATCTGCCTGACAGAGGATCGCGAATGGCTCCACCCAGGCAGGTGGACGCGCCGCCAAACGGTTCAATTTCCGTTGGATGGTTGTGCGTCTCATTTTTGAACATCACGAGATATTCTTCATCTCGCCCATCCACCACAATCGGCACTTTGATGCTGCATGCGTTGATTTCCTCGGACTCATCCAGGTCCTGCAACCGCCCCTGTCTTTTTAACTCTTTCATGGCGATGGTCCCGATGTCCATCAGGCAGATCGGTTTTTGTTCGACGCGCTCACCATAGACCGTCTCTCTGAGCTTCAAATAGCGCCCATAGGAGTCCGCCAGACGTTCGGACATAGAGTCTGCGTCCGGCGCCCGCCCCTCTTCAAAATCCACATTTTCCAAGTGGGTCAGAAAGGTGGTGTGGCGACAGTGATCCGACCAATAGGTGTCCAACACGCGGATTTCCGTCAACGTGGGGTCGCGATGTTCTTTTTCCGCAAACCAGTTTCTGGTCAACTCAAGATCTGCTTCAGACATCGCCAGACCGAGTTTGTCACGCAGGCGGTCGAGCTCGATCGCGTCCATGGAGATAAAACCATGAATGGCCGGAATTGGAGCCGGTTCGGCGGGTTTTTTATGTAGTGTGGACGGTATCTCGCCCGCGGCCTCGCGCGCCTCGACCGGATTGATAAGATACCGCTTTATCTGCTCTTTCCGTGAGTCGTTCAATTCTCCCGAAAAAATATATACTTTTGCCGAGCGCACCTGTGGACGGTCGCCACGGGTCAGCACCTGCAGGCATTGTTCAGCCGAATCCGCACGCTGATCAAATTGTCCCGGCAACGCCTCGACCGCCAAAAGATAATCGTAATCGCCCGCCGAAATGGATTCGTCATACACCCGATCCAACGGTGGCTCGGCGAATACCTCAATTTTGGCTCGCTCGTACTCGGCGTCGGTCAAGCCGGTCAGATCATAACGATTCAAGATTCTGATCGACGTCAACTCCGTCATATTCAGCGTGTCCCATAAATTCGACAAGAGATTTCTCGCCTCTATTGCGTGCTCAATCTTTTTTTCCGCGTATACACGGCGGACTTTGGCAAGTTCTGAGTTCATGAATGATCTCCTTTTCTTCGCGCAATTAAACTGGTTTTATTATACCGCAACAGTTCTATCCAATTCATAAAAATACCGCCTGTCGGATTTTTTGGACAGGCGGTTGTCATTCAAGTGCCAAGCCGCGCGCATTCGCGTCGCGAAACCGAAAGTCGATGGGCGGCGGACAATATCACAACGATCTCCCTACTGTTCGGCCAGATCCTTCAACAGGCTTGTGCTGCGTTTCAGGAACGCGTCCAGCGCGTCGCCCTGCAAAGACCCGTGACTGAGCCGGGCAAGGTCGACGATTTCCTGAGCGATCTGTTCGGCGGTTTGCCGCTTGTCCGGTATGTCGATCATCGCTTTAAGCGAGCTGACAAGACGGCTGTCTGTGTTAACCACCAAAGTCTGCTCGACCGGGAACAGCTCATCGAGTTCCTCCGGACTCATCTTGCCCTGCATGCGCTCAAACTGTTTGCGCATCTCCTGTGTGCGGCGCGCTTCTTCCGATTCAATCAATGTGCCCGCCATTTCGTCCTCGCCCTGGGCTTTGACCTCAATCTTCAGATTTTGCTCACCCGAAGCGTCGCGGAAGAATTCGGTCAGGCTGTCCAGCCATTCTGTCTGTCCCTCCTCACCTTCAAGAGCGGCGTCAATGCGTCTAAATTTACGCGGCGCCTGTTTGGTTTCGAGAAAAGACATGAAGGGGATATCCAGTTCGTCATCCATCACCACCACTGTCTTGCCGGATTTCTCGGCACGCCGTATGTAGTTGATCTGAACCTCCGGATCGACTGTGTAATACAAGGTCTCACCCAACTCCTCCGCTGTTTTATAGGTGCCGTCCACCGAGCGGAAAATCAGGCTGTCTTTGATACGTTCGTAAAACTTCTCGTCGGTCAGGCAGCCATATTTGATGAAGACATGAATGTCCTCCCAATATTTCTCAAATGACTCGCGCTCTTTTTTGAACAGTTGATTGAGCTGATCCGCCACTTTTCTTACGATATAGCCCGAAAGCTTTTTCATATTGGAATCAGTCTGAAGGTAGCTGCGCGAAACATTCAACGGAATATCCGGACAATCGATGAAGCCTTTTAACAGAAAAAGAAAATCAGGAATGATCTCTTTGACGTTGTCGGCGACAAAAACCTGGTTGCTGTACAGCTTGATGCGGCCATCCAGCGTCTGATAGCGGTTTTCCATCTCCGGAAAATACAAAATTCCCTTCAGGTGAAACGGATAATCCATATTCAGATGGATCCAAAACAGCGGATCTTTGAAATCGCGCGTCGCCTGATGATAAAACGAACGGTAATCATCGTCCGTGCAATCACCCGGATTACGGTTCCAGAGAGGATCAACATCGTTCACCATGCTCTCGACCGGTTTAACTTCCGGTGTCGGTGGCTCTTCGCTGAATTCCTCATTTTTCTCCAGCGCCTCTTTTTTGCGTTTCTCGTACGACTCCAGTGCCTCTTTGGAACGGCGTTCACGACTCTCGTCCGCTTCCCTGTCCGTCACGATGTCAAGAAAATAAATTGGGCGCGGCATGAATTCACAGTATTTTTGAATCGTTTCGCGGACCTTCGCTCCGGTCAGCGACGGGGCGGACTCCTCACTCAGATATAGCGTGATCTTTGTCCCCCGCTCTTCACGCTCGATCTCCTCCATCTCATATTCCGTGCCGGTCTCCGACATCCAGTAGGCGCCTTTCGCGTCCGGCAGGTAGGAGCGCGACTCGATCGTCACTTTGTCCGCCACCATAAACGCGGAATAAAAGCCCAAACCGAAATGCCCGATTATGCCGTCACCGGACTCTCCGCTCTGACGGCATTTTTCGACAAAATCGACCGCTCCCGAATAAGCGATCTCGTTGATGTATTTGTCGATTTCCTCCATCGTCATGCCAATTCCGTTGTCCGCGAATGAGATCGTCCGCTGTTCGGTATCCAGCACAACATCAACGCGATACTCATTCTCATCGCCGATGTCCACATCATCCATCTGTGTCAGTCGCTCAAGCTTGGCGATCGCGTCAGTTCCGTTCGCGATCAATTCACGAACAAAAATATCCTCATCCGAATACAGCCATTTTCTAATAATCGGAAATATATTCTCTGTGCTTACATTTATCTTGCCACTTCGTTTCGACATGATATCAACCTTCCTTCCTGTAAAAAACGATCAAGATGAATTCTATCAATTGTCTGAAACGTTCGCAAGTTTTTCATTTGCCATTCTTTGACCAATGAGTGAACCTTCTGTAAACACCTTCATCAATTCTCAAACAAGTGTCGTGATGCCTCGACATCGCGGTGAATTTGTGTCTGATAGGCATTTTGGACCTTGCGCAGGAACTGATTGGATTCGGAGGGCAGTTCAAACGACTCGATCGTCCGGATCGGCAACACATCGATCGGAGAAGCCGTCAAAAACGCGCCGTCGACGTCGCCGGCTTTGATTTCCTCAAAAGTAAGACAGCGGTCGCTGAGCTCGGCCCCCGCCGCGGCGATCGCTTCCAACACATATTTGCGAGTGATGCCTTTGAGGATTCGATCTTCCGGCGCGCCAAAGACGACATCGTCTTTTGTGAAAAATAAATTGGACCGACTTCCTTCGGTCAGCAATCCGTCGCGATCTTCCAGTAGCAATTCATAAAACGGACCATGGGGTCCGGACCTCGCGAAGCCCTCGGCGACAGCGCTTTTGTAGTCCGCGAAGATTTGTTTGACATTGGGATTGACACGCTCCCAGCGCAGGATACCGGTCGGCACGCCGGACATAAACTGATCCGTCGTCGGGTAGTAGGTCTCACTAAAGTGAATCAGCTGCACATTTTTTGTCAGCACAATTTTCAAATTGCCAAAACAAACGCCGGACTGATCAAGCAGGTCGACCACCGCCGTTCTCAGCTCCTCGAAATCCACCTCGAAGTTCGCCGCGGAGGTCAGAGAGTCGCCCAACCTTCGCATATGATCTTCCCAAAACACCGGCACGCCTTTGCGCAGCTGAATCACTTCATAAAAAAGCGGATCGTCCTGCGGCTCACTCAGGCGAACGCACGCCTCATCCGTCGCCTTGACCACTCCGGCCTGTTCAAAGCCGGGAAAATCAGCGCGCAACGAGCACAACAAACCAATATTCGCATCCAAAATCGGGTAAGACATTCTTCACCTCTTGTTTTTATGTGGATCAATTCATACATAATGATACATGTCACGAATATTCTATCATGTAATGATTTTATTGACCCTATCGGGGCGCACCGATATAATAACGAAAGTTTATAACATCATTCTGTATAAATATACATCTGTGGAGGTATAAAATGGCGAAAGAACGCATATTGCTGGCTTATTCCGGTGGCTTGGACACATCCATCATCATCCCCTGGCTGAAAGAGAATTATGACTGTGACGTGATCGCGATGGCCGGTGAGCTGGGCATCGGCGAGGACGAGGATCTACTACGCGAAAAAGCGTTGAAATGCGGAGCGGAAAAAATCTATATCGAACATATCACCGAGGAGTACATCCGCGATTTCATCTATCCAACTTTGAAGGCGCAAGCGATTTATGAAGGCAAGTATCTGCTGGGGACATCCACCGCAAGACCATGCATAGCCAAACGCATGGTTGAAATCGCACGTAAAGAGAACTGCACGGCGATCGCGCATGGAGCGACCGGCAAAGGAAATGACCAGGTGCGTTTCGAGCTGACCATCAAGGCGTTGGCGCCGGAAATGAAAATCATCGCGCCCTGGAGAATATGGGATATCAAATCACGCGATGAGGAAATCGATTACGCGAACGAGCGCGGCATTCCGGTTCCGGTCACCAAAGAGGATAACTATTCCATGGATCAAAACGTCTGGCATCTGAGTCACGAGGGAATGGATCTGGAATCACCGGCCAACGAGCCCCGGTATGACAAGCTGCTCAAACTAATGGTCTCACCGGAAGACGCGCCGGACCTGCCAACTTACGTGGAGCTGGAATTCAAAGACGGCGTGCCGGTGCGTATCGACGAAGTGACCGGCGACGTGGAGATGCTTGAATATGCCAATCGAATCGCCGGAGCGAACGGCGTCGGCATTGTCGACATGGTCGAAAACCGTCTGGTTGGCATGAAGTCCAGAGGTGTTTACGAGACTCCGGGCGGCACCTTGTATTATGCGGCTCACCGCGAATTGGAGTTACTCTGCCTCGAGCGCGACACTCTTCACTACAAAGATCTGATTTCACAACAGTTCGCCAAAATGGTCTACAACGGCCAGTGGTTCCACCCGCTTCGCGAGGCGTTGTCGGCGTTCGTCGACGAAACAAACAAGACGATTACCGGCATTGTGAAATTAAAACTTTACAAAGGCAACGTTCTGCCGGCCGGCACGACCTCTCCTTATTCATTGTATGACGAGGAACTATCCACATTTGGCGAAGACGACGTGTATGACCAGGCGGACGCCGGCGGTTTCATCAACCTCTACGGCCTGCCGATGAAAGTCGTCGCCCAAATGAGACAAAGGACTCAGACAGATGAGCGGTAAACTGTGGGACGGCAGGTTCGCGAAGCAGACCGAACGCACCGTGAATGATTTTAACTCATCCATCCGGTTTGACTGCCGCATGTATCGTCAGGATATCCGCGGCAGCAAAGCCCATGCGCGTATGTTGGCCGCGGTGGGGGTCCTGTCGGACGCCGACAACAAGGCCATTCAGTCGGGTCTGGACACGATCTTGCGTGACTTGGACTCGGGCGCGCTGGACTTTGATCCGGAAGCCGAGGACATCCATATGTTTGTCGAGGCTGAGCTGACCAACCGGATCGGCGAGGCCGGGAAGCGCCTTCATACAGGACGTTCGCGAAACGACCAGGTGGCGACCGATTTGAAACTATATCTCAAGGAAGCCGGTGAATCGCTGTTGAGCGACATGGTATCGCTGGTTGAGACGATCACATCGCAGGCCTCAGACCATCTGGAAACCGTGATGCCGGGCTACACCCATCTGCAGCGCGCGCAGCCGATCACCTTCGCCCATCATCTGATGGCGTACGCCCAAATGTTTCGCCGCGACTGCGGCCGGCTGAAGGACGCGTTGACACGGATGGACACCTGCCCGCTCGGCAGCGGAGCGCTGGCGGCCACGACCTATCCCCTTGACCGGGAGATGACCGCCGTCGAACTTGGATTTTCCGGCATCACCGAAAACTCATTGGACGGGGTGTCCGACCGCGACTATTGCCTAGAGCTGGCCGCGGCCCTTTCGATCTTCATGACACACATCTCCCGTCTCAGCGAGGAAGTCATCTTATGGTCCAGCCAGGAGTTTCATTTTGTCGACCTGGACGACGCCTATTCCACCGGCAGCAGCATCATGCCCCAGAAAAAGAATCCGGATGTCGCCGAACTCTCGCGCGGCAAGGCCGGACGGGTCTTTGGTGATCTGATGAGTCTGCTCACAATGATGAAAGGCCTGCCACTTGCCTATAACAAAGATATGCAAGAGGACAAAGAGGCGATCTTCGACGCCTTTGACACAGTGAATCTTTGCCTGCCCGCGTTCACCGGGATGCTCTCCACCATGACTGTGAATTCAGCCGTCATGCGCGAGGCCGCCGCGGGGGGGTTCACCAACGCGACCGATCTGGCAGATTACCTGGTTGTCAAAGGATTGCCTTTCCGAGAAGCTCACGCCGTCTCCGGACGACTGGTGCGTCACTGCGTCGAACATGGCACGGTTTTAGAAAAACTCTCCCTCGAAAAGCTGCGTGAAGAATCTGTTTTGTTTGACGAGGATGTCTATTCGGCCATCGCCCTGGAAACCTGCGTCGCGCGCAGGACCGTGCCGGGCGGACCGGCTCCAGTGGCGGTTGATCAGTCGATCCGCGCAATGAAGGCTTGGATAAAGGAAACTCTGACCCGTTGAAGGGCCTGCCTCGAACACCTTGATTATTCTGAACAATCATCTGAGTTCGTTCATCCACAATTGTTCGCATACAAAAGCAGGAGACGATCACGCCGTTTCCTGCTTTTAATTATCCGTCAGCCTGATCACGCGTCAGTTGCGCATGCTGTGTATCGGCGCCGGTATCCGTCCGCCTCTTTCAATTAGCCGTGACGACCCAT
Organism: uncultured Oscillospiraceae bacterium; assembly: GCA_964487355.1. Lineage (GTDB taxonomy): Bacteria > Bacillota > Clostridia > Saccharofermentanales > Fastidiosipilaceae > JAXGYX01. The sequence continues at coordinate 19,188 of CAZAPS010000014.1, forward strand.
ACGGGTTCACCTTCATGATCGGAGCCTCTCCCCAAAGGCCACCATAGACAACTTTGTCCCCTTCTTTTTTTCCCGGAACGGGTATGATTCGAACGGCGGTCGTCTTGTTGTTGAATGTTCCGATCGCCATTTCGTCGGCGATCAAACCGGAAATGGTCTCGGCCGGGGTATCCCCCGGAATCGCGACCATGTCGATGCCAACCGAACAGACACAGGTCATCGCCTCCAGCTTTTCCAACGTAAGGGCGCCACATTCGACCGCGGCGATCATCCCTTCATCCTCACTGACGGGGATAAACGCGCCTGACAGGCCACCGACATGAGACGAGGCCATCGTCCCACCTTTTTTCACCGCGTCATTCAGCATCGCCAGCGCGGCGGTCGTACCCCAGGCTCCACAGCACTCCAGACCGATCTCCTCCAGAATGCGCGCGATGGAGTCTCCGACCACCGGCGTGGGCGCCAAAGACAAATCGATCGTTCCAAACGGGATATCCAGGCGTTTGGAAGCCTCCAGCGCCACCAGTTGGCCCACTCTGGTCACCTTGAACGCCGTCCGCTTGATGGTTTCGGCGACAACATCCAGCGATTCACCGGGTACATCTTTGAGCGCCGCTAAAACCACACCGGGTCCACTAACGCCCACATTGATCACGCACTCATGTTCCCCCGGTCCGGTGAACGCGCCCGCCATGAACGGATTGTCTTCCGGGGCGTTGGCGAACACCACCAGCTTCGCGCAGCCGTAGGCGTCGGTATCCGCGGTCAGCTTGGCCGTTTCCTTGATGACGCGCCCCATCTTGGCGACCGCGTCCATGTTGATGCCACTGCGCGTCGAAGCCAGGTTGATAGACGAACAGACCTGATCGGTCAACGCCATGGCCTCGGGAATCGAACGGATCAGTTTGCGGTCACTGTCGGTGAATCCTTTCTGCACCAAAGCGGAAAATCCGCCAACGAAATTAACGCCGACCTCTTTTGACGCCCGGTCCAGCGCTTTGGCGTAGCAGACATAGTCTTTCGCGTCGCTCGCTCCGGCGACCATGGAAATCGGAGTGACCGAGATTCTTTTGTGAATGATCGGGATTCCGTATTCTGAGCTGATCTGCTCGGCGGTGCGAACCAGATGTTCAGCTTTTCGGGTAATCTTGTCATAAATGCGTCCACAGGAGACTTCCGCGGATTCCGCGGCGCAATCCAACAGATTGATTCCCATCGTAATGGTGCGGACATCCAGATGTTGTCTGCGAAACATATTGATGGTTTCCAATATTTCAAAATTCTCAAACATAGCTTCCTCTCAAATCCGTTGTTTTCAGATGCGCTGCATGGCGTTGAAGATATCAGCGTGCTGTATGCGAATCTCAAGATTCATGGATTCTCCCAACGCCTTTAACTCATCACTCAACGTCTCAAAAGAGGTGTTGATCTGACTTGTGTCGACCAGTGTGATCATGGTGAACATGTCTTGCAGGATGGTTTGTGAAATGTCGGAAATATTGACATTCATTTTCGCCAACACGGCGGAAACGCTGGAAATGATTCCCACCCGATCGCGTCCGATCACTGTGATCACCGCATTATACTTTGCAGATTGACTCATAGCTCATTCTCCGTATCTATTAATAATTTGTCATAGAATTTATATTATAGCGGTTCGCGGTCTTCTTTGCGCCCTGTTCCCGCCATTTACAGTGGCGGCTCTTGATCCTGACTCATTCGCAGGCCATCCGCAGACAAGATCTGTTTGACCCGATAATCTTGTTTGGTCAACGGCAGATGAGTGGTGAATATCTGGATTGAAAAAGCCACCACCACATGATCCGGGGGACTCACCGGAGTCCGCGCCTCCAGATCGGCCAGAAACTTATCGTAATACCCTCCGCCATAACCAAGGCGTTCACCAAACACGCTAACCGCCAGACAAGGCGTCACCACAAGATCGGGCGCGATCTGCTCGACACAGATATCCAACGGTGGCTCAACTATGCCAAAAGGGCTGGTCTCCCAGTCCGGTGGAGGAAGGATGGAGTTCGAAGGAAGTTTCGCCCACAACATCCGTGGCCCCGACCGGTCTCTTTTCAGCGCCCGGGGAACCCAAACATCGACATCTTCCGGCAGACGCTCAAACAAAGTCCATAATTGAATTTCGTGTTGAGTTGGCAAGAACGCCGTAATCGTTTTGCATGAACGGGTTAAGATATAGTCCAATAGTTGATCACAGATCGCCAGACTTTCACTTTCCCGCCGCGGCGCGCTCATCGACAGGCGCGCGGACAGGATCTGTCGACGCAGAGCAGTTTTTTGTCGCTTGATCGCCTCATCGTAATCAGGTGTCACAAACAATTTTCTCCTTTCCTGTCACACTCAGCGCATGAAACCACATTCTCCGAATGGAAACTTATCATAAATCATTGACTTGTGCTAATTTTACAAAACATTTATAGTGATATCCGTAAAAAAATGACAAGAATAGTGATATGACACACTCGAATCAAAATTCGATTGAATGGAAGTGCAAATGGCCAAACAAAACAAACCCAAGCCGCGACGCGCGACAAAAACAAAACAAAAGAGAAAATGGGTCGACGTGCTGTTGATCCTGATCATCATCACAAGTTTAAGTGCCGGACTCTACCTGTTGATTCAGCCGAAAATCGTTCAACGCAATCAGGACAAAGTAACCGCTGATTTAAATTCAGTTATTGACGGTCAATTAAATCAGCCAATTTTGGTCGATCCCCGAGCGAACAAAGTCCCCGGCGAGGATTATGATTTTTTTGGCGATGACGATCAGGGCATTAATTATGACGATTTGCCGGGCCTGGTGGAGTTGATACCGCTTGGACGGCTGAAAATTCCCGACATCAATGTCGACCTGCCGATTTTGGAAGGCGCGACACACGTTCAACTAAGATACGGGCTCGCCCATATCGAGTCATCTTCCTTACCGGGTCAAGAAGGCAATTGCGCCATTCTCGGACACCGTATGTTGGAAAACGGGCGACATTTAAATCGTTTAAACGAGGTTGAGATTGGCGATTTGATCACGATCAACACCGGAACCGACCTCTACACCTACGAAGTTTTCGACATGCCGGTCGTCAAGCCGGAAGATTTATTAAGTTATGTCGAAAAAGACTATGGTGTTCCGACTGTCACTTTGAGCACCTGCCACCCAATTCCCACCTGGACCCACCGATTGCTGTGTGTGGCCAAACAGGTAGATCGTCAAGCCGTCGAATAACCATGCTGAACACTCGATCGTCCACAATCAAAACGGGCACCATGCGATTTACATGGTGCCCGTTTCTGTTTTAGATCATGTGCTGAAAGATCCGCCGCGTCAAAGGCCGATTTTAGTCAATCGAACAAGGGCTGACTTTCCAGATGCCTTCGGCATAGTCATTGATCGTGCGATCCGAACTGAAACGACCTGAACGCACGATGTTGATCCAGCATTTCTCCGCCCAGGTTTCCTGATCAAGATAATCTTTCGCCATGCGGTCGCGCGTTTCGCGATAGTCGGCGAAATCACCCAACACATAGTAGACGTCGGCGTGCTGCCAGCTTGTTCCATTCAGCAGGCTGTTTTTCAAATCCTGGAATACACCGGTACCACTGTCAGACAAGGTTCCATCCGTAAACGCGTCAAGCACTCGGCGCAATCCCGGAATATTCTGGTATTGCCAGACAGGATTGTAATAGGATTTTGTGGCGGGCATGTCCTCCACACGAACACCGAAAATATAAGCGTTTTCCTCACCAACCGCCTCGGCTATTTCCACGTTGGCGCCATCCAACGTACCGAGCGTCAACGCTCCGTTCATCATGAACTTCATATTTCCGGTACCCGAGGCCTCCAAACCGGCAGTGGAGATCTGCTCGGAGATGTCTGTGGCGGGAATGATGCGCTCAGCGTTGGAGACATTGTAGTTGTGCATGAACACAACCTTCATTTTGTCACCAATTTCCGGGTCATTGTTAACCAACTTGGCGATTTCATTGATTAACTTGATGATCGCCTTCGCCCTCACGTATCCCGGCGCGGCCTTGGCGCCGAAAATGAATGCCCTGGGCGTCTCCAGAACTGAGATATCCTCTTTCGCTCTGAAGTAGAGATCCAAAATATAAAGCGCGTTCATCAATTGTCGCTTATATTCATGCAAACGTTTGATTTGCACATCGAAAACCGCATTGGGGTTCAGCTTGATACCTTCGGTTTTTTCAATATAGTCCGCCAATTTAACTTTATTGCTGTGTTTAATCTTCATCAAACGCTTCATGATCGCTTTGTCTTCACCGAATGGCTCCAGTTTTTTCAGCGCGTCAAGATCATTGACCCAATTATCGTCGCCGGCCAGTTCGGTCAGAAGCTCTGAAAGCTCAGGATTGCACATGCGCAGCCATCGACGCGGGGTGACTCCGTTTGTCTTATTGCTGAATTTCTCCGGCCATAGCTCATACCAGTCTTTCAACGTGTCATCTTTAAGAATCTCAGTATGTAAAGCGGCGACACCGTTGATCGAATAAGAGGCGTAGCAGGCCAACCAAGCCATGCGGATTTTGCCATCGCCGATCGGCGCCAGATAATCAATGCGGTCATGGCGCATTCCAAGCGCTTCCATTTCTTTTCGGAAGCGGCTGTCGATCTCCTGGACGATTTCCAAAATGCGTGGAAACAGGAATTGGAATATGCCGATGTCCCATTTTTCCAGCGCTTCCGCCAGTGTGGTGTGATTGGTATAGGCGAATGTCTTCGACACGATCGCCCAAGCCTCATCCCAGCTCAAGTTGTTTTCGTCGAGCAGAATGCGCATCAACTCAGGAATGCCGACAACCGGATGAGTGTCATTCAGCTGGAAACAGTGCAGTTTCGAGAATTTCGAAAAATCCGATCCGTGTTTCGCTTTATATTTGCGCACAATATCCTGCAAAGAGGCGGACACAAAGAAATATTGTTGACGGACACGAAGCACTTTGCCATCGTATGAAGTGTCATTGGGATACAGCACACGCCAGATATCCTCGACACGGTTTCGTTCCTCCACAGCGTCATCAAAACGTTGACTGTTAAACAGATTAAAGTCAAAATCCTCGGCCGGAAGGGCGCACCACAGCCTCAATGTGTTGACATTGTCGGTATGATAACCGGTGATGGGCAAATCATAGGGCAACGCGATCACATCCATATCGCAATAATGAACACGCACGGAGTCCGCCTCGTGACTCACCATGAGCGGATAGCCATTCTCCATCCAAGCGTCGGGATATTCTTTTTGAAAACCATCTTCAAATTCTTGTCTGAACAGACCATAACGGTACAAGATTCCATAACCTGTGACCGGCAAGTTCATTGTGGCGCATGAATCCAGGAAGCAGGCCGCCAGGCGCCCCAGGCCACCGTTGCCCAATCCGGCGTCATATTCGACGTCCAACACATCGTTGATGTCCAGACCATATGAGCTCAGCACCTGCTTCACATCCTCATACAGATCCAGATTGATCAGATTGTTGAGTGTGGAGCGGCCCACCAAAAACTCCGCCGAAAAATAATGTTGTTGACGCTGATTCTGATACAAGTCCACAGACTGCTCCCAATCATCGGCGATCCGCTCAATGATGACTCTGGACAATCCATTCCAGAATTCGCGCAGTGTGGCTTTCTCGGGTGGAACACCCGCCCCACCTTTGATTTGGGCTATCAGTGACGTATTTATTTCTTTCGCTCTAGACATATAAACCTCCAAAAGCTTCTATAGTTATCGTTAAATAAGACGCGACACTTAAAACACAATTATTCAAATATCGCTCTTAAAGCAACACGATTTTACATGATTTGACAAACTTATACAAATTTATAGGCGATCTGTCAGCTGACAGGGCCGGGTTCTCAAGAATCCACGCGGGCAATTGGCCAAGAATCCTGTCCGGTTATGTCGATTCAAACTCATATGCAAGTAATTATAAACAAAAAAAGGCACAGCCGGTCTAATTCGCCGGCTATGCCGATTTAATTGGTGGGAGAAAGCGGATTCGAACCACCGAAGTCACTGACAACAGATTTACAGTCTGCCCCCTTTGGCCACTTGGGTATTCTCCCAAAAATAAATTGTAAATTGGTGGGCCTTCAGGGACTCGAACCCGGGACCGACCGGTTATGAGCCGGTTGCTCTAACCAACTGAGCTAAAGGCCCGCATCTACGGGATGCCGTCGAACTGATGCCATCACCATTAAGCGACGAAGGCAATTATAAGCAAGTTATGTGTTTTCGTCAAGTCCGTTTTTAATCATGTGGCGCATCGGTGGCAAACCGCATTGGAGATCGGTATTTTACAAGATTTGGACAGGTTTGAGGATGGGTCGACGCCACATAAGTCTATAAAAAACACTCAAAAAACTCTGAAAGTTAGGGAATCACGTGACAATACATGCTACAATAAATGCTGAATCAGTGACCTAATCACAGAATCATGGGAATCGTCCAAATCACCAGATTGAAGATCACCTTGTCTTTAAGAATTGAGGTTTCAAGCAACATGAAAAAAAATCAAAAAAATTATGATTCGGGTGCCGAGTTTCCTCCGGGTCGTGAACGGCGACCAACCGTAAGAAAAAGCGAGACGATCGTGGCGGTCAAGCCCAAACGGGGGAAACCTGCGGTGGTTACCAGAGTGTTCAGCTGGCTGCTCGCGCTTGTGTTGTTGGCGCTTTCCGCCGCCGTCTGTTACCTATTGCTTCGCTATGGCGTCTTTCCCCAACTTCATCGATCCATCGCGATCGGAGTCATCGTTCTCGTCAATCTCATCGTTTGGATTCTTTTGATCGCGGGGCAGAGTAGAAAAGCGCGGGTACGCACCGCGATCGCCTTGTCACTTGTCTTTTCAATCATCATGGGCGCGTTTGGATACTACCTTTATTACGGAGTCAACGCGCTGGACGCGATCAATGAAAATAAGAACGTGCGCAGCACCTCCCTTTCCCTGGTTGTGATGGCGGACTCACCCTATCAGGCACCCGTGGACATCATCGATAAAACCATCCACGCGCCGCTGCGCACGGATAGCGAGATCATCGACGCGTACGCGACCTCATTGAACTCCAGATTCAACATTCAGCTGCCATTCACCAATGTGTCCTCCTATCACGAGGCGGTGGACAATTTATATAGCGGCGAGTGTGAGGCGATCGTCTTCAAGAACGCGATGCTGAGCAACGTGCTGGACACCCACCCGAACTTCTCCATCGAGACCCGTGTGATCGACGAATGGGCGATCGAAAAGAAGGTTCAGGACGTGGCGAAACCGGTCGACACTGCGAAAAAAGGATTTAACGTCTACATCAGCGGCATAGATACCTACGGTTCGATCAGTTCCGTTTCAAACTCTGATGTGAACATCATCATGACAATCAATCCCGACAGCAACCAGTTGTTGCTCACTTCCGTTCCGCGCGACACCTACCTGCCAATAGCCGGCGGTGGCGGCGGACATAATGACAAGTTGACGCACGCGGGCATCTATGGTGTTGAGTCATCCATCCAGACACTGGAAGACTTTTTGGACATTGACATCAACTATTACGCCAGAGTCAACTTCACCTCTTTGATCACCATAGTCGATCAGATAGGCGGCATTGATGTCGAGAATCCGGTCTCTTTCAACACTGATTATTATAATTTCCCGGCCGGGACTGTTCATATGAATGGTGAACAGGCATTGGCCTTTTCGCGCGAGCGGCATAATCTGGCGGGTGGTGACTTCGATCGTGGCAGGAACCAGGAACGTGTCATTTTGGCGATCTTCAAACGGATCAATCAGCCGGAGTTTTTGTTGAATTATCGCGATGTGCTAAACTCCGTTGAAGGTTCAGTTCAAACCAACATGCCAACCGAGGACATGGTCAAGCTGGTGAATCAGATGATTGTCGATCGATCCCCCTGGACCACCGAAATGATCGATGTCAAAGGGACCGGCAAACCGGGCCTGAACTCTTACCTGATCCCCGGCCGCGAGATCTATATGATGGAAGCCTATCCGGACAGCGTCGCCGAAGTTAAGGATAAAATTCACAAAACACTGGAAGAATCAGCCAAGTAATCTACCCTCTTAAACGATTTCAATCATAAAAACACACCTCGCAAAGTCTTTGCGAGGTGTGTTTTCTTTTTCCATCTGTGAATCGATTGTTCCGTGTCGTGAAAATTAATTGTCCACCGGTATCTTACGCCGTCTGACGCTTACGACAATCAGCGATCCGGCGAGCAATAGCAGCATGATTCCGGCAACGTCACGGGCGAAGTCCCTTTCATGTTCACCGGTCGCCGGGAACTGGGTCACCGCGCCTATCTGCGGCATCGTCTTATTTGATTGAGATATCACTTTGTCAATCTTATCAAGCGACAGCGCCGGAGACGTTGTCTTACCCGGGGCGAACGAAGAGTTTTCCTTGATCGTCACAGGTTTGTCTGTGGATAATAGCTGACTTGAGCCATCCGACACCGGTCGCAACACAGCTTCCGGCTGAGGATCAGCCTCGTCAGTGGATTCGGTCGAAGAGTCATCCTTCAAGTCCGAGTCGTTCGATTCGTCATCTTGTTCATCGTCATTGGTATTCTCATCACCTTGCGCAAGCACATCGCTCATCGGCAAGATCGCGCTTGACCGCTTGACGATTCGCGCATTTGCCGAGATTTCACCGGATACCTGACTCATGTCGGCCATGGCACTCACAATCCGGGTTTTGGGATAATTCTCATAATCATCCGCCGACTGACTTTCGTCATCCTTCTGTGAGACGTCCGCGTTCGCCTGAGTCTTCGCTTCCGGCAGGTTGGCTGAATCTTTGTTCGTCTGATCGACCGGATTTTTCCCGTCGGTCGGATTCGAGTCGCCTTTCGCCAAAATATTTTGCGCGCCTGAGAGTGTGATCTGGAGTTTTTCCACCGTCAATTCAGCTTCAACCGTCCCGGTGGGTCCCGGTCTTTGGATCGACTCGCTCGGCTTTGTCGATAAAGTCTCGCTGTCTTTCACCTGATCTTCTTTTTCGGAAGAAATGCTGCCATTCTCCATCGGCTCACCCGGTTTTGTCAAGTCCTCGTCCATCTCCGGCTCCGCCTTGTCTTCCGGCAAATCCGTGACTGTCTCGTCCGGCTCTTTTTCCGTCGGTTCGTTTTCGACCTGTTCGGTGGAATCTTGAGAATCCACATCATCAGTCGTCGCCTCCGGATCCGAAATGTTGTCGGAACGATCCGTGTCTGACGAAGACGATTCTGTCGAATCGACATCGTCTGACTCAGCTGAGTCTTCAGATTTCGCGGTGATGGCGATATAGACAGTCACATCAGACTGTTTGACCTTAAATGGCCGATACATCGCTTCGTCCGAATCATCGTCAAACTCTCTGTCACTGACCGAGCCCAGATACACATCGTCTGAAACCGACGCACCTGCTTTTGATGAGAAACCGTCCGGCAATGAGTACTTGAGTCTCCATTCCGTGTCAGACGAAACTGTTTTGTCAGTGACAAAAACTAAGTTTCCATCTTTATTTTTCACGAATGAAAGCTCAACCGGGTCCTGGTTTTCCTCCACACCCACCAATTTGATCGACATGTCTTTCAGTTTGGCAAATACTTCCTTGGGCATGGCGGCTGTGAAACGGTCATCGGAATCAGATTGCCAATGCACCTTAACCTTCACATCCGCGCCCTTTTCCGCCGCCTGCACGGCGGTGGACTGATTGAACACGCTGACCCAAAAGGCGAACATGGCGAGAACGGCCACAATGATCCGTCTACGCTTCATAATCCTTCGGTCCTCCATTTCAAGTTGCGTGGTCTGATCATGTCGCAAGACACAGTCAGACCAGTATCGTGAATAAAATATTCACAGTTGATTATAGACCTTGATTATTGAGCGAGGGTTACATGTCAGTTACCAAAACGTGTCATAGTGGGCAGAGTTGTGGATAGACTCGAAGAATCAATTGCTGAGCTTCATGTCACCACTTGAAATCCAGCCCTTGACCCGCATGAATTTACAGATTCCCCAGGCTAGAATCCCCGGCGCGAGAAAATTCATAAGAAAGATTTGCAGCAACACCACACCGGATGTCCCCATCACCTCGATCATCGCGAATTGTCCGACCAGTCCCGAGGTGCCCATGCCCGCTCCGGAAGCGTTGGAAGTCAAGCCCAGCACAGCTGTGGAGATGGGTCCCAGCACCGCGCTGCTGACAATCGCGGGCAGCCATATAATGGGTTTCTTAATGATGTTCGGCACCTGCAACATCGAGGTCCCGAGACCTTGAGCGATCAGGCCACCGACGCCATTGTCATGAAAAGAGGCGACTGCGAAACCAATCATGTTGGCCGAGCAGCCAATCGTCGCGGCACCCGCCGCCAATCCGCTTAAATTTAATGAAATAGCCAGCGCGGCGGAGGAAATCGGCAATGTTAGAATCATACCCATCAAAATCGAGATGACGATGCCCATTGGAATCGGCTGAAGCTCGGTCGCGCGGTTGATCAGCGCGCCCAAGCTGTTCATGAACGAGGACATGATCGGACTGATGAAAATACCGGCGAGGCCACCTGTCAGGATAGTCGTCAACGGCACGATCACGATGTCCACTTTCGTCTTGCCCGCGACCAGCCGGCCGAGCTCGGCGCCAATGAGGGCGGCGACAAACGCGCCAAATGGCTCACCGGTCTGGATCGACGCCACCGCTCCGGTCAACACAACAGTGCCGGCGCCAATCGCGCCGACCGACGCGCAGCTCATTACCACCAGGTTTGGACTCTTGAGCGCGTAGGCTACGCCGACACCGATCGCCGGTCCCATGATTTTTTGCGCGATGTTGCCGATGGTGACCAAAATCTCAAATCCGGTCAGCATGCCAATCTGCTTAATGATCAGGCCAATCAAAAGTGATGAGAACAATCCCCACGCCATACCGTTCAACACATTCGTGATATAATCCCGAACAGGATATTTTTTCCTGCCCCGCACAGGCGAGGGTTCGTTGTTTCCCCGAACATCTACCGCTGAATCTGTCATAAAGATCCTCCTTGCACTGCGATCCCATCGCACTTCGCTGTTCAACCAAACAGTCTTATTCAGATGAATATACATCAGTAAAGTGCATTGTACCCTATTTGTTATAAAATGAAAGTTCATTTTTTTATAGATATCAACCGAGTGTTTCATTCACAATTTATATAACCTGTTGAATCGACAATGATATTGTCCGGAAAGGATTCGCAAAAAATGTCTACGATTATCGAGGCGCCGACCAGCGGCGATCCGGTTCAAAAAAATAATCACGCCAAGTTGATTCGCAGATTGTCCACCACCTTGCAAATCCGCGACGATCAGGTCAGCGCCGCTGTCCAATTGTTGGACGAGGGCGCCACCGTGCCTTTCATCGCGCGGTATCGGCAAGATCGGACCGGTGGCCTGGATGACATCCGGCTTCGCGAGTTGTCTCATCGGTTGGAGGCCGAGCGAAACCTGATCGCCAAACGTGAAGAAACCGCGCGTTTGTTGGAAAACATGGATAAATTGACACCGGCGCTTTTGGAAGCGCTGAGCAAGGCGGACACCCTCAAAGCGATTGAGGATATTTATCGTCCGTTTAGACCCAAACGAAGAACCAGGGCGTCCGACGCCAGAGATGCCGGGCTGCAGCCCTTGGCGGATTTATTGCGTGACTCCATCTGCGATCGACGGACGCTGTTGAATTTCATAGCTCAACTTTCGAAAAACACCTCAGCTGATACAAATGACTTGCATGCTGAACCTGACTTCACCGAAGCTTGCTTAAAGGGAGCGCGTGACATCCTGGCCGAAGAAATCAGCGATGATCCGGCCGTCCGCGCATCCACACGAAGATCGCTCATGGAACAAGGTGTCTTCTCCTGCAAAATCAAGACGCGCAAGCGCGCGGCAGGCGACGATGATGAGGCGACATCCGCGAAGATGGCGCTTTACAAGCAATACGAAACCTTTCGTCAGCCATTCAGGCAGATGAAAGGATATCAAGTCCTCGCCATCAACCGCGGTGAACGGGAAGGTTACCTGACCCCTCGCATCGAAATGGAACCGGATCGGGCGTTTCACTTAATGGATCGATATTTTCAAAACCAAAAGGGCGATAAGGCGCTCGATTCTTTTGTCGCTCGGCAGCGCGACCTGGCGATCATGGATAGTTGGGGGCGCCTGTTGCGTCCCTCTCTGGAGACTGAGTTGCGTTCCGATCTCAAGTCAATGGCGGAAATCGAAGCGCTGTCACTATTTAGCAAAAACCTCCGAAACACTTTAATGGCGCCTCCTTTGCGCGACCATGTCGTGCTTGCCTTGGATCCGGGTTATCGCAACGGCTGTAAAGTAGCGGTCACAGACAGGCATGGAGCCGTGCTCGACACCGCGGTGATTTTTCCGGTCAAGCCACGCGAGGACATCCGGAACTCTCGACGTGTGCTGGATCGCCTGGTCATCGCCCACGATGTGGATGTGATCGCGCTGGGCAACGGGACCGCCACCCGTGAGACCGAACAATTCGTGCGCGCCTGGCTAAACGAGCGGTCTAAAGACCTCAGCTCACAAACTGACAGCCGGAAACGATCCGATATGCCCGTGGTCATTGTGAACGAGTCCGGCGCCTCCATTTACTCAGCCTCGGAAGCAGGATCCGAAGAGTTTCCTGATCTTCCGGTGGAGCTCAGAAGCGCGATCTCGCTGGCGCGCAGGTTGCAGGATCCATTGGCCGAACTGGTGAAAATCGAACCCGCCGCGCTGGGGGTGGGACAATATCAGCATGACATGGATCAAAAGCAACTTGCCGTGCGTCTGGATGAGGTTGTGGAAGATTGCGTCAACCAAACCGGTGCCGATCTGAACGTCGCCTCTAAATCCTTGCTCTCCCATATCTCCGGCATCACCGCCGGCCTCGCGAGTAATATTTATCAATTCCGTGAAGAGAACGGGTCCTTTCAAACTCGCGCCGACCTATTGAAGGTGCCACGTCTGGGGCCCAAAGCCTTTGAGTTGTGCGCCGGCTTTCTACGTGTTCCGGATGGTTTGGAACCATTGGACAACACCGCTGTCCATCCCGAGTCCTATTCAGCGACAAGACGACTGATCAACTTGTTGATATCCGATCCCAATGTTGCCGGTCGCGCCGTCGACGCGCTGTCGGCCGGTCATGGCCTTGATCTGAAAAAAGACGCCGACGCTTATGGAACGAAGCGGTTGAGCGTCGAGTTGGAAATCGGACCCTCCACTTTGCGTCAAATATTGGACGACCTGTCAAAAGCGGGGCGAGACGGCAGAAAGGATTATCAATTCCCTACGCGAAGCGCGGATATCAGTGACATTGATGACTTAAAACCTGATATGATCGTACAGGGTGTGGTGCGCAATGTGGTCGCGTTCGGCGCCTTTGTCGATATCGGCGTTCATCAGGATGGCTTGGTGCACATTTCTCAGTTGGCGGATCACTTCGTCAGCGATCCGACCACTGTGGTTCACGCCGATCAGGTTGTCACGGTGCGTGTCTTGGAGGTTGATCAAAAGAAACGGCGAATCTCGCTGAGCATGAAAGGGTTGGAGAAAAAGATTTGAAAACTATTGCGACAAACAATATTGGTTCGAGGCAGGTCGGTGGACGGCCTCGCATGGTCCTGTTGCTGGCGATTTGCCTGACTTTTATCAGCGTCGGATTCTCCGGCTCGCTGATCGGCGTGGCCTGGCCCGCAATCGAGACTGAGTTCTCCTTGCCGGTGACTTATGGCGGTTATGTTTCGTCCGCCCGCACAATTGGCGTGGTAGTGGCATCGTACTTGTTGGGTAAGATGTTGTCGCGCCTTGGTGTCGCGAAAGTCGCGGTCTCCGCGGCGATTTTAATGACGGTGTCCTGGATTGGTTTCGCGATCGCTCCATCTTACGGTTGGATTTTATTCTCCGCCTTCCCTCTCGGTTTCGGAACCGGCGCCTTAGATTCGGGTTTTAATGATTTCGTTGCCACCAACTATGAATCCAAACACATCAATTTGCTGCACACTTGCTTTGGTATCGGCGCGATCGTCGCTCCATTGATGATGTCAGGGATGATCAAACAACCCAACGGCTGGCGTAAACTGTATCTAATCATTGCCGCCATCGAATTTTTCATCGTAATAATCCTGTTTTTAACCTACAGATTGTGGAGTCAGGTCAAGCAGCAACGTGCCGACCAAAGCACATTGCCCACCGGCGACTTCCGCGCCGTCAACGCGAACCTCCATCCACTTAAAATGAAAGGAATGCCCTGGTCGGCCGCCAGTTTCTTTTTATACACTTCGGCCGAAGTCATCTCTTCCATGTGGTTTTCAACTTTTTTGATTCAGACCCGCGAAATGGATGAGGCAGTTTCCTCTCGCGCAGTCGCGATTTTTTTCACCGGATTGACCTTGTCGAGATTTCTAAACGGATTTGCCAGCATGCGCGTAGAACCAAGACACATCATCCGATTCGGCATCGGCTGTGTCATTGTCGGCGCTCTCGCCCTGATGTTGTTTCCTTCGGGAGCGATCGTCAGCTTGGCTTTGGTGTTCTTAATCGGTTTTGGCTTCGGCCCAATATTCGCGACTTTGTTGTCCATGTCTCCACAGCGTTTCGGCTCGACCGGCAAGGTCAATCCGATCGGCTTTCAAATGTCGTCCTCTTTTATCGGCGGGGGTGTGTCCGCCCCGATTGTCGGCTGGTTGTTTAGGCAGATTGGCTATAACGTCATGCCTGTCGTGCTGGTGATTATCGCGGTCTTGATGCTGCTGTCGAACGAGCGGGCCACGAACATTCTGGAGCCACACATAAATCAATCCGGAGCCTTAAAAAAAGAAGTCGGAGGAAAAAATTGAAAACAGCTGTGGTAAAAAATGACGATTCAGGCCGGGCCGGCTACCGTTCCCGCATGATTCTACTATTTGTGGTTTGCGCCACTTTCCTCAGCACCGGTTTTTCCAGCTCGCTGATCGGCGCAGCCTGGCCGGCGATTGAGACTGAGTTTTCGCTGTCGGTGATTTATGGCGGCTATGTATCTTCCGCCCGAATGGTCGGTGTGGTGTTCGCCTCATATTTGCTGGGCAAGATGTTGTCTCGCTTCGGCATCGCGAAGGTCGCCATCTTCTCCACGACTGTGATGACGCTGGCCTGGATTGGTTTCGCGATCGCCCCATCTTATGGTTGGATTTTGTTCTCCGCCTTTCCACTGGGTTTCGGTACCGGCGCTGTGGATTCGGGGTTCAATAATTTAGTGGCTGTTCATTATAAACCCAAGCACCTCAGCTGGTTACATAGCGGTTTTGGCATCGGCGCGATCGTCGCTCCCTTGATGATGTCGGGCTTGATCAAACAACCGGGTGGCTGGCGCAAGATATATCTGATTATCGCGGCTCTGCAATTTTTCATGGTGCTCGTTTTGCTCTCAACCGTCAAACTATGGCAGCATGTGGAGGAACAGCGCGCTGAAGTCAGCTCGTCTCCCGGCGGCAAACTCCATGCCATCAACGCTAATCTTCATCCTATTAAAATGAAAGGCATGCTCTGCTCAACCGCCAGTGTGTTTTTATACATGTCGATCGAGGTTATCTCCTCCATGTGGTTTTCCACCTTTTTGATCCAAACTCGAGGAATGGACGAGGCCGTCGCCTCCCGCGCGGTTGCCATTTTTTTCATCGGATTGACCCTGGCGAGACTTTTGAACGGTTTCGTCAATACACGTGTGGAAGCAAAATATATTGTCCGATTTGGGGTCGGCTGTATCATCATTGGAACCGGCTCTTTGATCTTCACCTCCGGGACGATCGTCAGCCTGGCCTTGGTATTTCTGACCGGCTTTGGTTGTGGGCCGATTTTCGCGACTTTTTTATCTTTGTCTCCAATACGCTTTGGCACCACCGGAAAAGTCAACCCAATCGGTTTTCAGATGTCCATTGCCTTTATTGTCAGTGGTGTGTCCGCCCCGTTCGTTGGTTGGCTGTTCAAGAAGATTGGGTATAACGTCATGCCTGTCACGCTGGCAATCATGGCCTTGTTGATGCTGCTGGCAAATGAGCGGACCACAAACATTCTAGCCCCATATATGGCTCCTTCAAGTTCCACCTGAAATCCGCGTTTTGACGGAGCCCACGATTGATCAAGTGACCGTAATCTGTATCAGTGACCTACAACAGACTTGAGAGGAAAAAATTGAAAACAACCGCGACAAAAAGAACAGACTCGGCAAGGTCTCATTTGTTTTTGCTATTGGTTATCTGCTTTACTTTTATCAGCATTGGCTTTTCCGATTCGTTGATCGGTGTTGCCTGGCCGGCGATCGAGTCCGAGTTTGCTTTACCGGTAAGCTATGGCGGTTATGTGTCTTCAGCCCGGACAATCGGCGTGGTGCTGGCCTCATACATGCTGGGTAAAATGGTGTCGCGTTTCAGTATCGCGAAAGTCGCGACCGCCGCCGCCGGCGTCATGACTGTTTCCTGGGTCGGTTTCGCCGTCGCCCCGTCGTACGCCGGGATCTTGCTGTCGGCTTTTCCACTCGGTTTCGGCACCGGCGTTTTGGATTCAGGCTTCAACAATTTTGTGACGATTAATTATCAGCCCAGATATGTGAACTGGTTGCAAAGCGCTTTCGGTATCGGCGCGATCATCGCTCCGTTAATGATGTCCGGTCTGATCAGGCAGCCCAATGGTTGGCGCAAGTTATATATGATCATCGCCGCCCTCCAATTGTTTATCGTGACGATCTTGTTGGCGACTCTTAAACTTTGGGCACACGCCGGAAAGCATCGTGTTCACCTTGACAGAGTCCCGCCCGCTGATTTTCGCGCCATAAACGCGTATCTTCATCCACTCCGAATGAAAGGCATGCCCTGGGCCGCCGCCAGCTTCTTTTTGTACATATCGACCGAAGTCGCCTGCTCCATGTGGTTCTCCACCTTTTTGATCCATACCCGTGGAATGAACGAAGCCATCGCCTCACGCGCGGTCGCGATATTTTTCACCGGTCTCACAGTATCGAGAATCCTGAACGGTTTCACCAGCGCCAGGATGCGGCCCGAGAATATCATTCGATTCTCCATCGGTCTGGTCATCGGTGGAGCCATCGCCCTACTATTCCCTTCCGGAGCGCTTGTCAGCCTGGCCCTGGTCTTCCTGGTTGGCTTTGGCTGTGGTCCGATCTTCGCGACCCTTCTGTCCTTGTCTCCGCTGCGATTTGGCACGGTTGGCAAGGTCAACCCGATCGGTTTTCAGATGTCCGCCTCATTTATCGGCGGAGGTGTGTCCGCTCCCATCGTTGGCTGGTTGTTCAAGCGGGTCGGCTATCACATCATGCCGGTCGTCCTGATCGTCATGGCGTCGCTGTTGTTGCTGGCAAATGAGCGCGTCACAAGCATCCTCGCTCCACACATGAGTCGATCTAAGTTAGTCGAGTCTGAGTCATAAGTATATTTCACAACTAAATCAGATTGATTGCAAAAGTAAGTCCGCTTTTGAAGAACTAAGTTCCTTAAAAATGCAGAA
>CAZAPS010000015.1:0-35837 GCA_964487355.1 uncultured Oscillospiraceae bacterium
CAATAAAAAATCCGCCCCGGTCGGAGCGGATTTTCCTTCTTGGTGCGGATGACAGGACTTGAACCTGCATGGATCTCTCCACCAGAACCTAAATCTGGCGTGTCTGCCAATTCCACCACATCCGCGAGAATCGCATAGAAATTATAACTGAACCAAGGAAGTGATTCAAGGTGAGCCAACCCGGGTCAGAGTGGCTTCACTCCTTTCAGTCAATCACACTGCCAAGTCGCTGATCAATGGATCCAGCGTCGAGAAGTCGACGAAGTCCACCGCCTGACCGTATGTCTCATAGATCATCTTTTCCTGAGCGCTGCGCTCTTCTGCGGGGACTTTCTTAAGCCGACCATAGAGTAGGCGCATCATAAGCTTATGACCCCGGCCCAGTATCGAATAGTCAAATGCCCCGCGCAGATGATAGAGCTTTGTCTGATCATATTGTCGAACGGACATTTGATCGCGCAAAGATTTCTTTATGCAATCGGTGTTCACCTTGTTGGTCGGATCACCAAGCCCCACTGTGGCAAGCACAAACTCCGGATCACCGGCCTTCGCCACTCGTTTCAAGGTCTGTTTCAATCCACAGACACCTTGTTCATAAAGAGAGCCCAGATATATGACGCGCTCATAAGGGGCAAGTATCTTGATTTCCTTGTATGAGAAACAGGGACAATCTATTTTTTGGGCAAGTTCACGCGCATAGCGTTCCGCCGCTCCATATTTGCCACCATACAAAACCACCGATTTCATAGTCGCCCTTCCTTCACAGTCACCGACGAACCACGCCAAACAACGTTCGGTAAGTGGCTACCAATCATCAATCCTCATCCAACTTCAGCACGCTCATAAACGCCTCTTGCGGCACTTCGACCGAGCCGACCTGGCGCATCCGCTTTTTTCCTTCTTTTTGCTTTTCAAGCAATTTCTTTTTACGGGTGATGTCACCACCATAACACTTCGCAATGACATCCTTGCGGTAAGCTCGCACCGTCTCGCGCGCGATCACTTTACCGCCAATGGCCGCCTGAATCGGCACTTCGAATTGTTGGCGGGGAATGTTCTCTTTGAGCTTTTCAACCATCTTCCTGGCTCGCGCGTAGGCGTTGTCGGCGTGCACAATGAACGAAAGCGCGTCGACCACTTCGCCGTTAAGCAGAATGTCCAATTTGACCAGATCCGCGCGATCGTATCGTTTGAATTCATAATTCAATGAAGCAAAACCGCGACTTCGTGATTTCAAGGCGTCAAAGAAGTTATAGATGATCTCGTTGAGCGGCATGTCATAATGTAGCGAAACCCGGTTTTCGTCGAGATAGGTCATGTTGACATAAGTTCCACGTCGTTCCTGACATAGCTCCATGATATTTCCGACAAATTCCTTCGGAGTCAAAATTTCCGCGTCCACGATCGGTTCATCGATGTGATCGATCAGCGCAGGATCGGGCATATTGGTCGGATTGTCCAGGCTCAATGACTGCCCGTCGGTCAACACCATATGGTATTCAACCGAAGGCGCGGTCGAAATCAGGCTCATGTCAAACTCTCGCTCAAGACGCTCCTGCACAATCTCGTAGTGCAACAGGCCCAAAAAACCGCAACGAAAGCCGAATCCCAACGCGATTGAGGTCTCCGCCTCGAACGTCAGCGCCGCGTCGTTGATCTGTAATTTCTCCAGCGCTTCGCGCAGCTCGGGATAACGGGCGTTGTCGGTGGGGTACAGACCACAATAGACCATCTGTTGTACAGGTTTGTAGCCGGGCAGTGGTTCCAGCGCGGCGTTGCTCGCCAACGTGATGGTGTCACCTACCTCGGTATCACGGACATTTTTAATGCTCGCGACCAGGTAGCCAACATCTCCCGCGCACAAGGTCTCGCCGGGAAGCAGCGCTCCGGGACGGAAGAAACCAAGCTCGGTGACGGTATATACTTTCCCGGTGTGCATCAGCTTGATCTCGTCTCCGACGCTCACCTGTCCTTCCATGACGCGCAGGTGGACAATCACACCTCTATAAGAATCATATTTGGAATCAAAGACAAGCGCCCTCAGAGGTCCTTCTTCCGGTCCGGTCGGTGGCGGCAGCTCCGTCACAATCTTTTCGAGCACCTCTTCTATGTTGAGGTTGGCTTTCGCCGAGATCAGCGGCGCCATTGAGGCGTCCAGGCCGATCACGTCCTCAATCTCCTGACGAACAACCTCAGGCTGCGCCGAGGGAAGGTCGATTTTATTGATGACCGGCAGCACCTCGAGATCCGAGTCGATCGCCAGATAGACGTTCGCGAGGGTCTGCGCTTCCACCCCTTGAGCCGCGTCCACGACCAGCACTGCGCCGTCGCAGGCCGCCAGGCTGCGGCTGACTTCGTAGTTAAAGTCAACGTGTCCGGGCGTGTCGATTAAGTTCAATGTGTAAGTCTCGCCATCTTTTGCTTCATACAACATACGGGTCGCCTGGGCCTTTATCGTGATGCCCCGCTCCCGTTCGATATCCATGTTATCGAGCACCTGACTTTGCATCTCGCGCTCGGTCAGCACTCCGGTATGCTCAATCATACGATCGGCCAGGGTCGATTTACCGTGGTCGATATGCGCGATGATTGAAAAATTTCTGATATGTTTTTGTCTTTCGGACGTCATTCAAACCTCAACCTAATAAAATGTTCATCGGACCAAGCCGAATGAATCAAACGGAAAGAAGCGGATCAACAGCTCACCAATCACCGAGCTGTGCGGCACCGGGCCAAATTCGCGGCTGTCCCTGCTGTTGTCGCGATTGTCTCCCAACACATAGTATTCATTTTCACCCAATCTGACCTCGCTATAATCCGGATTGATCGGCTGCGTCGATACACCTTCGGTGAGATAGCTCTCCAGCAACCGTTCGCCGTTTCGGTAGACACCACCATTTTTGATCTCAATCAAATCTCCCGGCCTGCCGACAATCCGCTTGACGAGATCTTCCGCCATGCCGTAGCCGCCGGGAACCATCGAGCCATGCATGGTGACGATGTCACCGTACTGCAACCCATCCCAGCGAACGGACAGTTTCTGCACGATCACCTGATCGCCATCGTGCAGGGCCGGACTCATCGAATCACCCATGATTTCATTCCTCTGAATGACAAAGGTGGTCAGCAACAAGCCGATCAGCAGCGCGATCAGAATATACTTGACCCAGTCCAACAACTCGGTCAAGACTTCAATCGCGGTCATTTTTTTCGTCGGTGGCTTGGGGTGGTGGGGTGAAGTCTCATCTTCGGTCCGCGCCCAATTCGCCCGCGAGGCACGCTCTCGTTCTTTGGCGCTCAATTCCTCAAGCAACTTTTCAGGGTGGGCCGGGGTCGGGACAGTCGGGCCTTTCGTCCGGCGAACCGGCGCCCGGTCCTCAAGCTCGGCGCTGCTGGCGTCGGACCATTTATTTTTTTTCACGTTCGCATTACCTTTTCCTACAATTGATTTTGGACCGCTGTTCGGTCAGGTGGTCTGCGTGTCAGTCTGCTCAAGATCATCAATGGCCGCGGCGGTGATCGCGATGCCCAGCTCCGCGATTTGATCGTCGGTCACCAATCCGGGAGCGGACGTCATCAGGCAAGATGAGTTTTGCACTTTCGGAAAAGCGATCACATCCCGTATGCTTGTCGCGTCCGTCAGCAACATGATCAGTCGATCCAATCCGATCGCCAGTCCACCATGTGGCGGCACACCGTATTGGAACGCCTCCAGCAAAAAGCCAAAATTTTCCCATGCCTGCTCATCGCTGAAGCCCAGCAATTTAAACATCTCACGCTGCAAGTCCTGGTCATGAATACGGATGGATCCGCCACCGAGCTCAGAGCCATTCAAGATGATATCATACGCTTTGGCGCGCACCTGCCCGGGATCCGTCTTCAATAATTCAATGTCTTCTTCCACCGGCATGGTGAACGGATGATGCTTGGCCGTGTAGCGACCTTCCTCCTCATCATATTCCAGCAAAGGAAATCCTGTCACCCACAACAACTCATGCGGCTTTCCTTCCAAAAGGTTCAGACGTCGGGCCACTTCACAGCGCAATTGCCCCAGACCTTCCCGGATCAAATCGATCGGGCCGGCGGCGATCAGGATTAAATCACCCGGCACCGCGTCTGAAAGGGCAGACAATTCGTCCAGCTGAGTCTCATCAAAAAATTTTAAGATTGAGCCGCGCGGTTTCTCACCTTTGGCGGCGGGCGCAACCCAGGGCAAACCGCCCAGACGATAGGTCTTGACATATTCAGCCAACGAATCAATCTGCTTTCGCGTCATCGACGCGCCGCCGGGCACGACGATCGCCAGCACCGCCCCATTGGCTTCTTGCAAAGCGTTCTCGAAGACCGGGAATTCAATCTTGCGGGCAAACTCGGTCAAGTCTCGCAATTCCATACCAAACCGCAGATCGGGCTTGTCGGAGCCGAAGCGGGACATCGCCTCCTGATAAGGCATTCTGGGCAGCGGCAAGGTGATGTCCTCATCGAACAGCTCCTTGTAGACGCGCGCCACATATCCTTCGGTCACCGCCATCACATCGTCCTCATCCACAAACGACATCTCAAGATCAACTTGAGTGAACTCCGGCTGACGGTCGGCGCGCAGGTCCTCGTCGCGGAAACATTTCGCGATCTGTATATAGCGATCAAAACCCGATACCATCAACAGTTGTTTATAAAGCTGGGGTGACTGGGGAAGCGCGAAAAATCTGCCGGGATAGACGCGGCTGGGCACCAAATAGTCGCGGGCGCCTTCTGGCGTGCTCTTGCCGAGCATTGGCGTCTCAACATCCAGGAATCCTTCTTCATTGAAATAATCATGGGTGATCTTGACCACACGGTCGCGCAACATAAAGCGTTTGAGCATGTCCGGTCGACGCAGGTCAAGATAGCGGTGTTTCAACCGCAATGACTCACGCGCGTCGATGTTCTCCTCGATATAAAATGGAGGTGTTTTCGCCTCGCTGAGAATCCGCAGTTCGCTGACATGAAGCTCAACCATGCCGGTCGGCATATCAGGATTCGGAGCTTGGCGTTTTTGCAGTACGCCACGCGCCGCCAGCACAAACTCACCGCGCACCCGCGCCGCCTTTTCGCGGACTTCGGGCAGACAGTTCTCGTCGATCAATAATTGGATCTCTCCACTGCGATCGCGCAATGTGATGAAAATCACCGCGCCCAGGTCGCGTTGCTTGTGACACCAACCCATCATTGTCAGGGTCTGTCCAATCAGTCCATCCTCCACCTCAGCGCACATGCAGCTACGCTTTAATCCAAGTATACTCTCCGCCATGTCGGTCTCCTTTTTCTTGTCAACTGAGATTAAATTATAGACCAATCCTGTTCAAACTTGTAGCCCAACATCGCCAGCACCGCGCTGCCCGCCGTCTCGGTTCGCAAAATTCGCGGTCCTAAAGTGACGGTGGAGAAGCCAAGTTTACGAAACTGACCGATCTCCGCCGCCGAGAATCCACCCTCCGGACCGACAAAGAAACAGATCCGGCGCGGTGGAGCGGCGAATTGATTCTTCCTCTCATAGTCTTCCAGGAAATGGCGCAACGAAACTGAATCTTCCGCCTCGTATGGCACAAAGGCCAAAGTCTCATCATCACGCGAGGCCGTGAAGTCCGCCAACGCGGCGCCGAATGTCAATGCCCTCTCAACACTCGGCAACAACGAACGGCCACATTGTTTCGCCGCCGCCACGGCGACGCTGTTCCAACGCCGGACACGGGCATCGATCTTACCGGGATCAGGCCGCGCGACACTGCGCTCACAGATGACCGGCACAATTCGAAAAACACCCAGCTCTACACAAGTTCGAACGATATCGGAAAACTTATCGCCCTTTGGCAGTCCCTGATACAAGACAGCCTCGTATGGCGGTTCGGTGTCCGCCGGGCGGCGACTTAGGATCGGCACCGTCAAAGCGTGGCGGTCGATACTCGCACGGCCGGGCATCGCGCACAAAAACAGCGTGCGATGACTGTCGCAAACCTCGATTTTCTCACCCGGGCGCAGGCGCAGCACATCGACAATGTGGTGACTGTCGTCGCTGTTCAAGACAATGTGATCCGCCTCCGAAACAATTTCCTGTTCCACAAAAAAACGCGGCATCGCTGTCTGCCTCCTCTTAAAAATCATCTGCATTCGATGATGCGTGATTGATAGATTCTAGCGTAAAATGATACCATGACACGGCTTGAAAAACACTAAAATAGGAGTGATCCATGAAATTTGATTCGTTTCGACCCGAAGTGCCCTGGCTGGACTGGGCTGTCCGCCTGCAAGCGCTCTCGCAAACCGGTCTGGCTTACAGCACCGATCCATTTGACAGCGAGCGGTACGCCGCGATCCGCGACATCGCGGCGGACATCATGGCCACCCATAGTGGCCTCGAACGCACAGTCGTCGACGATTTGTTTTGTGGAGAGACCGGGTATCAGACACCCAAGATGGATTCTCGAGGTGTGGTCTTCAAGGAAAATAAGATCTTGTTGGTGCGGGAAAAATCAGACGGACTGTGGTCAATACCCGGCGGCTTTGTCGACATCGATCAGACTTTGCGGAGCAACACCGAAAAAGAAGTAGCCGAGGAATCCGGATACGAGGTCACGGCCGACCGGCTGCTGCTGATACAAGATCATCGCTTTAGCGGAGCGCCGCGCGCCCTTTCCATCTGCCGTTTTTTCATCAGTTGCGAACTGATCGGTGGCGCTTTTAAACAAAACAACGAAACCGGCGCCAGTGATTTTTTCGCGTTGGACCAACTGCCTCCTTTGTCGGAGCGGCGCACCACCCGTGAGCAGATCGCGCTCTGCCACGAAGCCTACCTTAACGCCTCCACACCGGTCCGCTTTCTCTAAAGGCTAACGGCGCTCTCGGCCCTCTTTAGTTATTGTAATCAGCAGCCCCAGCGCGATCAGCAGAGCCAAACTCAATCCGCCGACCGCAAGGCCTTTGGTCAACCGTGAATCAACCGCCAGTAAAATAGCTGAAAAAAGCAACAAGGCGGCGGCGATCAGCGTGGCGATCAGCTTGTTCCCCCTGCGCCGCTCAGCTTCAATTTCCTGTTTGCCCCGCGACCACTCAATCTGAAATTTCAGACGACCACGCGCCACATTTTTCACCAGCATCGCCGCGTCTTGTGGCAAATCCGTCGCCTTTTCCAGTGAGCCACCCATTTTTCTAAGTTGTTTGCCGATCCGGGCGCGTATCTCACCCGGACTCAAGTGGGCGCGCTCGACGTAGTCTCTCATCAGCCGGGCGAAATTAACGGTCGGGTCCATCAATACCAAGGTCCCTTGGATCGTCAGTATGCTTCTACCCAACAGGGTCACGGCCGCCGGCATCGTCAACCCATGGCCCGAGGCGATCTGCAAAAATTCCTGAAAGATTTCACCCATGTTCATCTCTTCCATCGGCATCGCGACATATTTGGAGAGCATTCGATCGATTTCCTCAAACAGGACTTGGTGATCCACATCCTGCTCCTGATGTCCTTCGATCGCGGCCAGATCCAAAATGATTTCCTTTAACTGCTCCACATCATGATAGATCGCAGCCTCCACAGCTTTGCGCAACATCAAACTTTCCGTATAACTCAATTCTCCCATCATACCCAGATCCAGCCAGACGATGTCTCCGTCGCTGTAAAGCAAATTGCCGGGATGAGGATCGGCCTGAAAGAAACCATCGTCCATGATCTGTTTGCAATAGCAATTGACAAAGTCCTTGCTCAGTTTTGTGGAGTCTACGCCGACCTTTTTCAACTCATCCGGCCGATCAATCGGCAGTCCGCGGATCAATTCCATGACGAGCAGCAACGGCGTTGTCAACTCACGAAACACTCGTGGCGCCCGTGTATGTGGCGTGTCTTTATGCAGGGTGGCAAAGCGCTCCATGTTGTTGGCCTCGTGCAGAAAATCCATTTCCTTTTGCGCGGTATGCCAGATCTCCAGAATCACTCCATCCAGATCGATCATATTGTTGAGCGTCGGTATGAACACTTTCAACCGGCCGATCACTCGGCGAAAAAGACTGATATCCCGCTCCATCCGCTCATATATCCCCGGCCGTTGGATCTTCAGCACGGCCTCTTGCCCGTCCGCCAAAATCGCCGCGTGAACCTGCGCGATCGAAGCGGATCCTCTCGCGGTCTCATCGACTGAAAGAAAAAATTTCTCAACCGGTCCGCCCAGTTCAGTTTCCAACACCATCTTAATCGTGGAAAAGTCGAGTGGCTGAACATCCGAACGCAGATTCGACAGCTGTTCGCAATACTCCCTGGGCAACAGATCGTCGCGCATCGAAAGGATCTGGCCAAGCTTGACGAACGTCGGCCCGAGCTCACAGATCAGATCATAGAGCTTGATCGGCGATAGCTGACGGCCAATCTTATGTTTGCGCATCGCGCGCACGATCTCGCGAAGCCTTGCGCGGTCCTCCTTTTTGGTGCTTGAACCGCGGGCATTACGATCGTCTATAACATTCATTTAGAGAATCTCACTTTCAACTCTCAGCGTCACCACTCGTGATGTTAAAAATATCATACTATAAATGGTATCTTCGATGGTTCGACAAATATGCCTCACGGACAATCCTCTGAAAAAAAGCGCGCTCCGGAACGTGTCCGGAACGCGCGATCGATATTCTTTAATAGTCGCCAAAACAAAATCGATCAGTCTTTGCCTTGAATATACCGCTCGATGGAAGCCGCGGCGACTTTACCCGCTCCCAAAGCGCTGATCACGGTAGCCGCTCCGGTGACAATGTCTCCGCCGGCGAAAACGCCCTCGCGGCTGGTCTGACCATCCTCGTCGGTAACGACACAGCCGTATTTATTGACTTCTAGATCCTTTGTGGTGTTCTTGATCAACGGATTGGGCGAGGTTCCGACTGCGATAATGACAGTGTCTACTTCGATGTCGAACTCGGATCCCTTGATCTCAATCGGACGGCGACGACCACTCTCGTCAGGTTCGCCCAATTCCATCCGCACACAGGTCATCGAGACACATTCGCCGTTTTTGTCACCATCGATCTTGACCGGATTGGTCAGATTCTTAAAGATGATGCCCTCTTCCTGCGCGTGTTCAACTTCTTCGAGACGTGCCGGCATTTCCTCAAAAGAGCGACGATAGACAATGTAGACATTCTCAGCGCCCAGACGTTTGGCTGTGCGGGCGGAGTCCATCGCGACGTTTCCGCCACCGACGACCACAACGTTTTTGCTCTTGCGGATCGGAGTCTGATAGTCATCCCGATACGCTTTCATCAGATTGGCGCGGGTCAGGTACTCATTCGCGGAATAGACGCCAACCAGCGATTCTCCCGGGATGCCAAGGAAGCTCGGCAGGCCCGCTCCGGAACCGATGAAGACGGCCTCGTAGCCCATTTCAAACAGTTCCTCTATGGTCAGTGTCTGACCGATCAATATATTGGTGTTCACTTCCACACCCAAGGACTTAAGCGCGTCGATTTCGTTATACACGATGTCTTTGGGCAGACGGAATTCGGGAATGCCGTACACCAGCACGCCACCGGCGGTGTGCAAGGCCTCAAAAATAGTCACGTCATAACCGAGCTTCGCCAGGTCTCCGGCGCAACTCAATGACGCGGGGCCGCCACCAATCATAGCCACCTTGTGACCATTTGATTCGACTTTATCCGGGAAGGTGCAGACCTGTTCTCTGTGGTAGTCGGCGACAAAGCGCTCCAGGCGTCCAATGCCAACCGGCTCGTGCTTGATACCACGCACACAGCGGCCTTCACATTGAGACTCCTGAGGACACACCCGGCCACAGACCGCGGGGAAAGAGTTCGTCTCGAGGATCTTCTGATAGGCGCCCTCGAAGTCGCCATCACATATTAATTGTAAAAATTCCGGTATCTGAACATTGACCGGACAGCCCTTTACACAAGGGCGATGTTTACATTGCAGGCAACGCTCGGCTTCCTCCCGCGCCATTTCCGCGGTGTAGCCCAAAGCGACTTCCGAAAAATTCTCATTGCGAACTTTCGGATCTTGTACCGGCATCGGGGTTTTTTTTGGATTCATGTTGGCCATAGTCTTACTCCTTAATCAAACACATACATGCATTTCAACATTCAGCCCGGCGGCGCGCACGCGCTCACCTGATCAGCCGTGCAATCCTGAACGACACTTATGATCAGCTTCGAGCTCCTGCTCCGCGTAAACCGTGTTGCGCTTCATCAGCTCGTCGTAATCCACCTCGTGCCCATCAAATTCCGGGCCATCGACACAGGCGAACTTGATCTCGCCACCGACGGTGACACGACAGCAACCACACATGCCGGTTCCGTCCACCATGATCGGGTTCAGGCTGACCAGTGTTTTAATACCGTATTGTCGGGTCAGATTGGCCACCAGCTTCATCACGATTACCGGACCAATGACGATGACCAGATCATATTTCGTGCCGGCTTCCAGAAGGTCTTTCAATTGATCTGTGACGAAACCCTGACGCCCATACGAGCCGTCATCCGTGGTGATATAAAGATTGTCGGAACACGCCTTGAATTCTTCTTCCAGCACGACGATGTCTTTGTTGCGGAAACCGGCGATGACATCGACCTTCGTCCCGTTCTCATGCAAAGCCTTGGCGGAAGGATAGGCGATCGCGTTTCCAACTCCACCACCGATCACACAGGCATATTTGTAACCTTCCAAATCGGAGGGCTTGCCTAGTGGGCCGGCGAAGTCGACGATTGACTCTCCTTCATTTTTTGACGCCAGAGTGCGCGTGCCCGCTCCGACGATTTGAAATATAATCGTGACCGTGCCTTTTTCAAGATCCGTTCCGGCGACTGTCAAAGGGATGCGCTCACCCTCCTCGTCCACTCTAAACATAATGAACTGACCGGCTTTCGCTTTTTTGGCGACCATCGGAGCTTCAATGTCCATCTGCACGACCAGATCATTTAAATACTTCTTTGACAAGATTTTGTACATGACTATCCTCCTGTGATATTGAGAAAAAATTTAAATTGATAGGGCAAAGGAATGGGCGCATTTCGCACAACGAAAGCGCCTCTTTCTGTACCATTCCACATCTCATTATACTAGAGAACTAAGGTCTTAACAATCTGCATAAAAGTCGATCTTAACAATCTGTGACACAAAACAAGGGCCCCTAAACAACCCGTCTTTTTTCTCGTTTTCCATTTTCAGTGATGGTCTTTCGCCCAACCGTTAACTCGATCGCCTGAGTCGGACAAACCTCTCTACATTTTCCACAGCGAACGCATTCGACGCTATTGGGTTGATTCATCACATCGATATCCATCGGACACACTCTTGTGCAGGCGCCACAGCGGACGCACTTGTCCTCATCAATGTGAAATCGAACCAGCGCGAACCGATTAAAAGTCCCATAGATGGCGCCGAGCGGGCACATATATTTGCAAAAGGGGCGGTAGATGAAGAGCGACAGCCCGATCAAGGTCACGGCCAGCAACGTCTTCCAGGTGAACAGCCAGCCGATCGACGCTCTCAGTGACTCGTTCACGGCGATGAGCGGCCAGCCACCCATGATCGTTCCTGACGGACAGACATATTTACAGTACCAAGGTGAACCGAGGCCGATCGCGTCGCGCGCCACGAACGGCAGCAAGATCACGAAAACAGCTAAAATCATGAACTTTAGCCAACGAAGCTTGGCGTGCCCCGGCGCGGATTTTCGTTTGTGCCGTTTGGCGAACGGGATTTTATGCAATAGATCCTGAAGCAAGCCGATCGGGCACAAAAAGCCACAGACAAAGCGGCCGATCAGCGAACCGACAGCCAGCAGAAAACCGATCACGTACATGGACGGTCTTCCCCGGATCGCGCTGAGTGAGTTTTGCAACGCGCCAATCGGACAAGACCCCAACGCGCCCGGGCAGGCATAACAGTTCAAGCCCGGCAGGCAAGCCATTTTTAATGGCCCCGTGTAGATTTTTCCTTGGACAAACCCGGTCAGATAACCATTGGTCAACGCTGTGAAGCAAACTTGAATCATCAAACGCGCGCGCTGACTCAACGGGCGACCTTTTTCTCGTTTTTTAGCCAATTCCGATACACTCCAAGCAGATTTTAGTCGCCTTTTGCAGTAGCTGAACGATATCCCCATTCAACACACCCAGGACAATCAACAGCGCGCCCACGGCGAAAACCAGCGCGGCTGGAAGCCATGTGGGGAGCGCGCCGCGCGTCGCACGGAGCAACCGAAGCGGTCCATCACCTGAGTTTTGTCGATTTTGATTCATCTCAGCTCACCAACTTGCTCATTTTAGCTTGTTCAGTTCAATTCACTTAAAGTGTCGTCGATCAATTGTTTCCAATCCGACTTGGTGCGCATGCCAAGCACGCTGCTCAGAATTTCACCATCTGAATCAACCAGCAATGTGGTTGGAAGCACATCGACTTGGTCCAGATAGATCGTGGCGAGATCAGGTGAAGGTAGAATATGCGAATAGTCCGCCCGGGTTTCATCCACAATGTATTTCGCCAGTTTGATCTGACTTGGGCTATACGATCCGTCTGAACTCATGGTATCCACAACAACACCGATGAATTGGACTTCGGATTCCGGATATTCTTCGCTCAACTCACCCAGATCGGGCATTTCTTTTAGACAAGGGGGGCAATACGTTCCCCAGAAATTAATGAATAACAATTTATGATCGCCCAGTGTGGACGCGGAGAAAGGAGTTCCTTCAAGGTCCACCGCGTTAAAGTGGGCGAAACTCTCCTTTTTCGCCTCGGGGTCCGCCGCCGGAATCTCCGGCACAGCTACAGTCTTCACGCTGTCATCAGCGTTGCCACTCGACTCATTTTGAGAAGCGGCCGTGGCGCCGGTGTCCACGACCTTCGCCTTGCCGCAGGCGCCCAACATGGTGATGGCGATCAGCGCGGTCAGCGACAGCGCGGTTAGTTTATTAAACAAGCTCTTCATGCTCAAGTCTCCCATACATATCAAAGGTCGGATTTGATTTTCAACTGATGGTAACACAACCGGATCATCATTGAAAATCATTCAGCCGGCGCGCCAACTCAAGCCGTTCTCATTCCAGTCCGTAGAAATTAGCCAAATGAGCGTGCACCAGCGCAAGCAGTTTTTCCTCATCATGCTGCTTCAACGCATCGACGATGTCCATGTGTTGTGTCAGGTGGCGTTCGTCATTTTGATGTTCATCCCGATAAAAAATCAAAATAAACTGCACGCGGATATTGATTTCATTTTGAAACTTGTCCAGCAAAGAGTTTTTGCTGATGCTGCTCAAGGTTTGATGAAATTTCGCATCCAGCTCCGTGCGCAGTCGCTGATCACCTTCGTGATAAGCCGCCAAACAGTCCGACGCGATCCGTTCCAACTCTTTGAAATCGTTAAAGCTTCCATAGCGCAGCGCCAGTCGGACCGCCAGTTGATCCAGGGCCAATCGCATGTAACCGACCTCTTGAATGTCTTGCTCCGTGTATTCACTAACCTGCGCGAATCGATTCGGAAAAAGCGTGATCACGCCTTCATTTTGCAATTGACGAAGCGCGTCACGCACCGGCGTGCGGCTGATCCCATATTTTTCCGCGATCTCACTTTCCGAGATTTTCTCTCCGGGTGTCAATTCCTTGCTCATGATCAGGTCGAGCACATACTCGTACACGCTTTGACTCAGCAGTTGATTTTTAGAGATTTTCGCTCCCATATTCACTCCAATATTCAAAATTAATTACAAATGTCTCGTCAACTCAATTCAACGTCGTTGGACAAGACGTCAGTCTCTGATTGATGTCATGCATTATGAGGCATCTTCGTATTTATTTCAAGGAAATTGTATACAATCATTAAAAAGGAATCCGCGCCGGGATAATTTCCCGACGCGGATCGAGTCGATTCAATCATACAATCAAGCCCGGTCGCTCAGACATTGAACTGATTTTTCAGAAAACAAAGCGGAGCGACATGAACGGATTATTTGAATTCGGCGACGTTTTCTTTAGTTACCCAGATCGCCTGAGTCAGCACTTCGTCCTCAACCGTTTCGCCGTCCAAGACTTTGACGATGGTCTGCACGGACAGTCTGCCCATGCCGGCGGTGTCCTGAGAGACGCTGCCACTCATGGTGCCTTTTTCAATCGCGTCCAAACCATCCGGCGTCGCGTCCACTCCGTACACAGGAATGGATTCGGTTTTACCGGCATCCGCGATGGCTTTGGCCGCGCCGATCGCCATGCTGTCGTTTTGCGAAACGACCGCGTTGATCTCGGTGCCGCTCGCCAGCCAGTTCTCGGTGATCTTCAGCGCTTCGTCCGTAACCCAGTTAGCGGTCTGCTCAAACACGATTTCCACGTCGGGATAGTCCGCCAACACTTCGTCATAGCCTTCTTTGCGGATCAGTTGAGCGTCACTGCCCATCGGTCCGTACAGCACGGCGATGCTGCCTTTTCCACCCAATGCCTCGACCGCTTTTTCCATTTCCAGTTTGCCGGCGCCTTTGTCATTGCCGCCCACATAGCCGGCCGCCAGACTTTGATCACTCATTTTTTGGATGACCGCCAAGACCGGTATGTCCGCCTCGTTGGCTTTTTTCACAGCCGGAATGATGCCGTCGACCGAAACCGGTTCGACCATGATCCCGTCATATCCCTGGGCGATGCAGGACTCGATCTGATCAATCTGTGTGGCCACATCTTTTTCACCATCGAAAACGGTCAGATCGACGCCGATGCTTTTCGCCTCCTCTTTCGCGGCTTCCGAGAATGTAGTGGTGAAGGCGTTTGTCAGGTGACTCATCACCAGGGCAACGCGCTTGGTTTCACCGGTCGCCTCACTTTGTTGCTCGTCTCCGGCCGGAGCCGTGGTTGTGGGTTTCGCCTCATCCTTGCCGCAGGCCGCGACCGCGGTCAGCGCCATGACAAGACCCAACGCCAGTGCGAAAATTTTCTTTTTCATGTTTCTTCCTCTTCCTGTGTTTTTATTTATCATTGGCAAAGCAAAACACATCAGGTGCGTTTCTTCTTGCCTTTGACATCCATTAGAACCGCGAAAATAATGATGACGCCTTTGACGATCCGTTGGTAGTTCGCGTTGATACCCAGGATATCCAGACCGTTGGCGATCACAGCGATCAACAGCGCGCCGATGACAACCATATACGGTCTGCCGACACCACCTGACATGCTGACTCCGCCGATGACAACCGCCGCGATGGCGTCCATCTCATATCCCTCTCCCGCGGTCGGTGACCCCGTGATCGTGCGTGAGGCGGTCAACAGCCCCGCCATGCCCGCGCAAAATCCCGAAATCGTATAGACCAAAATGCGAATCATGTTGACGTTGATGCCGGACACCGTGGCCGCGGTCTCGTTACCGCCGACCGCGTAGATTCTGCGTCCAAACACAGTCATAGATAAAATAAACGTGGCGATTACGACGACCACCGCGAAATAAATCACCATGATCGGTATCTGACCGACACGCAGCGCGCTGAGGTTCTCAAATCCCTCACTCACATTGAACACCGGTGAGCCACCCGAGGCGATCAGCGCCAGACCGCGCACGATCGACATCGTGCCCAGCGTCATGATAAAGGGAGGCAACCCACCCAAGGCGATGCCGACACCGTTGATCGCTCCGACCGCGGCGCCGATCAACAGCGCCAACACGATCGACACGACCAGCGG
This sequence comes from uncultured Oscillospiraceae bacterium, assembly GCA_964487355.1. Lineage (GTDB taxonomy): Bacteria > Bacillota > Clostridia > Saccharofermentanales > Fastidiosipilaceae > JAXGYX01. Next base: position 15,683 of record CAZAPS010000015.1, read on the forward strand.
GTATTCACCCGGATGGGCGAAGGAGGCGGCCACCACTCCGGACAGCCCGATAATCGAACCAACCGACAAGTCAATGCCATCCGACAAGATGACGAACATCATACCCATCGCCAGAATTCCATTGGTCGCCGTCTGAATCAAAACGACCTTGATGTTGCCAATGCTGGCGAAGGCGTGGTTCTTGGATACCAGTGAGAGCACGGCGACCAACACCACGAAGACAATTAAAATGCCAAAATCCTTGACATTGATCCTGCGTTTTTTCGTCTCAGGAAAATCATTCTCCCGTTTTGTCTCCATCTCTTTTTGATTCATTCATTACCCCCCAGTCCCGATGCATATTGCATGATCAACTCCTGATCAAATTCCTCACGTTTCAACTCACCGGTAATTCGTCCTCCGGATAAAACCAGGATCCGGTCACAAAGTCCCATCAACTCCACAATCTCCGACGAAATGATAATCACAGCTTTACCGGCCCGCACAAGCTCGCCGATCAACAGATAGATGTCCCGCTTGGCGCCGACATCAATTCCCCGGGTCGGCTCATCCATGATAATGATGTCCGGCTCCGTGAGCAGCCATTTCGCGATGACAACTTTCTGTTGATTGCCGCCCGAAAGGTTCGCCACCTGTTGATTGCGCGAAGGCGTTCTGATGTTCAGCTCATCGATGAACCGATCTGAAATTTCACTTTCAACCTTTTTGGACAAAATGCCATTCTTGAACAGCATGTCCAATCCGACCACCGTGATATTTTCTTTGACCGTTCCCAACAGGTTGAGTCCGGTAAATTTACGGTCCTCGGTTATCAGCGCCATCTTGTTTTTAATCGAATTCTTCTCACCTCGGATCACATGCGGTCGACCGTCGATCAGCACTTCTCCCCGAACGTGTTTTCTCATTCCGAAAAGAGACTCGACCACCTCGCTGCGGCCGGCGCCGACCAGCCCGGCAAATCCCAGTATCTCACCCTTGCGAAGCTGAAAACTGACATTTTTAACCCGATCGGACCAGTTCAAGTCGCGCACCTGCAGTTTCACATCACCGATTTCGGCGTCCGCCTTCGGATAGACGTCGTGAATTTCACGGCCCACCATCATTTTGATCAGCCGCTCCTCGTCCAGATTTTTCGCCAGGTCACTGCCGATCATCAGGCCATCTCGCAGCACCGTGACGCGGTCACAGATTTCAAAGATCTCATCCATTTTATGTGAGATATATAGAATCGCGACATCCTGGCTTTTCAGGCGCCGGATCTGGCGAAACAACGTCTCCACTTCCGCCTCGGTGATCGCCGAAGTCGGCTCATCCATGATGACGATTTTCGCGCCAACTGAAATTGCCTTGACGATTTCCACCAACTGACTTTGCGCGACACTCAGCTCACGCATATCCATGGTCGGGTCAATCCGAATCCCAATTTCATCGAAAATAGTCTGTGTCCGTCGCGCCATCTGTTTCTTGTCAACCAGACCCAACTTGTTATGGATCTCTCTGCCGACAAAGACATTTTCGTATACTTTCATGTCGAGGATCGGATTCATTTCCTGGTGAATCATCGACACCCCATGGTCCAGCGCCTCACGCGGATTTTTGAACGACACGCGTTCTCCATTGAGCAGGATCTCTCCTTGATCCGCGCTGTATATCCCCATCAAAATTTTCATCAACGTCGATTTGCCCGCGCCGTTTTCTCCCATCAAGGCATGGACCTCTCCTGTGTTGAGCCGCAAATCGACATCCTGAAGCACTTTGACACCGGGAAACGATTTATAAATATGCTTCATTTCCAGAATGCATTTCATAAACTCTTACCTCCCTGATCTCACTTCACTACCAGTATTCTATCTCGTAATAAGTAATAATTCACGCTTTTTTTACTCACAGGTGTTCCAAAACAAATCCGCGACGGAAATCTTTCCAACGCGGATTGTTTGGTGATAAATCAGATTGACGGAGCAAAGCCGTCCAAGCTCCGGCTGTCAGCGCCTTCGCTGTTCCGGTTCAAGACTGTTCTGCCATGGTCATCGAGACTCCTCAGCTATTCGACGCTGACGCGTACGCCTGCTGATAGATCGCCAGCATGTCTTCGACGGTCAGTTCACAATAGTTGTTGACCAGTAGCCGCTGCTGACTGTCCATGACCGACTGCGCAAAGCCTGCCAACTCCTCTTCCTTGACGCCGAATTCATGTAGCGGCTTACGCGACAGCACCTCGTCCATCAATGCGTACAAGGCGTCCAGCGCCTCTTCCGGTTGGCAATCCAGGTCCACCGCCAACAGTTTTTCCAGATCCTGTAGTTTACCGACCGCCTGTTTCTCTTTATATTTACGCATGACATCGGCGAACATCAGTTGATTCGCCTGGCCGTGCGGCACTTTATACTGTGTGCCCAATGGATAGCTCAACGCATGGACAGCCGCGCAGCCCGCGTTGCCAAACGCGATGCCCGCATAGGCGGAAGCCCAAAGATATTCAGCCGCGTTGTCTTTCCAGGCGTCTTCTCCACCGGCGGCGACGGCGGCTTTCCAGCCGTTCACCAACATACCGATCGCCTTGACTGAAAACATCTCAGACAATGGAGAGGCTTTTGGACTCAGATAAGATTCAATGGCGTGGACCAACGCGTCAATCGAGCTTGTCGCGAACACCGGGTAAGGCAATGTCATCAGCATTTCGCTGATCAACACCGCTTTGTCGGCATACATGTTTTCATGAAGGATCGCCAGTTTGATGCCGAGCTTTAAGCGGCTGAAAATGGCGATATTGGTGACCTCCGAACCCGTGCCGCAGGTGGTCGGAACGATAAATAGCGGATGCATCTTCTCGAGGTCGGCCATCCGTGCGTACAGCGCGTCGCTGTCATCGCCCGGGTTGGCCACGACCAGCGCTTTGGCGATGTCGATGATCGTGCCACCGCCGACCGCGATCAGGCGATCAAAATCCAGTTTGCCCAGTTCCGCCAAAATCGCGTCCAGCATGGCGTCGGTGGGCTCACCCACACCAAACTGTTCCTGAAACAGAGTCTGACAGCCAAGATCACAATTCTTTATCACCGGATCAAAGATGTATTCATTCGTGAAAATCAGATCGCGTTCGGTTAGATTCACGAGTGACGCGAATTCCGCGAACGTATCATAAAATTCGATGGTCGGTACAATTCTGAACGATTTCATGCATTTTCTCCTTAGTCTTTTAATGAAAACTCACTTTGTCGATCCGCCGGCAAGCGTTTTCGTACAATCTAATACTAATTATACAGATCAAATCGCTCATTGTATACAAACATTTTAATTGTATACAATTTCGTCATTGTCAGCCTTGACCAAACGCGTTTTTCAGCCCATCAAGCGCCCGGCGCAGCGTGTCCTTGGGGCAGGCCAGGTTGAAGCGTTGGAAGCCGGCGCCGGATGGCCCGAACATCTCTCCGCCGTCCAGCCATAATTTCGCGTCGCGCACAATGGTTTGTTCCAGTTCTCGCGCGGTCAGACCGGCCGGTCTCATGTCAACCCAGGCGAGATAGGTGCCTTGAAGCTCGACAGCGCGCATTGGTAGATTCTCATGTTGAATGAAATCGACCAACAATCGGTAGTTGGCATGCACATAATCGAGCAGATTCGCCAGCCAGTCCGCTCCATGGCGATAGGCGGCGACACAGGCGGTCAGTCCAAAGACATTGGGCTCATCATATCCGGTCCGGTATAAATTTCGCTTGACCGCGCGGCGCGTCTCAGAGTTGGAGATGAAGAGGTTCGATAGTTGCAGTCCGGCCAGGTTAAATGTCTTCGATGGAGAGGTGCAGGTGATCGTGATGTCCTCGAACGTCGGATCAAGCGAGGCGAACACATGGTGGCGGCGCGAACCAAAGACGAAATCCATGTGGATTTCATCGGAGATGACAGGCACCCCATAGCGGACGGCCAACTCTCCAAATCTTCTCAGTTCAGCCTCGGTCCACACTCTGCCAACCGGATTGTGTGGCGAGCAAAGGATCACCAGCCTCACATCGTTTGAGGCGAACTGCTTTTCGAGGTCCTCATAATCCATCTCGTAATGGCCATCGCTCTCGATCAACTCGTTGATCAACAGCTTTCTGCCGTTGGCCTCGATCATCTTGCGAAACGGATAGTAAACCGGCTCTTGGATCAACACGCCATCACCGGGCCGCGTCAGCGCCTGAATAACCTGGGCGACCCCGAAGACCGCTCCCGGAACCTTGACGATCCACTCCTCCCGCACATGGTATTGAAACCTAGGCTCAAACCAGCCGTTCAGCACATCCACGTAGTCATGGCCGGGCAAGGTATAGCCAAAGATTCCGTGCCGCACCCGCTCATCAAGCGCGTCGAGCACCTCCGGACAGGTCGGAAAATCCATATCGGCGACCCACATCGGCAAGACATCCGTCGGATAGCCAAACGCCTCTTTGAAATCGTACTTCAAACTGCCCGTGCCCATGCGGTCCACGATTTTATCAAATCGACTCGTTCCCATCACGCTTTGTCCTGCCTTTCTCATCAACACTGTCCACCGGCACCGCGAAATCACGCCACGGAACCTGTTCATCGGGAAGCTTGGACGCGCGGATCATCTTGATCGGCACCCCCCGGCCTCTCCATTTCGCCTCATAGTCACTAATGATTCCATCCGGATCATCCGCCAACGCGAGATCCTCCGTCTTAAAGGTGACTTCAAAACCGCTCGCCGCGAGATAATCCAAAGAATCGATATATAAGTCGTGATCATCTGTCTTTATACATATCTGCGCCCCGTCACGTAGAAAATCACGATACTGCAGCAACTGACGCGGGTGTGTGAGCCGCCTTTTTTGATGCCGCGGCTTCGGCCACGGGTTACAAAAATAAATATGAATCTGATCGATTCGGTCAGCGGCGCCAAAAACCGTCCTGATGTCACGGATATCCGTGACCACAACCCTTACATTGGTCAGTCCGCTTTCATTCAATTTGCGCACACCGCGCACCAGCGCCTCCGGCACAATGTCCACACCGATAAAATTAATATCAGGATGACGGGCGGCCATCTCCAAAAGATATTTCATCCGTCCGCAGCCCAATTCCAAATTAATCGGACAATCCGTCTCGAACAGCCCCCGCCAAGCGCCGCGATGAGTCCGACCATCAAAGATCACATACGAAGAGCGCTCCATCTCAGGAACCGCCCACCATTTTTTTCTCAAACGCACGAAGCCACTCCTTTCCGTTGATCTATCATACCGCAGAGCAAAATATTTGTGCATAATCCTATAAAAGCCGGTCGCTCTTAAGTTTTAAATTGTATCGCTTTCTCCTTGTGGTTGGCGGAAATCACTGAGTATAATGTTGGTAACACTTGTTTTGAAATGACACCATAAAGGACAAGACGGAGGATACCATGTCACAACCGTCCGACTACCCTCATGAGCTATTTCCACTCGCCCAGGCACAAGTGCGCGAATGGGATCACGACACCAACCCGCAACTTTACCCAAACAAAAACATCGGCGCCGCGGTCATCTTTCCGTTCACCGTGGACTACAACCTTTTACAGACCGCGCTTAATCACTTGATTCGAGTGAACGAAGGACTCCGATTGCAGTTTACCTTGCGCCCCGAACAAGCTTCCGCGGATGACGATTTGTCCGACTCTTCAGATGAGCCGAACCTGACACCGATGCAATTTGTCACACCCTATCAGCCCATGCGTCTTCCACTGATGGATTTCAGCGCGGCGACCAACCCGCGGGAAGCGTTTGATCACTGGTTTGACGCCGTCTTTCAACAGACGTTCCATTTAATCGAGCAGCCGATGTATGAGTTCTACTATGTTCGCATAGATGACGAGCATACAGGCGTGCTGGCGAAATTTCATCACATCATTAGTGACGGCTACTCCATCAGCCTGCTGCTGCACTCGTTGCTTGATTGCTATCGAACCCTCGCCGGCGGTGGTGAGTTGAGCGGCGAACTGATGCCGAGCTTCATCGACTACGTGTTGAGAGAACAACGTTATTTGAACAGCAACAAATGCAAGCGGGACAAAGAATATTGGCTGGAGCAGTTTTACGATCTGAACAAAGTCGATCCCCACTACCTGTACAAACATCCGGGATTCATGAAAATCCGCCGGGAAGTCCATCGCTTTGACGAGGATAAGTCCGAGCGTCTGCTTCGCTATCTGCACGAAAACAAATTGAGCCTGAATGGTTTTTTCATCGCCGCGATGGCGATCTACCACGCCGGCCGGATCGGAGGTCTGCGTGCGCTGATCGGCACGATCATTTTCAATCGCCCGACCAAGGATGACAAGAGCACAATCGGACAGTACATCAGCACGATCGTCTCCCGCGTCAGAGTCAATCCACGGTTGACCGCCGCCGAGCAGCTGCGCAAGATGGACGAGGATTTGATGGTGGATTTATTTCACCAAAAGTATCCGTACAATCGCACAAAGGATGACCTTGATTTGGAGCAAATGGGTTACACCGGTCTGTTCCGCTACAACGTCAATTGCTACACGGTCAACTATCTGGACAAGCAGACCCCGCTGGTCTCAATGAATGTGCCCGGCTGTGAGGTCAAGGGTTCTTTCACTTCCTATTCAAATAACTCTTGCCAGTTGATCATCAATGAAGACGAGAACCATGTGCTGATTATGAACACCGACTATAAAATCGAAGAGTACAGCCAGGCGTTCATCCAATCGATGCATCAAGGCATCGAAGATCTGGCGATGGCCATCTGCGACGACGACAAGCAGACCCTGGCGTCATTGATGGATCAACTTTCGTATCCGGCGTCCGCCGATCCATTGGCTTAATTTTGTATCACGCATAAAGGGGAACATTATGACGAATGAGGAAATCTTAAAAATCATGCAGGAAATCATCGAATCCTACGTCGATCTGGATGACGTGGAGATCACGCCGAACATCAAACTACAGGAGGACCTAAAGCTGAACTCTTATGATTTCATGAGCGTCATCGGCGATCTTGAAGAAGAGCTGGACGTTGAGGTCGAAGAACGTGAAATCATGAATATCGTGACCTTGCAGGACGCTTTGGATTATTTCGGTGATCTGGTCAGCGCCAACGCCTGAGCGGCTCGGCGTCGGCATCGACATCGAACAGGTTCGCCCATTCAACGCTCGTACGGCCGTCCGTTTTTTCAGTTTGGACGAAAGGGAACAACTGTCACAGACAGCCGCGCGCCAACGAGACCTGTTCTGCTGGCGCGTCTGGACCCTCAAGGAATGCTATGGGAAGGCATTGGGCGTCGGGCTTGGCTACAAGCTTAGAGAGACAAGTTTCGAACTGACGGACACCAAGGTCATCACAACCGTTGAACCTCAATTTTCTTTCACCCAATACATTTTGACCGATGAACGCGGACAATTTGTCATCAGCCTCTGCCATCCGACACAGACGGATCAGGCGGGCGACGACAACCGCGTCATCCATCTGACCACGACTCAATTTGAATGGTCATGTGAATAACGACCATTCTCAATGGCTGATCTCATACGAAGGTCCACGTCGCGATCAACGCGGCCGTGGCCGGAACATCAGGAGGACACTGAAACTATGAAGACGGACAACCGCAGCGCGATTGATATGCAAATGCGCGAAAAAGATCTGAAGGCACTGGTCGATTACGCGGCCGAAACCTATGGAGAGCACAGCGCCTACCGCTATAAAGTCGGCAAAAAAGATATCGAGTCCAAGAGCTTTAACGATCTAAAAAAAGATACAGAGGCATTTGGCAACATGCTGGAGAGCATGGGGCGAGCCGGACAGCACATAGCCGTCCAGGGGCCGACCAGCTATGAGTGGATCGTCACCTACCTTGGCACCGTGAACAGCAACAGCGTGATCGTGCCGATGAACAACATGTCCACGGCCGACGATATCTGTGAGTTGATCAACCGCGCTCACTGCACAGTCTATGTCTACGACCATACCTGCGAGTCCGTGGCCGAACAGGTCCGCGCCCAATGTCCGGCGGTCGAGCTTTTTTTGCTCATGCGTTCCGACTCGGATACCGACAAGGCGCTTAGCCTGCGCAAACAGCTGGACGCGAATCAAGGCCCAAATGACACCGTCATCGATCGCGAGAAAATGTCCACCATTCTGTACACGTCCGGCACCACCGGCAAACCAAAAGGCGTGATGCTCTGTCACCGCAACCTGATCGACAACGCGACCTGCGTCGACATCCGTTCGGAAGGTCTGAAAGTCGTGCTCAGCGTGCTGCCGGTACATCATGTCTACTGCTTTACCTGCGACATACTACTCGGCATCTTCTACGGACTGACCATCTGCATCAACGACTCCATCATGCGTATCGCGAAAAACATGGCCCTCTTCAAACCGGACACCATCCTGCTTGTGCCGATGATCATCGAGGCCATTCACAACAAGCTGGAGGCGGCGCGCACCGGTCCAAAGAAACTATTGCCGAAAAAACTGATCGCCTCCGCCGGACTGGGTGGAAACCTGACCACCATCTATAGTGGCGGCGCCTATCTCAATCCGGATCTAATTGATAAATTTGCCGATTACGGCATCGATCTATATCAAGGTTACGGTATGACCGAGTGCTCTCCACGCATCTCGAACTGCTACCCCGGCCACAGTAAAAAAGGCTCGATCGGACAGATCGTGGGGGGCTGCGAAGTGCGCATCGTGGACGACGAAATCCAAGCCAAAAGTGACAGCGTCATGCTGGGCTATTATGAGGATCCCGAGAACACCACCGAGACGCTGATCGACGACGGTTGGTTGCGCACCGGAGATCTGGGATATGTGGATGAGGATAACTTCCTCTTCATCACAGGGCGCAAGAAAAATCTGATCATCACCAGCAGCGGCGAGAACATCTCTCCTGAATCCATAGAGAACGCGATCGAATCCTCCGACATCGTCAAAGAGGTCGTCGCCTACAGCAAACAGGGCGTCATCACCGCCGAGATTTATCCAAATCTTGAATTTGCGGAGAAAAAGCGCGTCAAAGATATACCCAAGGCGATCAGGGAGGCTGTCGATCAGGCCAATCAAACATTCCCCCTCTACATGAAGGTCACCGGCGTCGAAATCCGTGACGAGCCATTCCCACGCAACACATCCGGCAAGATCATGCGTGAATACAATGAGCTTTGATCGCGAATAATCAGTTATAGACGATCGATCACACGACATGGCACATAAAAACAGACGGACATCTCACTTGCGATCCCGCGGCTGAAATGTCCGTTTTCTTATTGAAATGATCTGCCCGGACCGCCATCCCGGCTTCACCCAAGTCTTTGGCGTCCCCACAGTCTGGACTGTGTCATGAGTCCTCACCCATATCCTCGCCGGTGTCCGATCGCCCGCCACCTTGCCGAATCGCCATGCGTAGAACAATCAATCCCGCCACAAACAGTACCACCAGCGCGGAAATCGCGACATTTTGTCGTCCGGTCACCTGTGAGATGACACCGACAACAGCTGTGCCGATAATGGACGCGCCTTTGCCGCAGATATCGTATAAGCTGAAGTACTCACCGCTTCTTTCAGGCGGGATGATTTGCCCAAAGTACGAGCGCGACAGCGCCTGGATTCCACCTTGAAAAAGGCCGACACAGAGCGCCAGAAAATAAAATTCCCAAGCTCGATCCAGTTGGATGGCGAACAGTGTGATCAGCGCATAGCCCACAATTGAAATTTGGATCAACGTTGTGTTCTTGAACCGCTTGCTGAGTTTGCCAAACACCAACGTCGCCGGAAAGGCGATGATTTGAGTCATCAGCAACGCGATCAACAGCTCTTGCGCCTCAATTCCGATGGATTCGCCATAGGAGGCGGCGAGGTCGATGATCGTGTAGACACCGTCAATGTACAGCACGAAAGCGATCAGAAAATAAAAGGCGGCTTTGTGCCGTACCAGCTCCTTTAGCGTGTGACCCAGGCGGCGAAAAACCTCCGCGACCCCATCGCCGGTCCGCTCCACATAATGGATCTGTTTATAGCGACGCAGCAGCGGTATGGTGAATGCCGCCCACCAAATGGCGTTGATGATGATCGCCAGGTTGATGCCCTGTTTGGCGGAGATACCGATCAGATCCGTTCCCAGCACCACACCCAGACTCAAAACAAACGGAACGCAACTGCCGATATAGCCAAACGCGTAGCCCGAGGTGGATACACGGTCCATCCTGTCAGACACTGTGATGTCGGTCAACATCGCGTCATAAAAAATCAAGCTCGCCTGGAAGCCAATTTTCGCCAAGACAAACACGATTAAAAAACTCAGCCAACCGGCCGGTATCATCATGCCCAACATACAGAGCAGACCAAAGATCACAGAGGACAGGAAGATGCGTTTTTTCCCTCCTGACTGATCCGCGATCGAGCCCAATATAGGCCCCATCAGCGCGACAATCGCCGTGCATATGCTGGTTCCATAACTCCAATACGCCAGATAGGTACTGGGAGCCAGACCGGCTTGTTTGGCCAGGTTGTTGAAGTAGATCGGCAGAATCGAGGTGATCAGCAAAACGAAGGCGGAGTTGCCCACATCGTAGAGGATCCAGCTTCGTTCCGTTCGGGTGAATCGTTTACCTGTGGTGACAAGTTCATCGGCGATGGTGTCATTCATAGACGACGTCGTCTTCACATTCATATTTGTTACCTTTCGCGCTACGGGTCGCTCCACGTCTTTTAGTCAAATCGGACGTCAAAACCGGGACCCGGGTACCCGACCCTGTCAGTCGGGCGCGGAGCTGACTTGGATTTTCTTTGTAGTGATCAAGGGCGGCGGACAGTTTGCGATCCATGGATGTGAAGTGATCCGCGCTCGACCGTGACCAATTTTGGGTGGTTGAGTTTTGTGTTGTCGGGGGCAAGACCTGCATGTTTTTGTGTTGATCATATAATTCAAAGCGCTTCATGAACGCCACGGCGACTTCGCCATAAAATAAAAAATCCGGACCTTGCAGTCCGATATAAAAGGCCAGCGGCTCCCGATCGACAATATCGCGGGACCACGACGGCAAGGTCTCGCGGACCCGTTCTCCAAAATAATAGTGGGCATACGGTCCGGGCATGGCGGATCCTTTCCGGTCCTTCAGGCGACATGAGAGCTCAACTCGTGTAGATCGATCTTATTTAATGAAACTATCGATCGCCCGATTCAACTTCTCGAGCGCCTCATGGTCGTTTTGTTGCACCGCCTCGGCGATGCAATGCTCCAAATGATCTTTCAAAATCACCTTGCCGGCGCTGTTCAGCGCGGAAATGACGGCGGACAGCTGGATCAGCACATCACTGCAGTCTCGACCTCTCTCCACCATTTTGCGAACCGATTCCAAATGTCCGGCCGCCTTGGACAGGCGGTTGAGCACCGCTTTGGTCTCCGTATGCGGATGCGTGTGAGAATGAGCGTGCGTGTGTAAATGTGTGCGCGAAGACTCATCTTCATGCGCGCTAAATTCAATTTCAGAATCGTTTGTCTCAAGTCTCGTCATCGGTGGTCACCTTTCCTGAAGCAATATGGATCATGCTATCATTTTGAGTGTTCCACCGCAAACAATCAGTCTTCTTGGCCGACGACGCGGCCTGTCGCTCTAGGCGGGATAGGGAATCACGACACGTGTTCCGTTCCATTCTCTGATCTCCGCCGGCAGGTCAAATACCTTGCGAACGCTTTGTTCGTTGACACTGTCCGCCCCACCAAAGGAATAGACAGTCTGATCTTTCAACAGCAAAAAAGAATCACAGTAGCGCAGCGCCAGATTGATGTCGTGCAGGACAATGACGACCGCGATTCCGCGCTCCTCGGCGATGTCTTTAACCAGGCGCATCACCTCATGCTGATTGCGTGGATCGAGGTTGCTGGTCGGCTCGTCAAGCAGCAACAGCTCCGGCTGCTGCGCAAGCGCGCGCGCCAGCATCACCTTTTGCAGTTCGCCACCACTCAGTTTCGAGGTTTGGCGATCCACCAATGAACCCAAGCTCAACTTTTCGATAAGCGCGTCCACAATTTCGTGGTCCTGCTCGTTCGCGTCCCAGGTTATATATGGTTTTCGTCCCAACAAAACCATGTCCCGCACTGTGACGTCGGCCACATCGCACTGCTGGGCGACATAGGCGACACGTTTCGCGCGAAATCGTCGTTTCATGCTCAAGACATCCTCGCCATTCAGCAGGATTGAACCGTTTTTGACGCGATAAATGCCATCCAAACATTTCAGCAAGGTGCTTTTGCCCGCGCCGTTGTTGCCGAGGATCGCCACCATCTCACCTTTTCCCAAAGAAAATGAAATCTCATCGATCACATTCTTCAAACCATATGCGTAACTGATATCTCGTACATGAATCATCTGACTTGCCTTCCTCACTTTCTATGACGAAACGGATTGGTTCGCTCGGAAAATCAACCACAAATACAACGGACCGCCGACAAAGCTGGTCACCGCTCCGATCGGCAAAACAATCGGCGAGACGACCACCCGACACAACAGATCCGCCAGCAAGAGCAACAGTCCACCCGAAAGAGCCGAGGCCGGCACCAAATAACGGTAATCGTTGCCGACAAATCGGCGCATGATGTGAGGCGCGATCAGACCGACAAAGCTGATGATGCCGATCAACGCGACCGCCACCGACGCGATCAATGTGGCGACAAGCATGCTGCCGTAAATTAGCAAACTAACATTGACACCCAAGCTGCTCGCGGTGTGCACTCCGCTGTTCAACGCGTTGTAATTCCAGGCGTTCAGTATAAAAAACACGAAACTGAGCACGCAAATCAGCGCGAGCGCCGCGACTTCGTTTGAGTCCGTGCGCCCCAGATCACCAAAAGTCCAAAAGACAACCGCCGCCACCTGTACATCATCGGCGAAATATTGAACCAGGGTGGTGCCGCCTGAAAACAGGGCGCTCAGCGCGACACCAACCAGCACGATCGAGGCAGAACCCAGTTTTTTGACGCGGGATAACAGTAAAATGATCAAAGTTGACACCGCTCCGCCAAAAAACGCGCACACGGTCACCAGGTATAGGTTGTTAAACGAGATCGCCGCCTCGCCGGCTCCCGGGTTTTGTGTGCCCGCTCCCAACAGGATGATCGCTATGGTGGCGCCAAACGAAGCGCCCTGGGACACACCCAGGGTTGAGGCGCTCGCCAATGGGTTTCGCAGCACTGATTGCATCACCGCGCCACCCATGCCCAGCACCGCGCCGGCCAACAAAGCCGTCAGCACTCGCGGCATCCGGTTTCCGTAGACGATGATTTCCGAACGATTCGTGCCCCGGCCAATCAATGTCCTCAGCATCTCTTTATAGGAAAGACCGGCTGATCCCGTGCCCAGCGAGATCAGCGCCACCGCTAAAATCAGCACAATTAAAATCGGGACAACCAGTCCCTTATGATTTTTTCTTTTCTTATCAGTCAAACGAATCGCTCCGCTCTGTTCCGTCACCGCGTCACTCACCCATCGTCAGCGCGCCAAAGCCAATGCCCGCGGCGACCTGGTCCGCGTACAGTTCCGGCGCGCCCAGCAAAAAGCTGTATATTTCCTCTGCTTTTTTCTCAGGATCAACATCCTCGAACTGATCCGGGAAAATAATCGAACCGGCATAATAGCAATCGGCCAGCGCCAGCTCGACATTTGTATGGTACCAATTGAAGCCGGGCATCGCGTAGACACGTCCTCCGCGCACAGCCGACAGCGCTTCATAAAACTCCGGCTGTCGCTCATAATCCGCTTTGACAATCTCCATATTGTTCGGATCCAGAAAGATGATTTCCGGATCGAGCGTCAACACCAGTTCCTTTTCAATGATGACACCGGTCGCAAGCTTCTCAGGCAGATCGGGAACCGCCCGCGCATGCACAGCGACAAACGGAGGGAAATTGCTATAAGTGCCTTCGATTCCATGGCCCCCTTTGAACGAAATCGCGCCCGCGTACACAGTTGGCTTTCGCTCGTCCGGCAGATCCGCGGTGCGTGCATCCAGATCATCTTCGATTTCTTGAATGTAGTCGATCACCGACTCCGCCCGCTCGCCGGCTCCGCAGACTTCACCGATCAGCGACAACGCCTCATCATAATCGTCCTCAAACAGATTGCCGGTCTCGATCATCACAACTGGAATGCCGGTCTTCGCTTCCAAACTCTCCACCCCTTCCGGCGGATAGCCGGCGATGATCACATCCGGATTCAGTTTGATGATCTCCTCGACGAACGGCGTGCCCACTCCGGCCCCTCCCTGCCCGACTATGGGCAGGTCCAGAAACTCATCTTGATACACCCAGCTATAGGGGCGACCAACCGCGGGCTCTTTTTCCAGATCCTCCACACCCACCACCATGTCTTGCAGGTCCAGATAACACATCATCCGCAACGCGTTGGCGAGTGGCACCACCGTCTTGACATCGGTCGGCACAGTCACCTCACGTCCGCCCATGTCGACAATCACCCGGGTGTCCGAAGGTCGCCGGCCCTGTTCGCCGGTCGCCAAAGAATCTGCTGTGATTTCGCCTGTGGCGCGCCCCTCGTCGGAAGCCACGTAGGATGAGGTATCTGTGTCTTGGAGGTTTGAGTTTCGACAGCCCGTGAACAGAATTGTGACAGCCAGCGTCAGCGAAAGTAAAACAGCGACAATCGATTTGTGTTTTAAGCTCATCTTAATCATATAATTCTCTCTATGTGTTCAAAACCCGCCCAATTCACTTCGCCCGCGATTGACGTCTCGCCGTCTATTTTGATCGCTGACGATTCAAATCAAACTTCGAAGCGATTATAGTGTGTCGCGCAATCCAGGCAGACGAGTTCACCATTTTGCGCACGCATCATGTTTTCGCTTGTACGTTCGCCACACTCGGCGCAATTTCGTGACTGAAAGATCCGCGCCTGTTCCGGGGTCTTGATTCGCGCCTCCATGCGGTCAAACAAATCCACAGGCCGCATCGCCTGCATACGCGCGAACGATTCCTCCCTTGACAGGCCGTCCGGTCCGGGCTTCAACAACAGCCGCACCGATTTACCGGAAGTACGGTCGATGAAGGTGAAGGCCTGCTTTCCCCGCATATGAAACAACAGATTGCCTTTGCCGACGCTACAGCCCAAAATCACTTGTATGGCATCGACGCCACAGGCGTCGTTCTCGGTAACGCAGACCACATTCTCATCTTCCGAAAATTTCAGCTTCAACAAATCGATCGCCAACAGGGCGGCTTTGAACCCGATGGTCAACCCACCACATTCATGGCCATGAAAATCGACACAGCGTCTCCACAATTGCTTTTCGTCCATCTATATCTCCTGTTTTCCATATTAAATTTCTTGATCAACGCGCTCATTTTGAAGGCGGCGCGATTCGTCTCTTATTCGATCATAGCGAAGAAGAAAAGATGAACAACCCTACCAGGGGGTCAAAATGCTTCCTACTTCCAGCGGTTTTTGTTGTATGATAGTGCCTGACAAACGATGGAGGAGCGGACATGAAGCAGACAAATCATTGCCTGGAATTAATCGACCGGCTGGAACAAAATCAGATGCTGCCCGACGCTGATTTCCGGGCGCTGTTGACCTGCGAAGACGAGTCTGTCGACGCATATTTGACCGCCAGGGCACGCGCGGTTTGTGATCAGCAATTCGGCAAAGAAATATACATCCGTGGCCTGATCGAGATCTCTAACTATTGTAAAAATGACTGTTATTATTGCGGCATTCGCCGCTCGAACATTCAGGCGGAGCGCTATCGCCTATCGTTGGCGGACATTTTGTCCTGTTGTGAAAACGGATACGAGTCGGGGTTTCGTACCTTTGTTCTACAAGGTGGCGAAGATCCCTATTTCACCGATGATCGAATGGTCGAAATCATCCGGGCCGTACACGGTCGCTATCCGGATTGCGCGATCACCTTATCATTGGGCGAGAAAAGCAAAGCCACCTATCAGCGTTTTTATGACGCCGGAGCCGACCGCTATTTGTTGCGGCACGAAACCGCCGATCCCGCCCACTACGGGCGACTGCATCCACCCGAACTGACCGCGGCGCAACGCCAGCAATGCCTATATGATTTACGGGAGATCGGCTTTCAGGTGGGCTGTGGCTTGATGGTCGGCTCACCCGATCAGACACCGGACCACATAATCTCCGACCTGAAATTCATGCACGATCTGCAGCCGCACATGGTTGGGCTTGGACCGTTCATTCCTCACAAAGACACCCCGTTTCACGATCGACAAACAGGCACTTTGGGTGACACATTGAGGATGTTGGCCATCACCCGACTGGTCTTGCCCCAGGTCTTGCTGCCGGCCACCACCGCGCTGAGCACAATTCACGAGCGTGGCAGAGAGCTGGGCGTCTTGGCGGGCGCGAATGTGATCATGCCCAACCTGTCGCCGGCGGATGTCAGGCCCAAATATTTGCTGTATGACGACAAGCTATGCACCGGAGCCGAGGCCGCCGAATCCCTGAGCGATTTAAAAGCGCAGATGCGCGCGGTCGGCTATGAAATTGTCACCGCGCGAGGCGATTCCCCGCTGACCCGGGCGCGTTGACCGGCCGGAACAAGTAAGCTTTCCGGACGGTTGAATCTGCCCGGCCAGTTGAGCGACCGGACGATTGAATCCGCCGGTGATTCGGCTCTCGGGCGGTTTGGTCAAATGATCTACAAAGTGGACAGCAACGCGCGAACCGGTGAACCGTCTCCGCCCACTAAGTGGAGCGGCGGCGCGTGTAGAAAATACTCACCCGCCGGCACCTCGGCCAGACGGATGTCCTCCAGGATGCCCACTCCCGCGCCCAACACGATAACATGGGTGCGATGGTTCGGCTGATCGCGCTCAATGCTCATCGCGTCAATGCCGATGGTGCGCACGCCGGCTTTCACCAACCGGGCGGCCGCGTCCTCAGCCAGATAGACAAAATCCGGATTGAACCCCTCATCGAAGGAGTTTCTAGTCTTAAACAGCACGATGTCACCGCCCTGGATGTCCAGGTCCTGAACATCGGCGGCGTGAATCGCGTCCTCGACGTGGGTCAGGTCAAACACCTTGCATCTGCCCACATAGAGCGCAGGGTCAACCTGATCGATGCTGATTCCGTCTTCGATCATATGGCAGGGCGCGTCCACATGGCTACCGGTATGAAGGTTGATGGTCCAGGTCGACTCATTGACCGCGTTCTTCGCGAAGGTCGAATTCATCTCGCTTTCCGGTCGCTTAAACTCAAAATTCTTAAATACAGCCATGTCACCATGGATAGGCCGGGAAATATCATAAATCATGTCGTTCTCCTTACGACGGGTCGCGGACGCTGCCGGCATGGGCAGCCGCATGAGGCTGGTCGAAAGTTTGACGGAAGAAAACTATGATGTCCTCATATGTTCCGTCTTTTAGCAAAAATCCACCGGGTATGGTGCCCAGCGCGTTGAAGCCAAGTTTTTCATACAGATGGATGGCGGCCGCGTTGGTCCGCACAACCGCGTTGAACTGTAAAATAGTGAATCCGTGGGCGGCGGCCTGTTCCAGGCAGTCTCGCACCAGCAGCTCACCAATTCCTCTGCCGCGCAATCCCGAGCGGACCGCGTAGCTCGCGTTGCCGATGTGTCCACAACGCCCCACATTGTTGGGATGAAGAATATAGAGTCCCAACAAATCGCCTGTCTTTGAATCCTCGGCCACACCGCAATGAGTCTGCGAGTCGAAAAAAGCCTCGCCGGACTCGGCCGTCAACATCTCTTCTTGTGGAAACGCGATCCCTTCCTCGACAATTTCGTTCCAAATTTCGATCATTTTCATCAGATCGGCCGCGCGATAGGGGCGCAGGATGGTGTTCATATCGGTCCTCTTTTCTTCTCGGCTCGCTTGAAAGCCGGATCGATCGCTGACGATCGTCGGCCACCAAGCCGACTGATCAACATATATAGTTTAGCAGTCACTGCTCATCACCAAGGATCTCCAGCAGACGTTCAACCGCCTGCACGGGAAAATCTTTCGGCTGTTCCTGATCCAGCAGAGACTGCAAAAAGGCTTTGGAATTGCGACTTTGCGGCAACATATAACCGGCTTCCCGAATGATGTCTTCCGCCATGATCCGGTTCGCTTGTTCGATCGCGACCGCCAGTTTGCCCGGCAGACCCGCGGCGATGTTTTCCTGCTCCGATTTGCCACGAGTCAAAGTGCTGAGCGCGTGGACAACCGGTGCTGTTTTAATCTGTTGAGGAGGATATACATGGGGGACCATCGAGATCGCCCCCGACGGGCAGGCGTCGGCGCAGTCTCCGCAACCAATGCATTTTGTCACGTCGATGACGCTGTCCTCGGTGTCGGTGGCGCCGGTCGGACAGACATATAGGCAGATGCAATCTTTTGTGCATAGACGTATATTTCGAACCGCGTATTTTTTTGACATCTTTCTATTACCTCCCTGCGATCGTTTCAAATTTCCAATTTGGCACTTTGCAAACCGGACAGACATCCGGCAATCGGTCTCCCAGATAAATGAAACCGCAGATGGTGCACAGATGAAGTTCGGAATTTTCGATCAACGACTCGCCCTGTTGGCGATAACGAGTCAATATCGATTTGATGATACGCGTCACTTTTTGACTCCAGACCAGAGCGCGAAGCGCCCCACGATCGTTGACCGCGGTCGCCACCGCGTCCGCTGCCGGAAAGGCCACTTCCAGATCATTTTCGACAAGATCGGACAACTGATCATAGTCCGGATCTTTCGCCGGTTCTGACATTCCTTTGAAATAGTCGGCCAGCTCGCTGAACAGCGTTTTTGCTTCCGCTTGATATTGCTTTTCACAACCTCGCGCCAAATTCGTGCAAAGCGCGCTGATTTCAAGAGATGTCATCGAGGCGGTGTCCATCGCCAACGGCTCTGCCGACATCGGTTGCTGTTCAACTACAGATACCGGTTCGCCTTGCTTCTCAAAGTCCGATTTCAAGGCGCCACACAAAGGACAGGTCCAGTCGGCCGCCAACCCCTCCCAACGGGTATCAGAGGTCGCTTTCTCCGCAGATCCTCCGGGTGCCTCATCATAAATAAATCCACAAAGAGAGCATATATATTTAGCCATTTCATTACCTTTCTTTTGTTTGCTGTTTGACTCAGCAAGCACCGATGGTTCGAGTGGTAGAGTATATTGATCACAAAAAAGATTTGGCTTTGCGCGCGCCCAACTCGATGATCGATTCTGGGTCTTGTTCCCAGTATTCGGGTCTGAACAGCTCGATGCTGGCGCCATTCGTATAGCCTTTTTCTTTTAGTATGTCTGTGAAAGTTTGTAATGGAATGATGCCGTCTCCCGGCATCAGCCGGTGACAATGATCCAGTATGCCGAGCGGCAGATCTTCACAATCGTCGATATGATAAATGAAGATCTTGTCAAGGTCGATCTTCCGAAGATATTGGAGATCCGCACATTTATCCGCCAGATAGACGTTGAAGGCGTCGATGGTCAGACCAAGATCGGGCACGTCCATGTGTTGAACGATCTCATAGGCCTGTCTCATGCTGTTACAGACCCACCGCCTGTCTCCAATTGGCTCAAATGAAAGTTTCACACCATAGGGTCGAGCGATTTCAAGCAGCTTCGAAAGCGATTCAAGCGAATCGTCGAACACGTCTTTTTCGTTATATTTAGACCGCTCTTCGGTTACTGTCGGGACGACCACAATATATGGGTTTTGGATTGCCTGCGCGACTTCGCAGGCG
The DNA here is from genome assembly GCA_964487355.1 of uncultured Oscillospiraceae bacterium. Taxonomy (GTDB): domain Bacteria; phylum Bacillota; class Clostridia; order Saccharofermentanales; family Fastidiosipilaceae; genus JAXGYX01. The sequence continues at coordinate 35,410 of CAZAPS010000015.1, forward strand.
AACTTGAACAAGTCGGTCAGCTCCGCCCAGGATTTGGCTGAATTGAAGTTGATGTTCTCAATGGAATTGAGCGCGAATGGTTTGATGCGCAATGAATCAAAAAGCAAGCTTAGGTCCCGGAGCGATTTGGACTCTAGGTAGTCTTTGAGCATGTCCAGGCGCAGCTCGATTTGGTCGTAGTCGTGTTTTTCACACAGCAAAATGTCGTTTTCGACGTTGGATCGTTTCATGCAGGTGGCTTGGTTGTAGGACAGTTTCATCAATGGCCTCCTCGGTGGCTGGATTTGAGCTTACATTCCATATAATCAGGCGAAGCTCTCCTGATGGTTGTCATCCGGAGATTTCGCCTGAGCTGGTTTAAGTTTGACATATTTTTGGCTGATATGGTAGAGGAGTTTCGAGCATGGAGGTGAGGATTCGAAACAACA
>CAZAPS010000016.1:0-34996 GCA_964487355.1 uncultured Oscillospiraceae bacterium
GCCACGCTGGTTTTCGTCCGGTTCTGCTTTTTCTACGAGTGGGCATGGTCGTCGGCTGTCACTTTCTGTAAACGCTCAAACGTGATGGAGTCACGTATTTCTCATATGTCACTGACATTCATATTATATAATAATAATTCAAAAGAATCTGAAAGTTTAACACGGCGGATCATGTCTTTTTTTTTCATTCATAAATATGCTCTTCAATTGCGACAATCACTTGTGATATGCTAAACTTGATCGACTGGATACGGATGAATACCAAATAGATACTAACTCATGGTGTTGACGTCCGTATTCTGAAATTTATTGGACTTTTGATTAGGAGGAATTGTTATGAATGAACAAATTATCCCAGGTTCGAAAATGATGAAGGTGACAGGCATTTTGATGATTATTTCGGGCGCCCTTTCAATCATCTCCAGCTTGGTCGTGAAAGCCGCGACAACACTCATGCTTTTGTTGTCCGCCGCTTATGAGCCGGGAGGCGATCTGGAAAAAGCCAGTGGCCGCATTAACTCGGCGTACACGATCTTTATTCTTCTGGGCATAGTTGTGCTGGCGGTTGGCATCATCGCCACCGTGCAGGCGAAAAAACCGGTCAATCCGATCGCTGTCATCGTGTTGTGCGCGCTGGTGGTCATCCTCGCGATTGTCGCCAATATTGTGCTCGGCACCGGAGTGAGCGCGGCTACCGCAGCCGGAGTTGAGGGACTGAACCCGGTTACCTCGATCCTTATCAGCATCATCAGCTCAGCTGTCCTGCCGATCCTTTGTATCGTCGGCAGTCTGAAGAAAAAGAAGGCTTTGAACCTTTAATTCGTTTAAAACAGTTCAAAATACATGATTCAGAGGTGAAGATCCGTGGCTTTGTTTGATAAGAAATATTGTGATGTCTGTGGAGCTAAAATCGGTTTGCTGGGTAATAAAAAGTTGTCGGACGGCAATCTTTGCAAAAACTGCGCCAAGCAATTGAGCCCGTGGACGAGAGACCGTCGTCAATCTTCGGTTGACGAGATCAAATCGCATTTGGACTATCGCGAGCAGAATAAAGAGATTCTTAAGGATTTCAACACGACCAAGACATTGGGCAACGCGGTCAAGGTTTACATTGACGAGGACAAAGGTTTGTTTTTGGTCAGCCGTTCCAGCCGTTGGCAGGACGAGAATCCGGATATCATGGAATTTTCCCAGGTGACCGGCTGCCATGTCGATGTTGATGAGAGTCGCACGGAGTTGAAGCGAAAGAACGCGGCGGGTGAGGAGGTTGGTTTTAATCCTCCACGCTACGAATATTCGTATGATTTCACGATGCGCATGCATATCAACTCTCCTTGGTTTAATGAAATATCCTTTCCTCTGACAACCAGCTCCGTGACGGACAAGTCTTCACCGGAGTATAGAGAGGCGGAGAGTCTGGGGCGTCAAATTGAACAGGCGCTCAAGCAGATTCGCACAAATGTACGCGCGCAGGTGGAGGAGGCGAACGCGCCCAAACAGCAAGTCAAGTGCCCTCATTGTGGAGCCGCCACGGTTCCCACAAGAAGTGGAAGCTGTGAATATTGCCAGGGTGTGATTTAAGCTGACCGACGCGTGAATTTAATAAAAAGCGACCGAGATGATCGGTCGCTTTTTTGCAGCATATTTGACATGAATCCGAGTTTGAGTCAAAGGGGTCATGAACGATAACTGGCGTTGATTTTTATATAGTCATAGGAAAAATCACATGTCCAAAAATGATCTGAAAACGTTCCCTGATTCATATTGATGACAATCTCAACCTCGTCTTCACGCAAGGCCGCCTTCGCGTCCGATTCAGCGTAAGTGCCGGCTTTACCTTGTTTGCAGACTGTGATCCCACCGATCTGAATGTCCAGCGTGTCCGGATCAAACCAGGCGCCGGAATAGCCGACCGCGTTAATGATTCGTCCCCAATTCGCATCCTCGCCAAAAATGGCGGTCTTGACCAGAGGTGATTTCGCGACCGCGAGAGTGGCCTTGTATGCGTCCTCCTCACCGGCGGCGTTGATCACCCGGACATCCACCAGTTTGGTTGCTCCTTCACCATCCTTGGCGATCTTGCGGGACAGTTCATCGCAGACCTCTATCAGCTTTTCACGAAACAGTTGCGCGTCAGGACTTTTTGGATCGCTGATCACCGGATGCCCGACCATGCCGGAAGCCATGACAATGACCATGTCACAACAACTTGAATCTCCGTCGACGGTGATTCGATTGAATGTGTTGTAAACCGCGTCCGAGAGCAGCCGTTGCAGACAGCTTGCGGAAATTCGCGCGTCGGTGGTGATCACCCCGATCATGGTCGCCAAATTAGGATGGATCATGCCGGATCCCTTCGCCATGCCTCCAATCGTGACGGTCTTCTTTTGGATCTTCAATTGGGCGCTGCTCTGCTTGGTTCCGGTGTCAGTGGTCAAGATCGCCTGATTCGCCCTTTGCCCCGCCTCTTCGCTGTCATCAAGAGAAGTGGCGGCCAATTGGATGCCAAGCGCGATTTTTTCCATTTCCAGAGGCACGCCGATCACTCCGGTGGAGCCAACCAGGACTTCGCCGGGGTCGCAATCGATTTCGCCGGCGACCCGTTCGGCCATTTCTCTGGCGTTTTCATCACCGATGTCGCCCACGCAGGCGTTCGCGTTGCCGGAATTGATCACCAGCGCGCGGCACAGTTGACGATCGTTGACCTGATCCATTGAGTACCGTAGGCTGTGGCCTTTGATTTTATTGCTGGTGTACACACCGGCGGTGATAGCCGGAACATCACACTCGATCAACGCGAGATCCAATTTGTCGCCGTCTTTCAGACCGCAACTCACACCTGAGGCGCGAAACCCAAGTGGAGATGTTATGCTTCCCATATTATAAAATGCCTCCTAATTTATTCTGCATATAATAATATCATGAAAGTTGCCTGTTCATGGAAAAACATATGGGGTTGTCCGCTCTCGCGCGAAGGTCCACATGATGCTAAAATATAAAATATCATTGTTGTCCGTGGGGTGCCGGTTTGTTCGGGCGTGCCTGTCGGTTGACTAGTGGAGGAGTGAATTTTGCATCAGTATGACGTGCTTGTGATCGGTGGAGGATTGTCCGGAATATTCGCCTCGTATGAGTTGGTGAAACAAAAACCGGACCTGCGAATCGCGCTGTTGGAAGCCGGAGTTTCTATTGCAGCCCGCGCTTGCCCGATCATTGAGCAAAAGACTCCTAAGTGCGTCGATTGCCCAACCTGCGACATCATGCGCGGGTTCGGCGGAGCGGGCGCTTTTTCAGACGGTAAATTTAATTTCACAACGCAATTTGGTGGCTGGCTGAATGAGTTTTTACCGGACGATGAGATCATGGATTTAATTGAATACGTCGACGACGTCAACCAAATATTTGGCGCCACCGATGAGTTCTACTCAACATATTCGCCCGCGGCGGACGCCATTCGACGAAAGGCGTTGGCGGCCGACATGCATTTGTTGGACGCGCGATGCAAACATTTGGGCACTGAACGAAACCGCGAAATCCTGATTAAACAGTACGATTGGCTGGATAAGCATATCGACCTTCTGTGTAGGACCAAAGTGGAAAGTATCGAGCGTCTGCCGAATGGTCGATACCGTCTGGCAACGGACAAAGGTGACTTTGAGGCTCCTTATTTAATCGCAGGCCCGGGGCGTTCCGGAGCGGAGTGGTTTAGCGAGCAGTGCAAAAAACTGGACATCCCTTTGATGAACAATCAGGTTGATATCGGCGTGAGGATTGAATTGCCGGCGACCATTTTCAAAGAGGTTACCGACGCCGTCTATGAGGCGAAGATTAAGTATCGGACCCGAGGATATGGCGACGTCGTCCGAACATTTTGCATGAATCCCTATGGATACGTCGTCACTGAGAATACCGATGGCATCATCACAGTGAACGGCCATAGTTATACCGATCCTAAATTGCGCAGTGAAAACACGAACTTCGCCTTGTTGGTCAGCAATCGCTTCACCTCGCCGTTTAAGGAGCCGTACCGCTATGGGAAGCACATCGCCTCCCTTTCCAACATGCTGGGCGGCGGCGTCATGGTGCAACGGTTTGGTGATCTTCTGGATGGCAGGCGCAGCACCGAGCGTGGAATCAGCTCCAGCTTTGTGAAGCCGACACTGGACGCGACTCCGGGCGATTTGAGCCTGGTTTTGCCGAAACGTCATCTGGACAATGTCATTGAAATGATTCACGCGCTGGATCACCTGACACCCGGAATGGCGAACGCTGATACTTTGCTGTATGGAGTTGAAGTCAAGTTTTACAGCGGCAGAGTGACACTGACAAGTGAGCTTGAGACTCCGCTCGAGAATTTTTTCGCCGTGGGCGATGGAGCGGGAGTGACACGAGGCCTGTCCCAGGCCGGAGCCAGCGGTGTTTTGGCCGCCCGGTCCATCTTGCGTCGATTGGCGGAAACAGATTGAGATGCTCTTGATCTAAATCGATCTGTGAAACACATTGATTTATCGATAATTATAGACGACCGATACGGACTTTTGCCGTGTCGGTCGTTTTTCAGCGTGTTGATTCTTGTGTAACAAGTGAAAGACAGTGGGATAATCCATGTTTCGTTTGTGCAACAATGTGCAAAAACGTTGTTGGATAGGCTATAATTGTCCCGAAGTGTAAAACCACTACAAGAATCAATGTTCATCTAAGGAGAGTTAAATGAAGAAATTTGTTTATCGTTTTCAGGAAGGCGACGCCTCGATGAGAGAACTGCTGGGCGGCAAGGGAGCCAACTTGGCGGAAATGACAGGCCTGGGCCTGCCGGTCCCACGCGGATTCACGATCAGCACGGAAGCTTGCACCGAATATTACGAGAACGACAAGGTCGTTTCCGACGAGGTACTCGAGCAGATCGACGCGGCGCTGAGGAAACTGGAAGAAGAAACCGGAAAACAATTTGGCAGTGAGCACAACCCGCTGTTGGTGTCGGTTCGTTCGGGCTCACGCGCGTCGATGCCCGGTATGATGGACACAGTTTTAAATCTGGGACTCAATGATCAAGTCGTGGAAGGGCTGGCGGAGTTAACCGGCAATTCACGTTTCGCATATGACAGTTATCGGCGTTTTATTACAATGTTCAGTGATGTTGTGATGGAGGTTCCCAAGTCAAAATTTGACAAAGAGTTTGATGCGGTAAAAGAGAAGCTCGGAGTGGAAAACGACACAGATATCACTGAGGAAGCGATGCGCGAAGTTGTGCAGCGCTTTAAAAATGTTTATCTGGAGGCGAAGGGGACCGCTTTTCCGGAAGACCCCATTTCACAGCTGCGCAGCGCGGTGGAAGCTGTCTTTCGCTCATGGAACACCGAACGGGCGATTGTCTACCGCAGACACAATAATATACCGGGTTCCTGGGGCACCGCCGTCAATGTGCAGGAGATGGTCTTCGGCAACACCGGTGAGACGTCGGGCACGGGAGTGGCGTTTAGCAGGAATCCTTCCACAGGTGAGAAAAAGCTGTACGGCGAGTTTTTGATCAACGCACAAGGGGAAGACGTTGTGGCGGGCATTCGCACACCTGAAAATATCGATCACCTGCAGGAGCGGATGCCGGAGCTGTACAATCAGTTCGCCAATATCGCCAAAACACTGGAAACACACTATAAAGACATGCAGGATATGGAATTTACCATTGAGCGAGGCAAGCTGTTCATGTTGCAAACCCGTAGTGGCAAGCGCACGGCGGAGGCCGCGGTCAAGATCGCCGTTGATTTGGTTCAGGAAGGTCTGTTGACCAAGGAAGAGGCGCTGTTGAAGATCGATCCCTCGCAACTGGATTCGCTGCTTCATCCCACTTTCATTCCGGAAGCGCTGCAAGAGGCGCGTCCCATCGCGTCCGGCCTGCCGGCGTCTCCGGGCGCGGCGAGCGGCGTCGCTCAATTTAATTATGAAGATGCCAAAGCTGCGCACGAGCGCGGTGAGCAGATTATCCTTTGTCGCGTGGAAACGTCTCCGGAAGACATCCAGGGTATGTATCTCTCCAAGGGAATCCTGACCGCCCGAGGTGGCATGACCTCACACGCGGCGGTGGTCGCGCGCGGCATGGGCAAATGCTGTGTGTCGGGTTGCTCCGATGTCGTGATTAACGCGGAATCGAAAACCATGACGACAAAAGATGGCCAGGTGATTCACGCGGGAGATTACATTTCCTTGAACGGCTCCACCGGCCAGGTCTATGCGGGCCAGCTGCCGACTCAGGAGGCCACTATTAGTGGTAATTTTGACACGATCATGCACTGGGCGGACGAAACTCGATACATGAAGGTCCGCGCCAACGCGGATTCGCCGCACGACGCCCGTGAGGCTTTGAAAATGGGAGCGGAGGGCATTGGCCTTTGCCGGACCGAACACATGTTTTTTGACCTGGAACGAATCTTCGCTTTCCGCCTGATGATACTGGCGGACAACGAAGCCAGCCGCAGAAACTATCTGAACGAGATTTTGCCATACCAGCAAGAAGACTTTGAGGGTATTTTCCGCGAACTGAATGGCATGCCGGTCACCATCCGCCTGTTGGATCCCCCATTTCATGAATTTTTGCCACAGGAAAAAGAAGAAATTCAGGAGTTGTCAAACGCTTCGGGATACAGCATGGCTGAAACTCAGGCACGTATTGAGAAATTGCATGAGCTCAACCCGATGCTGGGCGCTCGAGGCTGTCGCCTGCTGATCTCCTATCCTGAAATCGCCGAGATGCAGACCACCGCGATTGTGCGCGCCGCGCTTAAAGTGCAGGCTGAAGGTGTGACGGTACTTCCGGAAATTATGATTCCTTTGATTAGTGAGGTGCGTGAGCTCAAAATGTTGCGCGCAGTTATCGCCGCCACGGCGGATGAGCTGATCGCCGAATCCGGTGAGTCCCTTGACTATCAGATCGGCACGATGATGGAGATACCGCGTGCCTGTCTGCTGGCGGATGAGATCGCCACCGAGGCGGACTTTTTCAGCATGGGCACCAACGACCTGACTCAAATGGCGTACGGACTGTCGCGCGACGACGCCGGACCGATCTTGGATGTTTATTACGCCAGACAGATTTTCGAAGCCGACCCCACCGCCACCATCGACGAAAAGGGAGTGGGTCAACTTGTGAAGGCAACTGTGACGAACGGCAGGTCCACCAAGAAAAATCTAAAGATCGGTGTGTGCGGCGAACACGGCGGAGATCCTGTTTCGGTGGATTTCTTCCATCGCACGGGACTGGATTACGTGTCCTGCTCACCATATCGTGTGCCGATCGCCAGGTTGTCGGCCGCGCAGGCGCAGATTCGCAACGTGCGTTAACCGGATCTGACAATTTACCATGAAATAAAAAAACCACCTCCGCACGGAGGTGGGTTTTTATTTCACATAACATATGGGCCAACGGACCGCGTCCGCCGGACGAAGGGACTGTTCAATCCTTCTCGTACGGATGCGTGTTGACAAATGTCATAGGGGATTCGCGTGAAAACATACGCGCGTCAGCTCCATTCGATGTCCGTGTTGCAGTGAGAACACTGGTGAATGCTGCGAACCGGAATGTAGCTGATCAAAGCATGACATTTCGGGCAGATGTAGCCTTTTGTACGTTCAGATTGAACGGTTCTCGGTTTGCCCGTACTGGCTTTCAAACGTTTCTTCTCGACCATGGTTTCAACAACTAACATGAGTCCTCCTTTCGCTCAAAGACTGTCATAGGGGTGTTTCCCCAAAAAAACACCGACATGCATATCGGTGTTAATTCCTTATCATAAATTCTTAAATCTAATGTAAAAGAAACATGAATTTATCTGCCACGTTTAACAACGATTATTAAGGCAGAGGGAATTAGACAATATAACTATTATAAAGTATAACACAATATACCGCAAAAATCATCTTTATGGTAGTATAAAGATAACAGAAAAACGGGAGTCTTTTGTTGAAATAATAGTGCAAAACGCTTAAAAATCGAGTGTTTGTCGCCGTTTCCTCACCCGATTGGGGATTGAGGAAATATTCATGCCGGGAGGGCGGATTATGACAAAATTGGTAAAAGTTGAAGTGTGCGCCTGCACACGCTGTTCCATGGTGGGGTCGATGGAAATAGCTCAGGATATCCTCCTGTTGCAAGGTGAAGTGGATGAGGAGGACAATCTTCGTTACAACATAGAGCTGGTCAATATCTCAAGACCTGAACTGACAAAGGCTGATGGCGAAGCTCCACTGGTCATCGTGAACGGCAAGGAGTTTTTTAAAGCTGAGTCGGCAACCGTCATGGATGAAGTGATTCGTCAGTCCCAACAGGAGTGATCGATGGAACTCATAAAATTTTATAATCATGTTAGTGAGAGGTATGAGCATGAGACAGAGTATGCAGGGTGTTTTTACAGCGGTGACAAAAATTCGGCGTCATGTGTTTACGGCCGTTGCGCGCTATGCTTATCAGCGCGACCGCGAAGTGGACACTTTCCGCGATTTTTACGCGATTCCCTATCAAATCAGCCCGGGAGAAAAACCACAATATAGAGACAGTGTGCTGGTCGAGCGTGGAGTGTCCCGAGAACGTGCGCGCCTCGCAGTGGGTATGCCGCTTCGTCCGGTAAATGAGTATTTGGACCTGGCGACCGGTTTTGATGAAATTGACAAGAGTGAGACGGCGCTCGCCGAACCGATTGTGAATGTGATCACCTTCGCCTGTGAGGCCTGCCCGACAAAGACGTTTCGCGTGACTTCAAACTGCAGACGCTGCACCGCTCATCCGTGCACCACGGTCTGCCCCAAGAACTGTATCACAATCGAGCGATCGGGAGCTGTCATTGATGAGGATGTCTGTATCCGCTGTGGCCGCTGCGTGGCGGCCTGCCCTTACAACGCGATCATTGAGTTTGGACGTCCCTGCGCCGAAGCCTGCGGAGCGGACGCGATCGGAAGCGATGAGCTGGGCCGGGCCAAGATTGATTATGACAAATGTGTCTCCTGCGGTCTATGCATGTCCAACTGTCCGTTCGGCGCGATCGCGGATAAATCTGAAATATTCCAAGTGATTAACGCCATTCGGGACGGCGCGGAGGTGGTGGCGCAGATCGCCCCGGCTTTTGTCGGTCAATTTGGTCCACTGGCGACTCCGAATAAGATATTCAACGGCATCAAGGCGCTTGGCTTCGCCGATGTGGTCGAGGTCGCGAACGGCGCGGATGTCAGTTCCATGCATGAGGCCGAAGAGTTTTTGGAGCTGGTTCCGGAAAAACAACCATTCATGGCGACCAGCTGTTGCCCTGCCTGGGCCAGCTTCGCCAAGCACGTGTTGCCTGAAGAGTTGAAGGACTATGTATCCGCCTCCTCGACTCCGATGGTGGCGAGCGCCGAATTGATTAAAAAAAGTCATCCGGACGCGAAGGTTGTCTTTATCGGACCCTGCGTGGCGAAAAAAGCGGAGAGTATGAGGGAAGATGTCCGTCCGTTCATTGATTTTGTACTGACCTATGAGGAATTAATGGGAATGCTGGTCGCGCGCCAGGTGGAATTGTCGGAAATGTCCGATGAATTCGAGTCTCCCATGGCGTCAACGACCGGCCGTCGGTACGCCGTCGCATCCAATGTCTCGTCCGCGATTGTCTCATGTGTTCAGGAATTGGCGCCCGACAGAGAGGAAATCAAGACAGTGAACGCCGATTCTTTGGCGGATTGCAAGAAAATGTTGATTCTAGCGAAAAACCATAAATACGATGGCTATCTTTTGGAAGGAATGGCCTGTCCGGGTGGCTGCATTGGCGGCGCGGGCACGCTCGCTCCACTCAGGCAGGCCGCTAAAGCGGTGGAAGATTATGCGCGACAATCACCTTATTCAAGCGCGTCACAAAATCCGCATAGCGCTGCTGAGTAAATGGTGATTAGATTACATGGGATTAATGAGTAATATCAGTATCTCAGCGGTATCTTAATTCACGTTTATAGTGTATAATAGTATCAATCAGCATCTATTCGGTTCGCACCCGAAAATGAATTAAATAGAATTGAGAGGTGATCAAATGAACAAAATTGTATATCAAGATCATGTTTCTTCAATTGGCAATCAAAAGGCCAACATTATCGCGTTGATTGTATATGTGGCGCCGGTTGTATTGGCTTGGATTCCTGTGATTCGCTACTTTGCGTGGGCGCTGCCGCTTGTCTTTTTCTTTCTGGAAAAAAACAGTCAGTTTGTCAAATTTCACGCCATGCAGTCCACTCTGCTGGAATTGATCGGATCGTTGTTGAGCATTGTGGTTTCGATTATTTATTCAGTCACGGTGTCTCGCGCTTTTTACAACCCATACCGTATAGGCTCCGGTTTAGGCGCCTTGGGATTGATATCGTTCCTCAGTGTGCTGGTCTCGCTGGCGATTCTTGTTTTCTCAATTATCGCGGTGATCAAGGCATACAAATACGAGGCCTATCATCTGCCGGTGATCGGTAAGCTGGCGGATAAACTGGTGGAACGGTTCTCTAAAACCTCGTAACATTTGAGAGGGGGTTATGACTATGAAAAGGACTGTCAAAATAATTGTTTCGGCGATCGCGCTGACATTGGTATTGTCCGCTTGTTCCCCTTTACGAAAATTACCATCTTTGCCGGGATTGAATCTCAATGATCTGACAACAAAAGAGACGATCGATTCGACGGACAGCGTTTGGCGCACAGAGCAAAGCTCCGAGTCTAAGGATACGCAGGCTTCTCAACCGACAAAAGACTATGTTGCCGGAGACACATCCGGGTGGACCGGTTTTTATGAGCAGTACATGGAACGGATGTCCGAGGGATCCAGCGAGCTGATCGAGGCCGCGACCGTGTCCAATCCGATGTTGGGATTGCATTTCCTTTCCTTGATGGAAGGGGACCTCGAATTGGCCTTTACCTCAGCTTTTTTCGCGGCTGACTCGGCTGAAGTTCTACCATTTGTCTTTGGAATGTTTGGTGGATCCAACTTTAAATACGAGACCAAAGGTGATACCGCGAAAATGAGTTTTACAAGCTCGGAAGGAGAATCCATGGTATATACACTGCGTTTTGACGGAAAAGAGACCGCTCAACTGACGAGTGAACTGAATGGGTCAGTCAGACTGGTGATGGATATTTTCCTGACAGACGAATACGCGGCGAAAAGCGTATATAATGTCGAGAGTTCGACATTGACCAGAATGGTTGTGTTCACCAATGGAGATGTCTTCGCGGGCTTTGGCTCAAGCAGTCAACCATCCGGATTGTATGGCAACCCGGCCGCCCCTTCCCGATCAGATTTCCTGGATGGATTGGAGTCGCTCATGTCCTATAAAAACGGAAATTTTGAGAGCAACATTAAATAAATATTTCATGAACGCGGTTGATCGCCTCGGCCACCGAACATTATTTTTTAATCCTGTTTCGAGTACCGATCCGGTTAATCGCTTAGTTTAAAGGAAAAATGATCATGAAACACAAAACAAGCGCTCGAGTTTCAATACTGCTTCTCCCTGCGATGTTGTTGTTCTTAGTGGCATGTGGCGGGCCTCTGAAGAAAATGACCGAACTCGACACCTACAATTTTGGTGACGATCATATCCCGTCGATTCGAAGGGTTGTCGGCACCAGACAGGTGACCGGATTTGAGACAAAAGTCGATGGCAATGGGGATATGTCGCAGATGTATCAATACCGCAGCAATACCGTCTATGATGATTTGGATCAGTATGGCAACTACCTTGTCGACCGGCTGAACTATGTGGTCACCATCGGTGGAGATCTCCAAGAGGAGAGCGGATCGATCCAACTCGCCACGGAATCCATCGATGAAGGGAAAATCATTCTATTCGATATCGAATGGAGTGCCGGTCAATACAAGTTCACCATGTTGAAAACGATCGGCACAGTTACCCGATACTGACGGACAACGGACCGCCGTGGTCGATCGTGAACAGCACGATGCTTCTAACAAAAGAGGCTGTCTCACTTTTTTGAGACAGCCCCTTTTTATGCGAAATAATCAGTCACAACTCTTTGCGTGACTCGATGGCTCCATCTGATTCTCACAATCCGGTCTGCTCACGCACATAGGCGCGGGCCTGGAGGGCGACCTCCAAGGGGTTGGCGATATCCGGATCTTGTTCCGCCTCGACAACCATCCAACCCTCGTAGTCTCTCTCTGACAATATTTTGAAAATAGCCGGAAAATCAACCATGCCATCCGGGTCTCCGGGGATTGTGAACACACCGGAAGGGATTGACCGCAGAAAGCTGCGTCTCTCGTCGCGCACCCGGCGCAGCACATCCGGTCGCACATTCTTTAAATGAACATGTTTGATTCGGTCAAAATGTCTGTCTAAAATATCAATCGGATCTTCACCGGAGAATGTCAAATGTCCGCAATCATAAAGTAAATGGACATATTTAGGATCGGTCAATGCCATTAGTTTGTCGACTTCCTCTGTGGTTTGCACCGTGGTGGTCATGTGGTGGTGATAAACCAATTTCATCCCCATATCGTCCGCGATCTTGCCGAGTTTGTTGAGACCTTGAGACAACTCTTCAAATTGGTCATCATTTAAAATGGGCTTTTCCGCAAACGGCGTGTTCCAGCAATGTTGAATCGAGAAACTCTGGTCTGAGGTATTGACGAGTGTGGCGCCGATCGCCTTTAGAAAATAACAATGATCGACAAACGCACGTTCGTTCTTCCAATAAGGGTCGTTATTTAAATACGTGCTGATCCAGGCGGTGATGGCGGACAAGCCGCGACGCTTAAATTCTTTATTGAGAATCGCCGGGTCGCGCGGATACTGACAGCCGATTTCCGTGCCGACATAACCGCCCAGCGCGATCTCGCTAATCGTTTGCTTGAACGTGTTGTCCGCGCCCATTTCGGGCATGTCATCTTCGGTCCATGCGATTGGGGCGATGCCGATACGAACCTTGTTTTTGTCTAGCATTGTCGTACTCCTTTTTCCTTTTCCTCTACTAGTGGCAATAATCACATTGAAGGTTTGTGTGGACTAGTCTTCGACTCTGTCAAAAACCTGTTTCTGAGATTTTTCGCTCCACAGCGGCTTTTAGATCGACGGATTGACAGTCACGCAAAAATTGCGTGCGGAAGGACTCCCGGCGCAGGACATGTCGCAGCATATCTGAATCAATTTGATCCACAATTGTGATCATATCGTTATGCGTGATTTTCTTCATATCATTTAATATTTTTGCGTTGCGTTGTTCCGAAGCGGCGTTTTCAGCGGGATAACCCATGCCAAATTCTTTGATGAAAAGTTTTTCGAAGAGATAGCGCATGTTCAGCTCGCCCCCCCAGCCAAATCCCTTCGCGTACGGAAGCGCCAACGCGTTGCCACCATTGACCTGAGTGAACAAAAACGCGTCTGTCGGATCCTGGGCATGTCCGCACTCAACGCCCGGGAAGGCGTTGCAGGCCAACATCGCGCCTATGCCGGTTCCACAGCCGGTGACTACAAAATCAGCCGCGCCTCCGTTTAGAATCAACGCGGTCATCAGCCCAACCTCGTTGTACGTAAGATGCTCGTCATCGGTGTCGAACTGACCGTAGTTGACAACCGTATGTCCGTGCTCCGCCGCGGCGGCACTCAGTTCCCGGTGAATTAGTTCGTTCTTTCCTGATTGGCTGTATTCCATTATCAAAGCGATTTTCATTTGAACCTCCTGACATAAATGTGCACAATTACACTAAACTGTATACAGTTTACCATACTGATTATATGATTGCCATTATTTCGTATAATAAACCAGATAGCGAAAACCGACCATCCATAAAACGAAACGAGGGACTCATCATGAGGCTGTCTTATGAAAATGACTATAGTGAGGGCTGTCTTCCGGAAATATTGGATTGTTTATGTAAAACTAATTTTGAACAGACCTCCGGCTATGGTGTCGATCAATATTCAGAATCCGCCACCCAACGGATCGCGATGGAGCTGGGTGTTGAACGCTCGTCGATTGATGTTTTTTTCACTACCGGAGGAACGCTGGCGAACGCGGCGGTTATCACCCACCTGCTGAGACCGCACCAAGGTGTGTTGTCGGCGACCTGTGGACATATCAATCATCACGAGAGTGGCGCGATTGAGGCCGGTGGGCACAAAATTCTGGAGATTCATTCGGACCCTCACTCCGGCAAAATTGACACTGACTATTTGGAAAACCACTTGACCGAGTTTTGGTCTGACCCCGTCCGCGAGCACATGGTGCAGCCGGGTATGATTTATCTGTCCAATCTGAATGAGCAAGGATCGTTTTATGATGCCGTGGAACTGGAGAGGATCCGCATGATCGCCGATCGATATGATTTGCCGATCTATATGGACGGCGCGCGGTTGGGAACAGCTTTGATGGCGGCGGGCGATGGGTTGCGCATGGAAGATCTGCCGAGGCTGGTTGATGTGTTCACGATTGGCGGAACGAAAATGGGCGCGCTGTTTGGCGAGGCGATCGTGTTCACCGGCCGCAAGCCTTCTGCGAATTACGTGAAGGATTTTTATTGGATACTAAAACAAAAAGGTGGACGGCTGGCGAAAGGAAGGCTGCTGGGC
Source organism: uncultured Oscillospiraceae bacterium (assembly GCA_964487355.1). GTDB lineage: Bacteria > Bacillota > Clostridia > Saccharofermentanales > Fastidiosipilaceae > JAXGYX01. Next base: position 14,584 of record CAZAPS010000016.1, read on the forward strand.
CTGCAGTTTGACCGCCTATTTACCGACGGACTGTACTTTACAGCGGCCGCGCACGCGAATGAGCAGGCGGAAAAATTGCGCGAGGGGTTTCGTCTAAGAAATATTCCTTTGTGGGTGGACAATGCGGGAAATCAGGTATTCGTACTTTTGAAACCTGAACAGGAAGAACACATGATGCGAACATTTAAGTTTGAAAGATGGAGTGAACCTTCAGCGGATGAACTATTGGGATTTGGTTTGAATGAGCCACATCGCCTTGTCCGTCTATGCACATCATTCGCGACCGCGTCGGATCAGGCGAATCGCTGGTTTGAGGTTTGGGATCAAATGCGGGTATAAGTCGCGACTGAAATAATGGACCGTCGGGCGTGCGATGTCCGACCGACCTTGTCCGGGCGGTGTTTTTATATTGCAGCGTGTCGTTTGGAAGATCGTTCACTTATTCGATGTCTTTAAAAAATGCTGACAAAGGAATTTCGAACGCCTTGCAAATCTGAATCAGCTTATGAACTGTAATGTTTGAGTTGCCTTTTTCGATATCGTGGATATATGTTCGATTGATTTTTGAGCGAAAGGCAAGTTCGAGTCCGGTCATTTCCAAGCTTTCTCTAATTTCTTTTACATGTTTTCCAATCATCGACGCGTTAGGGTACATAGGTGTTCTCCTTTCAAATTAAGATTTAAAGATTCAATTAGTATGAATAATATTCGCATTAGTTGCTATATTATTAGTGTAATTGCTAATAATATAGCATAATTATAAAAAACAATCTCTATGATTTTGAAATAATCACAACCATCGACTATCTGATTTAGACCGAATTAAGTTGAGATTTCTCAAGAAATGAATAAGCTACCGGATATTCATTTACCCCATACCACATTTTGCGCGTCGACACCCCACTGCTGAGTCAAAGGTCGGCTGACCATAATCGAGAAGATCGCATGCTAAAATTGAAATTATGTTATCCTCTTAACTAATGTAAATATAAAGGAAAATAAATGGAATGGATGGCCAATATGTTTGAACCGGGAGCTAGTGAGAAGGAGCGGGCGATCATAATGGGGATCTCCCGAGGTGACGAAAACAGTCGTGCTGAATCGGAGCACTCTTTGGATGAGCTTGCTTCATTGGCGGAATCGTGTGGCGCTATCGTGGTTGGACGGGCGCACCAACACAGAGACAGACCGGTTGCCTCCACCTATTTTGGCAAGGGAAAACTGCAGGAGGTCAAAGAAGCCGCCCAAGCCCTGGACGCGGACCTACTGATCTCGGATGATGAGCTTAGCGGTTCCCAATTAAGAAACATCGAAAAACTAACCGGGCTGCGCACGATCGATCGCACAATGTTGATATTGGATATTTTCGCGAACCGCGCGGTGACGCGGGAGGGCAAATGGGAAGTTGAACTGGCTCAGTATCAATACAAACTGCCACGACTGCATCAGGAGATTGGCGAGCTGTCACGGCTGGGTGGTGGAATTGGGACAAGAGGTCCCGGTGAGACCAAGCTGGAGTCGGATCGTCGCTACATTCGTCAGCGGATCTCGGCGTTGCGCAAAAACTTGTCCGATGTCTCGGAACATCGAAGCAGGCTGCGCTCCTCACGGGCGAAAAGAGGAACGATCTCTGTGGCCGTGGTTGGCTATACTAACGCCGGAAAATCCACGTTAATAAACAAGCTGTGTGAAACTGATCTATACGCGGCGGACAAAGTATTCGCCACGCTGGACTCAAGTGTGCGCAAACTGTGGCTTCCGGGCAATTCGAGAAGAAGGTTGGATACGGTTTTAATTGACACGATCGGCTTCATCAACAAACTACCTCATCAATTGATCGACTCGTTTAAGTCGACGCTGGATGAGACCGTTCACGCGGATCTGATCATGCTGGTGGTCGATGGAGCTGACCCGTCCGCCGCGCTCAAGTTACAGACCACGTTGGAACTGTTGGATGAGTTGAAGGCAGGACAAATTCCAAGGGTGACGATTGTCAACAAAACAGATAGAATTAACGAAAGTGACATCGCTCCGGAAATTTTTGCGTTGGGCAGAAGTGATCGAGGGCTACCGGTATTTCCGGTGTCCGCCAAAACGGGCAAAGGATTGGAGAATCTGCTATCGTCGCTGGACGAGTTTCTTGACGAGTTGATTGTTGAGACAGTCTGACGGCGCGCACATTTCGGACAGGAAAGAGAAGAATCAGAGTATGAATATTGTAATACCTTCATTGTTGGGCGTGGAAGCCATTATTTCAAGAGAATTGCAGGAAATGGGCTACGATAAAAACCGTATAACCGTCTATGATGGTCAGGTTTATCTGGAGGTCGATGACACCGGCGAGGCACTGTCTGATGCCGTGGCGAACATCAACCTAAACCTGCGTACCGGTGAGCGCGTCCAAATCGAGGCGGGGGTGTTTCCCGCCAAAACATTTGATGAGCTGTACGACGGTGTGCGCGAGCTGGATTGGGAAAACTGGATACCGGAAGGCTGGGCGATCCACGTCAGAGGTTATTCGCGAAAGTCCGAATTGTTTGGAATTCCGGCCTGTCAGCGAACGATCAAAAAAGGTATCGTCGAACGATTGCTTTCACGACGCGGCAATTCAATTGGTGGCGTTGTTCCTGAAGATCCGGATTTGGGCATTATGCGCATTCAGTTTTCAATTCTTCAAGACGTCGTTCATTTTTTGGTCGACACGTCCGGAGAAAGTTTACATAAAAGAGGCTATCGCCCTGTATCGAATTTCGCTCCACTGAAAGAGACCTTGGCCGCCGCCATGCTTAAAATCATGCTCTGGGAGCCGTTCTCGGACGAGGCTTTGCTTGACCCGTTCTGTGGCTCGGGGACCATCCCCATTGAAGCGGCGATGCTCGCCGCCAATGTACCCCCCGGACTCAACCGCCGTTTCGCGGCGGAACAATATCCGTTTCTTGATACCTCCGCATTTGAAAGAGCTCGCGAAAAAGGTAGAGACGAGATGGACACCGCCGCGCCGGACAACCCGTTTATTTTCGCTTCAGACATTGACAAAGACGCCATAGCGCTTGCGGTGGAGAACGCGACCAGCGTCAACGTCCGCGAGTTCATCAGCTTTTCCAGAAGAGACGCCAACCGTATCTCTGGTAGAGACTGGCTGAGCTCACATCCGGAATTCAAACGCTGTCTGATTATCGGCAACCCACCTTATGGCGAACGAATGGGGGATGAGGAAGAGGTGTCAGCGATACATAAAGCGCTCGGTGAGAACTTCTTTACCAACGGTGGTCTACAGTTTGGTGTCAGGTTGGGAATCATAACTTCCAACGAGGGTTTTGAGTCGGAGATTGGTGTGAGAGCGGATCGAAGGCGAAAACTGTATAATGGTATGATCAAATGTCAATTTTATCAATACTATCGTCATCCTCGGCGCCCGTCCGCTGCGGACAACACGCGCAGACTTTAAGCCTGCCACCGGAGAAAATGAATGAAGGCAATCATACTCGCTGCTGGATACGCAGACAAGCTTTACCCCTTGACGAAAGATCAACCCAAAGCTTTGCTTCCTGTGATCGGACGTCCAATCATGAATTATCTGATCGATGAAATTGAAAAAATTCAGGAAATTGATGAAATTTTTGTTGTCACAAATGATGAGTTCGAAGACCATTTCATCCGCTGGAAAGAAGAGCATCAATTTCGGTCAGGGCTAAAGATCACGATTGTAAACAACGGGACAGTTGGCGAGGAAAGCCGCCACGGCGCTGTTGCTGATTTGGGCTACTGCATCAATAAATGTGAAATCCGGGACGATGTCCTGGTTGTCGCCGGTGATACTTTGATCCGGTTTGATTTGACTGAGGCGTTAAAGGATTATCTTACCCTTGGCACCGATGTGGTATGTGGCCAACGAGCCAAAAGCGGTATGGATCTGAGTCGATTCGCGATCGCGAAGACGGATCCGGATCATTTTGTTATCGAACTCGAGGAAAAGCCCGCTAAACCCAAATCAAATCTGATTATCTACGCGCTTTACTTCTTTGAACGCTCCACCTTGCCCATGGTGGATGAATACTTGCTTAATCTACATTCGCCTGAATATCTGGGCAACTTTCTCGAATGGCTGCATCTAAGAAAACCATTGTTTGTGCATGTTCCGGACGGTGACTGCATTGACATTGACACTCTTACGGACTATGCGGACGCTCAGCTCAAATTCAGCAATCAAGAGGAATAGTGTGAACGCTTATCCGTCCGCAAGACTAACCACACGGGAATAACAACATTTGATCAGGGAGGACTGCAATGACCGATATTATTACTATGGCCAAACAATCAAGACACGCTTCGATCCCTCTTTCAGTAATGAAAAGCGAGGAAAAGAACACTGCTCTTCAGGCGATCCGTCAAGCGTTGATCGATAACAAAGACCGTATTTTCTCTGCCAACCGAACTGATCTTGAACGTGCCAAAACTGAACAACTGGCGGCGCCACTTATCAGTCGCCTGACTTTTGACGAACACAAACTGACCGATGTGACCGATGGAATTCAGCAGTTGCTCCAACTGGACGATCCGGTGGGGAGCACATCTTTGTCCACCGAATTGGCCGAAGGCCTGGAGCTCTACAAAGTCAGTTCACCAATCGGTGTGATCGGCGTTATTTTTGAATCGAGGCCGGACGCCCTGGTTCAAATTTCCACCCTCTGCCTAAAAAGTGGAAATGCCGTTTTGTTGAAAGGAGGCAGTGAGGCGAAAGAGACCAATCGAGTGTTGACTCAGATCATCGCGGATGCCTCCATCACCGCCGGTTGTCCGCAAAATTGGATCAGTCTGATGGAAAGTCATGAGGAAGTGGATGGCTTGTTGACCTGTGATCAGGACGTTGACCTTTTGATTCCAAGAGGTTCAAATGAATTTGTCCAATACATCATGACCCATACCCGTATCCCTGTTTTGGGTCACGCGGACGGCGTCTGCCATTCTTATGTGGACAAAAAGGCTGATTTAGATATGGCGATCCGAGTGCTGGTCGACGCGAAAACTCAATATGTCTCGGTCTGCAACGCGACCGAGATGATGCTGTTGCATGATGACCTTCCCAATGAATGGGTGTTGAGCCTGATCACTGCGCTGAAAGAGAAAAATGTGAGGATTTATGGAGACGAGAGAATCGTCGAATTGATTGGCTGCGAGCCCATTCTTGAGTACCATCATGAATATCTGGACTATGCCGTGTCCATGCGCTTTGTCGAGAGCCTGGAAGCGGCGGTCGACCATATCAATGAATTTGGGTCGGGGCACACAGAGGCGATCTTGACCACGGACGACAGGGCAGCCCGATACTTCATGTCGCATGTCGATGCGGGAAATGTCTTTTGGAATTGTTCGACCCGGTTCAGCGACGGATTCCGCTATGGATTTGGCGCCGAAGTAGGTGTCTCCACTTCTAAAATTCACGCTCGAGGTCCGGTGGGTCTGGACGGTCTGGTGACGTATAAATACAAGTTGTTCGGGCATAGCGACATCGTCGGCGATTTTAGCTCGGGAGAACGTTCGTTCACACACAAAGAACTGAATCGGTCGTCACCGTTTGATTAATCGCCGGTGTACCGCATGTTCGCCGGGCAATACAAAAAAGAACGCTTAATATATGATAAAACGATGGAGGATACCGTCGACGATCGATCTTGGAAGATCATCTGTAGTGGAGGAAGTCAGGTTATATGGAAAACGTTTTTATTTTTGATCATCCGCTCATTCAACACAAAATTTCTTTGATGCGAGACAAGCACACGATCACAAAGGAATTTAGGGAGCTGGCTTCTGAAATCGCCATGCTGATGGCGTATGAGGTCACGCGTGACCTCCCTCTCCAGGAAATAGAGGTCGAGACGCCAATCGCGATCGCCAAGACAAAGGTGTTGGCCGGTAAAAAGTTGGCTTTGGTGCCCATTTTACGAGCGGGTTTGGGTATGGTGGATGGAATGCTGAACCTGATTCCGATGGCGAAGGTGGGACATATCGGTCTCTATCGCGACCCGGTCAGCCTCGAACCCGTTGAATACTACTGTAAGCTTCCTGAAGATAGCGCGGAACGCGAAGTGATTGTGCTTGATCCGATGCTCGCCACAGGAGGTTCGGCTGTGGAGGCGGTTTCTTTTCTGAAACAACGAGGGATTAAAAATATCAAGTTTATGTGCCTGATAGCGGGTCTCCCGGGTGTCGACGCCCTCCACGCGGCTCATCCGGATGTGACTATTTATTGCGCCTCATTGGACGATAAGCTGGATGATCATGGATATATCATTCCGGGACTGGGCGACGCGGGCGACCGGTTGTTTGGAACTAAATAAATCATTTCAGACACCTGAATCCGTGTCAAAGAGATAGATGTAACGACCCACTCTCAGATAGGTGCCGGCGGGCAACGGTTCATCCGCTCCGTCCGGAAGACGAATTCCGTTGAGCCAAACCCCGCTGTCGGGATTTGGCTCTTTCTTGTTGTCGTTCACCGACTCCGCACCTGTGTCCCTTACTCGGTAACCGGTATCTCCATGCTCAATTATCGCATGAATCGGCCTGATCTCCGGACTGTTCAAACAAAGGTCTGAGCGCACGGGATCGGAACCAATTGTAAATACAGGTCTGATGATGTTGACAGTTTGGAAATCAGTCTTTGGATTCGTCAGGGTTTCTCCGGCGTCCAGGTAGGCGAGCTCGATGGCTGTCAGTCGCGCGGGTGGTTGACACAAAATCGATTCTTTGTCATTTGAAATGGATAGTTTCGCGAGCCGTGATCTGCGAATTTGCTGTCTGGTCCGGAAGTTACGCTCTTTATCTTCTGTTTTCATGCGCTCGGCGTTCTTTTGCTGCTGTGTCAGCCTGCGCCTTAGCGGTGAGCTACCGGATGCGAGCAAATAAGCATCCAGTAAAATGAATCCACCCAAGACAAACAGAACAAACCAACGGTTAAAATCGTTAGTCAGTAGTTCAAGGTAGGATGCCGCTCCGACAATTAACAAGAAGAGGACTTGAACCACGAGCACAAATGAAATTCGATGGTTCCGACTCTTTACGGTAATTTCACGTTGGCCGCCCGTTGTCTCCGACAGCGATTTTTGGTCGTGGCACGATTCGGCAAGACCCTTGTTTGGCGCGGCTTTTTGTCGGCGTGTCGGTTCATTCTGAGGTGATCGCGTCACTAAGCCGGCGGGTGGATTTTCAGATTCTCGCACAGTGGATCTTGTCCGGTCATCATGGTTCAACACAAACAGACAATCTCGTAAAATGACGGCAAACTCTGCCGGTTTTTCGTGAGCTGACAACAGTAGTTTGTCGCTGAGAGTGTGATCGAGCCGATCGTCAGCGGTAGCCAATCGAATACACGGTTCGGCCAAAAATGATAATATACCTGCCTCATATTGATGGCTGAAGTATGGTGCTGTCGACCCGGACAGTGGCAGACAGATCATCTGTGGATGCTGAAAATCAAGATCAGCTCCGGGAGTACCGTACATAAAAATATAATCCGGATCAATCAGCAAGCCGTGATATTTTTCAATATTCGCGATCTGAGACGCGATCGCGTACAACAGGTACAACCAATCTGTGAGCTTTAAATTTGAAATGTCAGCGATTTGGCTCAGTGAAGTCAAACCGGTGAGTGGATAAGTCAAGACAGTTTGATCAGTTGTGGAGTTCAAACGCGGTGAGATAAAAATATCATAGGTTCCGGATTGTAATTCGCGCAACAAATTCAAGTCAACGCTTTCTTCGGAAAGCAGCGTGCAGGTAAGAACGTCAGCCCATTCTGTTCGCCTGATCCGAAGTTGTGGCATAATTACCTCCACTCAATAGCCGGGGCTGATCTGATCAATCACGGCTTTGTCATCAAAAACCTCTTTGAAAATGTTGTTGGAGAATTTTCTCATCGCTGTGTTGAAAATCAAAGCGATGGCGATCAGCACCGCGATCAGTATGACGACTTCCAGCGTTCCCATGCCTCGTTTGTCAGCCAAGAGTCTGCGAACATGATTGGTCTTTCTCTGCTTGCGAATGTGGTCAGAACTTTTGTGACTTTGCTGCTTTTTCAATAGATGACTGGTCATTTCTTTTCCTCCTGTTTCGTGTAATCCGATGAAATCCAGCATAGCCCGGGATCGTCCGCCAATGTTGAGCCTTATTTCGTAAAAAAACGTCATTTTGCGAAAGTTTTCAAAGTCGAAGCCTCTAGACGCCAATGAAAACACTGACGGCGGGAGACAGCGCGATGAGCACGACCGAGAGCAAGTCCATCATCATCGGCAATGTAAGCTTGCCTGACAGCTCTCTGACTCTTCGCATATAAGTGTCCTTGTATAGGTTCCAGCTGATCTCTTTTTGGCGACGTAATGAGTTTAGCAAATCCTGATGACCGGTTTTGTCGTATTGTTCGAGCAGAAAAAAGACAGTCCGGACAGCGGTGACCTGACAGCGGCCGGCGAGCTTTTTGAGCGCGGCACGGCCCATGCCCATGGACTGGGCACGTGAGAGCCGGCTGATTTCAATTGTTAGTGAGCGATTGGCGGTAGTTAAGGTTCGCAACGAATCAGTCAACGCGTTTGAAAGGGTCACACCCATTTTTAATTGTTGTAAAATGATATCCAAGAATAATGGCGTGTCTTCTATTAGTTGTTTTTTATACTCCTTTACCGACTCGCGAAGATTGATATCGATCAACAACCAGCCGATTGGGGCGCCAAGTGGCAGGGCGAACCAAGGAAGCTTGCGACCGATACATAACAATAAGGAGGATATGAAAAGACAGATCATCAACACTACCTTTCGACCGGTAAATCTAATTTCGATCTGCCGGTTGTCAATGCCGTCCGGCTCAATTTGAAACTGAGAGGGAAGAAAAGAGAAGTCAATCAAATGCTTTTGACGGTTGCGATAAAAAGCCGGGAGATGAGAAAATATCAATTCACTCATCTTCTGAATGGGCATGGTCAAAGTCAGCCTGTCGATCACCCTCAGTAATCCGCTCGACTTGTTTGGTTTGTTTTCATCCTTTTGTGTGGAAAACAATAGCGCGCTGATAACCAGGGCCGACAACGCGGCGATGATGAAGGCGACCACCATTAATATGGATGAAATGAGCGACACTGACTGCGAGCTAAATGAAGCGAATAGACCTCGAAACAAGAAGGCGAGCACAAATGGCATGGCGATCAGGATCATTCCCTGCATAATCTGTCCATGCTGTTCCGCGCGTACTTCCTCTTCGAGATCATGTAGGGTGGCGGTCCGCTCCTTCGCGTCGCGTATGATGAAAACAATTCGGTTACCCAACATATCCGCTCCGGCGAGTGTGCGAAACAGCACACCCGCTTCCGTCACTGAGATTTGTTGACTCAACATGGTGAGGACGTCGCGTAGTGAATATTGCGCCCGCAGATGGTTGGCGGCGTTTTGTAAAGCTTTACCGAGGGACGAGTGTTCACCGAACTGATTTGGCGCGTTGTCAGCGGAGTTCAACAGGGCCCGGGTCAATGAGTGACCGGCGGACAAGTCGCCTGACAAGCTTTGCAGGAAATAATAATACTGTTGGTAATCTCGTTTCTCACGCATGTTGTCGAGCACGCGGCGAGTCGATCGAACGGCCAGCGGAGCGGTCGACGCCGCCAAGCCGGCGCGGATGAGCGAATTGGAAGAAAATGGCCCGGTCAACACAAACATGCCCGCCAAGGCAATCAACCAAAGCGCGATGAGAAATATAGGTGACTTAGACCAGCGAAACAAGTTCTCCATCCCCTTCCCGCGGCGCAAACAGCAGTTTGATCTGAGGTTGTCCGTCCGCTCCACTTTCCACAGCGCAGATCTCATCCACCTTGCGCCGTCCGCCGGAAACGCGTGAGATATGCACCATGATGTCAATGACCGAGGCCAAAGTTTGGCGGACCGCTTCCAATGGCATGGTGGATCCGTCCAGCACCAAGTTGCTGAGTCCGACGATCATGTCGCGGCATGAATTTCCGTGCCCGGTACAAAGCGAGCCGGGATGTCCGGTGTTCATGGCGTGGATCAGATCGGCCGCCTCGCGTCCACGCACCTCGCCGACGATTATGCGATCAGGTCGCATGCGCAGGGAGGCGCGGATCAGCTGACTGATTGTGATCTCCCCCTCGCCATCAGGTCCGGGCAGTCTGGCTTCGAGGCGGACCAGATTTGGCTGATTGACCAGCTGGAGCTCGGCGGAGTCCTCAATCGTCACAATCCGTTCGTGGTCGGGGATGAATGATGACAGCACATTCAGCAAAGTTGTTTTACCAGTACCGGTGCCGCCGCAGATAAAAACACTGCGCCGCTCGCGAACCTGATGTTGTAAAAATTTTAAGGAATCGGTGGTTAGAAAACCGGTCTCGACCAAAGCTTCCGGAGTGTGTCGCACGCCGGTAAATTTACGCAATGTCAGCACAGGTCCATCCGGCGCCACCGGAGGGATGGCGGCGTTGGCGCGCGAACCGTCCTTTAACCGGGCGTCGGCGATCGGGTTGTGAAGGCTCAATGGACGGTTTAGTCTTGAGAACAGCGTCGACACCACATCGAATAAATGCCGCATGCTATCAAAAACGATTTCCGTTTGACCGATCACACCGTCTTTTTCATAAAACACATGATTTGGGCCGTTGACCATTATTTCGGTGACCGTGGGATCATCCAACAAAGGTTGTAGAATATCCAATCCACGAGTGCGATTGTAAATTTCACGAATCAAACGTAACCGTTCCGGTTGGGTGGTTCCGGAACCAAACAGCTTGCGAGTCACGATATTGGACAGTTCCTGATGGAACCGCTGATCATCCAAATCGGAAAATCCGACGGCCTCTTTGATCACGTCGTCATAAAACGATGATTGGGGAGCCCGATCATCGGAGAATCGCATTGCCATTGACGCTCCTTTCTTTGATGAAGGGGGCGCCGATCAGTGCTTTTCTGACAGTGGCGTCGCGCTTCATTCCATCGAACATATTTTGTGGCATATTGTCGGCGGAAGCTGTGAATAGAGTGGCGCGGTCAGTAAATGGCAGAGCTTCGCGGATAACCGATTTATGAACGGTCCGGCAGCAGATCAAAAAAACTGTAGGCTCAACGCTGGATTTAACCAGAGAGAAGACAAGGGTGAATAGCTGGCGCCAGGCATAAGGTGGAAATCGTTCGGGAGAATCCGACCGAAATAAAGCCGGAAAGGTAAATTCTCCGCACCCGGTCCTGGTCAGGTATGGCAACAATTCTTTTGGCTCGAGTTCATTTAATTGGACTCGAAACAATAGAGAGGACAGATCTTTTCCGGGTATTGAGTTTTGAAAACTGATTTTGCTTTTCCACTCGTTTCCGGATAAGGATAATAAGATTAGACGGTAGCCCGCATAGTGGTACTCTTTACGCATCCGGTTCCACTCTTTCGCGACCGCGGGTCGCATCGTGTCAATCAACAGCATCGAAAAAATATTCTTATCGGAATTCCTTTTCATAATGTCTCCCTTCTATGACCGCTGTGGCTTAACTGCCAGTTTAAAACTCCATGATTGTTTTAATGGTGGAAAATTTGAACAAACATAGACAAAATTCGACAAAACCGGACAAAAAACTCAACCACTCCTGAGATTGGATGAAATGGTCCGCATGAAGAGTTGTGGGCGCTGTACAAGTTAAATATCATATGCTATGGTGATAGTGTCGGCTTTTGGGTTTATACCTCGAGCCGGACATCAATTGAATATCTTATCAAGAGAGGCGGAGGGAACTGGCCCGACGAAGCCCGGCAACCGGCAAGATCGCAACGGTGCCAAATCCAGCAGGTGAGCCCTGGGAGATGAGGTTGTTAGCGTATCTTTGCCTCCGGATTACCGCCGGCGGCATTTTTTATGGAGGAAAACATATGTCAAATCAGAAAATTCAATTGCCAAAAGGCCATTACTTATTTTCTTCCGAATCAGTGACGGAAGGACATCCGGATAAAATTTGCGACCAAATCTCAGACGCGGTTTTGGATTCCATTCTAGCCGATGATCCCAACGCGCGTGTCGCCTGTGAAACCATCGCGACGACCGGAATGGTTTTGGTCATGGGCGAGATCAGCACGACCTGTTATGTGGATGTCCCGGGTATCGCGCGCCAGGTGCTGCGGGGTATCGGTTACGATAAGCAAGCCAACTGTGGATTTGACGCCGATGCGTGCGCGGTGCTCACGATGATTGACGAGCAGTCGGCCGATATCAATCTTGGCGTGTCGAACGCGTTGGAGACACGTGATCAAGACAATGAGACCAGCACCGGGGCTGGCGATCAAGGGATGATGTTTGGTTACGCGTGTGATGAGACGGATGAGAAAATGCCTCTGAGCATCTCGATCGCCCATAAGCTTTGCAAACGGCTGACGGATGTACGTAAAAGCGGTGATCTTCCGTTGCTCAGGCCGGATGGCAAGTCGCAAGTGACAGTGGAATATGATGAGAATGATCAGGTGGTCAGAATCCACAGTGTGGTCGTCTCGGTTCAGCACCACGAGGATTATGATCAGGCGCAATTGCGTGAGGATATTATCCGTGAGGTCATCAGACCGATCGTGCCGGCCGGATATCTTGATGTCGACACGCAGTTTTACGTCAATCCCACGGGCAGATTTGTGATTGGTGGGCCGATGGGCGATTCAGGTTTGACCGGACGTAAAATCATTGTTGACACATATGGCGGGCGTGCCGGTCATGGTGGTGGCTGTTTTTCGGGTAAGGATCCCACAAAGGTGGATCGCTCTGCCTCGTACATGGCGCGCTATATGGCGAAAAACATTGTGGCGGCAGGATTGGCTCGACGAGTCGAGATTCAGCTCGCCTATTCAATCGGTGTCGCATATCCTTTGTCGATCATGGTCGATTCTAAAGGAACCGGCACCGTGTCTGACGATATTTTGGTTCAAGCCATTCAATCGATTTTTGATCTGACTCCCGATGGGATTATTTCACAGCTGGATCTGCGCCGGCCGATTTATCGCCAGACCTCGGCCTATGGTCATTTCGGCAGATATGATTTGGACCTGCCTTGGGAAAAACTGGATCGTACCGAAGAACTGCGCACGGTCTGTGCTCAATTGCAGGCTGAATGAACTTTCGCGCACCGATAAAGACAAGGACGTGGTTCGCAGAGAGCCACGTCTATGTTCGACGGACGCTGAATCGATATTTGTTTCCTCGTTCGTGCGCGGTTTGCTCTCGATTGATCGATGAATCCAAATTGCCGCGACTTGGGGATGGTATTTGTGGCCAATGTCTGGCCCAACTACCCTTGCGTGACACGTCTCAGGCTGTCTTTCCGGTGTTGAGTGAAACAGGGCAAACCATTTCAGAGTTTGACTCAAGTCGGCAGCTGTTTTTGGCGACCTCCGTCTGTCATTACCTGCCACCGGTTCCGACTTTGATGGCGAGATTGAAATTTCATGACGCGCTCTACCTGGCGAATCCATTGGGTGAGTTAATGGCTTACGCCGCGCGCCGCGCTTTTCCGGAATATGACCCTCAACTTCTTGTCTCTGTGCCTTTGCACCCGACCCGGGAGAGAGAACGAGGTTATAATCAGGCGGTGGAATTGGCGAAGGTGATGTCGCGCGCGCTGGGTATCCCGCACGAAGTGGATGTCGCCTATCGAATTAAAAACACTGTCCGTCAAACTGAGCTGGACGACGAATCCGCGCGACAATTCAATCTGAATGGCGCATTCGCGGTATTCCCGGAATTGGTCCGCGCCAAACGGATCTTGTTGATCGACGATGTGTTGACCAGTGGAGCGACCACTTTCACATTGGCGAGACAATTGATGAAATCGGGAGCGATTGATGTGCGCTCGGTTGTCTTCGCATCGGGCAGGTAGTGCATCAATTGTTGGGGATGTGATATAATAAAACCAGCCTGAAATGTTGCCGCTTCTCAATTTTGAACCTTCATGACTTAATAGGGAGTTCGGGTCGGGGGAATAATATCAAGCCGGGGCTTAGGCCACCGGACGATAGAAGACAACCGCAGAACACCCACCTGACTAACAAGTTGGGTGTCAAAAGGGAAGTGCTTCATCTCAGGTTATTTTATGCTTATTTTGAAGGAAGATCTATTTTATGATGAAGATTTATAATACGATGACACATAATAAGGAAGAGTTTATTCCGCTTGAACCGGGTAAAGTGAAGATCTACGCATGCGGTCCAACGGTCTATAATTACTTCCATCTGGGCAACGCCAGACCGTTTATCACCTTTGACACGTTGCGCCGTTTTTTTGAATATATCGACTATGAAGTCGTTTTCATACAAAATTTCACCGACATCGATGATAAAATGATCCAACGCGCCGCGACGGATAATATCACTGTCAAGGAACTTGCGGATCAGTATATTGAAGAGTATTTTCACGACGCCGACCGTCTGAATATTAGACGTGCGACCCATCATCCACGTGCGACTGATTCGATGGAATCGATTTTGGATTTAATCCAAAAATTGCTTGACGGTGGATTCGCTTATGTGACCGACGATGGCATTTATTTTGAGACGGCCAAGTTTGATGAGTATGGCAAACTGTCCCATCATAATCTGGACGATCTGTTGGCCGGCGCGAGCAACCGTGTCGGCGCCGGTGAGAACAAACGAAGTCCGATGGATTTCGCGATTTGGAAATTCAAGAAGGAAGGCGAACCTGCCTGGCAAAGTCCTTGGGGTGAAGGACGTCCTGGCTGGCATATTGAATGTTCCGCCATGGTGAGCGAATTCCTGGGAGACACGATTGATATCCATGGTGGAGGGCAGGACTTGGTTTTCCCTCATCACGAGAATGAAATTGCCCAAAGTGAGTGCGCGAGCGGGCAGACGTTCGCGAACTATTGGATGCACAACGCTTTTGTCAATGTCGATCACGAGAAAATGTCGAAATCACTTGGCAACTTCTTCACGGTCCGCGACATCGCCGCGAAATATCCATACAACATCATTCGTTACTTTATGTTGACCGCTCATTATCGCAGTCCTATTGATTTTAGTGATGAGATGCTGGATGTCGCGGTCACCAGTATGCATCGGATCGAGACTTGCGTGGACAATCTGACCTTCGCCGCCGAATCACGAAAAGATCTGGACCTGGCAGATGACTGTGAACTGTGCGACAGTTTGCGCGCGGGAGTGGCCGAGCATCAAAAACAATTCATCGAGTCAATGAAGGATGATTTGAACACGGCGGACGCCTTAGCGGCGATTTTTGAACTGGTGAGGCTGGCCAACACGGCGGCAGCGGACATGAATGTTCCCTCTGTGATTTTAACTGAGGCGAAAGCGATGATTTTGGAACTTTGCGAAGTTCTCGGTTTGGTTGTGAAAACCGTTGATCCACATCAGGTTCCCGACGATGTGATGCGCATGGTGAATGAACGAATCGAAGCGAAAGATCAAAAAAATTACGCCCTTGCCGACGAACTTCGAGCAGAGATCGAGAAAAAGGGATTCAAGGTGGAAGACACACCGGAAGGACCGAAAGTTTTACCCATATGAACTCTTTAAGGGACTTGTTTCTCTATAATGGCGACATCCGCGATGTTCCCGTGTCGGCGCTTGCGTATATTGGTGACGCGGTATATGAGCTGTATGTGCGTACCCATGTGTTAAACCAAATAAAAGCAGGCTCAGGAAAGTTGCATCGCTTGAGTGTTCATTTTGTACAAGCGAGTTTTCAAGCTCGAGCGCTTGTTAAAATTACGGACGAGTTGACGGAAGAAGAGCGGGCAATTTTCAAAAGAGGGCGCAACAGCGATCCGGGCTCGATAGCGAAGCATGCGGATCCCTTGGAATACAGGTTGGCGACCGGTCTGGAAACTTTGATCGGTTGGCTTTTTTTATTGGAACGATTCGCCCGATTGGAAAAATTGATGAATTTGATCGTGCGAGACGATCAAGAGCAACCTCGATTGGAGTGCAAATGAAAGATTCGAACACAAGGGGTGGGCGTGGAGGTCAACATCAAGGCAGACGCGGTAATTACAAAAAACGCCGTTCTTATTCTGACCGTCCGGCTCGGCGTGAACGCACTGCCTATAAAAGCCCAACGGCCGATAATGACCGCCCGGAAGAGCTAAGAGAAGATCGTTTGGAAGGGCGCAATCCGGTGCGTGAAGCGTTGAAAGCCGGTCGAACCATCGAAAAAGCTTGGGTGTTAAAACCTGCCTCCGGCAGTTATGATCGCCCACTGTATGAGTTGATCACGGATATCCGCAAGCAGGGGGGAGTGATCAACGAGGTGAACGCGGACACGATGTCCAGGATTTCACAGACATTCGGTCACCAAGGGATCATTGTTCAAACCGCGGTGCACACTTATGTGGAATTAAACGAACTCTTGGCGATGGCGGGAGAAAGTGGAGAACCACCTTTTTTTCTCGTGTTGGATAAAATTCAGGATGCGTACAATTTGGGCTCCATCCTCCGTGTGGCGGATGCCAGCGGAGCGCACGGTGTGATTTTCCCAAAACGTCGGTCGGTCGGTTTGAGCGCGTTGGTCGCGAAGGCTTCCGCGGGGGCGATTGAGCATGTCCCCTGCTGTAGGGTGAACAACCTCGCTCAGGCGCTCGAAACGATGAAAAAGGCGGGAATTTGGATCGCGGGCACAGATGCCGCCGGACGGGACGTGTATACAGAATCGGACCTTAGCGGACCGCTGGCGGTGGTGATCGGCAGTGAGGGTCAGGGATTGAGTCCGGCCACCGCGGGACATTGCGATTTTCTGCTTTCCATTCCGATGCGTGGCGCTGTCAACTCACTAAACGCCGCGGTGGCCGGTGGAGTGATCGCTTTTGAGATCGCCCGCCAACGTCGACTTAAGAATGATGAATGAGCTCAACAGTCAGGAGTTGGTGGAGACGCTAAGACGCGCGCAAGCCGGAGACGTCGAGGCGATCGAAGCGATCTTAATTTTGCACAAACCGCTTGTTCGAGAGCGGACGGCTCACCTTTATATATTAGGCGCTGACTATGAGGACACTTTGCAGGAGGGAATGATTGGACTTTATAAGGCGATCTTGACATATGATCCGGTTCGAGGCGCGTCTTTCGCGACCTACGCTTCCACCTGTGTGCGCAATCATGTGATCGATCAGGTCAAAAAAGCCGGACGAGAAAAAAACAGTCCGCTCAACTTTTCATTTTCGTTGCAACACTTCAACGAAAATCAGGACAACGCTGAGCGACCCGGTGAGCTGGAGATCGCTGACGATGAGGCGGATGTGCTGGAGCGTTTGATCGCGCAGGAATTGACCGGAAAATTGAGTCTTTTCATCCAGCAAAACGTATCCCCCTTTGAAAGAAAAGTGTTGACTTATTATTTGCGACATTTTTCGAATCAGGAAATCGCGCTGGAGCTGGACGTCTCATTGAAATCTGTGGAGAACGCATTGTATCGGGCTCGTCAAAAAATACGGGCATATTGGGTGGACACTCTTGAGGACGGATAAGCTGGCAAGAGGTTTGATGAAATGAAACTCGGCAAAATATTCTGGAAACGGCTGGCGGTTATTTTTGTCGCGATTGTGGCGCTCGCCACCGGCGGACTTTTAAATGTCTACTATACGACAATTCTCTCAACAGGCACCCCGGGAGGGACAGGTCAAGGCGGGCAGAGCGGCAACGGTGCGCTGGTGCTGGTTTCTTCCTATACCGACAGCCAGTTGGTGCAAAAGATTTTGGACTCCATGGTGAATGGCGCCGATGTGCAGGCGGTATATGAGTCAATACCACTTTACCAGCTAAACGGCATTACCTATGAGGAGTATTTTCAATATGTCGGACTGCTGAAACGATTCATGGACAGCCAGGCGGACACTTATGAGACCATGACGATATCCGAGCGCGAGGCTGTGCAAAAGCGAATTGTGTCCCATTCCAATGAGTATAAACAAGTTGCCTATACCAGCTCATATTTTTGGTTAAAAAACGCGGCGGCTTCCGGCGAGACGGAGCGGCTTCCTTTGTTGATTCAAAAGAATATTCAGGGCGAACCTTATTTGTCCAGAGACTGGGTGACGCGCTCGATCAATATTTATGATTACAGCAACTTGTATTTCAGTGTGTTGGAAAATGGAAATGTTGATGAATTGGCGCAGTTTGTATGGAGCGACATAGAAGAGCTTTCGGTGCACAAACTCAAGGCTGAAAAACTGATTCAATACTATCAGAAAAGTGGATTTGATTTTGACACTTCCATGAGTGTCACCTCTATTCGTATGGATGAGATCGCCTTCGAACAACGATTTGACGTCATATCGGGAGGTGACACTGAGGGGATGGACTACTCGCAACGGACGATCAGCATCATTTCACCGGAAAAGGATGTGTTCGAGATTCTTGACGAGGTTCCGATGAGTTTGGAAAAAACAGATCAAGTCATTTACTCCGGTGACAACGAACTGTTCACAATCGGTGAATACGTGTACAGCGATCAGTTGACAGAATTGATTGGACCTCCCGATCAGGTGATTCGTCACCGGTTGCCCGATTGGATCGAGTACCCGGATGACTCAGAGGCAATGTTGGTGGACGTTCAATACGCCAATTTAACATTGCAGGTCATAGGCTATAGCCCTGCGGACGATGACAGGTGGGAAGGCGTCGTCAGGACGGCCTCCTTGCTGAGACCCGGTGTTCGGACAGGATCGGGCATTGAGATTGGTTCAGAGACAAGTGAGCTGCTGTTGCGTTACCCTTTCATGGATCAACATGGCTATTCGATCTATGACAACCTTGTTGAACTATACGCGGGAAGAAAAGACGGTAGACTCGTCAGCGTGATCATCACCGACCACAGCTACAATCTACGATATCAGGCGAAGGAAAGACGGTAATATCAAACGCCGATTGGTGTGATTTTCGAGCCGCGGACATGATCCGTCTTCGCGAATGAAAAAGGATGTAAAGTAAGAGCGCCTATATTAGGCGCTCGGTGATTGTGTCCAGTTCTCCGGGTGAGCAGCCCGCGTTCTCCAGGTAGGAGCGGGCGGAGTGATGGTGTCGATAAAAATGATCCAACATTTTCTCCATGTTCCAGTGGTCCGAACGTAATATTTGCCTCATGTTATCAGGGTATCTTTCAATTTTAGACTCCAAGGATGGTTTCAAATAGCTGTAACTGACTTCATAATTGGCTATGATGTCGTCGTCACGCACGCCTCCCAGCATTAGAACAAGGGCGCTGATGATGCCCGTCCGGTCCTTTCCCTGCTGACAGTGAACGAGCGCGGCTCCGGATTTCACGGTGGCCATTTGCCGAAAAACCATAGCGAAATGTTCCGCGTTATGATCCAGCAAATGGATGTAAAAATCTCCGAGGATGGTGTCGGATGACGCGTCAAGCGAACGGAAAAATAAGTCCATTTGACTGTCTTCGATGACCGGTATGTGTGCTTCGCGGATTGTTCCGTGAGAACTAAGAGAGCTGGGCTTGTTGTTTCGTTCGGTGGATGTGCGTAAGTCGAGAGATAATTCGACAGGGAAATGATCCAGATAATCAAGTGAAGAGGTGCCCAGATTGACCGGCGCGTCGGAACGCAAATAACGTCCGAATTTAGTGATTCGACCATCTTTTGTGGGCAAACCACCCAAATCACGTAGATTATAGAATCCATCGAGCGGTTTACGAATTGAATTGAAGTAAGGTACAGACATGGTAGTGAACCTCTTTCTTGGTGATGCAAGCGCCTGATCTCCATTTGATCATATTCTGACGCTTGCGGATACGAAAAACAGCTGCCACAGCAGCTGTTTGATTCCCGCCAATATCTATTTAACTAAAATGATATGCGCAAAGACACCACATAAAACGTGTTATTTCTGCAGATTTTTGGCCAAACGGGACTTTCTTCGAGCCGCGGTATTCTTGTGCAGCAAGCCTTTGGCGCTGGCCTTGTCGATCGATTTGTGCGCTTCGCGCACCAACTCGGCAGCGTTGTCCGCACCTTCGGAGATCGCCAGTTCGGCTTTCTTCACTTTGGTTCTGAGCGCGCTATTGTACATCTTATTCGCGGCACGTTTGCGATTGTTGACTCCCACTCGTTTGATCGCAGATTTAATGTTCGGCATCCTTGTCACCTCCTATTAGATTTCGTTCTTTACAAAACGCTTTGATATTTTATCGCATATTCAATATATGCGCAAGTATTAAAAGGGAAAACGCTCGAAACAGTTGGTTCCAAGCGTTTTCTGGCGCGCCCGGCAGAGATCGAATCCACAACCTTCTGATCCGTAGTCAGACACTCTATCCAGTTGAGCTACGGGCGCATTTCACTGCGTTCTTCCTTTGTGCAGCAAAAACTATTATAACGCTTTGAGATTGAAAGTCAAATTTATTTTTGCCGAGTCGATCGCAGG
>CAZAPS010000017.1:0-34255 GCA_964487355.1 uncultured Oscillospiraceae bacterium
AAGCGAGTCAGATATAAATTGGGATAAAACAATTAAAGAAATAGATCGAAAACTTTACAAAAAGTACAATTTATCAGAAGAGGACATTAAATATATCGAAGAGAAAATAAAAGAAATGGAGTAAATGATCTATCTGCGTCATGTTTTGTGATTTGGTACGCCTATTGCAAACCATTTGCACCTAACAAGAGCTAGATCGACCTGATCCATCGTATCGCATTGAATACATATGATATCATCCGTTGCTTACCGAGCCAATCCACCCACTCACTCAGATGCGATTAGCATAGATCCTGATTTACAAGTGCGCCATATTTTGGCATATTTGAGACAGCATAATTAACCCAAACAAATCGGCGCGCGAAAAAGATGAGGTGGGCTATGGATATTTATGATTTATACGATGATCACGGAAACATGGTGGGCGAATGCGCCCCGCGAAACACACCGTTGCCGAGGAATCGCAACATCCTGACTGTGCACATCTATATACAAAATGATGACGGCCTCTACCTGATCCAGAAACGCTCCATGCGCAAGGATATTTTTCCCGGTCTGTGGGATGTGACCATGGGCGCGGTTAAGCGTGGCGAGAGCTCGATACAGGGCGCGATCCGTGAGACCGAGGAGGAGATTGGCCTCAAGCTGGAAGAGGCGGACTTGGAATATCTGGGACGCCGGCTGAATCATCCCGCCTTATGGGACGTCTGGCTGGCGAGAACCAAGTTTCGCGTCGAGGACTGCCGGCTTCAATCCTCCGAGGTGTTGGAGATCCGCATGGTCACAAAGAGCGAGATGCTCAGAGTGTTTAAGGAACAGCGGCACCGTCCGCAAGAATACCTTGATAAATTGAAGGAACTATTGCCCGAGTGAACCTGGATACAACCACCACAACTGTGCTTCATGTCGATATGAACAGTTTTTTCGCCTCGGTTGAACTATTGGATCATCCCGAGCTGACAGACCGCCCGGTCGCTGTGGGTGGAGGTAAAAGCCGACGGCGTGGCATTGTGCTGGCGAAAAATGAGCCGGCGAAACAATTTGGAGTCAAGACCGCCGAGACATTGTGGGCGGCGAGGCAAAAATGCCCCGGCCTGATTGTCCTGCCCCCACATTTTGAAAAGTATCGTCATTATTCTCGTTTATCACAAGAACTATATTTTTCCTATACCGACAAAGTCGAGCCTCTTGGGTTGGACGAATGTTGGCTGGACGTCAGCGGACAGGACGGCCCGCGGACGGCGGAGAAAATCCGTGTCCATGTCAAAAAGAGCTTGGGCCTGACTGTTTCGATCGGCGTTTCCTGGAATAAGATATTCGCCAAACTGGGCAGCGACTATCGCAAGCCGGACGCCGTGACGGTCATCGATCAACAAAACTTCCGTGAGATTTTATGGCCACTGCCGGTGGCGCGCATGTTCCTGGTGGGACGAACCACCGCCGCGCGCCTGAACGGCGTCGGCATCTACACGATCGGCGAGCTGGCTCAGACCGACGAATCGTTTTTGCGCCAAACGTTGGGACGACAGGGCTCCACGCTGTGGAAGTACGCGAATGGACTGGATGACAGCCTGGTGACAAGGCCGTCCGAGCGCGAGCAGATGAAATCGATCGGCAACAGCACGACATTGGAAGAGGACGCGGTCACCTTCGAACGGGTGCGGGATGTGTTCGTCGATCTGGCCGTTACACTTGAACGCAGAATGAAAGCGGACGGCGTGCGGGGCACCACCTTGCAAATCACGGTTCGGGACAATCAATTTCGCACCACGACCCGACAAAAACAGCTGCCGACTCCCAGCGATGATTTCAAAATCCTGCTCAGCGAGTCGCTTGAGCTGTTTAAACGACATTACGATCTGTCGGTTCCAATCCGCCTGCTGGGCATCGCGATGACCGGTTTGTCTTTTGACGATGAGCCGACGCAGATGACGCTGGCGGACTGGCTGAATGAACAGCCCGCCGAAGAGGCGGAACTTGCCCGCCGGGATCAACCACAGACGGTGCGCGCCGATCTGCGCCGCCGCGCATGGGATGACACCGTTCGGCAGCTTCAGGAGAAACTTGGAACCGAGGCCATCCGTCGCGCCTCATCACTGACCGGCAGGGTCAGCGCGAAATACGCGGCCGGCAAAGACGAGCGGTCAGGGCCCGGGCGACGTGACACCGACCACCGGATTATAGAGAAAAACGGAGAGTGAAGACTTGGACACGATTTCAATAGTGTTGATAGCCTTTGGCCTGGCGATGGATGCCTCCGCCGTCTCGCTATGCAACGGGATGCAGATCGAAAAACTACATGTACGACACATGTTGCGCTTTGGCTCCTTTTTTGGTTTCTTTCAGGGTTTGATGATCCTGATCGGTTTCGTGATCGGCACCGGTTTTCGCGATACGATTCAATCGATCGATCACTGGCTGGCCTTTGCCTTATTGGGCGTGATCGGTGGCAAGATGATTCATGAATTCACCCGTGGCGGTTCCTGCGCAACAGGCGAAAACAAAAACGGTTTGAATTCATACAAAACAATGCTGATCCTCGCTCTGGCGACCAGCATCGACGCGCTGGCCGTCGGTATCTCTTTTTCAGTCATTCACGTCAACCTCTGGCTGACGGTCTGGATCATTGCCGCCATTACCTTTTTTTGCTCCTTTTTCAGCGTTTGGATTGGCAGAAAAGCCGGTGGCATGTTGGGCAAATGGGCGGAGCTGGCGGGCGGTATTTTGCTGATCGGCATCGGCGCCAGAATACTGGTCGAACACCTGATGCGCGGCATCTGACCCACGGCAGGCTGCTGAACGTCTGTTCAGCGCCGCTCAACGTCTGAAATGTCAGGCGCGAGGTGATTTTCTTGACTATAATTGTCATTTCTCCTAGACCAAACTATAATACATATGGTTTGTAACAAACCCGCTTTGAGTCGCCGAAAAAATGGCGTAGAATTATGACTGTGACAAGATACTCACGGAAGGATAATTACATGGCTAAACCAATTTTAGATATTCAGAATTTACATGTCGAAGTGGGCGGCAAAGAGATTTTACGCGGCCTGACTTTGCATATCGAAGGGGGCGAGATCCATGCGGTCATGGGGCAGAACGGCATGGGCAAGTCCACGCTGGTTGCCGCGCTGATGGGTCATCCCAAATACCACGTCACGAGCGGCTCGATCACACTCAACGGCCGCGATGTGCTGGAGATGAGTGTGGATGAGCGCGCGCGCGCGGGCATGTATCTGGGCATGCAGTACCCGGCGGAAGTGGCGGGCGTGACCAACGCCGATTTCCTGCGCACCGCGGTGAACGCGAGGCGGGAGCGTCCCATCGGACTGTTGAAATTTCGCAAAGAGATGAATGACGCGGTTGAAAATCTGCAAATGCGTGATAGTCTGCCGGATCGCTATTTGAACGAGGGGTTTTCGGGCGGAGAGAAAAAACGCAATGAGATTTTACAGATGATGATGCTTAGACCGTCGGTCGTCATGCTGGATGAGATTGATTCCGGCTTGGACATCGACGCGCTGCGCATTGTCGCGCAGAATATTTCTGACCTGGCGAAAGAGCGGGGCGAGGAGATGACCACCTTGATGATCACGCACTATCAGCGTCTGCTGGACTATGTGACGCCGGATTATGTGCACGTGATCGCGAACGGACGAATCGTAAAGACCGGAGATCCGGAATTGGCGCTTCGTTTGGAGAAGGAAGGCTATGACTGGTTGTATCACGAGCTGGGTATCCGAGAAGAGGACCTCGCGCCGTCAGCGCCGGGACCGCTGGAAATGCCTGCCGTGGCGGATGATCTGGACGCCTTGTTTGGATGATGGAGGATGGATCAATCATGCGAAATACAACTACACAGTCCTCTACCCGGGCGATGGTTACCGGTTTCAATGAGCCGGCGACTGTTTTATGTACTGACGGGCTGACAGCGCGCGCCACCCGGGGACGGACGGCGGACGGCGCCACCGAATTGAGCGGCGAATTCTTTGAATATGTCGACATGAAGGACGGCGAGCTCGACTCGTTTGAAACCGTGTTGGTTCAGCCGGAAACCAAAAGAAGACAAAAAGTATATTTGAATGATCTGGCGCTCCCGGCGAGAAAACTGGCTTTTCGCCCGGAGAGTCTGTCGGCGGCCGTGAATGTCCCGCTTGTGATTGAGCGCCCACGGGCCGGCGAGGGCCTGGCGCTGACTGTGGATGTGCCGGCCGGCAAGGAACTGAAACTATATATATTCGAGCGCGAGACCGGCTCTGAAGTGAAGCCGGAGATGACACCCTCACCGGCGTCGGCCGGGGAGACTGCGGGCAAACCCGCGGTGTTCGTGCGGGCGCTGGTCGAGCGTGACGCCTCACTGGAGGTCGTCTATCTGCATCCATTTCACGATGGATCAAAGTCTCAAGATTACTTGAAGAGAGATCGGTTCATGACCTGCCTTTACCATGTGAAGGTCGCGCAAAACGCCAATTTTCGCTGGACTAGCGTCAACTTTGGCGACAGTTTGCTGGAGAAGGGTCTGGTTGAATTGAATGGACGTGGGGCGTCCACCGATATCGCCGGCGCGGCATACATACCGACGCACAGCCTTCAGGAATATCAAAACCTCGTGGTCTGCGAAGGTGTGTCGACGCGGGCGAAGATGCTGAATCATGGCGTGGTCGAAGATTTTGGCGAAGGTTCGTTCGCCAGCATCGCCGATATTAAAAAAGGGGCGTCCGGAGCTGCGGTGCGCGAAGACAATCGCTTCATTACGTTAGGTGACGCGGCGAAGGCGAACGCCGACCCCACGCTGCTCATCGATGAGGCGGACGTGCAGGCGAGCCACGCGGCCACAGTGGGTCAGATGGACGAGGAGACCATGTACTATCTGCGCAGCAGAGGTCTGACCGCCGAACAGGCGAAGCGTCTGGTGACCGTTGGTTTTCTAAATCCGCTGCTCGACCGAATCGATCTGCCGGAATTACGCGAGGAGATCCGCGCTTTTTTGACCGACAAAGTGAACCACACAGAAAGGCGGACGAATGATGAGACCTAAAAGAAATCCCGGTTGCTGCCTGGCTCGTTCCGAGAGCATCCGTAAAGAGTTCCCAATGCTTTCCGTCCAAGAAAATGGACGGCCCCTGATCTATTTCAACAACGCCTCGACCGCCTTGAAACCACAGTGCGTGCTCGACGCGATGACTGAGTATTATTCGTCCTATGGCGTCAATGTCGCGCGCGGCGTTGACTCGATAGGCTATCGTGCGACCCATACATTTGAGGCGACCCGGATGAAAGTCGCGACCTTCATCGGCGCCTCCCGACCGGAGAGCGTCGTGTTCACCCGAGGCACCACCGCCGCGTTGAATTTGGTGGCGAGCAGCTTTGGCGAGATGGTCGTCAACGAGGGCGACGAGATCGTCGTGTCCGGAGCCGAGCATCACGCGAACTACATCCCTTGGCAGCAACTGGCGAAACGCAAAGGCGCGCAGCTGGTGCTGGCGCCGTTGAATGAGGACGGCGCGGTGACCGAGGAAGGCCTTCGTGGGGTGCTGAGCGAGCGGACAAAGATTGTCGCTTTGTTCCATATCAGCAATGTCATGGGCGCGATCCACGACCTGAAGCCGCTGATCAAGGCGACCCATGAAGTCGGCGCTTACTTCGTCGCCGACGGAGCGCAGGGCATCGTCCATGAATTAATCGATGTGGACGATCTGGATGTTGATTTTTACGCGTTCAGCGGCCATAAACTTTATGGACCCACCGGTGTGGGTGTGCTGTACGGCAAACTTGAGCTGCTGAAACAAATGCCGCCGATCGAATTTGGCGGCGAGATGATCGACATGGTTGACGTCTATGACACGACCTTCGCGGATCCGCCTCATCGCTTTGAAGCCGGCACCATGCCGGTCGCCGAAGTGATCGGCCTTGGCCGCGCGATCGACTATGTGAATAAAATGGGTTACTGCCCGATGCAAAGAAGGGTGCGCTACCTGACGCAGATGGCGATAGACGCCCTGCTCGAAATACCCAATGTGGTTGTCTACAATCCGCGCAACGCCGAAAGCGGTGTGATCGCCTACAACGTCAAAGGCATTCATCCCCACGACGCGGCGGGTATTTATGACCGAGAGGGCATCTCGCTGCGCGCCGGACAACATTGCTCGCAGCCGACGATGCGCAGCCTGAAGCAAATCGCGACCTTGCGCGCCAGCTTGGCGTTTTACAATGCAGAAGAAGAAGTGCAATTATTTATTGAAGCGACAAAGAAAGCGGGTGATTTCCTTGACGTCCTCTTCTAATGAAAATCTGTTGCGCCAGATCATCATGGATCATTACCAAAACCCACGCAACAAAGGATTGAGGGACGAACCTGAGTTTGTCACCGTCCACTTGAAGAATCCCAGTTGTGGCGATGATCTGACTGTGCAGATTAAATCCGACGGCGAGCGGATCGAGGAGATTCGCCAGGAGGGGACCGGCTGTTCGATCTGTTGCGCCAGCGCTTCAATGATGTCCGAGCTGCTGGAGACCAAGACCATTTTTGAGGCGCAAAACCTGATCAATGAGTTTCGCCTGATGGTGGCCTCCGAACCGTTTGATGAAGAAGAATTGGGTGACGCGATCGCCTTGCAGGGTGTTTCCCATCTGCCGCAACGTGTCAAATGCGCCACGCTCGGCTGGAACGCCTGTGAGATCGCACTCGAGAAAATCCTTGAGGATAAACATGAACAATAATACACGCAACGAAAAAGTACAGGCGCAGGACATCGTCCGCAGCGCATTTGAACATGAGATCTATGACGGAGACATTTCGGTGCTGCGTCTGAGCAAAGGGCTGGACGAGGACAAAGTCCGTGAGATCTCCCGCCTCAAAAACGAGCCGGACTGGATGCTCGAGCGGCGTTTGCGAGGTTATGAGATTTTTCGCGAAATGCCGCTGCCGGACTTTGGTCCGGATATAAGCGACCTGGATCTGGATGAGATGACCTATTACAATCGGGCGACCAGCCAGGCGGAGTCGTCGTGGGAAGAAGTCCCCGAACAAATCGTGAGCACCTTCGAGCGGTTGGGCATCCAGCAGGCTGAGCAGAATTATCTGTCAGGTGTCTCCACGCAATATGAGTCCGAAGTCGTCTATCACAACACCCAAAAAGAGCTTCAGGACCTCGGCATTATTTTTACCGACACCGATACCGGGCTCAAACTTTATCCGGAGATATTTAAAAAATATTTCGGCACGCTGGTGCCAGCGGGCGACAACAAATTCTCAGCCCTGAACGCCGCTGTCTGGTCCGGAGGGTCGTTCATCTACGTGCCCAAAGGCGTTAAGTGCCCCCAACCGGTCCAGTCTTATTTTCGGATCAACTCCGAGCAGCTGGGTCAGTTTGAACGCACCTTGATCATCGTCGATGACGATGCCGACCTGCATTACCTCGAAGGTTGCACAGCGCCTCAGTATACGACGGATTCTCTGCACGCCGCGGTGGTGGAGATCTTCGTCGGCAAGAACGCGAAATGTCGCTATTCGACGATTCAAAACTGGTCCAACAATGTCTATAACCTTGTCACCAAGCGTTCGACCTGCGACGCCGGTGGTTCCATGGAATGGGTCGATGGAAATATCGGATCGGGCGTGACCATGCTATATCCCGCCTGCTACTTGCGAGGCGAAGGAGCCAGCGGAAGCATGATCTCGGTCTCGGTGGCCGACGCGGGTCAGCGTCAGGATATCGGAGCGCGCATGATTCATCAGGCGCCAAACACCTACTCGACCATCATCTCCAAGTCGCTGGCGCGCAACGGCGGTGACGCGATTTACCGCGGCACGGTGGACCACGGTCCAAAGGCGATCGGCGCGCGCAGTTCGGTCCAATGTGACACCTTGATTCTTGATGAGAAATCGGAATCGGACACAATCCCGACTTATCGGGTGCGTCAGGGTGGATCGGAGATCGAACATGAGGGCACGGTTTCCAAAGTCAGCGAGGAACAATTGTTTTATTTGATGAGCCGTGGTTTGACCGAGGCGGAAGCGACCGAGATGATCGTGATGGGCTTTGTCGAACCGTTCACCAGGGAACTGCCGATGGAATACGCGGTGGAGCTGAACCAACTGTTGAAACTGGATATGAGTGAAAGTGTCGGCTGATTTTGCCGTTTGGCGGATCTGACGAATCAATCTATAAATAAAAATCCGGTCGTTCGTTTGCTGAACGGCCGGATTTTTTTGTTGACACTGTTCCGTGGCGGTGTCCGTTATGAACCTTGTGACGCGCTCTCCGCCGGATAGTCCGGAGTCATTCTCCGGCCCGATGCGCCGCCCGGGTTTTGCGCCGCAGATGGCCGCGGGCTCGACGCGTTCGCGTTCATCGCCGATTCTTTTAGCACCAGCCCCAAGGTGGCGAGATTTTGCAGCTCGGACGGCACGATGATCTTTGTCGCCTGACCCTGCGCCACTTTTTCCAGCGCCCTCAAGCTTTCCAAAGAGATCACTTTGTCGTCGATGCCGGCCTCTTTGATCATCTGCAGACCTCTCGCGGTAGCCTGCTGCACCGTCAAGATCGCCTGCGCCTGACCCTCCGCCTCACGAATCGAGGTTTCTTTCTTCGCGTCGGCTCTGAGGATCGCCGCCTCTTTCTCACCCTCGGCGACTCGGATCGCCGCTTCTTTTTTACCTTCTGAGCGCAAGATGTTTTCGCGCTTTTCACGTTCGGCCTTCATCTGACGTTCCATCGCCGCCTGAATGTCCGCCGGAGGAAGAATGTTCTTCAATTCGACCCGGTTGACGCGGATGCCCCAGGGATCGGTGGCGACATCCAGGATCTCGCGCATCTTGGTGTTGATCAGATCGCGGGAGGTCAATGTCTCGTCCAGCTCCAGATCGCCGATGATGTTGCGCAAGGTGGTCGCTGTGAGATTTTCAATCGCCTGGGCCGGGCGCTCGATTCCGTAGACGAAGAGCTTGGGGTCGGTGATTTGATAAAACAAGACCGTGTCGATCTGCATGGTGACGTTGTCTTTTGTGATCACGGCCTGGGGCGCGAAGTCAAAGACTCTTTCCTTCAAAGAAACGACCTTAGCGACCCGGTCGACAAATGGGACTTTGACGTGCAGTCCGGTGTCCCAGGTTGTTTTGTATGTGCCAAGGCGTTCGACGACAAAGTTGTGAGCCTGCGGCACCACGCGGATGTTGCGAATCAACAGCCCTAAAACGATGATCACGGCGATGGCCAGGCCGATGACACCACCGGTCGAGATGACGCCTGTGAGGCTGACACCCGGGACCGCGGTCATTTTTTGTAAAATTTGAATTCCTGTATCCATGAGGTTTCCTTTCATAATTAAATTGAATTATTCCATTGTCATTTCGCTGTTTCTTCTGTGGCCGAGTTGGGCCGGGAGTGGACCGGCTCGATGATCGCTCTGGTTCCCTGAATCGCGACGACACGGACCAACGTGCCTTTGACCAGGTCGACGTTGTCCACCGTGGCGGCTCGCCATGATTGCCCATTCACCATCACCCTGCCGGCTCCGGAGATGTGATCGATTGACTCCTCCAATATGCCTTCGGCGCCGATCAGACGATCCAGATTGGTCGGTGTTTTATGACGTTGCATGAGTATCCGATCCCTGTTTTTCCAACCGATGAAGAAAAACAGCGCGGATGTCAGGATGAACACGATGGTTTGGACAAGAGGAGGTGCACCCAGGGCCGCGCTTAACGCGGCCAACAGTGCGCCGCCGACAAACCAGATGCTGACCAGTATGATCGTCACCATTTCGATTAGCAATAAAATACCGGCGATGATTAGCCAGAACAGCCATGCGCTGATTCCCAAAATCATTGAGACCTCCAATCAATTTCTTGAAATCTTGTTATCCACATAAAATAAGAGGTTATGGTTATTTATAATATAGTAGATCGAGCGTGGCAACACATTCCGTGACCGGCGGGATTTCTGATATAATTACCAAAGATCTCAGATCAACCGATTATCGACCGTTCCGTGCGGACAAATGTCGGTGCGGAGACAGGCTAAGTGAAGCTGGAGAGGGCAATTATGAAAGATCCTGCATGCGCGTATTGCGGAAATGACGAAGCCTTGGCAGCCTTTGGTTATCCGGTTTGCGAACTGGACAACGCGTTGGTGTATGTTTTTAAGGAACAGAGCAACAAAGGGCGTTGCATCGTGGCGTCCAAGGGGCACGTCAGCGAATTCATCGACATGAGTGATGAGGAGCGGGACGGTTTTTTCAAAGACATGGGACGCGTCGCGAAAGCGTTGCACAAGCTATACAAGCCTAAGAAAATCAACTATGCCGCGTTTGGCGACACCGGCCGGCACACACACTTTCATCTTGTTCCAAAACATGAGGGAACAGAGGAGTTTGGCGGCATGTTCGCGATGAACAGCGGCAAGGTAATGCTATCGGATGAGGAATGTGAGACGATGGCGGAGGAAATCCGTCAAAACCTGTAAATTATGAGCCACTTGAGCGGTGGCTTGTTGATCGCTTGATGATTTGATATCCGTGGTTGTCGTCGCGCGGGCGAAACACCTGTTTCGGGGTGACCGCGGATATCAGTGTGAGACGGCGTGAACGCGTAGGCCGACACTTATGGAATCGAACCCAAGCGGAATATTCATGTCAATCTATGCTCAAAGTGAGGAGACAAATCTGGATGTCAGCATCAAACAATTCGACAGATCTGAAAGAACATCAGGGCAACAACCCAAAAACGGCGGCGGACGATCAACGCAAGACGGGCGGCCAAAGGCAGCCACGTCAGAAAAACCTGGAATCGAGAGACCGCGGCGGCAACCGATCGGGTGGACGTAAATCGTCCTCCGGAGGCAATCGTGGCAGGAGTCAACGCTCCGGCCCCCCGCGCGGTGGATTTCGTGATCCGGTGAGAAAAGACGACACCACAAATGAGAAGTCGTCTGCCCGGGGCGACGAGCGAACGACCGGGCAACGCGCCGAAAGAAGCAATAAGAATCAACGTGGCGCGAATCAGCCGGCGAACACCGGTCAGCGTCGAGGTCAAAATCAGG
Source organism: uncultured Oscillospiraceae bacterium (assembly GCA_964487355.1). Taxonomy (GTDB): domain Bacteria; phylum Bacillota; class Clostridia; order Saccharofermentanales; family Fastidiosipilaceae; genus JAXGYX01. The sequence goes on from CAZAPS010000017.1 coordinate 11,043, forward strand.
CTCGGCGCAAGGACACGAGTAAAGCCCCCGCGAAAGCAAATCAGTCGGAGAAGGTCCAACAGTCGGCGTCACCGAACTCTCAACAAAAACAACAGCGTGGCGACCGCAAGCCTGAGCGTGGTTCCGACGCGCGGCGAGACGGCAAACAGCTTCGTGACGGTGGTCAGCCCACGGCGAAAAAACAAAATCAGGCCAAAGGCTCGTCCCAAGCCAAACACAGACCGAAATATAAAGCCGCGCGCAAAGTGATCTCCAAGCCGATCGTTGAGGAGACCCTTGAGGATCTGCAACTCAAGAACATACGTCTGGAAAAGGAGATTATGCTTGAAATCGCGGAAGTGCGAACCATCAAACTCGACTGACCGGACCGGCGGGAAACTGCCGATTTACTCAACTCTTCGCGACGCGTGCGATACTGAAAAATATAGTTTTCACATGCCCGGGCACAGCGCGGGGCATGGATTTTCCGCTGAATTTCAAGAATGGCTGCCGCGGCTGGACACGACGGAATTGCCGATCACCGGTGATCTAAATGAACCGGAAGGCGCGGTGGCGGACAGCCAAAGAAGGGCTGCCGATTATTTTGGCGCCGCGGAAACAATTTTTTTGACCGGAGGAGCGACCTCAGGCATTCAAGCCATGCTGTTGGGTGTGGTTGGGATCGGTGGCAAAGTGCTGATCGACCCAATGTCGCACCGTGCGGTGTTGAACGCGGCCGCTCTGTGGCGAATCGAAACCGTGATGATTGAACCGAATTCAAAGGAGGGACAGGATCTCCCCCGCGAAACTGACGACCATTCCGACGTCGCCGGGTTGGCGCGTCCCTACTGGTATGATCCGTTGCCTCATGTCACCACCAGTGATTTGAACGACTCGTTGAGCCGTCATCAGGACGCCGCGGCCGTGCTGATCACTTCCCCGGACTATTACGGCAACACCGCCGATCTGGCCGCCTTGAACAAAGTCTGCCTGGACCATGGTGTCCCATTGCTGGTGGACGAGGCGCACGGCGCGCATTTCGTCTGTGATCCCTCGATTTTCCCGCTGACCGCCTTGGCCGCCGGTTGTGCGTCCTGTGTTCAGAGCGCGCACAAAACCCTGGCCGCGCTGACACCCACAGCCTTGCTCCATATTGGACACGACGCGCCGTTTGAAGCGCGGACTTTGATGGCGGCGTTGCGTCTGATTCGCACGAGCAGTCCACCGTTGGCCATGGCCGCCTCGATCGAGTACGCGGTTGACGACTTGATGTCACGCGGTCCCGTCCTTTTTCAGACCATCCACACCGAGCTCAAACTGCTGTCCGGCCGTTTGCGTCACCCTTATCGCATATCACCTGTGGCGTCCTCCCCATCCTCGTCATCCTCGCCATCCGGGACTGTACGCGCGCGGCGGGATCCAACCCGTTTGGTGATCGACACCTCTGAAGTGGCGCCGGCGAGGGTTGTCGCGGAGGAGTTGCTGAAAAAGGGCATCGTGATTGAGTTTGCCGACTTGACGCGTTTGATTTTGGTTCCGGGTATTGGGCTGCCCGCTGCTGCGTGGCCGGCTCTCGCCTCGGCGCTGAACCGGATTGGTGATGAAGCGAAAACAATGAACCCGGACAGGGAGTCGGCGCGATACTTGGATTCATTGCTGACCGCCGTCTATCGGCGGAGCGATCGGACGCCAAATCCGGCGTTGATCGCGGCTCGTTTTTGCCACGCTCCAAAAGGCGAGAAGATAGAAGTCGCCGAGATTCCTTTGGAGGAGGCGGACGGACGGACATCCACTGAGTCGATCACTCCATACCCACCCGGCATACCCCTCATTTGGCCGGGAGAAACGTTGAATGTCGGGCTGATCTCGCTCTTGCGTGAGCTCTGGTCCAACGGCATCCGCTGCCAAGGTCTGAACAGCCGAGCGGGTCAATTATATATACACGTCAATCGCGAAGAACACGTTTTCTATCCGCCGCTAAATCATGTATAATAAAAGCACTTCATTAGAAAGGTCGTCCTTATGGCTCACAAGGGTAAATTAATCACATTTGAAGGCATTGACGGCAGTGGCAAATCGACCCAAATCAGGCTTTTGACACAGACGCTTAAACGTGACGACATACCCTTCCTGTTGGCCAGAGAACCGGGCGGCACACCGGTGGGCGAGTCGATTCGAGAGATCCTGTTGAACTCCGCGCACCGCGAGATGGACGCTGTCACCGAATTGTTTTTATTTGAGGCGGCGCGGGCGCAGTTGATCCGCGACCTGATCAGACCGGCGTTGGACGCCGGGAAATTGGTGCTGTTGGACCGGTTTACCGATTCCACTGTCGCCTATCAAGGCTACGGCCGCGGGTTGGGAGTGGATCGGGTGACGGCGCTCAATGACGCCGCGACATCCGGTTTGATTCCGGATCGCACGTTCTTGCTTGATCTGCCGGCGGAAGAGGGAATCGACAGAATGAAGCGCGGCCGCCCCGGGAAATCAGACCGGCTGGACACGGAAGGTCTGGATTTCACAAGACGGGTGCGCGAAGGATATTTGGAAGTGGCGAGGCAATCCGCGGAGCGCGTCACGGTAATTGACGCACTAAGACCGATCGAGGCGATCGAGTCCGACATATACGGTAAAATAAGGGAGGATCTTGTACTATGAAACTGGTTTACAGCATTGTCCATGATGAGGACACGCCGCGCCTGATGGCGGAATTGAACAAGGCCGGCTATCGCGTGACCAAGCTAAACTCATCCGGAGGCTTTCTGCGCAGCGGGAACACGACGTTGATGATCGGTGTCGAAGATGAGAACCTGGAGGATGTACTGGATATCATCCGTAAGTTTTCAAGCTCGCGCAAGGCGGCGATCAACACCAACATCACTCCTTCGGCCATCGGCGGAGCGTACATTCCGTACCCTGTCGAGGTGACCATTGGTGGCGCCACAGTGTTCGTTTTGAACGTGGAATATTTTGAGAAAATGTAATCATGCAATTTGAGAATGTTGTTGGTCAGCAGACTGCCAAGGAGAGACTCCACAGTCTGCTGATTTTATTCAATACACAATTCATCATTCTTTCCGGACCGAGCGGAATCGGCAAAAAAACGATGGCGCGCGAACTGGTTCGACTGATTCTCTGTCCGCGGGCCGCGGCCCACGAAGCCGCGACGGCCGATGATTGCGCCGTCTGCCGCTATTTGGAAGCGGGCTCGCACCCTGATTTTGTGTCTTTGTTTCCCGATCAGCCGGGCAAGGTGATCCCGGTCGAGCGGGTGCGCCGGGAAATCGTGGACGACACGGTGACCAGACCCCAGCTGGGTGAGCGCAAGGTCTATCTGATCGATGGCGACGGACTGAATGAACAAGGTCAGAACGCCATGCTGAAGACGTTCGAGGAACCACCTCCCTATTGTTCTTTTGTGCTGCTGTCCGGCGAGCCGCGCCGATTGCTTGACACCATTCGCTCGCGCGCGGCGCTTGTGCCGTTGTCGAGAAGCACGCCGGACGAGATTCGTGAGATCTTGAAACTACACCTGATCGCCGAAAACGAGGCGACTGACTATATCATCCGCTACGCGGACGGTGTGCCCGGTGTCGCGCTGGATCTGTGTCGTGATGAGTGGTACGTCGAGGCGAAATCATCTATGATAAAAATCATTGACTTGTTGACACGGTCCGACAGATCACAATTGTTGGTGAACGGGTTTTCAATTTTTGAGGAAAACAAGGAGCGGATCAACGATTTTCTCGATCTTTTGGAGACGTGGTTTCGTGACCTGTATGTCTGGTCACGGACTCATCGTGTTGAACAGTTGATACATCGGGATCAGATTGACCGGATCGCTGAGTTTTCCGAGCGACGTCGGTGGACCACGCAGACCGATGTGCGAATCTTTCGTCTGATCGGTGAAGTGCGTCAGGCGTTGGCCGCGAACGGCAACTTCGAGATGAGCGTGAATTATTTGTTATTGCAACTGCGTAAGGAGCTAAATTAATGTATAAAGTGACTGGTGTCCGATTCCATGGAGTCGGTAAGGCATATGATTTCGAGACCGCAGACCTTCCGGTTCGCAAAGGTGACGCCGTGATCGTCGAGACAGTTCAGGGGCTGGAGTTGGGATTTGCGGCGGATGAAGGCAAGACGCTCGCGGAAGAGCAAATTCGCGGCACGTTGAAACCGATCATTCGGATCGCGACTGATGAGGATCTGGAGCGTTATGAACAAAACCTGTTGTTGGAAAAAGAGGCGTTTAAGATCTGCGCCGAAAAAATTCTGGAACATAAACTGGAGATGAATCTCGTCAGCGTCGAGTATACGTTTGACGGCAAGAAAATCGTCTTTTATTTTACCGCCGATGGTCGCGTTGACTTTCGTGAATTGGTCAAGGATCTGGCGCGGGTTTTTCGCATGCGCATCGAACTGCGGCAGATTGGTGTCCGCGACGAGGCCAGGATGATCGGCGGAGTGGGGATCTGTGGCAGAGAGTTTTGCTGTTCCTCGTTTTTGACTGATTTCATTCCTGTGTCGATTCGCATGGCGAAAGAGCAGGGGCTGTCGATGAATCCGACCAAGATCAGTGGCTGTTGCGGCCGCTTGATGTGTTGCCTGAAGTATGAGCAGGACGTTTATAAACAGGCCCGTAAAGGGATGCCGAAAATGGGGGCTTTCATTGACACTCCGGCCGGCAGGGCCAAGGTGATCGGCATGGATGTGCTTCGCGAGAGGCTGACGGTGGTCCCCGAGGATGACCGGGGGAGTGAGCCATTGGTGTTCACAAAGGCGGAGTTGGGTCTGGGCCCGGCCGAACCGGAGGCAAGCGCCGAATGTCCTGAGCGGGCGGATGACTTTGGTGTGCTTGATTATGACGACAAAGACCGGGTGGACGCGAAAGAACGCTCAGCCGAGACCGAGCGCGAACAAACGGATTTTGACTCCGCGACGGACCGTCAACCGGATTTTGAGCGGTCACAGCCGCGGGAGACCGCGCAGCGTGAGGCCCGCACGAGCCGGCGCAAGCCACGTAAACTGGGCAAACCGGCGAAGCCGGGGTTTGTGCCTCATCCGATCAAGCGAGGCAAAAAGGAGCGATCCAACGCGCGGCGGGACACGGACGCCGGGGATGGCGACTCGAGACGGCAATCCGGGGCGCGGTCAGGCTCATCCGCACGCAGGAATCGACCGGGCAAAACCGTGAACAAGCGCGGGCTGAAAAGCCAGCGGCAAAAAGAGCGGCGCGAGGACTCCGAGGATTGATTGGATTTCGCATGCGAAAGCTGATCAATCCACATATCTCTAAATATTATCAACTATCAATTTGCACAACAATCTATAGTTTTTTATGTGAAATATGTCTGTATTGTGAGAGGTGTTCACAAATCTCATTTATTTCGATTATTAAAGTTAATGTATCGTGACATACGCCTGTATTCTATTGTAGAATTAGTTTGTTTATACGACTTGTTCAAACTGATATCACGACTCGTAAGAAACGTAAGGTTAGAAAGGGCAAATTATGTCTGAGACGCAATCATGCATCGACTTTACAAAGTTGAGAGAATTCATCCCAACCACCGACCGCACTGAATCTTCATTGATCACCATTCTTCACATGATACAGGACACATATGGTTATATACCCAAGGAGGCGCAGTACATCGTCGCGGATGAGTTGAACATTCCGACTTCGCAAGTCTTTGGCGTGGTGACCTTCTACTCCTATTTCACGGATCATCCGAAAGGCAAATATCAGATCAGTGTCTGCTTGGGCACAGCTTGCTACGTCAAGGGCGCGCAGGATGTGCTGGAGGCGTTGGAGTCCGAGCTGGGTATCAAATTTGGCCAGACAACTGAGGACATGCTCTTTTCCATTGCGCAGACACGTTGTCTCGGCGATTGCTCGAACGCGCCTGTCATCATGGTCAATGATGAACTATTGCTGAAAGTCACAGCGGATGAAGTACCGGCCATCATTGAAAAATATAGGGAGATTGAGACGAATGCTAACGTATGATTCACTTCGCCAGTTAAAAGATAAATCCTATCTTGAGTTGAAATCGAAATTGGCACAGCGCCCGGATGTCGGTATGGCCGAGGACGGCACTTTTAAGTTGACCGACCCTTATTTCGCGAAACAGACTCGCATCGCTTTGCGCAACTGTGAGATCATCGACCCGCTGAAAATCGAAGAGGCGATCGCCACCGGCGCGTATATCGCTTTGGCGGATCTGTTGGAAAAAAACGTTCCCGGTGAGCAAATTGTCGATGACATCACACGTTCAGGTCTGCGTGGCCGCGGAGGCGCGGGTTTCTCGACCGGCCGCAAATGGGCCGAGGCGCTGAAACACGATGACGATCAGAAATACATCATCTGCAACGCGGACGAGGGTGATCCCGGCGCGTTCATGGATCGCAGTATTTTGGAATATGATCCACATTGCATTCTCGAAGGCATGGCGATAGCCGGTTTGGCGATCGGTGCCGATAAAGGTTACATCTATGTGCGTGCCGAGTATCCCGAAGCGGTCAAAAATCTGAATGTGGCGATCAAACAGGCTGAGGAACTTAACCTGTTGGGCGACAATATCCTTGGTACGGATTTTTCTTTCAGCATCGAGCTGAGGCTGGGAGCCGGAGCGTTTGTCTGCGGTGAGGCCACCGCGCTGATCGAGTCGATCGAAGGAAAACGCGGTATGCCGCGCTATAAAAAATTCCGTACGGCTCACAAGGGACTGTTTCAGAAACCGACAGTGCTCAACAACGTCGAGACGCTGGCCAATGTGCATATGATCATGCTGAACGGTGTGGACTGGTTCCGCGGCATCGGCACGGACCAATCGACGGGGACTAAGGTGTTCTCGGTGGTCGGCAAAGTTGAACAGGCCGGTCTTGTGGAAGTGCCGATGGGCACTTCGCTGGATGAGATCATTTACGACATCTCCGGTGGATTGAAAGACGATAAAACACTCAAATCGGTGCAGACCGGTGGCCCGTCCGGCGGTTGCATTCCGGCCGATCTGGTGTCGGAGACTCATGTTGACTTTGAGTCACTCGAGGCGATCGGATCGATCATGGGCTCGGGCGGCATGGTGGTCATGGATGAAGATGACTGCATGGTTGACATCGCCCGCTTTTTTATGGAATTTACCGTGGAGGAATCTTGTGGCAAGTGCACTCCATGTCGAATTGGCAACAAGCGCGTGCTTGAGATGCTGGAGCGTTTTGTCTCCGGCAAGGGCGAGCGCAAGGATATGAAATATCTGAAAGAGTTGTGCGAAGTCATTCGCGACACCTCTTTGTGCGGACTGGGTCAGGCCGCCTGCAATCCCGTGCTCTCCACGATGCATTATTTTGAAGATGAGTACTTGGCGCACGTCGTCGACCATCGCTGCCCGGCCGGTGTCTGCAAAGGATTGACGGCTTACGAAATTAGAGATAACTGTATCGGTTGCGGTTTGTGCAAAATCAACTGCCCGCCGCAATGTATCACCGGTGAGCGGAAAGAAATGCACTATATCGATCAGGACGAGTGCATCCGTTGCGGAATATGTCATGAGAAATGCCCGGTTGGCGCTGTGGCTTTAGTCTAAGAAAGGATTCGATTCATGATTACATTTTATATCAACGATCGTGAAGTCACGGTACCTGAAGGCACGACGATCTTGGAGGCGGCCCGCGAGATCAATGTCTATATACCGACACTTTGCCACATGGATCTGCATGCGATGAAAATCAGCAATCACAATGCTTCCTGCAGAGTTTGCATGGTCGAACAAGAAGGCAGAGAGAAGATGCTGACCGCTTGTTCGGTTGTGGCCTGGGACGGCCTGCGTGTGCGTACCGACACTCCGAAAGTCGTCAAGACCCGTAAGATGATGATTGAGCTGCTGCTGTCCGATCATCCAACTGATTGTTTGATCTGTTTCAAAAACGGCAACTGCGAACTGCAGACGCTGGCGGCGGACAACCACATTCGCGAGATTCCCTATCCGGGCGCGCACAATGTTAGCGAGATCGATAACAGCTCGCTGTCCATCGTTCGCGACATGAACAAGTGCGTGCTTTGCAAACGCTGTGAAATGGTCTGTAATGATGTGCAGACGGTCGGCGCCCTGACGACGAAGGGGCGGGGATTTGAAACAGTGGTCAGCACCTTGTTTGATCTGCCCATGATGGAGACCACCTGTACTTTCTGTGGTCAGTGTGTCGCGGTCTGTCCGACCGGCGCGCTGCGCACGGTGAACAACAACGCGCAGATCTGGGATGTGCTGGCGGATAAAAGCAAAACCGTCATCGTGCAGACCGCGCCGGCTGTGCGTGTCGCGTTGGGTGAGGCGTTTGGCATGGAGCCCGGCTCCGACGTGACCGGCAAGATGGTCACCGCGCTTCGCTCTTTGGGCTTTGACTATGTGTATGACACCAACTTCGCCGCCGACGTGACGATTGTCGAAGAAGCGTCGGAGTTTGTCCACCGTTTCAAAGAGGGCGGTGTGATGCCGATTTTGACAAGTTGCTGCCCAAGCTGGATTAAATTTATCGAGCATAACTTCGGTGACATGCTGGACATTCCCTCCAGCTGCAAATCTCCGCACGAAATGTTTGGCTCGCTGGCCAAGACCTATTTGGCGCAAAAACTGAACCTGGATCCCGACGACATTGTCGTGGTCTCTGTCATGCCCTGCCTGGCGAAGAAGTTTGAGTCCGCGCGTCCTGAATTGATGAACGAAGGACGAAGTGATGTCGACATTGTCATCACGACGCGTGAGTTGAGCTATCTGATCAGAGAGACATCTGTTGACTTCGCTTCGCTCGAAGACTCTGACTTTGATGACTTCATGGGCGAGTCCACCGGCGCCGGCGATATCTTCGGCAGCTCCGGCGGCGTTCTTGAGGCCACCTTGCGCACAGCTTATGAGCTGTTGACCGGGGACACTCTGGAAAAACTGGATTTCAATGACTTGCGCGGTCTTGACGGAATCAAAGAGGCGGTAGTCGATATTGACGGCACCGAGGTTCGTGTGGCTTCGGCCAGCGGCCTGGGCAATGCGCGCATATTGCTGGATACCGTCCGCAAAGGTGAAAAGCAATATCACGCGATCGAGATCATGGCCTGTCCGGGTGGCTGCATCGATGGTGGTGGTCAGCCGTTTATCCATGGTGAGACCGAAATCCTCGAGAAACGCATGAATGCGATTTATGAGATTGACAAGAACAAACCGGTTCGACAATCTCACAAAAATCCGAGCGTGCAGAAGCTATATGATGATTTCCTGGGTGAGCCTTATGGCGAGAAAGCGAAACAACTCCTGCATACGGAGTTTACCTTCCGCGAAAAGGCGTAATATCTTGCGACTGAGTGGTTGAAGTGATAAAATAATCGCATATGTAAGGAGGTAAATCTTAATGGCTTATGTAATTTCTGAATCTTGTATTTCATGTGCCGCTTGTGAGAGCGAATGCCCGACCAACGCCATATCCGCCGGTGATTCTCAGTATGAGATCGACGCGAACGCCTGCATCGACTGCGGCGCTTGTGAAGCGGTATGCCCGGTTGGAGCGATTTCCGCCGGATAATACCGTTGTGGAAACGACACACAAGTCGCGTGCCTTTTTGATCGACGGATATCTGCTGATTACAAATGGCATGGCTTGAATGAATCAAAGGGGTGCTGCGGCATCCCTTTTTCAATATAAATCAACTCAGCCGTGATCGATCGCCATGGATAAACGAGAGACCTTTTATGATCGACCAAAATAGAGAGAAGCAAGTGGTTCAGATGTTTGTTGATGAGACCTTGGAGGATCTTCAACGAAACGGACTGCGTCTGCTACAAAAAAAAGATGGTTTTCGTTTTGGTGAGGACGCTGTTTTGCTCGCGCATTTCGCGGCCAAACGCTGGAACGAAGTGACACACTCGTCATCGCGTTTTGTCGAACTGGGCAGCCACAGCGGAATTGTCTCGATCTTGCTGACGGCTTTGATTGAAGACAGCGAAGGCGTCGGAATTGAACTGATTCCGCGACAGGTCGAGCTGATGCGGCGCAATATTTCACTCAATCGTTTGCACAATCGGCTTGCGACCATTCAAGGGGATATCCGGACGCTGTCGAATGCCGCCGGTCAGTTGCCGACTGAGATCGGTGTCGGCACGCTTGATTTTGTGGTCTGCAATCCGCCCTATGGTGTACCGGGGCGAGGTGTGTCCCGCAACATCGAGACTGAGTTTGATTTTGAGAATCAAGTCGCGCGAGAAGAGGTCGCCTGCGATTTTGATGATATCTGCCGTTTGGCCGCGAAGCTGTTGCGGGCGAAGGGGAGATTTTATTTTTGCCATCGACCTGAGCGTTTCCCTGAACTGATCCAGTCGCTGTTGCGTTTTCAACTGATGCCGATTGAGTTGATGCTGATCGCCCCGCGGCAAATTGAGTCGCCAACGTTGGTGTTGTTCACCGCGATTCGTCTGGGAAATCCGGGCGGATTTCGGTTTTTGAAGCCTCTGGTTGTGCGCGATGAACAATCGAACTACACGCCGGAAATGCTTGCTTTTGTGGGTGGTGGCGATCCTTACCGTCCGTCCGAGGAGGATGTTGAGGTTCAGCGGGTGAACCGCGTGCGCTCCGACCGCGAAGAATTTAGATAAGAAGAGAAACGATGTCCGACCAAACGGAAACGATGAATATAAAAAAGAACCCGGACTCATTTGATGTCGACCACGAAATCGAGAGCCCGGACAAAATGCCGGAAAATTTGACGCCCGGTGAGGCCACACGGTTTGATGCGGCTCCCGCGACGCTGTATGTGGTCGGCACACCGATCGGCAATCTGGGTGATTTTTCACCCAGAGGGCGCGCTGTCTGCGCCGCCGTCGATCTGATCGCCGCCGAAGACACCCGCGTCAGCGGCCGCATGCTTCGCAAATTAGGCATTCACACACCATTGATCAGCTTTCATGAACACAACACGCACGAACGTGTCGCCGAGCTGTTGCCCCGAATCCGAGGCGGCCTCTCGCTCGGTCTGGTGTCGGATGCCGGTATGCCCAGTGTCTCTGATCCGGGCGTTGAGTTGGTGCGCGCCTGCAGAGATGCCGGCCTGAACGTGGAAGTGATTCCGGGTCCAACCGCGTTGATCACCGCGCTTGCCGGATCGGGTCTGGACAGCGGCCGATTCTACTTTGAAGGTTTTTTGCCGACAAAAGGGAAAGAACGCGCCGAACGCCTGGCGCTGCTTTCTGGACGGTCGGACACAGTCATTCTTTATGAGGCCCCTCATCGTCTGATCAAAACCTTGGACGATCTGACCGCGGCCGGCCTGGGTGAACGCACCGTCGCCGTTGCGCGAGAGTTGACGAAACGATATGAGGAATATCGAATCTGCACGGTCGCCCGGGCGGGGGAATATTATCGGGCCAACACCCCGCGGGGTGAATTTGTGTTGGTGATAGAGGATGAGAGCCTTAGATCCGGTGATGAGACCGGACGCTCGAACGTCAAAGATTTGGGCCCGGCGCGTGCCGGAGAGGATATCCCCGGCGATGGGTTGTCGCCGTGTCAGCCAAGTGAGTCGGACCGACGAAACTACGATATTGAACTGGGTGGACGGATCATGTTTTGGTTGATTCAAGGTCATTCAGTCAAAGATATCGTCACCCGGATAATGGAGGATGAAAACAAAATAAAGACCTCCAAAAATCTATCTTTGACGCGTAACAACTTGTACAATTTAATACAAAAGATGAAACGCTGGTTACAAGGAGAATTGCATTGAAATCCCAATTTGATGTTGATGATATAGCCCACCCGACACCACCGCCCGAATCCGCGACAGAACCGAAACAGACTGAATTGGCGGATCCCACGCCACACACCCGTATCAGTGATCCGACTCCGGCAGCCAAGCCGACTGAATCGGCCTCCCAACCGGTATCCGGTCCTGAGCCGGGACCTAAGGCGGAACCTGAATTAAATTCAAGTCAGGGATCGACTGAACGACCGTTTCAATTGAAAATGCCGCGCCGTTTTAAGCGTGGCCCGTCCGGCGAGCGCCCGCTCAGACGCAAGAAGCGCGCCTACCTAAGTGGCCGCAAAGTCATTTTATTGTCATTCTTGTTTCCTTTATTGATACTGGCCCTGGTCTACGCGGCGCATCAATTCTATCCGATCGGCAACCGCACTCCGTTGACCATTGATTTGTACCACCAATATGCGCCTTTTTTGGTCGAACTTCGGGACAAATTACTGACAGGTCAAAGCTTGCTTTACTCCTGGGATGGAGGACTGGGCAATAATTTTTACGCCCTGTTCGCCTACTATCTTTCATCGCCTCTGAACGCTCTGTTGGTTTTCTTCCCGCCCGCCTGGATCACGGAGGCGGTCACGACGCTGACCTTGCTGAAAATCGGCGGATCCGGAGCGACCTTCGCGTATATGTTGCGAGAAGCGTTTAGCCCTTGGGGTCAACGAACCATCTCCGCGGTTCGTCCGATGCTTACCCGCAAGGCCTCGCAGACGACCACCGACTGGGCTGTCGTGCTCTGCTCGACTTTCTTCGCGCTGTCCGGATTTATGCTGACTTATTCCTGGGACATCATGTGGCTGGACGCGATCGCACTCATGCCGCTGGTCATTCTTGGTTTGCACCGCATGGTGCGCGACGGCAAATTCTTGCTATACACGTTGTCGCTGGCGGGCGCCCTGATCTGTAACTACTATATCGCTCTGTTTGTCTGTGTCTTTACCGCCCTTTATTTCCCTGTGTGCTATTTCAGCATGAGCCCTTACTTGCGTGAGGCCGACCGGAATCCGTTTCGACATTTTTTCAAAACATTCGGAAAATTTGCCGGGACTTCTTTGTTGGGCGCCGGTATCAGCGCGTTCATCACGCTGCCGACCTATCTGTCGTTGCAGTTGACCTCCGCCAGCACCGATCAGCTGCCCCAGCAATTTCTCATGCGCTTTAGCCTGTTTGAATTCATGGGCCGACATATGATCAACATGCCTCCCTCGATTCGTGACGGCCTGCCGAATGTTTTTACCGGTGTGCTCACCTTCATGCTGATCCCGCTTTACATCTTCGCCAAGCACATACGGGTGCGTGAAAAGGCGCTTCATCTTGGCCTGTTGTTTTTCTTGTTTTTAAGCTTCAACTCCAATGTGCTGGATTTTTTGTGGCATGGCATGCATTATCCGAATCAGTTACCCTACCGTTATTCATTCGTGTACAGCTTTCTTGTGCTGATCATGTGCTATCGAGTGCTGTCTCAACTCCGCTCGTTTTCCGCCCGCTCAATCGCGCTGGCCGGAGGCGGTGGAATGCTCTACGCGATTTTGGCCGAGGTCGTGCTGCCGGATCAAGTCGATCATGAGTCGACCTACCTGACTCTGGCCTTTTTGTTGATTTATTTGACAATTTTAGTTCTATACAAGACCCGACATTACCTGTTGCGAAAAACGACTTTGATTCTTGTGGTGGTATGCGTCGTGGAATTGGTCTTGAACACATCGGTCACGATTTTCACAATTGATAAAAATGAGCACTACACCGATCGCACCAACTTCAACGACGACATCCCGGCGGTTCGTTCACTGGTGTCGGAACAAGAACGGGAGGATCCATCGTTTTGGCGAATGGAGATCGTTCAACAAAAGACGACCAATAGTCCGTCGCTTTACGGCTATCGTGGGTTCACCATCTTTTCCTCGACCAGCTATGAGCACACCGCCCGCATGATGCGCTCGTTGGGCTATCACGGCAACAACATCAATAGTTATATGTATACATCATCCACCGCGTTTCTGGACGCGATGTTCGGTATAAAATACATTTTGAACAAAGATCGGCAGATGAATGATCCGAGGCTGGAGTTTGTCAGTGAGTCCGAGGCCGGCTACCTGTATCGCAACGATGACGCGCTGTCGATCGGCTACGTGGTGCCCAACGGAATCAAAAGCTGGAACACGGAGGATAGAGATCCGTTCCGTAACCAGGAGGCGTTTTTGCGCGCCGCCGGACTGGACGCCAATCTATACACTCCGTTGGATCTGATTCCGGATTCCGCAATGGCGACAAACGCCCAGCCGGTCACCGGTTCAAAGGACATCGGTTTCACCGTTTCGCGCTCCAACACGAATGATTCCATGACGTTTGAGTTCATCGTTGAGGCGCAAGCCGAACAGCACTATACGTTGTACTTTGACCCGGATGGCAAGTCGTCGGTCGAGGTCATAGTCAACGAACAGGTCGGGACCGACGGCGTGAGCACCAATGAATATCAGAAAGTCACCTCGATCAATGAGCAGGAGATGGTTGAGCTCGGCTATCGCAAAGAGGGTGACAAAGTGCGTGTGATCGTCACAGTTCCCGAGGACGGCGCCAATCATGTCCGCTACTGGGGCGCTTCGACGAATGAGGCTGTCTATGAACAAGCGGTTGCCTCGTTGAAGAACGGTCAACTGGACGTCCAATCATTTACTGGCGCCAGAATTAAGGGAGAGGTCACCGCCGAAAGATCCAGTGTGCTGTTCTTTTCCATTCCGTTCGATTCCTCCTGGACTTTGAAGATCGATGGTCAGCCGACTGAGCTGTTCGCTGTCGGCGGTGGGCTGATGGGGGCGGAGGTCGGCGCGGGCAGCCACACGGTGGACATGAAGTTTCGTCCGCCGGCGCTGGTGGCCGGAACAATTTTGAGTGTCTTCAGCATCTTGATTTTGCTCGCCCTGCTGACTTTTTATAAGATGAAAAGGCGTGAGCGGGCCGCTGTGGGTGAAGCCGGTTCGTTTTTGTTTGATCGGCTGGATCAAGATGAGATGGACGGCGGACTGTATGGAGCCCATTTCTTATCCGGAGTCACCGAAAGACGAACCGACAATTCGGACAGAGCGGAATAATGTGAAGTTGAGATATCGAAAAATCGAGAAAAACATAGAAAAATGGAGAAAATTAGCAAAAACTTGAAATATTTTAAAATAGAGCTTGACAGCGCTGATCTCCATCAATAAAATGAACAAGCAAATTATGACCGATCCGTTTGGGCCGGTGATCGAATTAATGGAGGAACAGTTTAAATGAGTACATATGTGGTTAAAGCCGCTGATATTCAAAGAAAATGGTATGTCGTCGACGCCGAAGGTAAAACGCTTGGCCGCATGGCGACCGCCATCGCGACGATCCTGATGGGGAAGAACAAGCCTCAATACACACCGTCCGCTGATTGCGGCGATTATGTGATCGTTGTCAACGCTGAGAAAATTCACCTGACCGGCGACAAGCGCGCGCAGAAACATTATGTCTATAACACCGGCTATCCGGGAGGTCTGCGTCGCATCAACTACGCGACCATGTTGCAAAAGAAACCTGAGAAGGTCATTGAGCTGGCGGTCAAGGGCATGTTGCCAAAGAACAAACTCGCCCGTCAGATGATTAAGAAGCTTAAAGTGTATGCCGGTCCCGAGCACGATCACAGCGCTCAGCGTCCTGAGACACTGGATATTTAATTGAGAAAAAGGAGTCGCGAATTCAATGGCTATTGAAAGAAATTATTATTATGGTACCGGCCGTCGCAAGAATGCCGTCGCGCGTGTGCGTGTGTACAATGGATCCGGCCGCATGGTTGTCAACGACAAGGATCTGGACGACTATTTTGGTCTCGAAACGCTGAAACTCATCGCGCGTCAGCCGATCTCCGTGACCGGAACTGAAGGCAAATTTGACGTGATTTGCAGCGTTCATGGTGGAGGCCTGTCCGGACAGGCCGGAGCGATTCGCCACGGTTTGTCCCGTGCTTTGGTGGAAGCCAATGCCGAGGAATATAAGGCGACCTTGAAATCCGCCGGTTTTCTGACCCGTGATTCTCGGATGAAAGAACGTAAGAAGTACGGTCTCAAGAAGGCGCGTAAGGCTTCACAGTTCTCCAAACGTTAAGGTCCGCATTACACGATATTTAATGAGCGCCCGTTTTCATATTCGTTCGTGTCGTGGAAGGTTGCTTCCAGCCAACGGATTGAATTGAAACGGGTGCTTTTTATCATGAAGTGATCGTTGGATTGCGCGCCGCGGTTGGATTGAACGTCGCCAATAGATGAGTCAGGTGATTCCATGTCTGAATTTTTTAATCAAGAGACAATCGTCAGTTGTATTTCACGTACCCCCGACGACACTCGAAAACTGGGTAGGTCGCTGGGCGAGCGGCTGCCGATGGGCAGTGTGCTTGCGTTGGATGGGTCATTGGGCGCCGGAAAAACAACTTTGACTGCGGGACTTGCCGAAGGTTTGGCAAATTATGAAGGGACATCGAGCCCCACCTTCACGATTTTGCATGAATACATCCACCCGGACGCGAGGCTGCCGCTCTACCATTTTGATGTCTACCGACTTTCTGATGCGGATGAATTTCTAAACGCGGGTTTGGATGAATACTTCAATCTAAACGGAATATGTGTGATCGAATGGGCGAAACGCATTCAGTCGTTGTTGCCTGAGCGGACGATTTTTGTCCAACTTGAACGAGCCGCTGAAGAGGCGGATGGTCTGGTCAAGGAGAAATCAGATGGCTCAGTGGAGCTTTTTGAGGACAAACTGCCAAGGCGAATTCAATTCAAAGGAAACGCTGACGAGATTTCTATCGTGGAATCGGCGCTGATCGCCGCCGGCTTGAGTGAGGAGGAAGCAGATGGATTCTGAAATCAGGGATGATGTGGTGTTGTTGTCGTTGGACAGCAGCGGTCATTCTTGTTCGGCCGCTGTCAGCCGTGGTGAGATCGTGTTGGCGGAAATCATTGTGGACACGGGCAAAACTCACTCACAAGCGTTGGTGCGGCTATGTGAAACAGTGTTGGCCGAGGCGAACCTGCGCTATGAGGACCTGACCGGGCTGGTTTGTGTGAATGGTCCGGGTTCTTACACCGGTATCCGTATTGGCGTGTCGACCTGTATGGGAATGGCGTTCGCGGCGAACAAGCCGGTGATCGGTGTCTCTTCCCTCGCCGCGCTGGCGGAGCCGTGGAGCGTTCTCGAAGATGTTTTGATCTGCCCCCATTTGGACGCCCGCGGTCAACGTTGCTTCGCGCAGATTTTCTTGAACCAAGATCCACTGAACGCACCTGTGGCGACCAATTATTTGTCGTACATTGATGAAATCGCTCAGTTCGTTCGAGATAATGGACTGAAAGATGTGTTGTTGTGCGGCACCGGAACACCATTGATGAGTGAACTGGCGGAATGGCGCGCGTTTCTTTCGTCGGAAGATTTACGCTATTTTGACACGGGTGACACAAGAATCTCAGCATCAGGAGCGGCGAGGGTCGCGTATCGTGAAATCGTATGCGCCGGTGGGCGAGTGCTTCAAGATCCAGCGACTTTGGAAGCGAATTATCTTGCTCTTTCCCAGGCGGAGCGGTTGAGTCAGGCGAACGCAAAACAAATGAAAATCAAGGGAGGCCAATGAACCGACAGCACTCATCGTTTACGATTATTGACGCGAATATTTCGATGGTGAACTCAATCACCGCGCTGGAGATGGCCAGTTTTTTTCTTCCGCTGTCCAAGCGGGGCGTGCTGCACGAACTGCGCCATTCAAAAACTGTTTTTTTGGCCGCGGTGCCGTCGCGTGATCTCAATGAATCCGGTGACGGTGCGCCGGTGGATGTGTTGGGTTATTTATTTTACAGGAAGATCACTGATTTCGCTGATGTTGGCAATCTCGCGGTACGTGAGGATGCGCGCCAACAGGGAATCGGGACGGCGTTGCTTGCCGAGATGAGACAGCGCTGCCTGCGCGAAAGCATCCGTGTTGTCCAGCTTGAGGTCAGAGAGACCAATCTTGCGGCGCGGACCCTTTATCGAGCGGTCGGATTTATTGAGGTCGGACTCAGACCAAAATATTATCTTGATACCGGAGAGACGGCGATTTTAATGGACTGGGTGTTGTGAGTTTATGACGGACAGTCACCTTGAAATTCGTCTCGAGCAAGGACAATTACAAATGTGAAGACAATGTGCACAAACGATGGGTTAAATTTCAATATTTTCGCTACAAAACCAACAACCTACACAAGAAAAAATATAAAATTTGTTCATGTTGACAAAATTCAGCGCCCAAACTATACTTTTATTAATATGAGCATACTTTTTGTTTCAATGATTCTCACAGCCGAAAAATTTAATGTGGAGGACAAGAATGATAGTCAAATCGGTCGAATTTAAATGCGATGATTCGATGCACATGAAGGCGATTGCGGTACTCATTAAGAAGGCCTCGGCTTTCAATTCCAGAATTTGGTTGACCCAGGGAGGACGCAAGGCAAACGCCAAAAGTCTTCTGGGTGTGATGTCTTTGGGCATCGACAATGGTTCGCTGATCGATGTGTCGGCGGAAGGTGCGGACGAGAATGCCGCCATCGACGAGATCACGAGCTACTTAGCGAATCCGGTGCTCTGAATACTGAACCGGAGTGAACATTGCCCGAAGAGAAATTACCACGCGAAACGTTTGAAGCCAGATTGGATCTAGTCCCGACGAGTCCGGGCGTTTATTTAATGAAAAACGCCTCGGGCTCTGTTATTTATGTCGGAAAGGCGATCAATCTTCGCAGCCGCCTGCGCAGTTACTTCGGCGCGAATCCGGCGGGCAATCAAAAAGTCATGGCGATGATCGCTCAAATCCATGATTTTTCATTTCTTGTGGTCAGCAATGAGCTGGAAGCGCTGATATTGGAGTCAAACCTGATCAAACGCTATCAGCCGTTTTACAATATCTTGTTGAAAGATGACCACGATTATCCCTATTTGCGCATCACTATGAATGAGTTGTATCCGCGGGCGTTGAAGGCTTATCGCGTTGGACCGGATGTGGAAGAAGGCGCGAAATACTATGGCCCATATCAGGCCGGCGACCTCTACCGAGCCTTGCGCACCTTGCAGGCGCTGTTTCCGATGAAAGACTGCCGGCGCGTTTTGCCACGCGACATCGGCAAGGAAAGAGAATGTCTGAATTACCATATTCATCGATGCATCGGGCCCTGCAGAGGTGACGTGTCCGCGGAAGACTACCGCGCCGTCATGCAATCCGTCTGCGATTTTCTCGAAGGACGATATACCGGTTTGTTGCAGGATCTGCGTGAGCGGATGATGCAGGCCTCAGACCGTCAAGACTTTGAAACCGCCGCGGTGTTTCGTGATCGCCTGCGCTCGCTGGAAAAATTAATGGAAGAGCAGGTGGCGGTTTCAGATCGCCGGTTTGACAGCGACGCTCTTGGTGTGTGGCGTTCGGGTCTTGAGATTTGCGTGCTGAAGCTGGAGGTACGCGATGGAAAAATCACCGGCACGTCGACATTTTTTCTGTCGGCTGAAGGAGAGTCGGAATCAGACGCGCTGCTCGCTTTTGTGGAACAGCATTATCCCAACGCGGCATTCATACCACCGGAGATTTTGACGGATTATTCAACTGACTACGACGAATGGCGAGACACGGCCGAGACGCTTACTAAGCTACGTGGATCCAAGCTGGTTTTCCACACGCCTCAGCGTGGCACGAAACGAAAAATTTTGGACATGGCGGTCCGCAACGCCAAAGAGGCGATCCGTCGCCGCGACATTATGCGTGGCAGCAGTCGCGCGGCGGTGGACGCCGCTTTGCAGATGTTGAAGCTTTTGACGGGTATGGACAAGGGTCCCGCGAAAATTGAAGCTTATGACATCTCCAACGCCGGTCCGGATGATCAGGCCTGCGGCATGGTCGTGTTCATCGATGGGACGGCTCAGCGCGGGCAATACAAGCGTTTCAAGATCAAAGAGGCGGATGGACAAGATGACTACCGCGCCATGTCCGAGGCGATCGGCAGAAGAATGGCGCGGGCGGATGATCCAAGTTTCGGGCCATTGCCGGACCTGATTCTGGTCGATGGCGGACTTGCGCATGTGTCTGTGATCCGTGCCTTGCTGGATGAACTGGATCATAAAGGCATCAAAGTGGCGGGCATGATTAAAGACGGGCGTCACCGAACCAGAGGTCTGGCTTTGGCTGACGGAACGGTGGCGGAATTGGCGCATAACCTTGGCCTTGCCCGTGGATCGTTCGCCAAGGAAAACGTTCAACCCGAGGCGTTGGAAGAATATGACCGTGAGGAGCAATTGAATCTATTGCGATTTTTGACCGCGGTGCAGGATGAGGCGCACCGTTTCGCCGCCCGATACATGGCGACGTTGAGTAAGAATCGTAAATTGAAATATAATCTGGAGAGCATTCCGGGGGTCGGCCCGGCCACTCGCAAACGATTGATGTCCGCTTTTCGCACGATCAAGGCGATTAGCAAGGCATCGGTGGAAGAACTGATGGAACAAGTGCCGCGACTTGGCGAAAAGACCGCCAAATCGATTTATCGGCATTTTCACACAGATAAGTGAGGCGTCTATGAGACTTTGGGCAATCGCCGACCCACATCTCTCATTCAGCACCAACAAACCGATGGATGTTTTCGGTGAGCGCTGGAAGGATCACGAGGAGCGTCTTGCGCGGGCGTGGCGATCCGTCGTCTCGTCCGACGATGTGGTGTTGTTGCCCGGAGATATTTCCTGGGCGATCAATTTAAATGAAGCCGAGGCGGATTTGCGCTTCTTGCATGAACTGCCCGGCAGAAAAATCATTGGTCGCGGCAATCACGATTATTGGTGGACATCGCTTAAGAAGATGAACACTTTTGCTGATGAGAAACGACTGGATTCGCTGACCTTCATGCGCCATGACGCCTACCGGTTCGGTGACAGCCGACGCAATTTGGTTGTTTGCGGAACCAGAGGCTGGTTGACGCCGGACGATTTGACCTGGCAAGAGTCCACCGATCGCAAGATTTATCTGCGTGAGGAGTCCAGGCTGCGCCTGTCGCTGAACGCCGCTCAGAACTTGCGCGACGAAGCCACCCAGTTGCTGGTGGCGCTGCATTATCCACCATTCAATCGCTCGCTCAGTCCGACTCTTTTTACAAAGTTGCTGCATGAATTCAATGTGGATATCTGTCTGTATGGGCATGTGCATGGTGTCGCGGCAGCATCCACGCCGGAAGGTTTGATCGACAATTTGCGCTATGCCAATGTATCCGCGGATCATCTACAGTTTCAGCCGTTGCTGGTTTGGGACAGCGAAGCGATTGTTGATCGAAATGATTGAGATGAGTGGCAAAAGACGGCTATGATTCATTATAATAAATGAATTGCACACATAACGGCGTAAGGCGTAACATAATATATAAAGATGACAGAAACTAACGGTTAAACTTTAAAACCGTAAATGCGATAAAGGTGGTAGAAGATGGCTCTCAGTATGACAGGGTTCGGACGTGGATCGTTTGCGGAAAATGGTCGAATGTCAAATGTGGAGATCAAATCGGTCAACAATCGGTATTGCGATCTGCAAGTGCGCATGCCACGGTATTTATCCGCTTTGGAGATGGACGTGCGCAATCGGTGCAAGTCGGTGATCTCAAGAGGGAAATTAGATATATTTATCTCGTATTCAGACACGACTTCAAGTGCCCGCCAGGTGCGCGCCAACCAACCATTGGCGACTTCCTATTTAAACGCGGTCCGCGGGTTGGGGGAGGCCCTCGACATACCCCACTCAATTGATGCCAGAGCTCTGTCAACCTTTCCGGATGTGCTGATTGTCGAAGACAAAGATGAGGAAGTTGACAAAATCGCGAATCTGATTTTCGCCGCGCTGGATGAGGCGCTGACTCAGTTGGTGGATAGAAAAACAGAAGAGGGCGAGCGATTGACGCTGGACATACTCGCAGGCTGCGCGAACCTGGAAGAATTGTTGTGTCAAGTGCGTGAGCGCGCGAAACAAGTTCCAATTGATTATAAAGAGCGATTGACAAAACGGATTGATGAACTGTTGGCGCCCGAACAGCGAGCCTTTTTTGATGAACAGAGAATGGCCGCTGAGGTGTTGCTTTTTGTGGACAAGGCCGACATCCATGAAGAGATGATCCGATTGGAGAGTCATCTGGCGTCCATGCGTGAAGTGGTCAGACAAGACCTCCCGGTAGGCAAGCAGCTGGATTTCTTTTGTCAAGAAGTCAATCGTGAAGTGAACACGATTGGGTCAAAGGCCAATGATTTGGAGTTGACCAATCTGGCGATCGCGATGAAGTCGGGTCTGGAAAAGATTCGTGAGCAAGTTCAAAACCTGGAATAGATTTTGACGATTTGGAAGGAGAGTGCTTTGGCCAGCAATACATTTATCAATGTTGGATTTGGAAATTTGGTGAACGTGAGTAGGTTGATCGCGATTGTTGGTCCGGATTCCTCACCGACTCGTAGAATGTTGCAGGACGCCAAAGAGCGCGGAGCGGTGATCGACGCGTCGTCCGGAAAGAAGACACGCTCGGTGTTGATAATGGATAGTGAACATATAGTCATGTCGGCGCTAACTCCTGAAGAAATAGATAATCAGTTGTCGGAGGAATCATTGTGAATCAAAATGAATGTGGTGGTAAGGCAGGTTTGTTGATCTGTTTGTCGGGACCCTCGGGTGTGGGAAAGGGAACGGTTATCGAGTGCCTCAAACAGCGGGGTACTTGTCTGGAACATTCAATTTCACTGACGACCAGAAAACCGCGGGTCGGTGAGGTGGATGGCCAATCATATTATTTTGTGAGCAAAGCGGAATTTGAACGCAAGCTCGAAGCGGGAGAAATTCTGGAGTACGACTGTTATTGTGGGAATTATTATGGAACACCCAAAACCCCCATTATCAATAAAATGAATAAAGGGATTGACGTCATCATGGATGTCACAGTTCCGGGCTCGATCGCCACCATTGAGAACTTTCCCGCCGCGATCAGCATCTACTTGTTGCCACCTTCTTTTTCGGAATTGCGCCGCCGACTGTCCGGCCGGGGCACGGAGCCACCGGAGGTCGTTGAGCAAAGGATGGACAAAGCTGAATCAGAGGTCCGCCAGGCACCCCGCTTTGACTATGTCATTGTCAACCGCAAACTGGACGAGACCGCGCGCCTGATCAATTCAATTTTGGACGCCGAACGGCAACGCTATCTTCGACAAAAAGGAATTGAACAAAAAATATTGATCGAATAGCAATGACTTGTCCGATGCGACAACGCGGCGCTGTTTCGAACTGATAAAAATGATATAATCAAATTCGTTATGCGGAAAATACGATGCCAAGCGCGTCGATTATGAAATAATAAATGATTCTGTTGCAATATAAACAGATTTGGAAACC
>CAZAPS010000018.1:0-33078 GCA_964487355.1 uncultured Oscillospiraceae bacterium
TTACAACAATGAATTTCCCGGACAAGCTGGTAAACTATTAGAGTAATGAACATTCCTTCAATCGGATAGCGAGGTTCCAGTGAAGAGACGCGAGATGACAACTTCGAATGGTGCTCCATTCGCCCGGCGTTCGGCCAAAACGGAAAAAAGCCGTTGGTTCAAGGTTCTTGTGTTGATCCTCGCGGTGATCGCCGCGCTTATATTGACTGTGGGAGGACTGACCTTTTCACAGGCCAACTCGATCATGCGTCAGACACCGGTTTCCACCGAACCTTATGTATCCAACACGATGCCTGATTTTCGCATCGCCAGTTTTTACTCGCTGGATGAGACCATCAAGCTGGAAGGTTGGTTTTTCCCCGCCACACGGTCGGCGCGCGGCACTGTGATCATGATCCATCCGGTTGGGGCCAATCGCCTGCCCTTCGACAGTGAATCCAATTATCTGATTCGTTCGGTCGTCGACAGCGGATTCAACTTTTTCACATTTGACCAAAGACATTCCGGCACTTCCGGCGGAGCGCTCAACACGTTTGGCTATAGTGAAGGTGAGGATGTGATTGCCGCCATTTCATATGTCAAGCGGGTCAGTGGCTCCGCCAACTGTGTTTTATATGGGGTTGGCAGTGGCACCACCGCCGCGATCACCGCCTGGCAGCTGCTGCCGGAGAAGGCCGGGGCGCTTGAGATGACGGAGGCCGACAGTCGGGTGAAAGCGGCGCTCGAAGCGCTGACGTTTGACCGCGACAGTGTCAAAGGGATGGTTTTTGACACGCCGCTGTCCGATTCGGACGAGTACATTCGCTATGAAATTCGCGGTTCGGAGTTGTTCGCCAAGCAGTTCACGCAACACACGGTGCCCTTCGCGGTACGCATGTCCTCCAATTTGTCCGAAAACATCAATCTGACATCAGTCATCTCACGTCTGACCATACCGGTCTTTATCATTGGTCCAAAATCCTGTGAGGGATTCGAGACCCATAACCTGACCTCGGTAGCCACCGAGCGTATGCGCATCGCCGGCAAAAACAGTCTGTTGCTGGAAAGCGAGGCCACCGATTATCTTGGATCGTACAGTCATGACCGGCAGAGCTATCTGAGCGCGCTTGAGAATTTTTTAAGAACCCAAATCCCTTGACCCGCATAGATCAATCGATGCCGCTGTGTCCGAATCCTCCGCCCCTGTTATAAAGTTTGTTGGAGATCGTTTCGGCTGTCACAAGTTTCACTCGCGCGACTTGGCTAAACACCATTTGCGCGATGCGATCTCCCACGTGGATCCGATAGGTTCCTTTGCGGTTGGATCGTTCGTTCAGATCATAGACCGCGTCCTCTTCTTCTAATTGACATGGACAGCTGCTGTTGTGCATCAGGATATGCAGTTCATCTCTAAACCCACTGTCGATGGTGCCGGGTGAATTGGGCAGACGAAGCGGCGTTTTGTAACTTAGTCCGCTGCGTGGTCTGATCTGGATCTCCCAGCCGTACGGAATCTCGAAGATCAAACCGGTCGGCACCAACACCGACTCACCGGGTCGGATCAACATGTCCTCGGCGGCGCGGACATCCATCCCACTGTCACCTTTATGCATATATGATGGCAGCTCGACATTCGGCCGTCGCAAAATCACCTTGATCTGAATTTCTTCGTTGCTCATGAAGTTCTCATCCTCCTTTGGCGTCTTGATCATTGAAGTCACTTAACCAACGATCCATGATCCGTTGCTGCTCCGCGACCGTTTCGTCTGTGAAAACAAAGCGGGCAATCAGGGCGTTTGGGTCGATGGTCGAGCGGAGCGGTCCTCGCTCGTCCTTGTCCGCTGCCAATAATTCGACACGGCAACCGCCGTTTGGATGGCAGATCAATGGATATTCCCGGTTTTTACCGTCCTTCAATGAAAAATTCCCGTCGGCGCAGCGCGCACAGTCTTGCACCCGAAAACCGACCGGACAATGCTTCATATACATCGCTCGCTGGCGCCCATAAGCAAGCAGCTCCACTTTGGTCCGACGGGTGTCGATGACTTTATCCAATTCGTCCAGCAGGCGCTCGGTCTCATCCTCGGACAGTTCGGGACTGAGGCTCAAACCGGTCAGCCCCCAGTCAGCGGCTTGCGCGACCGCCTGTTGATTCATCAAATTGAGACCAAAATCCCCGGCCAGCGCGGGTAGGGTCTGAAAACAAGGATCGTTCTTTCGCGCTGGCTGCGCGGTCAGCGCCTCGTCAATTCCCGCATTGCTCAGCCGGCTAGGCAGACCGTCAAACTGAGCCAGGTCCATACAAGGAGGCAGGACGGCGGAAAGTCTTCGATCAGGGTTTTGTTGTTTCCAATCATGGATAACTGACAGGTCGCGGGTCATCAAAAAATCCAACTCGTCGGCGGGCAAAGAAATGATATCGGCGCTTTCTGGAGTCGGGATGGGATCTAAATGAGTCCACATAGGATAATAGGCGCGCGTCGACAGTCGTCCTGAATGTTCGCGATCGGGTTGATTTGTGTCTTCAGCGGAGGGCGAGAGGTCACTTCGGATTTTTGTCAGTTCAGTTAATCTGGTTTCAAGATCACGCGCCTCCACTTCATGTGGGACGGACAATCGGCGTTCCAGTTGATCCAACACCTCGCGCCTCATGCGGTTCAATGTGGACACAGCGAGGGTGAGTGGTCTTTCACTGTTGTTTTCAAACTGTTTCAGAGAAAATGGTGTGGAACCGGTTTTGCCAAGTTGTCGGGCAACCCGCTCGTCCGAAAGTGGCGGTCTGTTTTCCGCAGGGGCCGTGGATATCGCGGTCATGGGTGCCGTCTGAAGCTTAAGATCGGCGGTCCGCGCGGTCAGGACAAATTGAAAACCTGTTTGGCTCGTTTGTT
The DNA here is from genome assembly GCA_964487355.1 of uncultured Oscillospiraceae bacterium. Classification (GTDB taxonomy): domain Bacteria; phylum Bacillota; class Clostridia; order Saccharofermentanales; family Fastidiosipilaceae; genus JAXGYX01. The sequence continues at coordinate 2,868 of CAZAPS010000018.1, forward strand.
CGCTCAATTCGAAAACAATGGGTATGCGTGGCAATGAACGCGTTGTGATCTTTGCTGTTTTTTCTTTGTTCGTCATTCGATGGACGGCGTCGCCTCGTCGCAAAGTGGCTAAGATATCGGGATGAAATCCACGACATGAGATGATGCCGGCCGTCCGGCTGATCTGGGTGACAGGCGAGCTCGCCACTTCTTCACCTGAGCCCGTGGCTCTGATGGCCAAAACGTCACCATCGCCGGGCACCGACAGCGGACCGGTTTTTTCATTGCGAAATTCCAGCCATCCTTTTCTGGGAATTGTGTTGACCACCACACCGATTCTCAATCCTTGGTTGCCGGGCTGATCCTCCGACAGAAATTGTCTGCCGTCCAGGCCGCGCAGATTGGCGTCGGTGTAATCCCCGCCACGGTTATAGGCCAACAACATCGCGTCCTCATCGAGTGGCTCTCCGTCAAGCGCTTTGCGATATTGTTCGACCGCGGTGGCGACATAAAGAGGGCTTCGCAATCGCCCTTCTATTTTTAGCGAGTCCACGCCGGTGGCCACCAGTTGATCGATCACAGCAAGCGCGTTGAGATCTTTAGGTGACAACAACGCCGCGAAATCACCCAGACCACGTCCATCTTGAATCAGTCTCCAGTTCAAGCGACAGGGTCCGGCGCATTCTCCACGATTCGCGCTGCGTCCGCCACGAAGCCGACTGAGTGAACATTGTCCTGAGAATGAAACGCAGAGCGCCCCTTGGACGAACACTTCAGTTTGAATGCCCAATTCGTGGGCTTCTTTGGTCAGACAGGCGATTTCCGAAAGTGACAATTCCCGCGGCAGGATGACCCGGCTGACACCCAATTCGCGTACCGCGCGCAGAGCGGGCGACGTCCCCACCGACATCTGTGTGCTGGCGAGCAATCGGAGCTCAGGAAAAAAGCGGTTCAACAGGCGGGCCAGGCCGATATCCTGAATGATAATTCCATCCACGCCGGCGGCGTACGCCCGAACGGCAAGCTCCAGCGCGTCATTCAACTCCCTTTGGTAAATCAGCGTGTTGAGAGCCAGGTAGCCTTTGGCGCCGGCCCGTCGGACACTTAACATGATCTGTGGAAGGTCTTCGGAGCGGAAGGATGCCTGCTCACCGCGGGCATTAAATCGATCACAGCCAAAATATACCGAGTCAGCTCCGGCGGTCAAGGCCGCTCGCAACGTCTCAAAGGTGCCGGCCGGAGCCAACAGCTCCGGCCGGTTGGAGAACTCAATCATTAAAACACTCTCGTTTTCAATATCGCGCGAACTGCGCGGCGGTCATTAAACATGGATTTAAAAAAATGGATTGATACTATTTCCGTTTCTTTTTGTTTTATTGACGGATTCATCGGCCTTCGTGCGCTCGGCGGCGCGCGGACGCGAAGGTTTTTTTGATTTGGCTTTTCGCTCGCCGGTCAAAGGATCGATCGAGGCGCTCGCTTGCTTGGTTTTGTTTTTTGGTTCGCCGGTAACCGGATCGATTGAGTACGATTCAGTTTTTCGAAAATCAGCGAAGGGATTGATGCTCTTTCCGGGTTCGACCACACGGCCGGGAGTGATCGACTGTCCGGATTTTTTGGGTTTCCCGGTCAGTGGATCGATGGACATGCCTTGTTTGCGTTCGCTTTTTCGCGGCGTCGCGTTGTCTCTCATAAGATCGCGCGTCTGGGAGACCGGTGGGGCAAAAGTCCGCCGGCGCTCCGACACTGTTGTCGAAGTGACCGGAGCTTGTTTTGCTACGGTTCCCTTTGGGGAGATCGTCGCGCGTCGAATCGCGTGATCCGTCCCGCTTTCGCGCCGATCGGTCGCAGGAACGGTGTCCGTCTTTGACACTTCTTTTTTCTCGGACACCTCTTCTTCTGCGGTCGGTGTTTTAGCGGTTGGCTCCGTCGCCGGCCTTGTTCTCTTCTCGCTGTCCGGATCGGTCGAGGGCGCCGGGCCGCGCAAGCGCTCAAGCTCTTGCTCCAACGCGATATGCTCACTCATGAAATTGACAAAGGCGAGCGTTGTGCACTGTAGATTCGTGGCGGTCGGGTTGTCCGCCTTGACCGCCTGCACCAACTCATCCACCCGCTTGGTCAGCTCTCGTGTTTTTTCTTTATCTTGAGCGACGTTAAAGGTGTACTTAATGCCGCCGATCAGCACAGTGATTGTGTCCATGATTCTCCCTCCAAGTCTGCCGAGATTTACATATTTTATTATTATAGTACAGAAAACTCTCTGTCCGCAAAACGCTATCATGGAAAAATGCCTTCCGACTCATTGTTCGGAAGGCATTTGTTGTGAACTTGGATCCAAAATCGGATTAACCGCTTGGTTTCACCTTGTTCATTGAACGAGCGTCGATGTCGTCAACCGGTGTAGGCGGCGAAGCGTTCTTTCAACGCGGCCAACTGGTTTTTCATCTCGACCGGCAGGCGGTCAAACATCTTGTAGTACTCTTCAATATCGGCGATTTCCTGTTCCCAGACATCTTTGTCAACCGACAGCAAATCAGCGACATCCTCAACTGTGAAGTTCTCGAGTCCTTCGAGGTTGATGTCGGCCGGATTTGGCAGATAGCCGATAGGAGACTCGACCGCGTCGATTTTGTCGTCGCAGCGATCCAAAATCCATTTCAGCACACGGAAGTTGTCACCAAAGCCGGGCCAGATGAATTTTCCGTTGTCGTCCAGGCGGAACCAGTTGACGTTAAAGATCTTCGGCTGTTTTTTGAGCTTTTTGCCCATGTCAAGCCAGTGTTGCAGATAGTCGCCCACGTTGTATCCGCAAAATGGCAACATGGCCATCGGATCGCGACGCACGACGCCAACTTTTCCGGCCGCCGCGGCGGTGGTTTCCGACGCCATTGTCGAACCGACAAACACACCGTGTTCCCAGTCAAAGGACTGATAGACCAGCGGGGCGGTCTTGGCGCGTCGTCCACCGAACAAAATCGCGGAAATCGGCACACCTTCGGGTGCTTCCCATTGATCGGAAATGCTTGGGCACTGGCTGGCAGGCGCGGTGAAACGAGAGTTCGGATGAGCGGCGTTTATGCCGGAATCCGGAGTCCAGGGGTTACCCAGCCAATCGGTGGCCTTCGCCGGCGCGTCCACGCCCATTCCTTCCCACCAGGGCTGCTTGTCTTCGGTGACGGCCACGTTGGTGAAGATGGTGTTGGACTTGGTGGTCAACAGCGCGTTCGGGTTGGATTTCATGCTGGTGCCCGGAGCGACGCCGAAGAAACCGGCTTCCGGATTGATGGCGGACAAAGATCCGTTCTCATCAGGACGCATCCAAGCGATGTCATCGCCAACGGTATATACTTTATAGCCTTCCGCGTAGGCGGGAGGAATCAACATGGCGAGGTTGGTCTTGCCGCACGCGCTTGGGAACGCGCCGGTGATGTACTTGGTCTCACCTTCCGGATTCTCAATGCCGAGAATCAACATGTGCTCAGCCATCCAGCCTTCGTTTTTCGCCTGATAAGACGCGATGCGCAGCGCGAAGCATTTTTTACCCAGCAACACATTGCCACCATAACCGGAGTTGACAGACCAGATCGCGTTGTCTTCCGGGAAGTGAACAATGTAACGATTCTCTTTGTCGATCTGCGCCTTTGAGTGCAAACCCTTGACGAAGTCATCGCTCTCGCCCAGCTGATTCCAGGCCTGGTCACCGATCCGGGTCATGATGCGCATGTTCAGCACAACATAGATGCTGTCGGTCAGTTCAACACCGATTTTGGAAAACGGAGAACCAACAGGACCCATGATATAGGGGATGACATACATCGTGCGCCCTTTCATGGCGCCATCGAACAGCGGTGTGAGTTTGGCGTACATTTCCTGAGGATCCGCCCAGTTGTTTGTCGGACCGGCGTCCTCTTTTTTGCTGGTGCAGATAAAGGTTCTGTCTTCAACACGCGCGACATCGTTCTCCGCGGTGCGATGATATAGGCAGCCCGGCCACTCTTGCTGGTTGAGATACATCATCTCACCGGTAGAGGTGGCTTCTTCTTCCAGGCGTCTCTTCTCCTCCTCGGAACCGTCAAGCCAGTATATGCTGTCCGGCTTGCAGAGCGCGGCCATCTCATCGACCCATTGCTTTACTGCTTTACTTTGGCAACTCATAATTGTAAATACGTCCTTTCTTTTATCTGTCAATCCTTTGAGTGGTCCATCAAATGGATGAGCCATCAAAAAACGACATGGTTTGTGTGTTGGAAAATGATTTTCAGCGTGACACGCGTCACGTGCATCGTTTTCAAGTGTCAAGTGTCATTTCACATAGACTTCATCATATCATATTTTGCAATTAAGAAAAGTGAATCTCGCAAAAATAATAAAACTTAGAGACGAATTTGGTCGCCGCGTTAATTCTTCGGCTGAAAAAGGTCCGACAGCCACGTTTTATAACATATTAAAGGTGGTTTCAAACTTGTTTCACACATTTATAGAGTGATAAATATTGTTCCGGTGAAATTTGCTCCGGACGGATTGAAAGTTTGATACCGGAAACTTGCAAATACTGCCGAATCTGCTCATGACTTGGTTTGCCAAGTCCTTTGATGTTGTTGAGCAAAGTCTTGCGTCGCTGACGAAAACAGGTTTTGACGAATCGATAAAATGAACGGATCCGCGGATCGGCCGGGCGGTCTTGCGCTTTGATCGAGACAACGGCCGATGTCACGGCGGGTGGCGGAATGAACAGATGAGGCGGCACAATCAACTCCGTCGACACTTCACCATGTAGGTGGGCCAGAACATTGACCGGACCGTATTCTTTCCCGGCGCGCTTCAACAGATTGTCCGCGACTTCTTTTTGAATCGTCAGCACAATACAGGCTGCGCCCGGACACGACAGCAGAAAATGTTCGAGCAAAGGAGTTGTGATGTAATAGGGTATGTTCGCGACGATTTTCAATTTGCGTCCTTCGTGTTTAATACTGCCCAAGTCCGCTCGCAGCGCGTCCTCAAATCGTAAGCGCACATTGGCGAAGGACGCGAAGCGGTCGCGCAGCAAAGGCTCAAGTTTATCATCCAGCTCCAACGAGACAATCTCAGCCCCGGTGTGGGCCAGCTCCGCGGTCAAATTTCCCGCTCCCGCGCCGACCTCGATCACTGTGTCGGTTTCGCTCACGTCGGCTATCCGCACGATCTGACGCAATACTTCGCGGGAGTGTAAAAAGTTTTGTCCGAGATTTTGCTTGAGCGAGATGCCATATCGTCGCAACAGCTCTCGTAAAGAAAGGTCCTCGAATGGGTCACGGCTCGTCATGGATTCGCTCTCCTTCCACCTTTGTGTCATCTGTAGGAGGGCTTGCCGCGAGCGAGACCTGTCGGATCTGAGCTTCGACAGATTTTGTTTCCATTTCTTCGGCCGGCGCAAGGTCCAGTTCGACCGAACGGATGCCTTCGGGCGGATCCTCTTGCGCGACCGCTTCTTTGAGCTCCTCTTCAACTGTCAGCACAGTCGGACGTGTCAGCAAATCACGCTCTGCCTGTCTCTCCAATAGACGATTTGATTTGGCTTTCGACGAAATTGGCAGGGCGTCGGCAAAGGGCCGGTTGAGCTTGCGTTTGAGTTCAAAATGATCAAACAAAACTTTGCCTGATCGCGTTTTGTCCAAAATATGAACGCGGATATCGACAATGTCTTTCTCATGCAAGCCTGTCAGTGGGAATTCAAATTCCTGCCAGTGCAAAAAAGGCTCCAAAGCAAGCCAGTCGGACACGCCTTCGATCCGGATTTCTTTTCTTCTGCCGTCCGGATTGAACACCACGGCCGACAGCGTGTCATAATTTGCCAGGTTTAGGCGTGGCCGCATCGAATAGTAGTCCAGCTCGGGTGACAGTACGACCAGATCGGCCCTGTCTCCCGCATAGCTGACCTCCAAAGCGCCCACCCCTTCACGTTTGTTGAACGTGTCGATTTTTAAACGGATATCACTTTCCGCGATCGCCTTCCAGATTGGCAGATACTCCGGCTTGATCTGTTCGGCCCGTTCAATATTGTTTGTCGTTTTCGGCGGCCGGTCGGTCTCCGAAGGCATTTGATCGTCGATCGAATCCTCCTCGTCGGTCGAATCTTCGGGAAATGGAGCGGCCCATAACGTCAATTTATCGCAGTTCAACCAGGTGGATGAGGCTGCGGGCATCCCGGGTTGCCCGGCGGTGGCGAACGGGGCGATGGCCAGGTTCTCACCGGTGCGCAGATTGGCGTCGGCGCACATCTCCGAATAGGCGTAAGTCACCTGGCGCGGCAGTTCAATGTCGGGATGCCAGACCATGATCTGCATTCCGTACAACAATCTCGCCTCCGCTTCGCGATAGACCTGGTCTTCGCCACAAATCGCGAACCCGACCGGGTTGGATTCTCCCGGGCGGATGATCAGCGGTTGACCCAGGTGGCGAAAAGAGAGCATCAGTTTGTTATGGACACGCTTGACCTGGCGAACCTCCGGAGACGTCGGAGGTGATTTACGATTGTATGTCAGCCCCAACGCGACAGTGGTCACTCGTTCGGCGACCTCGCGTTTGTTTGACGGATAGAGATGATTGTCCCAAGGTTCGTGATTTGTCCGCCATTGTGGACTGAGATCCTGCAGCGCGATGAATCCGGCGGGAATTGTAAGATTTCTGCGCATTCTCGCTAATGTCAAGTTGAACATCGGCAAGGCGGACGGAGCATGTTCGGCGTAGACCGCGGGGGTCAGTCCGGTATACAGCAATTGGATCTGCTCACCCGGCACTTCGTTAAAAACCGATCGCCAACTTTCCAGCTGCAGTTTGAAAGCCTGTTCGTAGAATCGCTCATCGCCGACCTCATTTTCACCTTGAGCGATCAAAAAACCACGAACTTTCATGCCTTGAAAAGGCGCGATCTTATGGTTGAAAAAGACTGCCGGCTGATGGATCGAGTGGCGGCTTTTGGGCTGCCAGGTATCCTCGGTCACCCAAAGGTCGCGTTGCTTGAGAGCTTCGACAAATAATGGATTGTTCTGAATGACCTTATAATCAATCCAGCTCTGGACGGGCGCCTCGGCCAACGCGGTCTGCACTATGCCGATCGGCACGCGCAAAGCCTGTTCGAGATTGACGGCGAAGTGCGCCGAGATCGAGCTTACCGTGCGCAGTTCGATGTAGTCTCGAGCGCTCAGCCAACGACCACCGGAACACTCGGTCTGCGGTTCAAAATGAAACACCCCGTCATTGGGGTCCAGGCCAAACGCGTTTTGAGTGAACAGGCGCACATGTGGTTTGTCGTCCAGCAGGTTCTTGTGCTTCCCCTCGTCGGCCACCGCCAAAGGCAGCTCCATGTTCCCCTGACCACCCGTCACCCACACCTCTCCGACCAACACGTCGTCCAATTGAATGGCGATGACCTTCGGCGATGGCGCGCCCGGCCGCCGGACATAGGGTTCCTCGTCGAACCTTCGCGGGCGTTCGACGATCGTTTGGATCGAGATGGTGTAAAGATTGTACGAAGCCTCCAGTGCGGGGATAAATAATGAGAAGGCTCCATTGGAGTCGGTCACACAGTTGTCGCGATGGATCACACCATGGCGACCGGCTCCCCGACGCTCTCCCATGCGAAGCGGGGGACGGCTGCTGATCTCCATTTCAAGCGGCGTGTTCGCCGGACCGACCCCTTGAAACGTCAAGGGGGCGTGTTGCTGTAAAACCATGCCGCTTTGAAAATAAGCGGGTAGTATAAATGACTGTGCCGACATGATCTCTCCTTTTTAAGACTGCCGTGAAGGGGGCTCAATTTTGTCGCCATGCTGAATGTACAGTTCCTCGCGCACCAATCGCGCGTCGTCCACGATCGCGCGCGGGACATCAAAGTATAGATGTATGGCGTCGCACAGACTGTCCATGCGCAGATTTCGCGCACTGCCCGCGTAGCAACGAACCTGTAGCTGATCGGCCTGTTCTCCCGGTTTCGCCTCGATCAAAAGCGGGCGGAGGTCGATCGCGCGGGTCTTCCCTTTCGCGGTGCGCTCGACCTCAAGCGCGCCGGCGCTCATCAGTCGAGCCGCCAGGTCCGCCGCGCCGGGAAACTCCAACAAATAATCCGCCTCTTTGACCAGGCCCATCATGTTTTTTGTCTTTGTCTTTAACTGCCAGCCATCACGTACCCGAATATCAGCGGGCAGCGACTGATTCAGTCTGTCCACAAGCTGCGACTCGTCTTCCGGGGCAGTCAGCGAAATGTCCAGGTAGTCGTTAATGGTTTCGATGCCGACACCCGCGGGCAGCGCGAAAACAAGTTCGGGTCGAGGATTGAATCCGCGCGAATAAGACACAGGTAGCCTCGCTCGTGACAAAGAACGCTCAAACGTCCGCATCATGTCCAGATGCCCCAACCAAATCGCCGCGCCCGAGCGACCAAAACATACCCGGTAAATAGATTTGACCACGCTGTTTGGATCACTCATGAGTCTTCTCCTTTTAATGATTCGATCACACCTGAACGCTCTGAGCCGGTTGGACAGATCCCCGAGTGAAATACCTGCGCTCCACACATCCCGCAGGCCACCCTGCATTCCGGTGTAAGTTCGGCGCGACCGGTCTTCTCCCATTCTGACCACAAATATTCGTCGGTCACTCCGATGTCGACATGCGACCAGGGGAATATCTCATCTTTTGAACGGACTCTTGTCGTGTAAAACGCCGGATCCAGATCGGCTCGGTTCATCTCTTCGAGCCAAACATCGAGGTTGAACCGCTCATCCCAGGAGTCGAAGACCTGTCCTCGCCGAACTCCGTTCAACAAGACTTTGCCCAGCCTTCGGTCTCCGCGTGACAAAACCGCCTCCCACTCGGACACCTCCGCGTCGTGCCAGTTATAGCGAATTGATCGATCGCGCAGATGATCTTTCAAATAATCCTGCTTCTCTTTAAGCTGTTCGACCGTGTCCTGCGCGGCCCACTGGAAGGGAGTGAACGGTTTGGGAATGAACATCGAAGTGCTTACCGTTAGTTCAAGTCGACGTTTTCGGCCCTTGACCTCAGTCTGCCGGTAGATCTGAACGATCTGATTGGCCAGCTCAACGATACCGGCCACATCTTCCATTGTCTCGGTCGGCAACCCCAACATGAAATACAGTTTCACGGTGGAGTATCCGCCCTGAAAGGCCATTTGACAAGAGCGTGTCAAATCCTCGGCGGTGATGCCTTTGTTGATGGCGTCTCTGAGTCGCTGTGTGCCGGCTTCCGGAGCGAAGGTCAACCCGCTTTTGCGAGTGCGGGACACGCGGTCCATCAGCTCCAGCGAAAAGTTGTCCAAGCGAAGGGACGGCAATGACAAGCTGACATGGCGTGGTTCCAAGCGGTCAAGCAGCTCATCGGTCAGTTCTTTGAGACGGCTGTAGTCCGACGTCGACAAGGAAAGCAGGCCGAGTTCGTCATAACCGGAAGATTCGGCCATCGCGACTGCCTGGTCCACCAATGTCTGAGGGCTCTTCTCACGTACCGGACGATAAAGCTGACCCGCCTGACAAAACCTGCAACCACGCGGACAGCCACGGAAAATTTCAAGAAACATCCGGTCGTGCACGATCTCGGTGTTGGGCACGATCATTTGATCGGGAAATGGCGCCCCGTCCAAATCACTGACCAACGCTTTTCTCACCTTTTTAGGCGCCAAATCGTTGTTCGGCTCGATCGAGGTGATCGTTCCGTCCACACTATAGGTCACATCATAAAACGATGGCACATAGACACCTTGAATTTGACTTAGCTTTTCGAGCAAGGCGCGCCGGGACATGGACGGGTCGTTTCGCCAGGATGAGATTTCGTCCATCACAAGCATGATGACCTCTTCGCCGTCTCCCACCATGACAAAATCAAGAAAATCCGCCATGGGCTCACAGCAATATGAAATGGGTCCACCGGCGCAGACCAACGGATCGCGTTCGGCTCGCTCGGCGCTCAGCGCGGGTATATCGGCTAAATCCAACATATTGATGACATTTGAATACGATAGTTCGTATTGTAAAGTGAATCCGACCACATCAAATTCTTTGACAGGGGTTCGGGACTCAATTGAGAACAATGGCAGCCTACGCTCGCGTAGCGCGGCCTCCATGTCTGTCCAGGGCGCGAAGACCCGTTCACACCAAGTGTCCTCGCGCTGATTTAGGATATGATATAAAATTCTCAACGCAAGATTGGACATGCCGATTTCATAAGTGTCCGGAAAGCAAAAAGCAAAGCGTGTCCGGTCTTCACCGTCATCTTTGATGATGCTGTTCTTCTCCCCACCCGTATAGCGGGCGGGTTTTTCGACATTGCGCAACAGCGCGTTGGATAAATGGACGGTCGTCATATATTTGATCTACCTCTTTTCTAATTAAACAAGGATATGTGGAACAGTGAATTGGCAGGTTCCACTTTTAATAGAACACGCGACCGGACGCAGACAAAAAACCGCGGCACAACTGACGCGTCGACGCGTTCCAAAATGAGCTATGATCGCTATTTTACCATCCAAGCGCCGAACATAAAACAACGTTGACGTCGGCTCCACCAGTGGAGCCGTAAAAGACGCCAAAACGTCTCCGGTCTGAACAGCGATTCGATGTCCGCCCCGTTCGCCTCACAGTCGATCGGCGAACTTCATGGCGGGCTGCTCAAACGAAGACGTTTTGTAATGTGACCCGATTAGTTAGCCACGTACGGGAAAAGACTGCTGTCAGTCATTTCCCTCAAGGCGCGCGCGCAGTTGGGCGCCGTATTCCTCAAAGCCCGGCTTTCCGAGCAAAGCGTACATATTCGTTTTATATCCTTCCACCCCGGGCTGGTCGAACGGGTTGATCGCGTTCATATAGCCACTCAATCCACAGGCGATCTCGAAGAAATAAATCAATTCCCCCACACTTTCGGCGGAGGTATCCGGCAATGTCACCATGAGGTTTGGCACACCGCCGTCCACATGAGCCAAAACAGTGCCCTTCATCGCCTGCTCATTGACCATGGACATGTCCATGCCCGCCAGAAAGTTCAGGCCGTCCAAATCATTGTCATCGTGAGGGATCTCGAACGGTCGCCGGGCGGTCTCGATATGGATCACCGTCTCAAACAAAAATCTTTGTCCGTCCTGGATGTACTGTCCCATCGAGTGAAGATCGGCGGAATTGTCGACACCGGCCGGGAATATGCCTCTGCCGTCTTTGCCTTCACTTTCGCCGTACAGTTGTTTCCACCATTCCGTCATAAAATGAAATGACGGCTCGTAGTTGACCATTATTTCAACGCCATAGCCCTTGCGCAGCAAAGCAGTACGAGCGCATGCATACTGATATGCCGGGTTTTGGTCGACATTCTCCACGGTGAACCGCTCTTGTCCGCGACGGGCTCCCGCCATCAGAGCGTCTATATCCACACCGGAGACCGCGATGGGCAGCAGACCGACCGCGGTCAGGACTGAATAACGCCCCCCGATGTCGTCCGGCACGACAAATGATTCATAGCCTTCCTGATTCGCCAATGTCTTCAGCGCGCCCCGCTCTTTGTCGGTCGTGCAATAGATACGGCGGACCGCCTCTTCCTTGCCATATCTCTTCTCCATGTAATCGCGAAAGATGCGAAAGGCGATCGCCGATTCGGTAGTGGTTCCGGACTTGGAGATGACGTTGACCGAAACACGTTTGTCACCGAGGATGTCAAAAAGGTCAGCCAGATAGGTCGAGCTAAGATTGGTCCCGGCGAAAATCACACGGGGAAACTTACGCCGGTCGGCGGGCAGGTCCGCGTCAAAATGGTGCCCCAAAAGATCGATTACCGCCTGGGCTCCCAGGTAGGATCCGCCAATGCCGACGACCACGAAAATATCGGTGTCTTCTTGAATGGCGCGCGCGGCCGCCTTGATCCGGTCAAACTCAGCCTTGTCGTAATCGGTCGGAAGTGTGACCCAGCCGAGAAAGTCGTTGCCCGCGCCGGTGCCGTTCAACAGCTCGGCATGTGCCGCCTTCGCCTGAGATTTCAAGTTGACCATTTCATGATCGTGCACAACATCGGACGCGTTCTTGTAGCTAAATTGAATCATTCCCTACCTCCATTAATTGTCATCTGAAAGCCAATATTGTCCCGGGACCCGGTCTGTCCTGCCGAGCGTTTCGCTCATCGATTCGATGAGCGCGCCGTGCTGACCGTCCGCAGCAAGTCGGTCAACTCATCCACCGGAGTCAATCGGTCCTTACAACTGTGTTTAATAATAGCATGAAATCCAAATATCGCTGTCAAGTTTAACCAATATTATCCGGTAAAAGAGCTAAAAAATAACTTTTGCACCATTTTGTTAAAAGAATTTAGTCAGGAACTGATCCCAGCCGATCACGCCGCGCTTGACCGAAGCGCGCCATTTATGCTCAAACTCGCCCGCGATCGCCGATTGTGCTTCGGGACGATCCGCAAAGAACTCCTCGGCACTCAAGATAAAATGATAGAGTTGCGCCGCCGCGAGGTCTTTGGCGAAGCGACCGTAAATCATATGTTGTCCGCGACAAAAATCCGCGAAGTGATGGAAAAATTCAAACGCGCTTTGTCTGACCTCGCAAAGGGATAAAATGATGTCGGCGTGGTGGCCGGAGTTGTAATAGCGATCCAACAAGGTCTCGATCTCTTTTAATAAGGCAAGGTCGGCGAACGACAGGGCGTCGCTCGAGATGATCTCGTAAGGCGGATTGCCGCGCCAGCTCATGCCACGTTCGCGGGCGGTCTGTTCCATTGTTGTGCCCTTCAACACCTTCAAAAAACCGAGCTGCAGCGCGTGGGGGCGCATCGCCATCACATCATCAAAGGACTTGGCGACGCCGGCCAACGATTCGCCCGGCAGCCCGGCGATCAGATCCAGATGAAGGTGCATGTTGTCGGCCTTGCGCAGTCGGCTGACGGCCTCATGGATCTGCTTCACATCCCCATGTCTGCGAATGACACGCAAAACATCCGGATCGGTGGTCTGCACGCCAATCTCCAACTGGAACAGGCCGTCGGGGGCGGTTTCCAAGGTCCGCAGCGACTCTTCATTCAACAGGTTGGGTTCAATCTCAAAATGAAATGTGGTGCGCTGTTCTGGTCGATATGAAGCAATCAAATGTCGCCAAATCGCCAACGCCCGGTCAGTGTCGGCGTTGAACGAGCGGTCGACGAATTTGACCAGCATCGCCTCATCATCGGACAATCGATCCAGCTCAGCCAACACCAATTCCAGCGAGCGGTAACGGATGCCGATTTCCACCGAGGAAAGGCAATAGGTGCATGAAAAAAGACAACCGCGGCTGCTTTCATAATAGATCATTCGATGGCGCAGACCGGGCAATCCATGCTCCCAATAATATGGAATATCATCCAGCGCGACCTGCATTGAAGGTGGTCCTGTATATTCGCGGCCGATCAGCCCCGGCACCGAACGAGCCAGTTCGTTGATGAGGGTGGTTGTTTTTTCCGCCGACCGGAATGTCTCCACAGGGTCGCGCCGCATCAGGAATTCAGCCATTTTATATAAGGTGTGTTCCCCTTCGCCACATAAAACAAGATCAGCCTGGGGCGTGCGTGTCAGCTCTTCTTTCGCTGAATAGGACACCTCCGGTCCGCCAATGCCGGTGATCACGTTCGGCATCCCTTTTTTTACCACCTCACAAAGCTTTCGGACGGTCTCGATATTCCAAATGTACGCCGAAAAAAGATAGACATCTCCGGCGGCCTTGAGCAACGCGTCCTCCAGCCAACTCAATGGTTCATTGATCGTAAGCTCGACCAGCGAGAGGCGCAAACGGCCGTCTTTGACAGACGGCCGCAATTTGGATTGTGTGTAGGCGCGCATCGCGCGCAAGGCCGGGTTGGTATGAGTGAAGCGTGCGTTGACGCCCACCAAAACGATGTTCAGCATCTTAGCATCCTTCGTATCCCGGCATGATCAAATCGTCCGGTCCCTTGCCCGCCGGAATCATTGGGAAAACATTTTCCATTGTCTTGACGCGGACACGCAACACCAGGGGCTTGCGATTATCGATAAACCACGTGAGCGCGTCGTCCAGCTCCTCTTTCGTCTGAATGTTTCGCGCCTGAATCTCATAGGCCTCGGCGATTTTGACGAAATCAGGGTTTTGAGTCAGCATCGATTGACTATAATGCTCATCGAAAAACAATTCCTGCCATTGGCGCACCATCCCCAGTGTGCTGTTGTCCATAATCAGCACACAGACCGGCAATTGTTCTTGCTGGAGCAGGCCCAACTCCTGAATTGTCATCTGGAATCCGCCATCTCCGACGATCGCGACTGTGGGCCTTGTGGGATCCGCGTAACTTGCGCCAAGCGCCGCCGGCAGACCAAATCCCATCGTGCCCAGGCCACCCGAAGTCAAAAACGAGCGTGGGGACTCGATATCAAAGTATTGCGCCGCGAACATCTGATGCTGGCCGACGTCGGTCGCCACGATCGGATTCAATCCTTTGAAGCGTTTGGAGGTATGGGAGATGACGTAGGAGGTTAACAATGGTTGTTCGTAGACAACTTGTTCTTCAATCAGATCGTTGAATTTCGTGGTCGTCTCAGCGAGCATTGTCAGCCACTCCGTCCAGTCCGGATCGAACTCTTCGGTCTTCTCCAGCGCCTGATTCAGGTGGTGCAAAAACCGTCCGGCGTCATCCTGCACGACGATGTCGGGCATCAGGCGCTTACCGATTTCCGATCCGTCGATGTCGACATGGATGACGACACGTTGTTTCGCGTTGCATTCGGAAGGGTTCGCGATCACCCTGTCACTCAACCGGCTGCCGACGATCAGCATCAGGTCGCAGCGTGCCAACGCCCGGTTGGACTGGACGGTGCCGTGCATGCCGACGTGACCCAAATAGTTTGGATTGTCCGTCCGCAGAGCGCCTTTGCCCATCAATGTCGTGACACAGGGCAGTTGGATCGCCTGGCTCAATCGTTCGAGTTCGTTCGGGGCGCTGGGCGAAATGACGCAGCCGCCACCGGCCATCAGCAGCGGACGTTTGCTCGCGCGCAGGGCCTCGATGATTTTATCGACCTGGTCCTCGGCACGCTTGTGCATCGGGCGATGACGGCGGGTCGGACGCATCAAAGTCAGCTCATTGGGGATCTCCAGCGCCAGAATGTCTTTTGGAATATTGACCAGCACCGGTCCCGGTCTGCCCGAAGTTGTCATCTGCCAGGCCTCTTCCAAAGAAGGCAGCAGGTCCTCTTCATTCATCACCAGATAATTATATTTGGTGATCGGCTCGGTGACGCCGGTGATGTCCGCCTCCTGGAAAGCGTCGGAGCCGGTGTCGCAGCGAGCGACAGCGCCGGTGATCGCGAGGATCGGCACGGAGTCCAGTCTGGCGTCGGCCAAACCGGTCGCCAGGTTGGTGGCGCCGGGTCCGGAGGTCGCGAACACAACCCCCGGTTTGCCTGTGACCTTCGCGTATCCTTCGGCCGCGTGGATGGCTCCTTGTTCGTGTCGGGTTAAAATATGATTGAATTTGGCATTGTAAATCGCTTCATACAAAACCAGCACAGGGCCGCCGGGATAGCCAAAACCACATTCAACATTTTTCGCTTGCAAAAAAGCGATTACCAATTCCGCACCATTCATACTTCTTTTTCCTTTAATCCATTTTCAGTGATCGTCATGGTCGACTGACTCTTCCGGCACTCGGGCTCGCAGGGTCAGATCTTCATACCCGCTCCCTCGGAAGCCTTGCCGGCCTGTTTGGCATACCGCGCCAGCACACCGGTCAGCTTGCGATCGGGACACACCGCCTGTTTTCGATTCTTCAGCTCCGCTTCGGGGACATCCAGCGAAATGGTTCGCTTGGGGATGTTGATCGAAATCAAGTCACCCTCTTGAACTTTGCCGATCAGTCCGCCGTCCACCGCCTCCGGCGTGATATGGCCGATCGACGCGCCCCGGCTCGCTCCGGAGAAGCGCCCATCGGTCAATAAGGCTACGGAGTTATCCAGTCCCATGCCGGCCAGCGCGCTGGTCGGACTTAACATTTCACGCATGCCCGGACCGCCTTTTGGCCCTTCAAAACGTATGACCACAACATCTCCGGGTTTGATCCGGTGTCCAAAAATCGCCTCGATCGCGTCTTCCTCGCTGTCGAACACCCTTGCCGGACCCTCGTGCACCAACATTTCGGGCAGCACGGCGCCTTTTTTCACCACACAGCCTTCGGGCGCGATGTTACCCGACAAAACCGCCAATCCTCCGTCCTCAGAGACAGGATCGGTGATCGGACGGATCACTTTGCCGTTGGAGCCTTTGTTTCCTTTGAGTCTCTCTTCCATGGTGCCATCGACTGTTTGCGCGTTCTTGTTAATCAAGTCTTGCTTGGCCAATTCGGCCATGACTGCGGAGATGCCGCCGTTGGCGTTCAGGTCGGTGATGAAATCCTCGCCGGCCGGATCCAGCTTGCAAAGCTGTGGCGTGGTCGCGGAATACTCCTCGATCTCGCTCATGGTCAGCGGGCTGTCCGCCTCGTGAGAGATCGCCAGCATATGCAACACTGAGTTGGTCGATCCGCCCAACGCCATGTCCACGCGCAACGCGTTCTCCAGGCTTTCTTTGGTCATGATCGCGCGCGCCGTTTTTTGCTCGGCCACCAAATCCATGACTTTCATGCCGGCTTCTTTCGCGAGCCGTCTGCGATCCGCCAACACCGCGGCGATCGTGCCGTTGCCCGGCAGCCCCATGCCCATCGCCTCGGTCAGGCAATTCATGGTGTTCGCTGTGTACATGCCTGAACAGCTGCCGCAGGTCGGACAGGCGCTTTGTTCAATCGTGCATAGATCTTCGGTCGTGATTTTGCCGGTGGATTCAGCGCCCAGCGCCTCGAACACAGACATCAGCCCCATGCGGCCAAATTGTTGAGCGTCGCCGGGCAACATCGGACCGCCACTGACAAAAATCGAGGGCAAATCCAGACGCGCGGCGGCCATCAGCATGCCGGGCACAACTTTGTCGCAGTTGGGAATGAACACCACTCCGTCGAACATGTGCGCCTGCAACACAATCTCACAGGAATCGGCGATGTAGTCGCGGCTGACCAGCGAATAGTGCATTCCGTCATGATTCATCGCAAGACCGTCACAAACCGCGATCGCGGGAACCTCGAAAGGGACGCCACCGGCGAGACGGATGCCATCCTTGACCTGAGCGGCGATCTCGTTCAGATGGATATGTCCGGGCACAATTTCGTTAAAGGAGTTGATCACGGCGATAAACGGGCGGTCCATCTCCGCCTCGGTCAGGCCGAGGGCGTACAGCAAAGAGCGATGGGGCGCTCGGTTCTTGCCGCTTTTAATGTTGTCACTTCTCATCGGTGTGTTCATAAATACCTCCGCTAATCCGGTCAGCCACTGGCTGGTTGGTGGTTGGGCACAGAGCGTGTCCTTAAACTGTATGGTTGTCATATTGATGATGCCAAACGGCACAAGTGTTTATTTTAACGGTGTTTATTTTAATCTTTTGACCATCGCGGTCAGCCAAGTCTCATGAAAAGGCTCACGTTAGTTCCGCCAGGACCTTATCGGTCATCGCCGCGCATCCCAACACCTGATCCTCATCAGTCGTCGTGCCCGGTAAAACAAGGTCCGCGCAGCGCCACCCGGCTTCGAGCACGCGGGCAACCGCGGCTTCGATCGCGGCGGCGGCCACTTCCTCGCTCAACGAGTGACGCAACAGCATCGCGGCCGATAAAATCGTAGCCAACGGGTTGGCCTTGCCACTTCCCGCGAGGTCGGGCGCCGAACCATGAATCGGCTCGTACATCCCCGGTCTGCCCGGCGTGCTCAGCGAGGCGGACGGCAACATGCCGATCGAACCTGTGATCATCGCCGCCTCGTCGGACAAAATATCGCCAAACAGATTGGTTGTCACAATCACATCAAACGAGCTCGGTCGTCTGACCAGCTGCATGGCCGCGTTGTCCACATAGAGGTGGTCCAACTCGACATCCGGGTAATCCTGAGCGACACGCTTGACGGTTTCTCTCCAGAGCCTTGAGCTTTCGAGCACATTGGCCTTGTCCACAGAGGTCACTTTCCTCCGTCTGCCCTGAGCGGCTTGGAAAGCGATATGCGCGATGCGGGTCACTTCGGAAACACTATATCGCTCGGTGTCAAACGCGGACTCGCGGTCGGTCCCTTCACCCGATCTGCCCCGCTCACCAAAATAAATCCCACCTGTCAGTTCACGCGCGAACAGGATATCGATTCCCTCACCGACAATATCCGGATGCAGGGGGCTGGCGGCGGCCAACGGCGGATGAAGCACGGCGGGGCGCAGATTGGCGAACAAATCCAGTTCGGAGCGTAACTTCAGCAAAGCCAACTCCGGTCGGCCGGACCCCTCGATGTGATCCCATTTGGGTCCCCCGACAGCGCCAAGTAAAACCGCGTCGGAATTCTTGCAGGCTAGAAGTGTCTGATCGGGCAATGGTGTGCCGTGTTGATCGTAAGCCGTGCCACCGACCGCGTGCTTATCCGTTTTCAACGAAAAATCGTGTGTTTCGGACACCCGATCAAGAACGGCAAGGGCGCTCTCGATGATTTCCGGACCGATCCCGTCGCCGGGCAATACCGCTATTTTATACTGCTTCACTCTGTTCACCTGATTTCTTAATTGTATAGCCGAGCAAACCGTCAGCGGCGATGATTTTTTGAATGAACTCGGGGAAGGGCTCAGCTTGAAATGTCTCCCCTGTGGTCAGGTCGTGTATCACTCCCTTTGTAAAATCCACTTCGACGATGTCTCCGTCATTGATTTTTTCAGCCGCCTCGGCGCTTTCCATAATCGGCAAGCCCATATTGATGGCGTTGCGGTAGAAAATACGGGCGAACGAAGGGGCGATGACACAGCTGACACCGCTCGCCTTGATGGCGATCGGCGCGTGTTCGCGCGATGATCCACAGCCGAAATTCTCACCGGCGACAATCACATCGCCCGGTTCGACCCGCTCGACAAAGGTGGTGTCGAGATCTTCCATGCAATGCGCTGCCAGCGCGACGGGGTCGGCGGTTGTCAGATGGCGGGCGGGGATGATCACATCGGTGTCAACATTTTTACCATATTTAAAAACTTTTCCTTTGGCGTCCATAGATAGTCCTTTCTTTGGCTTGCATTCTTAGGATTGCTGATAATCCTCTTTAAGGTTTAACAGAATCGTGGCAGGTCACGATTAACGCTCAATCGTCCAGTTCATCCGGACCGGCGACGCGTCCCGCGACCGCCGAACAAGCGGCGACCGCCACACCCGCCAAATAAACTTCAGATTCCGGATGGCCCATGCGTCCGACGAAGTTGCGGTTGGTGGTGGACACGCATTTTTCGCCCGCGGCCAGGACACCCATGTGTCCACCCAGGCACGGTCCACAGGTCGGTGGACTCACCACTGCCTCCGCCTGTACAAAAATCTCAAACAGCCCTTCGCGCAGGCACTGATTCCAGACCCGCTGGGAGCCCGGGATGATGATGCAGCGAACCGATTCCGCCACTTTGCGATCCTTTAGATAGTGAGCGGCGATGCGCATGTCATCAATGCGTCCATTGGTGCAAGAACCAATCACGACCTGATCGATCTCGATCGGGTCGAAGCTGCCGATCACATGGCCATTCTCGGGCAGATGTGGGAACGCGACCATCAGCTCCAGTTCATCCAGATTGATCTCGTAGGTGGCCGTGTATCGTGCATCCTCATCCGCCTCATACACCACATAATCTCCCGCCGCGTATCGCTCCGGAGCGACTCTTTGAATGAATTCCAAGGTGCGCTCGTCGACCGGGAAGATTCCATTCTTGCCACCTGCCTCGATCGCCATGTTGCAGACCGTGAAGCGATCGGTCATCGACAAAGAGGCGACCCCGGGGCCGGTGAACTCCATCGATTGATATAAGGCGCCTGAGACGCCGATTTCTTTAATTATATGGAGGATAAGATCTTTGCCACTCAGCGGAGCCTTCAGTTCGCCTGTCAGATGAAAGCGCAGCGCGGCCGGCACGCGGAACCAGGTTTGTCCGGTCGCCATCGCGCAGCCCAGATCGGTGCTGCCCACTCCGGTCGCGAACGCTCCAAGGGCGCCGTCGGTGCAAGTGTGAGAGTCCGCTCCAATCAGCGTGTAGCCCGGCATGACCAATCCGTTTTCGGGCAAGATGACATGTTCGATACCCATATCCTCCTTGCCCTGTTCAAAATAATTGGTGATCTCATATTCTCTGGCGAACTCGCGGATCAGTTTGGCGTGCTCGGCAGATTTGATATCCTTGTTCGGAGTAAAATGGCTAGGCACAATGCATACTTTGTCTTTGTCAAAGACCTGCTTGGCTCCGGTCTTCTTGAACACCTCGACGGCGGGAGGCACAGTGACATCATTACCCATCACCAGATCCAATCGCGCCTCGATCAGCTGGCCTGCGTGGACGGCGTCCAGACCCGCGTGGGCGGCCAGAATCTTTTGTGTCATTGTCATTCCCATAATATATATCTCCCATCATTAGTTTTGTTTATTAGAATACTCGTATTTGTCAAACGGGACAATGTCGGCATGAGACAAAAACGAAATCTGAATATGTTAAAATATTCAACCATGAGTATACTGAGCGTCGAAAACATTAGCAAATCTTACTTTGGCAAAAATCTTCTGCAAAACACCTCTTTGTCGGTCACCAAAGGTGACCGTGTCGCCCTGATCGGTGAAAACGGAACCGGCAAGACGACCTTGTTTCGCATGATCGCGGGTGAGGAAAATCCGGACAGCGGACGCGTCGTGCTCGCGTCGGGAGCGCTGATTGGTTATCTGACACAACACACCGAGGAGATGGGCGACCTGCGCGAATCATCTTTGGAGAGCGGCAGGCTGAGCGCGTTGGAAGATCAAATTCGTCAATTGGAAAATGAAATGGCCTGTTTCAGCGACAGCTCCGCCGCCGACTACAAAGCGGTGATGGAGCGGTATAATCGCGCGACGGCTGAATTCGAGGCCGCCGACGGCTACACTTACCGGGCGCGCATGGCGGCCGCGCTGGCCGGTCTGGGCTTGACCGGAGACAGCCTGCACCGCCCACTAGCCGGTTTGTCGGGCGGAGAGCGAATGCGGACCGCGATGGCGAGGCTGCTGATCAACGAGCCTGATATTTTGTTGCTGGACGAGCCGACCAACCACCTGGATATCGACGCGATCGAATGGCTTGAAGACTATATCACGCGATACAGTGGAACTGTGTTGTTCATCTCCCACGATCGTTCATTTATCAACAAAACCGCCACCACCGTCTGTGAACTGCGCGGCGCCAAGTTGCATATCTATTCGGGGGATTATACAGCTTATCTTGAACAAAAAGAAATCGAACAAGACTTCGCTCGGCAGCAGGTCAAACGGCTGGACGAGGAAGTTGTACGACAAAAACAAATCGTCCAAACTCTGCTCTCCCACCGCGATATGAGTGGTTATCACGCCCGTGAAAAAGTTGTCGAGAAGCTCTCCGACAAACTGTCGGCCGCACGCGAACAAGTCGCGGCCTCGGCCAAGCGAATGAATTTCCATTTCATACCAGAGACAAAAGCAGGCGATCCTCAGCGGGTGATTTTGAAAGCCGTTTCATTGACCAAACAATTTGATGAGCGCAGTCTCTTTGTCGATGTCAACCTGGAATTGACCGCGTCCCAAAAACTATTCATCGCCGGACCAAACGGCTGTGGTAAATCCACATTGATTAAAGTGCTGACCGGCGCGGATGATCGATTCACCGGAACGGTGACGATTTCCGATACCATCACCTTCGCGCAGATGGGACAGTTCGTTGAGTTTGCCGACGAAAGCCGCACATTGCTGGAAGAGTTGCTGGCCCATTCAGAGTTATCCGAGACGGCCGCCAGGAATCTGCTCGCCCGGTTCGGTTTTCGCGATGTTGAGGTCTTTAAGGAAATCAATGTGCTGTCCGGTGGCGAGCGATCGCGACTTTATCTTTGTCGCCTGCTGGAAGAGAGGCCGGATTTGTTGTTTCTCGACGAACCGACAAATCATCTGGATATCAATTCGCGCGAGATACTCGAACAGGCGTTGGCCGACTACCCCGGCGCCATCCTTGGAATCTCGCACGATCGTTATTTTGTCGATCGCTGCGCCGACACGGTCGCAGGCTTTCTCGGACACGACGTCTGTCTGTTTGATTCATTTGAGCACTATAGAACAAAAGAGCGACTCCATCACCTGGCCGAACGTGAACTCAAAGCGTTCGAGCGAGCTGAAGCTGTCGCGAATGAGCGGATGGACAAAAAACAGCGCTCCGCCAATCGCGCCGAACAGCGGCGCAATGTCGCGCGATTAAAAAAAGAACGAAGCAAACTGGAGCGGCGCATCGCCGCGCTGGAACAGGAAAAACAGCAAATTGAAACAAACCTGGACGCGGATACCGAACCGCGGACATATGTGCGGTTGGCGAAGATCGATTCCGAGACCGAAACCGCTTACGAAAGACTGTTTGAGCTGGAAGAACAGCTCTGAAGGTGAGAACCGCCACGTATGCCGCTCTCACCTCCACGCTTTTATGTCTCCATACCCCTCTTATCCGGTTTTTATCATAGCCAGGCGCGCGCATTGTCAGGCACTCGCACGATCATGATCCGCTGACTCACAAGTCTTGCATCAACCGGATGCTCTTGAGCAGATCGTTGGACGGATGGATACCCAATTCAATCAACTGATCTGTGACGTCGACCGGGACGGTGTTGCCCGGCAGCATCGCGTTCATCATGCCGCCAACAAATATATGATAGGTCTTCCCTCGCTTGCGCTGCAGCTCAAGCAACTGACGACCATAGTCCAAAACCTGACCGATATGGGCGCTGATCATCACGATGTTGGTCTCCTCCTCATCCGCCAGATCCAACAAGTCGATGGGATCCATGTCCACGCCACCATTTATGATCCGCGCTCCGGTATGGTGCATGACCCGATCGACCAGCATCAGACCGTAGCTGTGACCATCGGCCGAGACGACCACGATTTTCTTTCCGGAAAGTGAGTGGTCGAGCACTTCACTTTTGATGTCCAGAATGATTTCATCCGCCATCTGCAATGTCTGACGGCCCAGCACACTGGGCACGTAGGCCGAAAACTCACCGCCACCCTGGGTGCTGGGGTGAAACGCCTGCTCTATTTGCATGGGAGACAGCCGCTTCAACACCATGATGAGTTCCAACGGATCATTCATATTCACACCCGCGGCTTCGAATGTGTTGAACATGTTGTTATAAAACTCCGTGCCTTTTTCAATCAACTCGTCGCGGATGGCCTCCAAAGGTGAGAAATCCATCAATGGCAGCCATTCTTTGGCCTTCGTCTCGGCTCGGCGACCGGCCGCGGCGATGTCCAACAGTTCTTGCAGGGTCGGCACTCTAAGCGCTTCAGTGACTGAGACCGGGCTGATCGCTGTGTGCATCTGGTATTTCAACTCGACCAAAGTCTGAATCAACATCTCTTGTACACCGGTGCCATAGTTCGCCTCTATGTCGTGCGCCCACTGTTCCAAAGTGCCCCCGTTGTAATATGACAGAATCGGTTCTTCCCAGGAGCCAAACATTTTATGCAAAGCCATGCCAAATGCCATTCTCGGTTGAATATCCGTCAACAACCCACCGTAACTGACGGACAATCTCGCTCCACACAGATCGTTGACGATATGGCGCTCCATCATGACATAGCCAACATAGGAGGCGACGTCCATGAAATAGCCAGGCACGCCATCCTCCGGATAGGTGTCCACCGTAATGAACCGGTCTCGCTGAGAGGCCACGATACCCAACGAACGAACCATGTCGCTGAAGCGCTGGCGGTCATCGGTGAAATTGGGAAAGTCCCAGATCATCTGTGAAAATGTGCCCAATCTCGGGGTCCCGGCCTCGATCGCGTTGATCGTGGTCTGTAGATTGTGAGGCGTGGCGAGGTGCCAGTCCTGCCAAATGATCTGAATGGCGGCCGCGTCGGAGTGACGCCGCCAATCGGCGTCTTCAGGCAGCACATAACTGGTCGGCTTGGGCGCCTTGTCCCAATATGACTGTGGCAGTCCGGTCAACATGCTGGGGATGTTTTGGACGGTTCGGATATCCAGGCCGGTACGGTCGGAAAATTCTTCCAATGCCTTGATCGCGTCCAACTGTTCGTCCAGTGAGGACAGACCGAGCAAAAGCTGCCAGGTCATTTTGCCATTTCGTGTGTTTTCCTTGCGGTAGTCCAGATAGCTTTCATATCCGAATCGTTTTAAAAACTTGTTGCGCGGCACGTTCAGCGAGGCGCCAATCTGTTTACCTTCTTCCAATAATTCAAGCCCGTCCGGATAATCGACCGGAATCAGACTGCTTATATGTTTCACCAGCTGGGCGTCCATGCTGACCCTCCTCGTCTTTTAAATGGTTTTTGTAATGAGCAAAATTTGTGCAATGAATCAATATAATGCAGGATCCGGAACAGTTCAATTCAGACCATTCCGGATTTTGAGGCAGTTGGGCGTCGATGGTCGACAAACCACGACAAGCAATTTGCGATTTAACGTTTCGGGCGACTGAGACTTTGATCCAGCACGACCGCCAGCAACACCATTAGTCCTTTAAAGATCATCTGCACATCAGAGGACACGTTCTCCAAAGACAGGACGTTGTTTAGGATACCGATCAGCAGCACACCGACCAGGGTTCCCTGCACCTTGCCCCGGCCACCGGTCATACTGGTTCCGCCCAGCACAACAGCCGCGATGGCGTCGGTCTCATACATAAGGCCGGACTGTGGCACACCCGAGCTGAGTCGAGCGGTGGTCAGGATGCCACCGGCGATCGCGAGCGCTCCACTGATCATATAAACCTTGATCAAAACTCTATCTACCTTGATGCCTGCCAGACGCGAGGCTTCCGCGTTTCCACCCACCGCGTAAATCTGACGGCCAAATGTGGTTTTGCTCAACACGATCAAAAACGCGATGAACACAATTCCGAAGATCGCTATCTGCACGTTCATTCCCCGTGTCGAGAGCATCAGCCAGATTGCCAAAGTGGCGACAACAATCAATAATAGAAGACTGACAATCAGGCCACCCACCTTTTGCATTGATTTGAATTTTCTCACCGCTCCATAGATGATGAACACAGCGACCACGGCCAGAATGATATAAACCGCCAGCGCCGGTATGGAAAAGTTTCCCATCAACTTTGTGAAGGTCTCATTGTTGATCGGCACCGCCGAGGCGCCTGTGATTGACAGCGCGGCGCCGCGATAGATCATCTGTCCGGCCAAGGTGGCGATAAAAGGCGGCACACCAAGCTTGGTGATGAAAATTCCATGGACCGCGCCGGCCACGCAGCCTGCGATCAATGTCACAAGCACAGCGGGGAACCAGCCAATCACCGGGAGCAACATGGCGCTCAGACAACTGCCAAAGGCAAGCAGACTGCCGACGCTCAGATCGATGCCGCCGGTCAAAATCGCGTAGTTCAGACCGATCGCCAGCAGGCCGGGAACCGAAACCTGAACCAGGATATTCATGATGTTTGTCGGCAGGATAAATGTTTTGTTCAATACAACACCTATGAAAATCAGCAAAGCAAGAGCGATATAGGTGGTGAAATCTTTCCAGGATCGTTTTTTCACGTATGGTGACGAAACCGCGACCGCGGCGTTGTTTTTCTCTGTAGTCATTATTCATCTCCTCCAATGGCGCTCTTGAGCAGCATTTCCTCGTCCAGCTCATCGGCTGAAAGCTCAGCCCTGATTTCACCCTCGTGCATGATCAAAACTCGATCGCATAGGCCGATGATCTCGGGCATTTCAGATGAAATGACCACTACCGTCATTCCCTCGTTCGCCAGGCGTCGCAAAATTGTATAAATTTCTGATTTTGTGCCGACGTCAATACCGACGGTCGGCTCGTCCAAAATAAAGATTTCAGGTTTCATGATCAACCATTTGCCGATGCATACTTTTTGTTGATTTCCTCCGGAGAGCTGCTTGACGGCTTCCTGCTTGGAGGCTACTTTGATCGATAAATCATCGATCGCCGAGTCGACAGCCTGATTTTCGAGATTTTCGTCAATTATGCCCAGCGCTTTGGCGTATGCTTTCAGTGACGGCAGCGAGAGGTTGCTCTCCACGCTTTGCTCCAAAATCAAACCTGTTTTTTTACGGTCCTCAGTCAAAAAAACCATGCCGTTTTTAATCGCGTCAGCCGGCTCGTTGATGGTGACTTTCTTACCTTTGATATAAAGGTCTCCATAGCCCCAGCCCTGTTTTCCCTGATAGATGGACTGCAACGTTTCCGTCCGGCCCGCTCCAACCAAACCATAGAAGCCTAAAATCTCGCCCGGTCTGGCGGAAAAGTTGATGTTATGCACGATTTGTTTGCCGCTTGCCGGATCCTTGACGCGCCAGTTCTTAATCTCAAAGCTGGTCTTTGACGGCGGGACGACCCCGGGCTTTTCGGGATACATGTTTTGTAATTCGCGGCCGATCATCATACGGATCAATTCAGCTTTGTTGGTTTCGGCGATCGCCTTGGTTCCTACATATTTACCGTCTTTTAGAATACTGACGTGTGTGCACACCTCGAAAATCTCATCCAGCTTGTGGCTGACATAGATCATGGTCGTGCCTTTTTTACTCTCGTCCCGGATGATGCGAAAGAGCGTTTGAATTTCATTTTCGCTGAGCATGCTCGACGACTCATCAAAAATGAGCACATCCGGTTCTTTGGAGATCGCCTTGGCGATTTCCACTAATTGCCGATACCCCATCGAAAGGTCACGCACCCTCGTGTCGGGCGACACGTCCAGACCCACCTCGTCGAGAAAGACCTTGGTCTTGCTCATTAAAGTGTGATCGTCCACAAAGCCTCGTTTGGTCGGCATGCCGGTCAGAAAAATATTCTCGGCCACTGTCATGTCATTGATTTGATTGAGCTCCTGGTGGACTATCGCGATGCCGACTTTCTCGGCGTCCAAAGTGGATTGGTTGTTCAATTCCTCACCGTCCAGCGTGACTGTCCCATCATAACGACCGTGCGGCCAGACTCCCGCGATGATCTTCGCCAAGGTCGATTTTCCGGCACCGTTTTCACCACACAGTCCGATCACATCACCTTTGCCGATTTCAAAAGAAACCTGATCCAGCGCCCTCACACCAGGAAACTCGAGCGTTACATTTTTAATGTCAATTTTGCCCATAATGTGCTCCTATTTTGAACAAGGCCACCAGCGATCGCGGGTGACCTGTTCAACAATGTTACAGTCCGCCACACAGCCAGGAAGGGATAGATTCAAGCCACGTGACCGCACTTGCAACGTTTCATTACGTTTAACAAGCCGTTAATCTTATTTAATGAGATCCGGGTACTTCGCTTTGCCAAGTTCGGAAATATTGTCACTGGTGATCATCTTGAGCGGAACCCAATAAGTGGGCACGTCATCCACAACCTCGGAAACCTCAGCTTCCTCACCTCTGGCAAGTTTCACACCCTGCTCGACTATCGCCACACCGATCTCAATCGCTCCGCGGTCGATCACAGCGTAATTCGTGGCGCCGTCCAGCAGCATCTCAGCCGAATCTTTGTCAAAGTCTGATCCATAGAACATAATGTCTTGGTCTTTACCAACGTTTTTGGCTGCCTGCATTGCGCCGATCGCCATTGTGTCATTGTTGGCGAACACGGCGACAATGTCATCACCATATTGCGTCAAAGCGTTCTCCATGGTGTTCATCGCCAGCTGACGATCCCAGTTTTCGTGGAATAATTGTACAACCACTTCCAGGTTCGGAGCTGCTTTTTCCAGTTGCTCCAGGTTACCTTTGGTGATGGTCTCAGCGGCCTCATCGCCCTTGCTACCGGACAATATGACAACTTTGCCTGACACATCAGCGCCTTCACGTTCGACATAATCGTCCACCTGCATCTCACCGATCAACTGGGTGTTGCCGGCGATGCGGTAGTCACAGGTCGCGCCGGTGATCGCGGCTTCCAGGTTCACCACCGGGATGCCGGCAGCCTGCGCCTTGTTGACCATGTCCTTGGCCGCGTCACTGCGAGCCGGTTCCAGTATCAACACATCGATACCCGACGCGATGAAGTTGTCAACTTGGTTGGCCTGCAAAGTGGGGTCGTTCTCGCTCGAGACCCAGTTGACTTCCACATTGCCCATTTCCGCCGCTTTGGCTTGCGCGTTCTCTTCCATGATCTTATAGACAGCTTCTTTAAGCGTCATGTTGGTGATTCCGATCACGATGGTCTTATCGTCAGATGAACTGTCGTCTTTGCTTTCCACAGCTTCAGCTGTCGTCTCCTGCGTGTCGGTCACCTCTCCGGTGTCCTCGGCGGTTGTCTCTTTGGTGCCACCTCCGCCACAAGCGACGATAGAAAGTGACATCACAGCGGTCAGTAGAATAGCTAATATCTTTTTCATGATTATACCTTCCGTTTGTACCTTTCCTAATTAGTGTATCGGCCGATGAAATTCAAATGAATCATTGGTGAATCGGTCTGATTGGATCGTTGACTGCGAACTTTGGACAAGATCCGCTGTTCCCTTCTAGTCGCGGCTCGCCAAATATGCGGTCATTTTGCCAATTTTGCAAATATATCATCCATACGCGTCAGCGTTAGGTCGATATCCTCCATGGAATGTTGGGTCGTTATGCCACGATGTGCCGGAGAGATTGGGCCGGCGGTGTCGTGAAAATAAAGTCCGTTCTCGATCGCCAGCTTGACGAATCGTTTGTATAGCGGCCGGTCGAATTGGGCGGCGGCCACTCGCCAGTCATAGACGGAGTTTTCGTCTTCGATGCCCCAATAGATCGCGAAACGCGCGCCGACACCGGTGCAAAAACCTTTTAGATTGTGCTTTGTGAACAGGTCACTTATGCCATCGTAAAGCTTGTTTCCAATCGCCTCGATGTGGTCATAGAAGCCCGGTTCCAGCGCCATTTTGAAGCACTCGATCGAAGCCAGCACCGGCATGTATGAACCGGTGTAGGTGCCGCTCATGACCACTTTTCCGACCGGAGCGAGCACGTCCATGACGTCTTTTTTGCCCAGGATCGCTGAAATCGGAAAGCCGCCGGCCATTCCTTTGGCGATGCAGGTGACGTCCGGTGTGACTCCGTAGTAAAGCTGAGCGCTGCCGGGTCTCATGCGCAACGCGCAAATGACCTCATCGAAAATCAACACGACGCCTTCGCGGTCACACAAGGCTCTAACTTGTTCCAGATATTCTTTATGTGGCTTGAAACAACCGCAGTTATAGCTGATTGGCTCAAGAATGACAGCCGCCACATTGTCTTTGTTTTGTTTGATGCAGTATTCCAAAGCGTCGATGTTGTTGTACTCCACAACTTTGACAGCATCATTTGGATTGCTCGGAAATCCTTTGGAGTCCGGTGAAAGCTCAACTTGACCGTGTTCATCCATCTCCGCCAGCTTGACGTGGTTGTACCAAATCATCTCGTTCATGCCATGGAAATGGCCGTCAAAGCGAATGACGATGTCTCGTCCTGTATAGGCTCGGGCGATGCGCATCGCGCCTTGAGTCGCCTCGGTTCCGGTGTTGGAAAAACGAATTCGCTCGGCGGAGGGGAAAAGTTTTTGAATCAGCCCGGCCAATTCAATATGAGACTCAGTCTCATAATTCATGAAAAAGCCTTTTTCGATCGAGCGTTCGGCTGCGGCTTTCAGTCGCGGATGATTGTGTCCGAACAAGGCGGCACCTGCCCCTGTATGGTAGTCAATGAACTCATTGCCATCGACATCGTATAATTTGCTGCCATTCGCATGGTCCAAATAAAGCGCATGTCCCAGCGCGTTAATATAGCGCTGACCGGCCGAAACTCCACCTGCCAGATAATTAAATGATTCGTTGTACAGTTCAATTGATCGATCAAATTTCATTGTTCTCCTCCTTGAAATGGATTTTTTGAAATGGATTTTGGATTGTTAGGTTAATGTGTCACATGTCCAAGATGTTATTCTTATCATTTGCATTGATTGGCGAAATCCATGCATTAAGCGCAAGCGAGATTAAGCTGTCATGAAAGTCATGACTGCCAGTCGCCTTTTGAATCGCATGTTCGTTGCCGGAACCGGAGTGGAGAGCCCGATGTTTAAATTCCTCAGTGCATTTTTTTCATTTCTGTTTTTGTGACTTGTTGACGTCCTTTCATTCA
>CAZAPS010000019.1:0-31412 GCA_964487355.1 uncultured Oscillospiraceae bacterium
CCTTCTTCATTCTGCTGCTGCGCGAGCGCCGCATTGTGGCGCGCCGGCTGATGTTTTGACAAACGACAGAGCGACTACCGAGGACTCTGTGAGTGCGACAATGTCCGGTAAAGAGAAAAAACTTGTACATTCTGGTGCAAACGAAGAAGAAATCTATAATGATGAGGACTGGTATGGTGGTCAGGAAAGTGATCGAGATACTGAAATCGACGCTACCGATTTGGCCGCCGACTCAAAAGCACGTAAATCGGGCAATCCTCTTATTCAGCCGGAGACGGATTATGTGTATTATGACTCCGATAATTATTATGGAGGAGAAAGAGGTGAGCTGACGAACGCTCCCCAACGAGATGAGTGGTCTGACGAGTCTTTTGACGAGGTTTATGACGAGGCAAAAGACAGTCTGTTTGTGGAACCGGACTCCGAGCAACGCCGCCGTTGGCCGGCGGTTGTCGTAACGGTTTTTTTGGTTGCTGTTGTTGGTTTTCTGGCTTATTACTTTTTGAGCCATCAGCCGAGTGCTTTGAGTGCGTCCGAGCAGCTGGCAAAGGTGATCAAGGCTGATGACAATCAAAAGATTTTAGATGTTTTACAGGCGCACGCGCCGGATGATGAAGCGTCCAAAGCGAGGATCAATGAGTTTCCGGAGCTGAACAACACAAATTTGAAACCGTTCTTTGAATTGTTAAAAGATGATAATTATAAGAGTGAATTATTAACTGAACTGGAAGCGAAGAGAAATTCGGACATAATTCTTGTGCCCGGACAGGACGAGGCCGCAGAATCGCTCTATCTGAGTGGTTATGGTATCAATCTTGTGACGGCGGCCGCTCCGGTGACCATCACTTCACCGGTTTTAAGCCAGCCGATTGAGTTGTCGGTTCCCGGATCGACCGAGCTCATGCCTTTATATCCGGGCGAGTACAGTTTTACTTTCTCTTATCCGTCTGGTGACAACAATCAATCGACGACACACGAAATCCGACTGGCTTGGAATGATCCAAATATCAAAGACGGTATTTATGTTTTGAACACGTCTACCGATGTCGTCCAAGTAAAACTGGCTGACGAATATTCCGACGCGACAATATTGATTGATGGCAAATCGATCGACAAGACAGTACGGGAAGTGCTGGATGAGGGTGGGATTTTAGGATCGTTCACTAAGGGATCCTCAATCGCGCTGTTATTGAAAATTAATGAAGATGTGATTAAATCCGACCCGATTATCTTGAAGTCAGACGATCAGGAGCTTAATTTTGTTTTCCCTGACGCCGAGTATGCCAACACAAGCGCGCTAGACGCCAAGGTATATCACGACGGAGTGCTGTCCGGATTGCTTTCAGACTATGCCGGCAAAGGATTCATTATTGGCAAAAAAGGCAGCGGGGTGAAATATGAAGTTCTGGTTGACGGTGAGGACGTCCAGCTGAGCGCCACGACGACCGGCACCACGAGCTTGGACGCTGACGTCACTTCATCTTCGGACAGCCCGGATACTTCCGTGGACAGCACGGAAGACGTGTCCACG
Organism: uncultured Oscillospiraceae bacterium; assembly: GCA_964487355.1. Taxonomy (GTDB): domain Bacteria; phylum Bacillota; class Clostridia; order Saccharofermentanales; family Fastidiosipilaceae; genus JAXGYX01. The sequence goes on from CAZAPS010000019.1 coordinate 1,532, forward strand.
TCGACACAGCGGTCCACCACTCGTTCGGGTGAAGAGGTCGCGACATCGGTGACGACGAAGGCTCCGGCGACCACGACAAAAGCGCCGGCGACCACGACTAAAGCGCCGGTGGCCACGACCAAGGCTTCGACAACCACAACGACCACCGTGGGCACCACCGAAAAATCATTGGCGAACTACTACACCAGCGCGGAGATTGAGAACGCCAAGAACGGCAAACTGAGTGAAAAGATGAAACAGGATATCCTGGCTTCTGTTGGCTCGTTTGTGCGCCAAGACGCCGTCGCGACAAAAAATTACAATATTAATGAATACACCACTTTGGCCAATCCACAACTTGGCAGACATCGAGACTGGCTTGCGGAGTTGAAGACCTCAAACACAGTACATACATTCATGCCTGTGCAGTCTGCGATTTGGAATCCCAGTTGGCATTCCAGCTATGCGTCTGATGGAAAAATCTATGCGCGGGTGACCCAGACCTACTATTACAACATCACCACAGTGAAGGATGGTGTCACCATTCGCACGAACGAGGCTCACGGAGATAATTGGACTCACAAATTATATTTTGATGTGTCACGAGGCAAATGGATGATTTACGATAATGCGGAGGTGTCCGGCGACTGTGATGATGTCGATCGTTACGGTTATTGATTAAAGGTAAAATGAAGAATTTATTAGTCAGATTGTTTATTAGCGAGCCGGATCAGACTTCTGATCCGGTTGTTCGTTCCGAGTATGGCAGTTTAAGTGCGATTGTCGGTATCGTCGTCAATATTCTTCTGGTGATTGGTAAAGGAGTGATTGGCTTGTTGACCAACAGCATCGCCATTGTAGGTGACGCGGTCAATAATCTTTCTGACTGTGGGACGTCCATTGTCTCTCTGATCAGCGTGAAGATTTCAAAACGCCCGGCTGACAAAAATCATCCGTTTGGCCATGCGCGGGCTGAATACATTGGCTCCACGATCGTCTCTGTCGCGATCATTTCGATCGGCGTTGAATTGTTTCGGACCTCGGTCGCCAAAATTATTAATCCCCAGACAACCACTTTTAATCTGTGGGTTGTCGTCGTGCTGCTTCTCTCGATAGTTGTCAAGCTCTGGTTGTTCCTTTTCAATCGCTCACTGGGAAATTTAATTGATTCCACAGTATTAAAAGCAGTGTCAACCGACAGCTTGAATGATGTGTTGGCGACATCCGTTGTCTTGATCTCCGCTGTGATCTCTCACCTTACCCGCCTGGAGCTGGATGCTTATATGGGCATCGTCGTGGCGGCGTTTGTTGTCTATTCAGGAGTTGACATTCTAAAAGAGATGCTGAGTCAACTAATGGGCCCGGCTCCGTCGTCTGAAATAAGCGGAGGCATCGAAACGTTTATCCTGCAATACGATGGTGTGATAGGAATTCATGACTTGGTTGTCCATGACTATGGTCCGGGAAAAGTATTCGCCTCTGTGCATGTGGAGGTCGACGCCGCCGAGGATGTGTTGAAAAGCCACGATATGATCGATATTGTGGAAAGAGAGATTTTGGATGAACTGGGCATTCAGCTGGTGATCCACATGGATCCGATCGTGTTGGACGATCCATATGTAAATCGTCTTTATGAAACGACCGCCGACGTTTTGAGAGAGTATGACGACGCCCTTGAATTTCACGATTTTCGAGTCATGAAAGGGAAGACTCACAGCAATCTGATATTTGATGTGGTTGTGCCTCCCTGTTACCACACGGCGGACGATGAGATTCGAAAAATATTACAATCAATGATTCGCGAAAAAACAGGAGAGACCATCTTTGTCGTGCTGACTGTGGACCGCTCCTATATTGCCAGACACATTGGCAGAATGCGTTGAGTCATCGTCCTCATTTTGACTGTAAAGAAAATCACCTGACTCACTCTCGTTCTCGAGTGTTTGTCCGGGTGGTCTTGGCGTTCTTCTTTATATATAGATAAAAATGGGGTAACATAATCTTCATGAGTGAATGTTTAGAGAGGAACCCAAATATGAATCATTCCGTTATTCCCGCCGGATATAGATCCGCTTTGGATTTGTATGAAACCCAGCTGGCGATCGGTTTAATTAAAAACACATTTCAACAGAACTTGTCTGACGCCTTGAATCTCAAGCGGGTGTCCGCCCCATTGTTTGTCGACCCGACAAGTGGATTGAACGACAATCTGAGTGGCGTCGAGCGTCCGGTCAGTTTTGATATTCCTGCCACAGGCGGAGACGGTGAAGTGGTTCATTCGCTGGCTCAATGGAAACGTTTGGCGCTGTACCGCTATGGTTTTCACCTGGGAGAAGGGATCTACACGGACATGAACGCGATCCGACGTGATGAAGTGCTGGATAACATTCATTCGATCTATGTGGATCAGTGGGACTGGGAAAAAGCGATAAGCAGAGAAGATCGGACCATCGATTATCTAAAGCAAACTGTGCAAGACATCGTCGATTGCATCTATCAATCATCTTTCATGGTTCGGTGGAAATTTCATCAGATTCCGGTTGTGGTGGATCGCGAAATCGCGTTTATCACCTCACAGGAATTAGAAGATCTTTATCCTTCACTGACCCCAAAAGAGCGTGAACATCGGTTTGTTAGAGAGCACCACACGACTTTTCTGTTGCAGATCGGTGGGAAACTGCGTTCCGGGCAACCGCATGATAGCCGTGCGCCGGACTACGACGATTGGCAGTTGAATGGCGACCTGCTGATGTACAACCCGATACTGGACGACGCGTTGGAATTGTCTTCAATGGGTATTCGTGTGGACGCCGAGGCGCTGGACCATCAGTTGAATCTTGCCGATTGCAATGAACGCCGAAAACTACCGTTTCATCAGATGCTGTTGGAGGATATTTTGCCTCTCTCCATTGGTGGCGGAATTGGGCAGTCCCGTCTGTGCATGCTGTTGCTGGGCAAGGCGCACATCGGTGAGGTGCAATCTTCACTGTGGGATCAGGAAACTACCAACCTTTGTCAAGAAAATCAAGTTCGACTTCTTTGACATACAAGGTACATTCGAGATCCGTCCGGGTAGTTTGAGTGAGCCATTGAGTGGTCGTGCATAAGTGCGGGGTTGGGTGAATTACATGCGAAAGCCACGAGGAGAAATTATGGATTGTCGTGCCCCGAAAAATGGTTGTATGTTTCAATACTTTGAATGGTATTTGCCTGATACCGGAGATTTGTGGAAGCAGTTGACTCAAGACGCCCAGAGTTTGTCTGAAAAAGGTGTGACGGCCGTCTGGATTCCACCGGCCTATAAAGCGATTAAAACCGAGGATGTCGGTTATGGCGTGTACGATCTTTTTGATTTGGGTGAATTTGATCAAAAAGGCGCCGTGCGGACAAAATACGGCACAAAAGAAGAGTTGATCCAAGCGATTGACACCCTCCATAAATTTCAAATCGAAGTCTACGCGGACACGGTCCTGAATCACAAAGCGGGAGCGGACTTTACCGAAGCGTGTCACGCAGTCGAAGTGAATCCGCAAAATCGTGAAGAGGAGATCGCGCAGGCCAGAGAGATAGATGCCTGGACGGGCTTTACTTTTCCGGGAAGAAACAAGAAATACTCCGAATTTGTCTGGAACTGGTATCACTTCACGGGTGTGGATTTTGACAATCGAACCGGTGAACAGGGGATCTATCGAATCCTGGGCGAGGGGAAATATTGGTCGGAAGACACGTCCGATGAACTGGGCAACTATGATTATTTGATGTATGCCGACATCGATCATAGCCACCCGGATGTTGTGCGGGAATTGTTGAACTGGGCGGACTGGTTCATAGAGGAACTGAGCATCGACGGCATGAGACTTGACGCGGTGAAGCATATCAGCGCGTCGTTTATGCATAGATTGGTCAGCCATATAAAAAGCAAACACAAAGATTTTTATTTTGTCGGCGAGTACTGGCAGGATAATTTAAAGACGACCTCGGAGTATTTGGAGGAGACGGAATACTCTGTTGATTTATTTGATGTCGCGCTGCACTATAATTTTATGGACGCGGGCAACAATCCGGATTCATACGATCTGCGCAAGGTGTTTGACGGCACTCAAGTCCAGAATAATCCCACACACGCGGTTACCTTTGTGGACAATCATGACAGCCAACCGGGTCAGTCGTTGGAGTCTCATGTACCTGATAATTTTAAGGAAAGCGCTTATGCCCTGATTTTGTTGCGCAAAGACGGCTATCCTTGTGTTTTTTACGGGGACTACTATGGTTCCGCCGGAGACGATCAGCCAACCCCCTCATACAAAGAAGTTTTGGACAAGATGCTGCTGGTCCGACGGCACTACGCATATGGTACACAACTTGACTATTTTGCAGATGAGGATGTGATCGGCTGGGTTCGCGAAGGTGACCGCAATCATCCGGAAGGCATGGCGGTCGTGATGACGCTGCGCGATGAGGATCAGTCGCTGCGCATGAATGTCGGCACAGCCGCGGCCGGCACGATGTTCGCTGATTTTCTGGGCAATCATGACGCGAAAATACTGATTGATGAAGAAGGATTCGCGGATTTTCCAGTACATGCCGGTAGAGTTTCTTGCTGGTTGCAAGATGGCTTGCCGCTGGACGATTTTGTGTTGGACGATGTTGAACCGGTTGATGAAGAAACAAAAAACAGTTAGAACAAACCGCTTTAATTTGGCGACACACATATTCCGCAGCGGACGCGCGTCCACCATAAACAAAAAGGCTTCGATCTCGAGATCGAGGCCTTTTCAGTTAAGTTTTGAATCATTAGCTGGGAGGTTGACCGCGCTCAATGTTGCGATCACAGTCTCGATCTAAAGTCCTCAAAGCCAAAGTCACGAACGAGCCTTAGGCCGTCTTTCTTTCCATATGTCATTATGGATGGCAGTGGCATTCCGTTGAAGGTGTTGTTCTTCACCATGGTGTAGAGCGCCATGTCAAAAAATATCAGGCGATCTCCCGGCCTGACAGGCTCATCGAACGAATAGTCTCCGACAATGTCACCGGCCAAACAGGTACAGCTACTGAGACGGTAAGTATGAGGCTTGACATTGGGCCCGTCCGCGTCAAAGAATTGTTTGCCATCTTTGGTTTGGAGCACGACTTTGGGTCGGTACGGCATCGCCAGCACATCCGGCATATGGCATTCGGCCGAAGCGTCCAGAATCAATGTCTCAATTGCGTTGTTGACGCTGTCCATTACCTCAGCGACCAAGAAGCCGGTGTTCAGCACCACGGCCTCTCCGGGTTCAAGATAAACCTGAACATCATATTTATTTTGCGCATGTTCTATTGTACGCAGCAGTAGAGGCAAATTGTATCGTTGGTCGGTGATATGATGTCCGCCGCCCATGTTCAACCATTTCATCTGCGGTAACCAGTCACCAAATTTTTGCTCGACGACGGTCAATGTGTCACTGAGGTCTTCGGCTCCCTGTTCGCATAGTGTGTGAAAATGAAGCCCGTCGATGCCGTCCAATTCCTCCGGCCTAAAATTATCCAAAGTCGCGCCCAGGCGCGAACCCGGGCCGCATGGATCGTAAAGCGGTGTGTCCTGGGTGGAGTGTTCCGGGTTGACGCGCATGCCGACTGAGGGTGGTGAAGGATGACTCACCAGAGTGCCCTTATGTCTTTGCCATTGATCAAACGAATTGAAGACCATATAGTCGCAGATATCAAGCAGCTCGGGCAGATCAATGGGGCGGTATGCCGGTGTGAAGACATGTGTCTCACCGGGAAAATACGCGGCGCCCAGTTTGGCCTCATGTAGGCCGCTGGATGTGGTGCCATCCAAAGCGGCCGAGATTTGTGGATAAAGGCTGTACATCGAGAACGCTTTTTGAGCCAGTAGGATTTTCACTCCGGTTTGGCGTTTGACCTCGGTGAGACGGTTTAGATTCAGTTGCAACAGATCGGTGTCAACCAGATAGCAGGGCGTGGGAACATCGAAGACATCAAAGTTGATGTCAGTGGATGTTTTGGTAGGTAGATCGGCCATATTGGTGTTGGTCTGTTTATCTCTTTGATTCATTTTTAATCGACCATGTCCGGCGAGAAGCTTTCGTGCCAGGGCAATCCATTTTTATTTAGTTCTTCCATAAAGGGATCAGGATCGAATTCTTCTATGTTGAACACACCGGGACCCTTCCAAATACCGGTTGCCAGCATCTTCGCGCCGATCATGGCAGGTACGCCAGTTGTGTACGACACCGCTTGCGATCCGACTTCGCGGTAGCTTTCCTGGTGATCACAGACATTGTAAAGATAGTAAGTTTTCGGTTTACCGTCCTTCGTGCCGGTAAAGATACAGCCGATGTTGGTTTTGCCAACGGTGCGCGGTCCCAAAGTGGCAGGATCCGGCAACAACGCTTTTAAGAACTGAACAGGAACGATCGGTGTGCCATCGAAATCAATCGGATCGATGCCGGTCATGCCGACGTTCTCCAGACATTTAAGATGGGTGAGATAGCTCTGTGAGAAGGTCATGAAAAACCGGATTCGCTTGACGCCGGGAATGTTGATGGCAAGTGACTCAAGCTCCTCATGATAAAGCAGGTACATGTCTCGCTCACCAATTTGCGGGAAGTCATATACACGTTTGATGGACAGAGGATCGGTTTGATGAAATTCCCCATTCTCGTAATAGCGACCCGGCGCGGTGACTTCGCGTATGTTGATCTCCGGATTGAAATTGGTGGCGAAGGGGTAGCCATGATCGCCGGCGTTGCAATCGAGGATATCGATCGTGTCAATTTGATCAAAGTGATGCTTGAGCGCATAGGCGCAGAAGACCCCGGTCACACCGGGATCAAATCCCGAGCCAAGCAAGGCGGTGATGCCGGCGTCTTTGTAGCGGTCACGGTAGGCCCATTGCCATGAGTACTCAAATTTGGCGGTATCCAGCGGTTCGTAGTTCGCTGTGTCAACATAATCCACACCGGCGGCCAGACAGGCGTCCATGATGTGGAGATCTTGATAAGGAAGCGCCAGATTCAACACAACATCCGGACCGTATTCTTTTATCAGAGCGGTCAGAGCGGGCACATCGTCAGCGTCAATCTCCGCGGTCGTGATCAGTGATCCTTTGCCATCCAATTTTGCCTTCAGCGCGTCACATTTTGACTTGGTGCGGCTGGCGATGAGGATCTCTCGAAAAACATCACTGTTTTGAACACACTTGTGGGCCGCGACCGAAGCCACTCCACCGGCGCCGATAATCATTATTTTAGTCATTTTTCACTCCTTCTTTGAACAAAGTCCGCGCTGTTGAATCAAGCGCGACATGGACGCTATTAGTTTGGTTTGCTTATTTGAGACGGCGATCGACAGACAAACTTAAGGGAATTCCTCGTTTCGCCGAGCGCGACAAGTCATGATACAGATCTCACGCAGCAGCTTGCCCGCAAGACTGGTTGAAATTAAACTGGGATCAAGGTCGGGCGCCAGTTCGGTAATGTCCAGACCCACCACATTAAGTTTTCTGGTGGAACGCAGCGCGCCATACAAATCTAAAAAGCTGACACCACCGGCCTCTGGTGTTCCGGTGCCCGGAAAACAAGACGGGTCGAGCACATCCAGGTCGATTGTCAGATAGACCGGGGCGTCCCCGATCTCTTCAAGCGCGCTGGGCAGCGCGGCGAATCCGTTGCGGTGTAAAAGTGTATGATCTTTTGACCACTGAAATTCCTGACGATCTCCGCTGCGAACGCCAAATTGGAAGATCCGATTGTCTCCGACGATCTCCCAGCAGCGGCGAATCACGCAGGCGTGTGATAGCTTCTCGCCTAAATATTCATCCCGAAGATCGGCGTGGGCGTCGAAATGAATGATGTGCAAATCCGGATATCGCTCAGCGGCCGCTCTAACCGCGGGATAGGTCACCAGGTGCTCGCCTCCTATCATAATCGGGAATTTGCCATCTTCAAATAGTTTGGCCTTGGTGTCGTAGATCATGTCGAGAACTCGTTCGGTGTTTCCAAACGGCAACTCCAGATCGCCCATGTCGCAGATTTTGTAGTCAAACACATCGCGATTTTGGTAGGGACTATATGATTCCAGCGAATAACTCTCATTGCGAATGGAGGACGGGCCAAAACGCGCGCCCGGGTGATAGGAAGTGGTGCCGTCAAACGGCGCGCCAAACAGCACTATTTCCGCCTTCTTATATTTTGTGTTCATGCCTAAAAAAGGAATGTGGCGGTTCATGCGATGCGGCAAATGTTGCTTAATACTCATAATTCAACAAATCCTTTACATAGTTTGGCAAGGCGAAACAGCCAACATGAAGATCGGTGTTATAATATTTTGTCTTGATGTCCAGGTCGTTCCAAAGCGTGGGGTCTAAATCTCTGATCGGATGAAATTTTTTGGAAGCGAACCCAAACAGCCAGTGACCGGATGGATAAGTGGGGATGTGCGCCTGGTACACCATCGCGATATCAAACAATTCTTTGATTCGCGCGTGCGCCCGCTGCATCGCCGCCACATACTCGTCATAAAAAGTGCTTTCGTGCTGATTGATCAAAATTCCATCATCAGTCAACGCGTTATAGCAATTACCGTAAAACTCGCGGGTGAACAGACCCTCTCCCGGACCAAACGGATCGGTGGAATCGACAATGATCAGTTGATATTCATTTTGTTTGCGGCGGACAAACTGCACACCATCGGCGATTTGCAGGTTGACCCTGGGATCATCCAGCTTGGAAGCGGTCTGAGGTAAATATTCCTTGCACAATGTGACCACATCCTCATCAATGTCCACTAAATCAATTCTGCGAATAAAAGGGTAGCGTGTCAACTCCCTGATAGTGCCGCCGTCGCCCGCCCCGATAACCAGGACGTCGCGGATTTGCGGATTGGTCGCGACCGCGATGTGGGTGATCATTTCGTGATAGATGTACTCATCTTTTTCGGTCAGCATCAGATAGCTGTCGAGGATCAAAACACGGCCGAACTCTTCTGTGTCCAAAATCACAATGTCCTGATGGTCACTGCGCTGATGGATCACCTCGCGTTCGACTTTCATGGTGAAACGGACGGAGGGGGTGTGATCTTCGGTAAACCACAAGTTCATGCTCAATCTCCATTCTACGGCTTAAATCACGTTTTAACCTAAGTGAAGGCGTGTGGTCGGGTCACGACATTGATGTCACGCGTGTCTATGTCCATGGCTCCGGTCAACGAACTGCCTTTTTTCCGGCTGTACTCAATATAGTTGATCACCTCTTCGGTGATTCGCTCCCCGGGTGCGAGTATGGGTATACCTGGAGGATAACACATAACAAATTCGGCTGAAATCTCTCCACCGGATTGGACGAGCGGCAGTGTCTTTTGTGTGGCGTAAAATGCGGCCTGGGGTGGCAACTCGACGATTGGCTTGATGTATTCGCCGCTCAGCATGCCGGTCGGTTCTTTTTGATATCGCCGCTTGATGTCGGTCAGCGCGGCCATCAGGCGCTCCAGTTCCAGATAGCGGTCACCGGAGGAGATGATGGCCAGAATATTCCCCAAATCGCCAAACTCGATTTGGATGTTGTATTCATCACGCAAAATGTCATATACTTCGACACCGGCCAGCCCGATATCCAATGTGTGGACCGACAGCTTGGTGTTGTCGAACAGATAAAACGCGCCACCGTCGGCGCAGTTTTGGCTAAAGGCCAGGTAACCGCCGATTTGATTGATCTCTTGCCTGGCGTACTCCGTCATGCTCATCACTTTGCGGAAGATACGTTTGCCGTTTCGGTACAGGTTTTTACGCGCGAGATCCAGCGAGATCATCAGCAGATAAGAGGCGGAAGTGGTCTGGGTCAAATTTAAAATTTGACGGACTCTGCCTTCGTTCATATTTTTGCCCAGCAAAAGAAGCGAGCTTTGAGTCAGGGATCCGCCGGTCTTGTGCATGCTGACCGCGGACATGTCAGCTCCACAGTGCATCGCGGCGGGCGGTAAATCATCACCGAAATAAAAATGGGTGCCATGCGCCTCGTCGACCAGCAACAGCATGTCATGTCGATGCGCCAGATTCGCGATTTTTCGTAAATCGGGGCAAATTCCGTAATAGGTGGGGTTGTTGACGAACACGGCTTTGGCGTCGGGGTGATCATTGATGGCCGTGCGGACGTCCTCATAAGACATGCCAAGGGGGATGCCGAGCTGTTCATTGATGCCCGGGTTGACATAGACGGGAATCGCGCCACAGATAACCAACGCGTTGATCGCGCTGCGGTGCACGTTGCGCGGCATGATGATCTTGTCCCCCGGTTTACAGGCGGTCATGATCATTGTCTGAATCCCGGCTGTGGTGCCATTTACCACAAAGAAGGCGTGTCGGGCGCCGAACGCTTCGGCGGCGATTTGCTCAGCGTCGCGGATAACGGAAATGGGATGACAAAGGTTGTCCAAAGCTTTCATGGAATTGACGTCGGCTTTCATGGCGTTTTCACCCAGAAAATCTTTCAACTCAGGATTGCCTCGCCCTCCTTTGTGTCCCGGCACATCGAAATGTACCGTGCGGTCGTCGATGTGTTTTTTCAGCGCGTCAAATAAAGGTGTGTTTCGTTGTCGCAGTTCATGCATGTCTATTCCTACCTTAAAGTGGGTGCCCGGTGGATGCGATTGGCCGCCGCCACGATTTCGCGATTGATTAATAAATATTCATGCCACTGAATATTTCAATCATTTCCTCACGTAGTCGATTGCTGATATCCAGACGCTCATGCGGAGCCAGTTCATCGGCGTTGGCGTTGAATAGATAGTTTTGCAGATCAATTTCCTTGATCAGCATTTTTGTGTGAAATAAATTGGACTGGTACACGTTTAAGTCGATGGCGTCATATCGAGTCAGGGTTTGTGGTTCAATATATTCCTGAATCGAGTGAATATCGTGGTCCATAAAATATTTCTTCCCGACAATGTCGCGGGTGAAGCCGCGCACACGATAGTCGATCACGATGATGTCTGAGTCAAAGCTGGAAATCAGAAAATCCAAGGTCTTCAAAGGAGAGACTGTGCCACAAGTTTGGACGTCGATGTCGACTCTAAATGTGCTGACGGAGTTTTCGGGATGAGATTCGGGGAAGGTGTGCACGGTCACATGACTTTTGTCCAGATGGGCGTGCAGTGTGTCGGGCACGGACGGCACGCCTTCAATATGCCCCTGATTGCAGGATCTGTCGATGTCTTCGGGAGCCACCGCCTGCTCGGCGATCAAAATGTTGACCGACGCGCCCTGCGGTTCATAATCCTGACGGGAAATATTCAGGACGGTCGCGCCGATCAGCTCGGTGACCTGGTAGAGAATATTCGTAAGACGTTGTGAGTTGTATTGATCATCGATGTACGCCAAATAGTCCTCTTGCTCACGTTTGGTCTTGGCGTAACAGATATCATATATATTAAAACTAAGTGTTTTCGTTAAATTGTTAAAGCCATACAATGTTAATTTTTCACTCATATCAGGCGGCCTTTCTCGTATAAAATCAATGGCGAATATGTTGGTTTGCACAGTCACATAGCGACCCGCAACCTATACATTATATACGAAGCGCACATGAAAACGGTAGTGCCGCGCAGATTAATCGAACCAATTTTTGATCGTGTCGGGGTTTGTGTTGGACTTGGCGCCACCCAGAACCCGTTCAAATAATTCACGCGCGTCCAACAGATCGTCACCGAAAAAACGCAGCCGCAACAGGCCACGGACCTCGCCTTTGTCGATCGCCAATCTGAGATTTCTCGCCGGCATGCGTGGCTGACTCAGATGCTCTTCTTTTATCCCGCGATTCAACAAGTTTTTCAATATGCGGTTGCTATAGAGCCAACAGTGATCTTTATCCGTGGCGTCATCGATCAACACGAAGGAACGAAAACGCAGGGCCAGAATTGTTGGTGTGATGTGTCGAGCGTCTCTAATTGAAAAATAATGGTCCAGAATGAAACGCTGCTTGACCAGGTTGGCGCGAAAATGTCGGCGGATCGTGTGTTCGATCAGCCAATCCTGATAGCTTCGTTGTTCGGACGCTGTCAACGCGGCGAAAAAAGCCTGTGATGACCGGTCGACGCGTGGCCAGGTTTGCGCGAACGTCTCGTAAAACAAAATCCGTTGACGATCGGAAAATCGGATGGAGCGGACCACACGAGCCACAATTTGCGAGGCATGTTCGGCCGGCATATATGATAGAGCTTCAAATAAGAGTGCGCGGTTGGACCAATAATCGGCATCGTTCGCGGACAAAAAGGCCTGTCCGACCAACGTCGCGCCAAAAGTGCTGGCCGGTTCAATCAGATAATCGGACAGATAGTGAACGATTCGATCGATTGGGCGAGCCTGCAGCGGATCGTGATCCACTGCGCGGTCGCTAAGGTTTAATGCCAGGGACAGGTCTTGAATGAATAGTTTGGCGTCGCGGGACAGCGAGACATTTGTGGTCAGCAGATTCGCCAATTTGTCCGGTCGGTTCCGCGAGTCACTCTTATAAAGAGCGCGAAACATGAGGTGCAGACCATGCCGAATGTTATCGGAGGGAAAATGTCTTTGGAACGCGCTCCAGCCGGCGCGGAACAATGTCCAGCTCGCCGCTCTGACCGCGATGAAATTCAGTTTCTTGAGCGTGCTCTTATCCTGGACGAGCGGATAGCTTTCAAACAGTTGAAAGGATAGTTGAGGTTTGATCTCGATGCGCAAACCGGAAACTTTTTTTAACGGCGTTTCGCGCAGCAGAGTTAACAATGAGCGATCCACCTCGGTTGTTTGAGGCAGTCTGATCTCTTCCGGCAAAGGGAAATTCGGTCGAATTTCGTTCATTAAAGTCGACAGGTCGGTCGGCAAATTCGTAAAGTAGTTTTTCTCTTTGATCATATTCACCTCTTACTTGCGGTAAGAGAGCTTGTTGGTCGCGGTCGCCAATTGTTCCACCGTCTTGCTCAAACCGCTGACAGTGTCCCGCACCATGGCGGTCGAAGCCGCCAGGCGACCATTGATTTCGGCAAGATTGCGATCAAAGTCACCCAAGGTGCCGTTTACCGTCGAGCTTAAACCGGTCGAGAAGTGGTCGACCGAATGATTCAAATTGGCGTTAAGAGTGGACATGGATTGATGCAATTGATCGTTCGCGTCCTGCATGTCCATCGCCGCCTGGGTGATCTGGGTCGAGAGCAGACGATATTTGTCCACCGACTCGGAATTTTCGGAAGTCATCGTGTCCACCAGGGAAATGACGGTGTCGCTGACCTGACTGACCAGTTCGGTATTTGTCTGTGAAATCGTTTCCAGCATTTTCGCGTTTTGTGCGCTCATATCTTTTAACAGTTCACGGGAGGCCTGCTCGGTGGAGCTCACCAGCTCTTTGAGACCGGTGTTTTCCTGAATCATTAAGTTGAGTGTGGTCGAGACGGTCTCGGCAAATGAGTTCAGGTCGGTGGACAGCGCGGTCAGCTGTTTTGACATGGCGACCTCGCCGGCAGACTGAGCTTGCAGCATTTTTTGCCCGGTTTCAGACAGCTGAGCGACGGCCAGACCAAATTGGGTGGCATCTTTTGCCCATGTGCCGTGTGTGTTGTTGAAAGTGGAGATGGATGAATCAACATGTTCCTGGAGCGCGGTCGATCGCTCAACGTAGACGTCCAGCGCGTCCAACGCCAGGTCAACCTGGTTTTTGGACTGGTTCAGCTCGGTGGTGTATTGATTCAGTTCGTAATAGAAGGGGGCCATTTGATCGCGCACCGAACGAGTCAGCTCGTGCGCGAATTCCGCGGCCAATTCGCCCAGTCCTTCCACCTGGCGACGACTATATTCGTCAGCTAAATCGGACATCGCCCGGTTTGATTCCTCAATCGAAGGCGCGATGTTGTCCTTGATACTCGTCTCAATGCTTTCTCTGACCGCCAGCACGAGGGCCTTATCAGTCAGCTGCTCAACCTTTCCACTCAAGTGCTCAACCGACTCTTTCATGTCGCGATCATAGGTTAGGAAATTGTCAATCAGCAAAGCGGTTCCGGACTCATTGTTAAATACCGGAATATGTCGTTCAATTTCGCGGGAGCAGGCGGCTTCATTGTGACGCAGACTGTCCTTGTACAAATTGTTTGAGATGGTTAACAGGAAAAAACCCAGAACACTGATGGTGAGCGGAGCGAAGATATACAGCAGCATGTCCCGGCTGTCAATCGGCACCAATATGAAATGATAAATGGCCAGACCGATGGTGGCGAGTATGCCGAGCGCTAAAATGGAATAGGGTATATTTTTCCCCAGTGCCCGTAGACCGCGCTCGTCTAAAATATTTTTAGACGACAGATAGTTTTCCGGGGCCGGAATCCAAAGTCCCATATAAGACGATTCGCTGTCCGACGCCAGTCGCTCGATCGCGCCTTTGATCCGCTCGTCCTCCGTTTTATCGCCGGCCTGACGCAACGACTGCAAGTTTTCGATCGTCCGCCCGTCCAGCGCCTCCATGTCGTTCAATATGGAAAGAAAATGATTGCGGAGCACGCGGGTGTTCTTTTGATTCGTGATAAGAAAAAAAATAACCGTGATCAGCATAAGGGCGCTTAGCGCAATGGTCGCGATGATCGAACCCAAAGCCGGTTGCGTGAACGCGTATAGAACATAATCAAACATTTTGTCGCTCCTGATTAACCTTTTGATTAAGCATAGCGCAAGTAACGCAAAACCGATAATCGAGCATAGGACAAAAAAGGCGATATCCTTTCAATTTCTGAAAGGATATCGCGATGTAAGAATAATTTAATCAGGCTGTAAGGAAAAAACAAAGATAGTTGATCATTCTTTCAGATTATTCAGTGTCTCGTTCAGAGTGGAAGAGTCCTCAACTCGCGAGGTGTTCACCTGTCTGTCAATTTTGCGAATCAAACCGGTCAATGTCTTGCCCGGCCCAAATTCGATAAAATTGGTTTTCCCGTTCGCAATCAGGTTGAGCACTTCTTTGGTCCAACGCACGGGGCTGACCATATGATCCGCGAGATAGGACGGAAAATCTGTTTCCGCGGGGAGAAGCTCTCCGGTCACGTTTGAAAACATGGCAAGATCTGACCGGTCGAAAGTCATCGTTGACGCGAACGATTTTAAGCCCACCGCGGCGCTGTTCATCAATGGAGTGTGAAAAGCGCCCGCCACAGACAGTTGAGCGGCCCGACGCGCTCCGGCGGCTTGACAAAGCTTTGCGACTTCGGCGGTTTCCTCCGCGTAGCCGGAAATGACCAACTGCCCCGGGCAATTATAGTTGGCCGGAAAAACCGTCTCTTTGTATTCAGGGCGAGCGCAAATTTCTTCGACGACTTCGTCCTCAAGTCCTAAGATTGCGTACATCGCGCCGGCGTTCAGTTCGCACGCGGCCTGCATCAGTTCGGATCGCCTTTCGAGCAGACTCATCAGCTCTCGTCGGGTTAAGACCCCCGAGGCGCCCAGAGCGGAATATTCTCCTAAAGAGAACCCGGCCAGCGTGAGACCTTGGGGAAGGTCGCCGGCGAGCTCATCTTGCCAGGCGACGAAAGCGGCCAGGCTCAGCACCACAGTCGCGGGCTGTGAATACTTGGTTTGCGCCAACTGTTCGGCGTTCAACGCCAACAGATCATAGCCAAGATACTCGCCGCATTCCTCATAAACCTTTGCCGCCGCTTTATTTGAGCCCGCCAGGTCCTTGCCCATTCCCTCATATTGGGCGCCTTGTCCGGAAAAAACGCATACTGTCATGCACAGTCCTCCAATTCATGTTTGAAAAAAATTTGTGTAAACCGACAATGTAACAAAATACCGGAATTGTAGTATAATTCAAATAACTTTACATTTCAAACAATTTGACAATCAAACTAATTATCGGCGCTTACAATCCGCCGGGGACGATCTCGAAATGTTGAGTTTAGATTATCAAATCGAATCAAATTAGCAAAGCATTCAGCTGAAACGAATTGAAAACAATCAAAATTTAGGTTGATCACACAAGTATGATGACGCAAGGAGTGAGGAATGAAATTTACAATTTTGGGCACCGGTTCATATCTGCCGGAACAAATCGTGACAAACGATGACATGGGTAAAATCGTGGAAACTTCAGATGAGTGGATGAGGACTCGGACGGGTATTGAAAGTCGCCATTATTCCAACGGTGAAAGTGTTTGGTACATGGGCACCCAGGCCTCGATCAAGGCTCTGCGGCAGTCCGGTCTGTCCGCTGAAGAATTGGACGCGATCATCGTGACTTCCGTCACACCTGATTATATGTGCCCAACGATATCTTGCATCATTCAAGCGGAGTTGGGCGCGGTCAACGCGTTTTGTATTGATATCAACGTCGCCTGTTCGGGATACATTTACGCGCTGGACATGGCCGCCAATTATTTGGCGAATCCCAAATATAAGAATATTCTCGTTGTCGGTTCGGAGATGTTGACCTGCCGTACCAATTTTGAGGACCGCACCACTTGTGTTTTGTTCGGTGACGCCGCTTCGGCGACCATCGTCAGTTCCAACGGAGATGGCGAGTTGCTGGCGACCAAGCTGGGCGCGGACGGGACCGGTGGGCATACTTTGATCAGCGGCAACAATCAGCCGCGCCATCCTTTCCTGCCGGACAAGTGGAAGGAAAAATACCCGCCTCGCTATGAATGGGAGTCAACTGATATCTACATGGCGGGCAACGATGTCTATCGTTTCGCGGTCACGACCATGCCACAGTCGATCGTGCATGTGCTCGAAGAGGCGAGTGTGCCCATCGAAGAGATGAGCTATTTGATTCCACATCAGGCGAACTATCGTATTTTGGAAGCGTCCGCCAAACGGCTGCGTTATCCGATGGAGCAGGTATACACCGGTCTACGCACCACCGGCAACACCTCATCGGCGGGGCTGGGAGTCGGTATCGATGAATGCCTGCGCGATGGCACCATTAAAAAAGGCGACATTGTGGGTCTGACCGGATTTGGCGGTGGATTGACTTATGGCGCGATGCTGATCAAAATTTAAACTGATTGCTAAAATCGAGTGACAAAGTTGTTGAAATTTAGGAAAATATGCTAAAGGGTGCAAAAGTGATGAACAACAGAATATGTGATTTGTTGGACATTCAATATCCGTTGATCCAGGGAGGAATGGCTTGGGTGGCGGACGCTCCGCTGGCCGCGGCGGTGTCCAACGCGGGCGGATTGGGTGTGATCGGATCGGGTTCCATGACCGCGGATC
Organism: uncultured Oscillospiraceae bacterium; assembly: GCA_964487355.1. Lineage (GTDB taxonomy): Bacteria > Bacillota > Clostridia > Saccharofermentanales > Fastidiosipilaceae > JAXGYX01. The sequence continues at coordinate 18,738 of CAZAPS010000019.1, forward strand.
TGCTGGCCGGACAGATTCGTGAAATTCGATCTTTGACCGACAAGCCGTTTGGCGTCAACCTCATGATGCTCAATCCCTGTGTGGACGAGTTGGCGCGGCTGGTGATTGAAGAACAGGTGCCGGTTGTGACGACCGGAGCGGGTTCTCCGGGCAAATTCATTCCGCTGTGGAAAGAGGCCGGGATTGTGGTGATTCCTGTCGTCGCCTCGGTGACGCAGGCGAAACGGCAAGAACAATTGGGGGCGGACGCCGTGGTTGCCGAGGGCAACGAGGCGGGTGGACATATCGGTGAGCAGACAACCATGGTTTTGACTCCGCAGGTGGTGGACGCGGTCGATATACCCGTGCTCTGCGCGGGCGGGATCGCGGACGGCAGAGCGGTCGCGGCGGCGTATATGTTGGGCGCCGAGGGTGTACAGGTAGGCACACGGTTCATCGCCTCGACGGAATGCACCGCTCACGATAACTACAAGCAGATGTTGATCCGCGCGCGGGACATCGACAGCGTGGTCACCGGTCGTTCCGGCGGCCACCCGGTGCGCAGTCTGCGCAGCAAATTGCAACGCAAGCTGCTGGCCATGGAAAAAGACGGCGCGGGCGCGGAGGAAATGGAAGAGCTCTCTTTAGGCTCATTGCGAAAGGCCAAAATAGACGGCGACTTAAATGAGGGTTCTTTTATGGCGGGTCAGGTTGCCGGCTTGGTGAAAGAAGTATTGCCTTGCGCGGACATCATTCAACAATTGTTCTCGGAAGCTGAGCAAGTGATGCGGACAAAAATGAAAGAGGGGTTAAGATGAGTATCATAATTACCGGAGCGTCTCGGGGAATTGGGCGTGCGATCGCGTTGAAGCTGGCTGAGGTTGGTGAACCCATGGTGATCACCTATCGAGGCGGAGCGGAGGGCGCGCAGGCCACCGCGGATGAGATTGAGAAGATGGGCACCCGGTGTGTCGCGCTTCAAGCGGACGTGACCGATGAGCAAAGTTGCGCGGATGTGGTGAAAACCGCTGTGGAAATGGGCCCGATTCGAGTGCTGGTAAACAACGCAGGCATCACCAAAGACGGATTGATGATGCGTATGAAATCTGTGCAATTCACTGACGTTGTCGACACCAATTTGATCGGTCCCTTTCTTATGTCAAAAGCGGTCTTGTCCTCCATGATGAAGGCGAGGACGGGACACATCGTGAATATCACCTCCATCGCGGGCGTCTATGGCAATGCCGGACAGGCGAACTATAGCGCGGCCAAAGCGGGTTTGATTGGGTTGACCAAATCTTTGTCCAAAGAAATCGGCAGTCGAAACATCACCGTCAACGCTGTGGCCCCGGGGTTCATATCGACAGATATGACCGCGGAGTTGCCGGATGAATTAAAACAGGACGCGCTGACGAGGATCAGCCTGCGCCGTTTTGGAGAACCGGAAGATGTCGCGAACGTGGTCGCCTTTCTCGCTTCGCCGGCGGCTACTTATGTGACCGGCCAGGTTATCGAGGTGTCCGGAGGATTGACGCTCTGAACTGTCAGAAAAACAATCCGCGCGCCGATCGCCAATTGTGTAAAATGTCAAAATGGAACTGTTCATGGTACCCTGTTTTCAATGCGAACAGTTTCGGAGGTGATGAGCGTTCGCGGATGAGCGGTTTAATTGTTATTTCAATTGCATTTATTCTTTAATGATCATTTGAGTTACATTGATCAATAGACGATCAGAAAGTGGAGTTAAAATGAGTCAATCAAATTTGAAACATCCCGATGGTGGAAATCGTGTGGTGGTTACCGGCATGGGGGCGGTGAGCCCACTCGGCCTGACCGTGGACAGTACCTGGGAAGGTGTTAAGGAGAACCGTTGCGGAGTCGGCACAATTCAGGCTTTCGACCATACCGATCATAAGGTCCATCTGGCCGCCGAGGTCAACGATTTCGACCCAACGAACTATATGGATAAGAAGGAGGCCCGCCGCAAGGATCGCTTTCTTCATTTTTCGGTGGCCGCGTCTCAGGAGGCGGTCAAACAATCCGGTCTGACCGCGGATACGTATGGTCCGGAACACGTCGGAACCATTATCGCGTCCGGAATTGGCGGACTGATCACCTTCCAAAATGAGGTGTTGAAAATGGGTGAACGGGGTGCCAGGGCGATTTCCCCACTGTTTATACCAATGATGATTTGCAACATGGCGGCCGGTCAGATCGCCATGGACTATGGATTTAAAGGTGAGAACATTTGCGTGGTGACCGCCTGCGCTTCGAGCACACACGCGATTGGCGAAGGATTTCGTAAAATCAAAGATGGCTATCTGAAGGCCTGTGTGGTGGGTGGCTCCGAAGCCGCCGTCGCGCCGATCACGATCGGTGGATTTTCCAATATGACGGCCTTGTCCAAGGAGACGGACCCCACGAAGGGATCTCGTCCATTCGATTTGGAGCGAGATGGGTTTGTGCTGGGCGAAGGCGCCGGCGTGATGATTCTGGAGTCGCTAGAAGGCGCGCTGCGCCGAGGCGCGAATATTTTGGGCGAAGTGATCGGCTATGGCGCGACGGCGGATGGCTATCATATCACCAGCCCATCTCCGGATGGAGCCGGAGCGACCAAGGCGATGGAACTCGCGATGGCCGAAGCGGCTGTGAAGCCGGCGGATATTGACTACATAAACGCGCACGGCACAAGCACTCCTTTGAATGACAAGTATGAGACGATCGCGATCAAAAACGCGCTGGGCGCTGAGCGCGCGGCGTTGGTTCCGATCACATCGACCAAATCGAATATCGGTCATTTGTTGGGCGCGGCCGGCGTCCTGGAGGGAATCTTGACGTTGAAGATGATGACGGAGGGTCTGATTCCGCGGACGATCGGATTCAACACACCGGACCCGGACTGTGATCTGGATTATGTTTTTGAGGCCAATCGAGCGGCGGACGTACAGATCGCCCTGAGCAATTCTCTTGGTTTCGGCGGTCAAAACGCCACGGTATGTCTGTCAAAATACAAGGAGGCGTGACAAGAATGGATGTGGAAAAAATCAAAGATCTGATGGCCGAAATGGCGCGCTGTGGTTTGAGTGGTCTGGAGTGGTCCGGATTGGGTGAGACATTAAAGCTTTCACGCGAGTCAAACGTCCTGGCAGCTGATCCGGTGCTTGTCTCAACGTCATTGCCCGAAATGGTTCAGGCCGATGATAAAGAGGATGAAGAACCGGAAGAGGTTGACGGCACTGTTGTGACTTCTCCGGTCGTCGGTGTTTTCTTCGCCGCGTCATCGCCGGAACGTGATCCGTATGTGAATGTGGGATCGATGGTGAAAAAAGGCGATGTGTTGTGCATCATCGAGGCGATGAAGCTGATGAACGAAGTCGTTAGTGAAACGGCCGGCGAGGTTGTGGAAATCTACGTCGCGAACGGAGAAAAAGTTGAGTATGGACAACCTTTGATGTTGATCCGCTGAGTTTGACAGGAGAATAAAATGTCTTTAATGAACCAAGAGCAGATTAAAGCGATCATACCGCATCGTGAGCCGTTTATTTTGGTGGATGAAATACTGGAAATGGACGACCAAAAGGTTGTCGGATTGAAACATGTCTCGGCGGATGAATCTTATTTCGCCGGACACTTTCCGGGACAGCCGGTGATGCCGGGGGTACTGATTCTGGAATCGCTCGCGCAGACCGGAGCGGTGTTGATTTTGAGCATGCCGGAATACAAGGGTAAAATCGCGTATTTTGGCCGAATTGACAAGGTGAAATTCAGGCAAAAAGTGGTGCCCGGCGATGTGCTGCGCAATGAAGTCAGGTTGGAACAACTTCGCGGGCGCGCGGGACGCGCGATCGCCAAAGCCTTTGTTGGAGACAAACTGGCCTGTAGCGCGGAAATGATGTTCTCGATTGGAAGTGAGGATTAACCATCATGTTCAGAAAAGTGCTGATCGCGAACCGTGGTGAAATCGCGATAACCATCATTCGCGCCTGCCGCGAAATGGGCATACGCAATGTTGCCGTCTTTTCAGAGGCCGATCGCTACGCTTTACATACCCAATTGGCGGATGAGAGCATTTGTATTGGCCCCGCCTCGCCAAAAGATAGTTATTTAAATGCCCAGGCGATTTTAGCGGCGTGTTCGATCACCGGGGCGGACGCGATTCACCCGGGCTTTGGTTTTCTATCCGAAAACTCTCAGTTCGCGACGATGTGCGCCAAATGCAACATCGCCTTTATCGGTCCGGACAGCGAGACCATGCGCATGATGGGAGACAAATCGACCGCGCGTCAGACCGCGATGGCCGCGGGTGTGCCGGTGGTTCCGGGATCACCGGACTTGGTTCCGACAGTTTCGGAAGCGAAAGTCATCGCTCGGGAAATTGGTTATCCGGTCATGATTAAGGCGACCTCCGGTGGCGGAGGTCGCGGCATGCGTGTCGCCATGGCCGAACATGAGCTGGAGAACTCCTTTTTGGCGGCAAGATCGGAAGCGAAAGCCGCGTTTGGTGACGATCGGGTTTATATTGAGCGGTTCGTCGAAGATCCACGCCATATCGAAATTCAATTGATGGCTGACGGATTTGGTAATGTTGTCCACTATGGAGAAAGGGATTGCTCCATTCAGCGTCGCCATCAGAAAATGTTGGAAGAGGCGACATCTCCTTTTGTTTCAAAAATGTTGCGCAAGGAGATCGGCGAAACCGCTGTGCGTCTAGCCAAAGCGGTGAACTATGTCGGCGCGGGAACGGTCGAGTTTTTGGTGGATAAGAACAATAACTACTATTTTATGGAGATGAACACCCGTATTCAAGTTGAGCATCCGGTGACCGAAGCCGTGACCGGTTCAAATCTTGTCAAGGAACAAATCAGGATGGCCGCGGGTTACCGTCTTTCGCGTAGACAAAACGACATCATGTTCAACGGTCACTCAATCGAATGTCGCATCAACGCCGAAGACCCGTTGAAGAACTTCATGCCGGTCCCCGGCCGCATCGACACATTGGTCGTGCCGGGCGGGATTGGCGTGCGTATTGACTCGGCGATCTATCAGGGCTATACAGTACAGCCTTATTACGATTCAATGTTGGCCAAAGTGATCGTCCACGCGCCGACACGGCTGGACGCCATCGCGCGAATGCGTAGAGTGCTGACAGAGTTCATCATCGAGGGTGTTCCCACCACGATCGATTTTCATCTGGCCATGCTGCGCGACCCTGAATTTATTTCCGGTGACTATAACATAGGTTATCTGAATCAAAAATTGCCGCAAATTATTGCCGAGCTTCAGGAAAGAGAAACTTAAAACTTGATTCAATGCGAATGATAAGGATGACAAAATGGGGAATTTAATAACTGAAAAATTACGCAAACGAATCGATGAGGAGGCTTTGCTTTCAGACGCGAAGGCGATGACTCAGGCGGAAGAGGACCGCAAGACCGCTCAACGAGGTGATTCCCTCCCGAGCCGGCGAGCCTACTCTTATCAACAGCCGATTCCTGAAGATCTTTGGATCAAATGTCCGGTTTGCGGTGAGGTCGTGTTCCGCGACGAGTTTGAGGAACGTCACAATGTCTGCCCAAACTGCAGCCACCATTTCCGCATCACCGCGCTGGAACGGTTGGAACTCGTGCTGGATCCCGGTACTTTCCGGGAGATGGACACCGATCTTGTCACTATGAATCCGCTCGAAAATGATGAGTATGAAGGTAAGTTGAAAAAACTGCGCAACAAGACCGGACTGACCGAGGGTGTGGTCACGGGCACGGCGCGCATTCATGGCCAGCCGGTTGTTGTGGGCGTGATGGATAGCCGCTTTATGATGGGTTCGATGGGTTCGGTCGTGGGTGAGAAGGTGACTCGCTGTTTTGAGCACGCGATTCGAACTAAACTTCCGGTTGTCCTGTTTGAGGCTTCCGGTGGCGCTCGTATGCAGGAAGGCATCTTATCACTGATGCAAATGGCGAAGACCTCCGCGGCGGTTGGCAGACATAGCGACGCGGGATTGCTTTTCATTTCGGTCATGACTGACCCAACCACAGGAGGCGTAACCGCCAGCTTCGCGAGTTTGGGTGATATCATCATCTCCGAACCCGGAACTTTGATTGGTTTCGCGGGTAGAAGGGTTATCGAAGGCACCATTTCAGAAAAACTGCCGGAGGATTTCCAACGGGCGGAGTTTTTACTCGAACATGGATTTTTGGACCTGATCGTGGCGCGCGATCAAATGCGCGACACCTTGGGTGAGCTGCTGGTAATGCACAATCCCATCTACAGCCGATTCGGCGCTGAGATGATTGACGCGGCGACGATGATGGAGAGTGAGAGCTGGACACTTGGTCTGACCGCCGAGGAGCGAGAGGCGATTGAAGCGGAAATCACTGAGGAGGATCGTGTGCTTGTCACTCGTAAAGGCTCGCATTGTTTGGATCTGATTCGTCATAAAGACCGCCCGAATATTATCGATTATCTGCCTCTTGTTTTTGACGCGGCGCTGGAATTGCACGGCGATCGATACTATTCCGATGACGCGGCGATCTGGGGCGGATTGGCTGTCTTCAATGGCAAGCCGGTCACCGTCATCGCGCACCACAAAGGTCGCAATCTGCAAGAAAACAATCATACAAATTTCGGCATGGCCCATCCGGAAGGCTATCGCAAATCATTGCGTCTAATGAGACAGGCGGAAAAATTTGGGCGACCGATTTTTTGCTTTGTGGACACTCCGGGCGCTTACTGTGGTGTGGGTGCCGAGGAGAGAGGCGTGGGTGAGGCGATCGCGCGCAATTTGATGGAATGCATGACGTTGTCCACACCTGTGGTTAGCGTGGTCATTGGCGAGGGTGGAAGTGGTGGCGCGCTGGCCCTTACCATTTGTGATAAACTTGGAATGTTGTCGAATTCGATATTTTCGGTGATTTCCCCACGAGGCTACGCTTCTTTGTTGTGGAAAGATCCGACAAGAGAGATGGAGGCGGCGGACAAAATTCGCATCACCGCGAGCGATCTGACCGAACTGGGGATCTGCGATGAAATCATTCCGGAGTCCGGAGAGGGAGCACATGACGACCCGCGGAAGACCGCGATGAACATCAAGCTGTTTTTTGAGGACGCCCTGGTCTCCTTGGATAAGAAGCCGACAGATTTAATGTTGGAATCACGCTATGAAAAATTCCGTGATGTCGGGGTTTTCGGTGAAGGCGATTGACCGCGCCATAAATTCACCACCATATTGATGAAATAATTGGAGGAAAGCATGGACAGGTATCCAGTTTCGAAAGAGAATGGACCTAATATTCAGCACCCGCGCCCCGTCGCGCCAACCCAGCGCAAATCGATTGACAATAGAACGCGGACAATTTCGTCCTTTCAAGGTTTGAGAGGGCTGGCGGTCATTTTTGTGATGTTGTATCACCTGTTTCCGGCCACCGTCAAAGGCGGTTTTCTAGGGGTGCCTGTTTTTCTGGCTTTGTCCGGTTATTTGGTCACTGATTCATTTTTGCGTTCATACAACACCAAGCGATCATTATTTTTGGGCGACTTTTATAAAAAAAGAATCAGCCGTATTTTTCCTCCTCTGATTTTTGTGCTGTTGATTCTCACGACCTGGATTTTTTGGGTTCACCCTGATTTGTTGTTGAATTATAGGGAAAACCTGTTTAGCACAATAGGCGGTTACAATAATTGGTGGCAGATCACCCAAAATCTGTCCTATTTTGACCTACATGGAAATCTGAATCCCTTGACACATATGTGGACGATGGGGTTGGAAATCCAGTTTTATCTTGCCTGGCCGCTGTTAATGTCGGTGATCGTGCGGATCAACAAACATAATACTCGGTTTGTGACTTTTGCCGCGAGCTTTCTGCTGGCCGTTGCCTCGTTCACCGCGATGGTCGTCCTGACAGCGTTGAAATTTCCGATAACCAGAGTGTATTACGGTACGGACACCAGAGCGTTCAGCTTTCTGTTAGGAGCGATGCTGGCAGGTTTGCTGCCTGTCTCCCGTCTGCGCCGACTGACCGATTATCTGCCTCGCAAAGACCTGGATTTTATTGGTCTGATTGTCACCTTCCTCGTTTTGATATTTATGTTTTTCCTGCCCGGCGATCGGGCGATAGCGTATTATTTCGGAATATTCTCTTATTCCGTGCTAATTGTAATCTTGTTGGCCTGTGTGGGTGATCGGCGTACCGTGTTTGGACGAGTCTTTTCCTTAAAACCGCTGCGGGTGATAGGCAAACGATCCTATTCACTTTATCTGTGGCAATACTCAATCATGATTTTGAGTCAGGATTTGCTGAGATTTGTCAAGATTTCTTATTGGACAACCGTCGTTGTCCAGCTTATCGTCGTGGTGCTTATGGCGGAGTTTACCTATCGATTGACAGAAGTGAATTGGAGTCGATTTGTGAATTACCTGTTGCGCTCGATTCAATCTGATCGCTCACCGGAACCAACAACTCGAAATCGTAAAATGATCGCCAATATTTCAGTATGGCTCGTGGTGGTGTTTTGCTTTTCCAGCACGGTCGCCGCGGTGGTCCGGGCACCGACAGGGAAAGCCGCCTACACCGATGAACTCGCGGAGCGAATAGAAGGTCAGGCATCCGATGAGTCGGTGTATGAGGAAGACGAGGCGCTCACAGCGCAAAAATCCGGGGTCGAAGTGCAGGTTGGATCCGCGCTGGACTTTGATTCAGTGCTGCGCCTGTTGGATCCGGAAATGGAGACAGAGCCTGTTGAGACGACCGATCCCGCTGAATATCTGTCGGAACAGGCCAGGCTTGTGGTCCGAAATTACCCTGAATTAACCATGGGTGAGGACGAAGTTGACTTTTTGCAATCATTGCCGATCACCTGTATTGGTGATTCCGTCGCGGCCAGCGCAGCGGCGGAACTGAAAAACGCCATGCCGATGATCGACGTGGATAGCAAGGTCAGCCGTCAATTCCCGGACGGCATCAAGTTGTTGCTTGAAAAACAGGTGAGCGACAATCTGCAAACTGATATTTTGTTTATGCTTGGCACCAACGGTGTGTTGAATGACTCGATGGTGCAAGAAGTTTGCACAGAGTTTTCCGATCATAATATTTATTTCTTGACTGTTGTTGAACTGTCACCTGAAGTTGAAGAACGAATCAATCAGACATTGAAGCGAGCCTCTCAACCTTATGACAACGCGGTTGTGATCGATTGGTACGAGTTTGCCAAGACCAAACCGGAATTATTCTATGGAGACGCCACCCATCCAAATGCCACCGGCGCCAAAGTGTTCGCGGAGTTTGTGGCGAAAGAATTGGCGCGGTCACGTTTGGCTGAAGTGACCGATTGATCATAATAAAGCGACCCGCTTGATGATCAGGCAGGCCGCGGGTTATATATTATAAAAGAGGCATTCAGTCGTTGATTTGACTGAGTGTCAAACCTTCATTTCGTTCAAGCGCCCAATCGATCGCCCAGGGTGATTCAAACAACAATACCGGCTGTTCATAGCGGTCCACCACCTTCATGGTTGTGCTGGTCAGATTGAGATTGTCAAAATCATCCGCGGTGGCGAAATCCTTGCCATCAAGCTTGAGCCAGCGCGCCAGGCGGTAGTCCAGCATGGTTTTGCGAATGTCCACTTTGTATTCATTTTGCAAACGGTGCTCAAGCACATCAAACTGCAGCACGCCCACCACACCGACAACATAGGTCTCGGTGCCAACATCGGGCTGCTTATATAGCTGGACCGCTCCTTCTTGCGCAAGTTGTCTCATTCCTTTGTTGAACTGTTTACGTTTCATTGAGTCTTTGGGCGAGACCAACGCGAAATGTTCAGGTGGAAATTGAGGAATGTCAGCGAATTTCACCGGATCTTTTCCGGTGTAAAGTGAATCTCCGATACGGAATTGATCGGGATCAAATACCCCGATAATGTCCCCGGCGAAGGCTTCTTCAAGCACGCGATGATCCTGCGCCATAAATGTCTGGGGCTGATTTAGGCGAACAAGACGCCCATCCCTCTGATTTGTAATCTCCAAACCTTTTTTAAAATGTCCGGAACAAATGCGAATAAAAGCCATGCGGTCGCGGTGTCCCGGATTCATGTTGGCCTGAATCTTAAACACAAAGGCGGTGAACTCCTCGTCAGTCGGGCTCACCATACCTTCCTCGACGACCATGGCGCTCGGTGGTGGAGCCATCTTCAAGAAGTCGTGCAGAAAAGGCTCTACACCAAAGTTGGTGATCGCGCTGCCAAAAAACACCGGTGTCAGCTCACCATTGGCGACCCTGGTCATATCAAGGGAGTCACCGGCGATGTTCAACAACTCAATATCATCTTTTAAATGGAGATGGTAATCCGAACCGATCAACGCGCCCAGCTGGGGGTCGTCGACATCGGTCAACTGAATATCCACCTGAGTCGCTCCGTGAGTGGCGTTGGACACGAACTGCTCAACATGGCGTTTCTCACGATTATAGGTTCCCTTGAAATCGCCGTCCGTGCCAATCGGCCAGTTGATTGGATAAGAATCAATGTTCAAAACTTTCTCCAACTGGTCGAGCAATTCAAATGGTGGCAGGGAGGCGCGGTCCATTTTGTTGATGAATGTAAAAATGGGAATGCCACGTTTTTTACAGACTTCAAATAATTTGATGGTCTGTGGCTCCACACCTCGCGCGCCATCGATCAACATGACAGCTGAATCGGCGGCACACAACGTGCGATAGGTATCCTCTGAGAAATCCTGGTGACCGGGAGTGTCCAGGATGTTGATCACTTTTCCTTCATATTCAAATTGCATAATCGAAGATGTGACGGAGATGCCTCGCTGTTTTTCAATTTCCATCCAATCAGAGGTGGCGTGGTGAGAGGCTTTTCGCGCCTTCACGCTGCCCGCCTCACGGATCGCGCCGCCATATAACAATAGTTTTTCGGTAATTGTGGTCTTGCCCGCGTCGGGATGGGAAATAATGGCGAATGTGCGACGCCGGGCGACTTCATTTGACAATAAAACAGTCATGTGGGATCTCCTTAAGAAGAATGATTTGAAACGTGACAGCGGGAAACAGGGCAGCGGAAATTCAGATCGGATTAGTTTTCATTGGCGATCTGCCGCACAAACCTGCGCGCGGTGCGCGGTGAGCGGCTGCCGATATGGTTCGCGAAGGTCAGCGCTTCACGCTCCAAAACGTCCGAGTCGATGTCCAGCTTGCTTTTCGACGCGATATCCGCGACGATCTCCAGATATGTTTTTTGCAACGGCGTACGGAAGTGAAGGCTGAGACCAAACCGCTCAGCGAGTGATAATTTTTCGTGACGCGCGTCATTTTCGAACAGATCCTCTTGCGTGTCGCTAAAACGCTCAACCACGATGTGACGTCGGTTCGAAGTGACGTAGATCAGTGTGTTCGCAGGCTGTTTGGCTGAGCCACCTTCCAAAATCGATTTCAATGAGTTGTACTCGTCTCCCTGGGCCTCAAAACTTAGATCATCGATGAAGACGATGAATTTGATTCGGCTGTCGCTTAGTTTATCCAGCAACTCCGGCAGTTCGCCGAGATCTCTTTTCTTCACCTCGACGATGCGCAGTCCGCGCGCGCCAAACTCGTTGCCCACGGCCTTGACTGTGGATGACTTGCCGGTCCCCCTCGCGCCATACAACAAAACATTTTCAGCTGACTTTCCATCCAAAAATAATTTGGTGTTGTCCACAACCTTGGCGATCATTCCGTCGTAGTCGAGCAGACAGTTCAAAGTGATCGGGTCGGGTGTGAGTATGGGCCTCAGATGGCTGTCTGACCAGCTGAAAGAATACGCGAACGGCATCTCGCCATAGCCATTCACGCGATGGAAATCACGCAAATCATTGTAGCAGCCTGACCATCCGTTTTCGTGAGGTAAAGCTGTCAGCAAGAGATCACAAACCGCATGGGGAGAATGAGCTTTTCGTCTTTTTCTTGTCCCGCCGGATTTGTTAAAGGGGAGGACCGGCCACTCAGGCAACTTGGTGATGATGGACAGCGCCCATTCCTGAGAGGTCTGAATCGCCTCGGCGCGCAATAATTCTTTGATGTCTGTTGGGTTGAGTTGCGCGAGCTGTTGCAATGTGTTCAAATCCTCGACGACACTCGGCGCCAACTGAGACTCGCCATCACCGGAGCGCTGTTGACCACACGGTTGATGCGACGCCCGGCTCAATCGATGGCGGGATACCGAAGAGACGGCCCGAGTGAACGGGTTTGCGTCGCGTAAAACCGCATGGATCACGTACTCACTCCAAGACATCAGACAGTTTTCTTTAATGAGCGAGCGATACATGGCGGAATAGGCGCGCGCCTGTGTGTGGATGTTGGCCGTGTCCTGATTCAGCGTCGTGATTAAATCAAGGGCGCGCCGGATTGGTGGGTCTTTCAGCACTCCGTTGTAAACGGACAGGCAGTCCATGGCCAGTTCTAGTTTTAAAAAATTTGTACGCGCTTTCGATCTTTTTTCCAGCATCGTCGTCCCCCTATTTTGTCGAGAAAATAAGTGTAAAATAATATATTAAGCCAAATTAACAAAATTCAGAATCACATTTTATCATAGCATAGGACGATTATTTTCAATTCAAGTGAATTTTCGTATAATAAATAAGAATCAATATAATTCAGCAGGAGGAATAACATGGCCGGACATTCAAAATGGAGCAACATCAAACGTAAAAAAGGAGCTGC
>CAZAPS010000020.1:0-4817 GCA_964487355.1 uncultured Oscillospiraceae bacterium
ATCCCCTCTCCTCAATCCACACCATGCCGTATATAATCTAAGTGAAAGGTCATACGCGCAAATGCTTTCGATCGCGAGGCAAACCATGCAACACAATCTCACGCCGCGCCCAAAATCACCGGCGGCCAGACGTTCGCTCCTGATGTACACCATCTGTCATCTATTGACTGACACACTATGCTTCTTTTTTCTGTTCGGCTCACTGCTCCCATTTATCAATGGGCAGGGACACTATGTATGGGCGCTGCCGGTTCTGGTGATCTACAACGGACTCGCCTTTGGACTACAGTTCATCTGGGGGGGTCTCGCCGACCGATTCCCCAAGCTGCCCACCGGACTCATTGGCATGTCGCTGATCGGACTCGGTTTTTTACCACGTCTAATCGTACAATCCCCCTCCGGTCTTCCGATCTATATCGTGACACTTATTTTGATCGGCAGCGGCAACTCCGCTTTTCACGTCGAAGGCGGTCGGGACAGTCTGGCACGCGCCAAAGGATCTGAAAGCAGAACCGGTATCTACGCAGCCGGTGGAGCCGCCGGCGTAATGATCGGCACCGCCCTCGGTACCGTCCCCTTCGCCCATTATTTTCTGTTCCCTCTGTGGCTCGCGGCGTTAATCACCCTCTGGTGGCTGAAGCGCGAAGCCATTCGGGCGCAGGATCCCTATTTCACCATCGCCCGGAAATCCACACCCTATATCGTTGACTCCTTTCACCGTCCCGTAACCGGCACGTCATCACCTTTTCCCTCGCTGCAATCTCTTGACTCAGCGCGGACAGCCAAGGCCCCCGTCTCGCTCGCCGTTATCGCCACTTTGTTTTTCTTCGTCCAAACCTTGTTCATTCCCTCACCCGCCACGCTGATCGTCCGCGCCGATTTTTCCGCCTTGCCTTTACCCACAATGTTCATCTTTATCCTGGCGACGCTGCTGACAACAAGTCGCCTGGTGGGCGGATTCATTACATACCGCCTTACCGTGGCGCCATTTATGTTACTGGCCGCGTTCGCGACACTGCCTTTGCTGATACCAACCGGCAACCCCCTCTGGGGCATATTCTTACAGGCTTTCGCGCTTGGTGTGCCGACCGCCTGGGCCGCCTTTCAATACTATCGATTCATGCCAAACCGACCGGCGCTGGCCTATTCTCTGCAGAAACTACCGATGTTCGCGGCGGCTTTCATATTGGTGCTTCAACAAATTTTACCCATTTCGGGCCATACCACATTCGCCGGTACACTTTTACGAAACACTGTGCTAATTTTGACTTGGACAAGTATGTTGATCATTTGGATTGTTTGTCAAAGAAATTATTTGAAAATGGAGGATATTTAACATGTTGACTCTACCTAATTTGTTGGCGGATGTCGTGGCGCCTTGGCCGACATCGTACGAACCGGTGCTGAGAAATGGATCCTCAGCCGAAACCATCGGTCTGATTTACATCGTCACGACCGCGGTGATCATCATCGGACTGACCGTTGTCCTGATTATTTTAGGACTGAAGCTGAAAAAAATTAAAAATGAATTAGAAGGTCTACGCAAAGGACAGATGCCCGCCGGCGGAATGAGTCCGCCGCCGTACATGCCGCAAGCCCCGGGCGCGCAGCAACAGTGGATGCCGGGAGATTATCCCGGATACGCGCCTCAATCGACCGGCGCCACTCCCGCCGGACCGGGTCCCGGAGAATATCAGACATTTCAACAGCCACCTTCTCCGCAAACGCCACAGCAGCCCGGGATCCCCGGACAGCAGTGGACTCAGGGCGGATATCCGTCGGCGGACGGACACTTTGCACCTTCGGACACACCGACCGCAAGTGACGAAAGCCCTCACAATACGACCAACCCATGACAATTCATTTGGGGTGGCGGTTCATCCTTCTACCTTTGCTGTTGACACAGCTTGTTGAACTGCCACTCTCCCTTTTGTTCGCCCATGAATCAGCCAAATCCACCCGCTTGTTGTCGGTCGCCGCGCTGAACTTGATTACCAACCCACTGCTGAACCTCAGTTTGCTGTTGCTGGCGCCGACCTCGATCACCCGCCTGCCCGCTTTGGTTCTCGGCGAGTTGCTTGTGCTGACGGTCGAGACCCTGGGTTTTCGTGTTTTGCTGGACTTACACCGGAGAACCGCGTTTGTCATGTCTCTCACGTTGAACGGGTCCAGCTTGCTGGTCGGTCTGCTGATCCGACTGTTTCTCCAATAAAAAAGGAAGCCTCGCCATGAGACTTCCTTTTTAGTTCGCTAATCAAGTTAGCTGCCTTTTGAGCGTTTATGTTTATGGATTTAAATAATCTTTATAGTTATCCAAAGACACAGGCTCAAACGGGATGGGCACATCGATATCGATCGGATCGCCGTTCGCCAGCACAGTCGCCGCGCGAATCGCTCCAGCGCCCTGGCCAATCGGATTTTGGAAGACCGTGAACGCCATCTCTCCTGACTCGATGCCTTCCAGGCCATCTTGAGTCGCGTCAATACCGACGATCGGAGTTTCCTTCGGATCCATTCCTGAGTTTTTAATTCCTTCGATCGCGCCCAGCGCCATCTCATCATTGTTGCAGACAACCGCGTCAAAGTTTTGACCTGTGCCAATAAAGATTTGCATCTTGTTTTGAGCTTTGGCGCGATCCCACTCCGCTGTGTCCTCATAGACATAGTTTGGTGTCAAACCATTGTCTTCAAGCGCCTTTTTCGCGGATTCGGTTCTCAGCGTTGTGTTCTGCAGACCCGGTTGACCGGTAAGAATCACAATGTCCGGGCTGGTGTTGCCTTCGTTCTTGAAATACTCCGCGAGGAACTCGCCTTGGAAACGACCGGCGTCTTCTTCGTTGGAACCTACATATGTTTGTTCTCCGGCGGTCATCGGCGCATCCGGCATACGATTGACGAACACAACCGGAACATCCCCGGCGGCGTCGATCATTTCTTGCGCGTTATCGGTGTTGACCAGGTTGATCAAAATCGCGTCCATACCGGTGGCTACGAAGGTCTGGACATTTTGCAGTTGGGTGTTCGAGCTGTTGTTGGCGTCAACTACCGTCAAACTGATCCCCAGATTTTTGCTTTCAGCATCGGCCGCCGATTCCAAAGTGGACAGGAACTGGTCCCGCACGCTAATGGTAAATCCGATTTTATATGATGATTTGGCTTCCACATCGCCTAAATCGTCCACGATACCGGTCGAAGCCTCGCCTGATCCTGTATCGGCCGTTTCGGTGGTCTCTTCTACAGTTTCTTTTGTCTCTTCAGTTTCTTCGCTTTCAGCCATCGTTGTCTCTTCTTGTGTGGTGGTTTGCTCCTTGCCTCCACCCACGCAGCCGGTAAAAATCGCGGCAGCCATGACAAACGACAACATTGTTGCCAATGTCCGCATAATTGTCTTCTTTTTCATTTTCTCTCCTCAAACCTTTCCGCGGTTCGGTCCACGGACTTTAACGTACCCTCATCCAAGTTGATCGTTTTTTTGGAAGCGCTCCAGTATATCCAGTATGAAGAAAGACGGATAATTTAACTTGTCTTAAATTGCCTCTATGTGTGAAATAGACAACAGAAACGCGTTGAAGTGTGTCGTTTCTTGCGATTGTCGCAAACATCGAATGAAAAGTGTCGCTTCGTCGCTTTTGTTGCGCAAAATCGATCTTTTGTTTTACAGTTCGGACGTACCACGAAAAAACCGCCGTCATTTTAGATGACAGGCGGCTTTCAATCAATTAAATGGTCAGCGTTCGACCTCCGGCAAGATACTCAATTCGGTCGCCCATGGTTTCTTTCAGCAGATGGTAGGGCTCAATTCCTGTGCAATGGCAGGTATAGTATTTCGCTCCGGTCTCCAAAAGATCGGATCCGATGGAACGGATCGTCTCGTCTGTCTCGTTGCCGTGGGAGCGGCTGGATAGATGGAAGCCGCCGATCACAACATCCGGGAACTTGCCTGACAACTGATAATAGTGGCGCACGATATTCAAAATGCCATTATGCGCGCAGCCGGTGAGCAACAAGGTCTTGCCGCCCTCTTCGAGCACAAGAATTTGTTCGTGTCTAAAAGGATCCGGCACCACCTTCCCGTCCTCCTCCGCCGACAGACCTTCATTCGAGATCGGGAGAGGATAGGGTGTGCTGATGTTGGAAAATAATTGCATGTCTTTGTCGATAAAATAACGCTCCGGGGTGAGCACGATCTGCCTGTTTTCCGCCAAGCTCTTGTCCAGCCCGATTTCTTCGAGCGTGCCGTTGGCCCGTTTGGCGTAGTAAGGCTGAAAGGCGATATTTCTGACCAGCACATCGGCTTTTGTGTTGATTTTCAAAAACTTGGCCAAGCCACCACCGTGGTCGTTGTGCGCGTGAGAGATCACCACACAATCGACATCGGTGAGGTCGACACCCAGTTGTTTGGCATTCTTATAAAAAAAATCGCTCGCGCCCAGATCAAATAGAATCTTACGATTTTTCGTCTCTATATATAAGCTAAGGCCATGCTCGCTTCCAAGTTGATCCGATATCGAAGTGTTCTCAACCAATGTTTTGACAATCATAATTTCACTCGCCTTTTTCGCACATGCCTTGCGATCACGTTTGTCATCTTCCGCTCTAATCCTTGTTCACATTTTATTGTATCACCTTTAAATATGAAAATAACCAGAGCTTCCTCCGGTTACGTTCGGTGTTTGTGCTTGAATGCGATACAGGCTGCTGTTAAATCCAAACGGTTCAGACTGATCTCAATGTCACACTTTTATCTTTATGATTTTCGCTCAGGCCCGTCAATTATCCAACACCCTTTTGTATGAAGCGTCAGACACGTCCCGCTC
>CAZAPS010000020.1:4917-16821 GCA_964487355.1 uncultured Oscillospiraceae bacterium
CCTTGACCTTGCGCCATGTTGGCTCTCATTTTATTTCGTCTCATCATTGTATTCACCTCCTCATCACTATTATTTCCGACATATGTCTCTTATGCTTTCATTATACCTGGTTTTCGACATATGTCAATAACGTGCGGCCCACCTGCCTTACCAAATGCAAAACGGCCGACATCTTTCAACGTCGGCCGTCTCACTATGAAAAGGCGGTAAATGGCTCAGCCATGTTTGGGCAAATTAATATTTTCTTGCGTCTTTGAGATGTTCATCGATGCTCCGGCGCGCTTCTTGAACCGCCTCTGATTCAGAGGTAGAGGCGACACCCAGATGCCACCAGCTCTCATATCCCTCCGCCATGGTCTTGGGCAAGACTTTGGCGTCGATGATGCATGACTTCGTCTGCTTCTTGCTGTCCTCAAGCGCGGCTCTCAACTCTTCAGGCGTCTTGCAGGCATAGCCTTTCATACCGTATCCCTCACCAACTTTGGCAAAATCAATCGGCACATAGCACCCATCCAGCTTCCCCGTCTCCTCGTCGCGGTAGCGAAACTCAGTGGCCAGTGAATCCACACCGTTGCCCATCTGCAGGTTGTTGATGCAGCCAAACGCGGCATTGTCGAACAGCACAATATTTATTTTCAAACCTTCCTGAATCGCGGTTGTGATCTCACTGTTCAACATCAGGAACGAACCATCTCCGACCAACGCGTAGACCTCCTTGTCCGGACACGCCATCTTGGAACCCAGGGCGCCGGCGATCTCGTAACCCATACATGAGAATCCATATTCCATGTTGTAGCTGTCTTTCGCGTCGGTCACCCACAACCTCTCCAGGTCGGCGGGCAGTGAACCGGCGGCCGCGACCACGATCGCATCGTCAGCTATGACGTCACGGATGATACCGACACCGTTGGACTCGGTGATGGTTCCGCCGATATCACGGATGAAGTCATCGATGATCTCCTGCGTCCAGCTGGGCACGCAGGGTATAAAATCCTTGCCGGTATACACTTCATTCAACACCGCTTCCCGTTCGGTCCGCCAGATCTTCTGGACTTCTTCGACTCGGGCGCGATAGCCCGCCTCGACCTGATAGCTGTCGGCGATCAGGCGATCCTGAATCGCCTGCAATGTGACCTTCGCGTCTCCCACACAGCGGACGGCATCCAGCTTCTCCGCGTGAAATTCGGAGGTGTTGATGGTCAATATCTTGATCTCTCTGTTGCGGAACATAATGTATTTAGATCCGGTCACAAAGTCATTTAGGCGTGTGCCGACTGCCACGACCAGATCACACTCGGCCACCAGACGGTTGGCCGCCATGGTGCCGGTGATGCCCATACCGCCCACGTTGAGTGGACAGGAGCCCGGTGTGGCGCTTTTGCCCGCCTGTGTCTCGGCGAACGGAATGTCAAATCGCTCGCAAAAATCCACCAGGGTGTCGCCCGCCTCAGAATAACGCACGCCCCCACCGGCGATGATCAGCGGGCGTTTGGCCTCCTTGATCATTTCCACTGCCTGATTCAATTCGTACTCATCCGCGACACGGCGTGGAATGTGATGCACACGTTTTTGGAAGAAATAATCCGGGTACTCATAACTTTCGCCCTGCACATCCTGCGGCAGGCCGATGACGGCAGCCCCGGTGTTCGCCACATCGGTCAGCACACGCATGGCGTTGACCAGCGCGCTCATCAATTGCTCCGGACGGATCACACGGTCCCAATATTTGGCGACAGGGCGAAACGCGTCATTTGAAGTCAAGGACAGGTCATGGCTTTGCTCCATCTGCTGCAAAACCGGATCCGGCTGGCGGGTAGCGAACGTGTCGGATGGGAACAGCAGCAGCGGAATATTGTTGACTGTCGCCGTCGCGGCGGCGGTCACCATGTTCAGCGCGCCCGGTCCGACCGAGGACGAGCAGGCGATCACCTTTCTGCGGTTGTGCTGCTTGGAATAGGCGATCGCGGCGTGCGCCATGCCTTGTTCGTTGCGCCCTTGATAAACGCGGAGATGGCCGGGATCTTCGGCCAGCGCCTGCCCCAGTCCGACGACCATGCCATGACCGAAAATCGTAAACATGCCGTCCACAAACGGCGTGATCTCACCGTCAAATTCAATATATTGATTGTTCAAAAATTTCACTACCGCCTGACCAACCGTCATTTTCACCGCGCTCATACCGCACCTCCACTTGATTTTCGGCGACGAGGCCCCGATCAATACTCGGACCTCTCACACGAAAATGTCGACTTTTTCTTATTTCTGTATACAATTTTATAAAACAGTATTCTTTTTGTCAAGCGTCTTTTCAGATAATCATTGCGTTGATTGATCCGGATCAACCAGCCGATTTCACGACCGCGAAAGCACGTCGGCATGAGGCGGCAAGAACTTGACGTGAATCACATTAAATTGAATTTCCTATGCTGTTAGCAAGTTATTTTTGTTGAGTCAACATAATAAGTAGCGGGTAAATCCGATCTTTTTTGTGCCATATTCCTGTATCATTTCGCGGCGACCTTCGCTAACGTTTGGTATAACCTAAGCCTCAGGAAGTCGAGGGACTCGCCATGAAACAACAGCAACCAATCTTGATTCTCGCGGGCGCCTATGGTGTCGGCAAGAGTGAGGTGGCGCTCAATCTCGCGTTGAGCGAACGCCGATCCGGTAAACCGGTCACCCTGGGCGATCTGGACGTCGTCAATCCCTATTTCCGATCCCGCCAGCGCCATGAGTTGCTGGAAGCCGCCGGTGTTCAGGTAATCAGTTCAAGTCTGGGGCACATCAATACACAGGATCTTCCCGCGGTCAGCAACGCGCTGAGAGGACCTCTAAGAGAAAAGGAACGTCTGGTCATCATTGACGCGGGCGGAGACCGAGCCGGACTGCGCCCATTGGAATTGTTTCGCGACGACTTTGAAGATCGGACAGAGCTGTTGGTCGTCCTGAATCATCTGCGCCCCGAAAACCGGGACGTCAGCTCAGCTTTACAGACCATCTCCCGGATTGAAGCCCAAAGCCGCTTGAAGTTGGCGGGTCTGGTGGTGAACAGTCACCTGCTTGGTGAAACCACGGTGGACCATCTGTTGGACGGTTTGGCGATCGCGCGGGAAGTCTCACGACTTCGTTCGGCGCCCTTGCGTTGGATCTGTGGATCGCAAAAGGTGCTTCATGATTTGCCTAAGGAAATCGACATTCCCCAGTTGACGATCAATCATTATCTTCGATCGGACTGGATGGGTTAGGTCCGCGGCTATCCGCAGACACCAACTCAAAACACAGAGTAAGTGAGGAACGACATGTCAAGACAAGGAAGAGTCTCGTTCAATCAAGATCGTTGTAAAGGGTGCGGCCTGTGCATCAGCGTCTGCCCGGTCAAAATATTGGATTTCGACACAAAGGCGGTGAACAAAAGAGGGTACATTCCGGCGTTTGCGAAAGAACCGGACAAATGCATCGCCTGCATGAATTGCGCCATCATGTGCCCTGACCTGGTGATCACAGTGAAACTCATCGACGGGGAGGTGGACAAATGAGTCGCGTATTGATGAAAGGCAATGAGGTAATCGGAGCAGCCGCGATCAAAGCCGGTTGCAAATATTTTTTTGGCTATCCAATCACACCACAAAGCGAGCTGCCGGAATACATGGCGGTGCATCTGCCCGCCGTCGGCGGTTCATTTGTCCAGGCTGAAAGTGAAGTCGCGGCGATCAACATGGTCTATGGGGCCGCGGCTTGCGGGGCGCGCTCGATGACCTCATCTTCCTCGCCGGGCATCGCTTTGAAGCAGGAAGGAATCTCGTTCATGGCGGCGGCCCAACTGCCCTGTGTGATCGTCAACATCGCGCGCGGCGGTCCGGGACTGGGTGGCATCCAACCATCTCAAGCGGATTATATTCAGGCTACTCGAGGCGGCGGCAACGGCGACTATCATGTCCCGGTTTTCGCGCCCGCCTCCTTACAGGAGCTTGCGGAGGTCGTAGCCTACGCCTTCGAAATGGCCGATCGGTATCGCAACCCGATCATGATTCTGGGCGACGGCATGCTGGGTCAAATGATGGAAGCTGTGGATTTAAGCCGGATCGGACCCGGTGAGACACCGGAAAAACCATGGGCCACCACAGGCACCCGGGGAAAGCGGGCGCCGAACATCGTCAACTCGCTTTATCTGGATCCGTTGGAGCTCGAAGAGCACTCGCACAAGCTGGAGCGGAAATATCAGACCATCAAACAGGAAGAGTGGCGGGCGCAGACCGACGCGCTGGACGGCGCGGACGTGGTCGCGGTCGCCTACGGAACCACCGCCCGAATCGTGCGTCAGGCACAAGAAGATCTGATGAAAGAAGGAATCAAGCTGGGCTTGATCCGACCGATTACATTGTGGCCTTTCCCTGACCCCACGTTCGACCAACTGGATCCGGCGACCAAAGATCTACTGGTGGTGGAAATGAGTCTGGGACAGATGCTGGACGATGTAAGATTGGCGAATGAGTCCCGCCGGACGATCCATTTCACCGGTCGGACCGGAGGGATGGTCCCCACTTCCATACAGGTGGCGGACAAGGTGCGGGAGATCCTCGCGGGGAGGCGGGCATGACAACTATTTTTGACAGGACCAAAGGATTGATCGACGTGGAAACCCACTATTGCCCCGGTTGCACACACGGCGTCATTCACCGAATGGTCGCTGAGGCTTTGGTGGAATTGGGCGAGCTCGAAAACACGGTCGGCGTCTGTCCGGTCGGCTGCGCCGTCTTGGCCTATGATTATTTTAACTGCGACATGATCGAGGCCGCCCACGGACGAGCGCCGGCGGTGGCGACCGGCATCCGTCGAGTATTGCCGGACAGCACGATTTTCACCTATCAGGGAGACGGCGATCTCGCCTCCATCGGCACGGCGGAGATCATTCACGCAGCTCATCGCGCGGAAAACATGACCGTCATCTTCGTGAACAACGCGATCTACGGCATGACCGGCGGACAGATGGCGCCGACCACACTGGTCGGTCAGCGCACCACCACTTCACCCCAAGGGCGCGACGCTCAGACCATGGGCTATCCTTTGCGCATCAGTGAGATGCTCGCGACCATTCCGGGCGCCGCCTATATCGAACGAGTGTCCACCGCCACCCCAAACAAAGTCCGCAAAGCCAAACAGGCGATTGTCAAAGCATTCGAGGTTCAAAAAGCCCGCCTCGGCTTTAGCATGATTGAAATCTTGTCGACCTGTCCGACCAATTGGGGCATGAGCCCGGTCAATTCTTTAAAGTGGCTGGAGACCGACATGGAACCTTATTACCCATTGGGCGTGTATCGGGACCTCACGCGGGAAACCGCCGCCGATGAAGGAGGGTCAAAATGATTTCAGACCTGAACGAGCAGATAAAATCCGCCGAGCAGCGGGTCTTGATGGCCGGTTTTGGCGGACAGGGCATCATGTTGATGGGTCAGATCCTCGCGGCGGCGGCGCTGAAAGAAGGTAAGGAAGTCTCCTGGCTGCCATCCTATGGCCCCGAAATGCGGGGTGGAACCGCGAATTGCTCGGTCATCCTGGCTGACGGAGAGATCCGCTCGCCTTTGATTGACAAAGACGCGACTTCGGCGATCATCATGAACGCCCCATCGTTTGACACATTCGAACACATCGTCCGTCCCGGTGGCCTGCTGCTGCTGAACAGCTCGCTGGTCAAACGTGACTCGACCCGATCCGACGTGACGATTGTGAAGGTGCCGGTCACCGACCTGGCAATCGAGAAAGGTAACGTGCGCACCGCCAACATCATCATGTTGGGCGCCTGGCTGAAGTTGACCAACTACGTGCGAATCGAGACCGCCCTGGATGTCGTGGCGGAAACCTTCGCCACGAAAAAGGCCGCACTGATTGAGCTCAATCAGCTGGCCTTGTCGCTGGGCACGCAAAGCGTGCCGTCAGCCACATTTTAATTCGACTCGTCTTTTGTTTGTTGATCCGGCTCACCTTTGCATTTCGTATATTGCCTCTGTCCGCCGGACAGGTTGTACACTTCTTTGCAGCCCTTGTTGATCAAGATGTTCTGCATGACGTTGCCCATCTCCCCTTGCTCACAGTAGGTGACGATCACCGAGTCCTTGTCCAACAGTTCCGGCAGGGCGGTCCTCAGCTCTTCGCAAAGCAATCCGTGCGCCGTGTCGATCGAATCGCCCTTCTGCTGATCCGGTTCTGTGGCGTCGATCAGGGTGTACGGCCTGCCTGACTTGATCAGCTCATCCAGTCCATCCGCCGTGATCAGCGGCCGGCCTTTATTAATCGCGTTGTCCAAAATCATTCCGGTATATAACACCGGATCTCTGACGAGTGAGAACGGCGGCGCGTAGCCCAGATCCAGATGGTACAAATCCTCCACCTTGGCTTTGAAGCTGATCGCCGTGGCGAACACGTCGAGGCGCTTGTCGACCCCCTGCCGGCCGATGATCTGAGCGCCCAGCAGACGACCGGTCGCCTTGTCCGCGACCGCCTTGATCACCAAATCCTGCCCTCCCATATATCTGGGTTTGTTCGGCTTGATGTCATGACTGACCACGACGTCATAGCCCTGTTCTTTGGCCTCTCGCTCCGACAACCCGGTCAGCCCCACCGCTCTGTCAAACACCTGGAAGATTCCGGTGCCGAGCACACCTCTAAACTCCGCGTCACCACCGGTAACGTTCTCACCGGTGATTCTGCCCATCTTATTGGCCGTCGTTCCCAGCGGACGGTAGACCGACTTGCCGGTCACCGCGTGAAACTGCTCGGCGCAATCTCCGCAGGCATAGATATCCGGCAGGCTGGTCCGCGTCTTCGCGTCCACATGGATGGCGCCGGCGACGCCCAGTTCAATACCGGCCTCGGCGGCGATTTTCGTATTTGGGCGCACGCCGGTGGACACCAGCACCAAATCCGCCGACATCTCCCGACCATCTTCCAAAACCACACCGTCTTTTGTTATTTTGGTCACCGAGACACCGGTGAACACCGCGACATCATTTTCTTCAACATGATCTTGAACATGGGCCGCCATGTCGGCGTCCAGTCCCGGCGTGACCTGGGGTAATCGTTCGAACAACGTCACATTCATACCCAGCGCCTTCAGGTTTTCGCACATTTCCAGACCAATGAAACCCGTGCCGACAATCGCGGCCGACGCCGGGCGCTTGGCGTCAATGAATGATTGAATGCGATTCATGTCGTCGATGTCGCGCAAGGTAAACACATGTTCACCATCCATCCCCTCGATCGGCGGCGTGACCGCGCTTGCTCCGGTCGCGATCACCAATTTGTCATAATGATCGGTGAAAACTTCTCCATTGGCGATGTTCCTGACACTGACAGTCTTCGTGTCCGGATCGATCGAAATCACTTCGTGCAGCGTCAAAACATCCACATTATATTTGCGCTTAAAGGCCGCCGGATCGCGCGGCGTCAACAGCGCGGCGTCTTTGACCACACCGCCCAGGTAATAAGGAATAGTGCAGGCCGAATACGATATGTAGGTGCTTTTTTCATAAATGACAATGCTCGCCTCTTCGTTATTTCTTCTTGCTTTGGCCGCCGCCGACGGACCCGCCGCGACCGCTCCAATAATAATTATCCGCATGTCAATCTCCTCATCAGTTCATTTTTTACGAATCCAATCGTGAATCCAACTGCTCGGTATTCTCTTTATTTTAACGTAATTCACAGAAATAGAAAAAACGCTCGCGCGATCCACGTCGCACAAGCGTCCTCTCAGCAAATAATTCAATCGTGACAACTAGACGAAAGATCGATCGTCCGTATCACTCATCATGGTGGTGGTCCTCGCAGATGGAGCCGGTGGATGACAACGAACCCTGGAGATAGGCGCTCGCCACCTCCGCGGCGTCGCCGCTCGCTCCGACCAGCACCTCAATCTTTTTCTCATTGAAGATTTCGACCGCCCCGGCGCCCATGCCGCCGGAGATGATCACCTTCACACCCAAATCATTCAAAAAGTTAGGCAAAAACCCCGGCTTATGTCCCGGATTGGGTATCGCCTCCTTCTTGACGATCTGATTGCCCTCGGCGTCAAAAATTACAAATTCCTCACAATGACCGAAGTGCTCCGTAACCTGACCCCTGTCACTCGCCACAGCGATTTTCATCATTTCGTTTCCTCCATCCGCTCCAAAACATCCGCGACCGAATCCAGCTGAATGCCGTCGTAAGACTCAATTTCGCCTTTGTCACAGGCTCTCGAGATCTCCGGATCGATCGGCATTCTCGCAAGAACCTTCAAACCGTGTTCAGCGGCGATCTCATCGATATGACTGTCACCAAAAACCTGATATTCCTTACCGTTGTCCGGACATTTAAAGTAAGACATGTTCTCGATCAGACCAATGATCGGCACATCCATCATGATGGCCATCTTGACCGCTTTGGCCACAATCATCGACACCAGCTCCTGCGGCGAGGTGACCACGATGATTCCGTCGACCGGAAGGGATTGAAATACCGTTAGCGGAACATCTCCGGTGCCCGGCGGCATGTCGATGAACATATAGTCGACATCCGTCCAGATCACATCGCTCCAAAACTGCTTCACCGTGCCGGCGAGAATCGGCCCTCTCCAGACGACCGGATCGGTATCGTTTTCCAACAGCAGGTTGATCGACATGATGTCGATACCGGTTTTAGTCTTGACCGGATAGACACCAAATTCACTGATCAGCGCTTTCTGCTCGATGCCGAAAGCTCTGGGAATCGACGGTCCGGTCACATCCGCGTCCAGCACCGCGGTCCGATGCCCCTTCCGGTTCATCGTCGTCGCAAGTAGTGAGGTGACCGACGATTTGCCGACGCCTCCCTTGCCGCTGACCACACCGATCACTTTCTTGACGCTGCTCATCTCGTGAAGCTTTTCGGCAAAGTCAAGCTCCGGCTCGACCCGTTCACCGCAGTCCTCCGAACAGCCCCCGCAGTTTTGATTACAATTTTCGCTCATAGACGTCGCTCCTTACCGTTTCGATTATTTGTATTGATAGACTGTTTCAGAATATCACCACCGCCGAATCAGCGCCACGGTCATTTTGCCGTTTCCGCCTCCATCAATTCACGCCCATCAAACAACAATCTCATCGTCTCTTCATAGACCGCTTTGACCGCCTCGCCCGACGCGCAGTCCAGATCGACAATTGTCATTCCGTTGTTGATCGCCTTGACCGCGTCCGTGTCAAACGGTATCTTGCCGGTAAAATGCAAGCCCCGCTCTTGACATAGCGCTTCAATCTTCTCAGTATTGGCGATGTTGGTATCATATTTATTGACACAGACGACCGTCTCGACCGCGAACTTCGCGGCCGTTTGAATGATTCGTTCCATATCGCTGATGCCGGACACCGACGGCTCGGCCACGATCAACACCATGTCCACGCCACTGAGCGAAGCGATGACCGGGCAGCCGATCCCCGGCGACCCGTCGATAATGGCCAGTTTCGATTTGGCCACCTTCGGATTCGCCTCCGCCTCATCTTTCATGTGTTTTTTTACTTCGGAGACCAGCAGTCCGGATGTGCCGCTGCCCATCCTGAGTTGCGCCGTCGAAAACACCGTTTGTTCATCGGAGTGCAGCATCAATTCTCCGGCCACCGCCGGTGACAAAGTCGCCGCCCCGACCGGACAGACCAGCTCACACACTCCGCAGCCCTCACAGGCATACGGATCCACCCGATATCCACCTTCCGATGTGATCGCCCCAAACCTGCAAGACTGTCTGCAGAGATCGCACTCTATGCAGATCTCGGTGTCGATCTTCGCCTGCGGCAGGCCGTAATAGTCCGACCTTCGCGGTTCGCCGCTCCATCCGGAAATCAGATGAAGGTTTGGCGCGTCGACATCACAGTCCGCGTACGCCCGAACCTCGGACAGCTTGATGAAGGCGCTCGCGACCGTCGTTTTGCCTGTGCCGCCTTTTCCACTAAGGATGAGAAGTTGTTTCATTGCGCGCCTTTTCTATCACCGTACGCAACAGTTCGGTGAAGTCCTCCTTATATTTTTCATTTTCATGGACCGCGATCTTGGCGTTTGAAGTCAACAGACCCAGATCATGGTCAAACGGAATCCGCCATAAAATGTCGATGTCTCGTTCCACACAAAATACTTCCGCCGGATTCTCACCGTCCAGACATTTGTTCAATACCACACCAAATGGCTTGTCAAACAGTTGAACCAGATCATAGACCATATTGAGATTGTGCACACCGAACAAGGTCGGCTCGGCCACCAACACGCAATAGTCCGCGTCTTTTATGCTTTCCATCACGATACAGGCGCTGCCCGGCGGACAGTCGATCACGACCATCTCATCGTCATCCGCCCGCGCGCGCACTCCGTCCAACAGATTCTCAATGATCGGAATGCCGGTCGCCTCACCGGTGTTCAGGATGCCTGTCTCAACTCTCACATTGCTCGACATCCCTCTTTGTACCTTGCCGATCACCTTGTCTCTTTCTGTCAAAGCCTTCTGTGGGCAAAGGATGACGCAGCCACCGCAGGAATGACAGATATCGTCAAAGATGATCAGTTTGTCTTTTAAATAAGCAAGTGCGTTGAAATTACAAAATTCGACGCACTTGCGACAGCCATCACACAAATTGGGATCAACGACAGGAATCTTTACCGCTATGGTCTCTGTCTTGACATCGACCGGCTTGAGGAAAAGATGGCCGTTTGGTTCTTCGACATCGCAGTCCACATAAGTCGCCGTGTCCGCGGCCGCCGCTAAATTAACCGATACCAGTGTTTTGCCGGTTCCCCCCTTGCCGCTCAGCACAGCGATCTTCATGTCATGCCCCTCCCGGTCCATGCAATCCTTCATGAATCTCATCCAAAATGGCAAGTTTTCCGGCCGCGAACGCATCGAGGCTCTCTTTTATCGTGGTGTGAACCGTCTTGTAAATCTTGATGTCGGCTCCGCTGATCACCTCGGCGGCGTTTTGTCCACATCTTGGAGTCAACAACGCTTTCGCTCCGCTGTCGACGATGATCTGCGCGGCTTTGATTCCCGCTCCACTGGCGCTCGCCGCGGCGGTATTGTCAAGAAATGAACTTTCTTTCGTGTCTGTATCATAGATCAGAAAATAAGGAGCCCGTCCAAATGACACACAGACGTTCGCTCCCAGATCCTTTTTATCAGTCGGCATCGCTATTTTCATAATAAACCTCCAGTTTGGTTGTGACGGACAGCCGATTCGCGAGTCTAACCCCGCGGCCCGCCTGACTCCGTCCTTTGCCTGCCATGGCGACGTCTATGGCAGCCACGCCCGCATCCATTCTCATTTCCGCCGCCGTCACAAAGCCGGTATTCACCGCCCTCGATCCACAGCATTTTACCATTCACCAGGGAATCCGCCAGTTTTTTTCTCGCGTCACTATAAATCCCCTGAACGGTCGTGCGTGAAATATTCATTTGATTGGCGCACTCTTCCTGATTGAACCGCTCATAGTCAATGAGTCGGATTGTCTCATATTCGTCCACCGTCATCTGAACGGAATCTTGCGCGTCCGCGACAAAATCAAGAGGACCAAACCTCTTGCTGTCGGGAAGCGAACAGACTTTTCGCCATTTTCTAGGTCTCGCCATGATTCTTTCTCACTTCAAAACAAAACAAAGGCAGCCGGAGCGTCCTCCGTCCACCCTTGTCATTTCCTATGATTTTATAGATCTTCCAACTGCTTCTCGACGGCTTCCAAGCGATCTTTGAGCGCCTCACGCTGCCCTTCGAGCAGCTCTTTTTGTGTGATCTGCCCATCTTGATCCACTGCCACGCCGGGGCCAAAGCCAAATCCAAAGCCACGTCCGAAACCGCGACCAAAGCCACGACCTCCGCCACGCCTGCAGCCCATGCCCATGCCCATGCCCATGCC
>CAZAPS010000020.1:16921-30705 GCA_964487355.1 uncultured Oscillospiraceae bacterium
CAAAGCCACGACCTCCGCCACGCCTGCAGCCCATGCCCATGCCCATGCCCATGCCTCTTCCGAATCCCATTCCCGGACCAACGCCTTGATTTACAGCGTCAGCGCAAAAACCCATTCCTCTACCGGTCATCGGCCCTGCGCCCATCGGTCCCGTTCCATCTCTCATTGGCATATCATTCACCTCCTCGATTGTTTTCGACATATGTTACTTATGCTTTTATTATACAACGTTTTGGACATATGTCAATAACTTGGGGTGAGACTCAGCTCGCCGCGTGGTTGATTATTTGCCAAACAAGTTTATACTTTACAATGATAGCAATCTTGAAATGGAAAGGGAGTGATTTGATGGATATTGGTCCGTTACCTCGATGTATGTGCAGATCCGTCACTCGGGAAACCGGACTCACTTCGCTTTTTTGTTTTGAGCACACGCCCTAATATTAGTGTATGCGTTCTCACGACTGTGTACATGTCCCACAGGGGTAATTCCCCACAAGGGTGATCTCTATTTATTTTTCAAAACAGTGAGATAAGCGAAACGTGACGCGTTTTACCCATGAGTGACTTCTTTGAGAAAAAAGGAGACACTATTTCTTATGAACATTTTTAAACAAAAAACCCCCGCACGCATGATGCAGGTTCAGGCGGAGATGGAAGATCGTCTGCAAGAGTCGTCGCGTGCTCCGCTCGAAGACCTGTTTCAAAAATTAGAAACTTCAGACCGGGGAATCTCCCGCGCGGAGGCGGAGGAGCGACTGGAGGAAATCGGCGAAAATGTCATAACGGTTGGTCGGAAGAACACGATCTGGAAACGCTTTCGTGAAGCGCTGATCAACCCATTCAACATTATTTTGCTGGTCATCGCTATTATCACCTATATAACGGACGTGGCGCTGGCCACCGAACCGGACTACCTGACTGTCATTATCATCATCGCTTTGGTGCTGTTATCCGGCCTGGTCGCCTTCATTCAAGGTGAGCGCTCGAACAGCGCCGCCGAAAGTCTGACTAAGATGGTTTCCAACCAGGCTGACGTGTGGCGCGACGGAGAGCTGATCGAAATACCGATCAATGAAGTTGTGCCGGGGGATCTGGTTAAGCTGTCAGCCGGCGACATGATCCCTGCCGATGTGCGATTTTTGCAGGCGAAGGACACTTTTGTGACTCAATCCGCACTGACCGGAGAATCTCAGCCGGTCGAAAAATACGCCGAACTTCGAACTGACGAGACAATGCCTGTCACAGATTTGGACACCATCGGACTGATGGGCACGAACGTGCTCAGTGGGAGCGCCACCGCGCTGGTGTTGGAGACCGGTAACAACACGTATTTTGGCTCGATGGCGAAAACCCTGTCGGACGACCGTGGTCAAACCAGCTTCGAGCGCGGTGTGTCGGCGGTGAGTCGCCTGCTGGTTCGCATGATGATTGTGATGGTGCCCACAATTTTTCTGGTAAACGGACTGACCAAAGGTGATTGGCCGAACGCCTTGCTGTTCGCGATCTCGGTCGCCGTCGGACTGACGCCGCAGCTGTTGCCGGTGATCATGACATCCACGCTCGCTATCGGCGCGCTCAACATGTCCAAACGCAAAGTCATCGTCCGCCAGTTGGGCGCGATCCAGACCTTCGGTGAAATGGACGTCCTTTGCACCGACAAGACAGGGACGCTGACCGAAGACAAAATCATACTTGAGAAATATATGGACGTGCACGGCGAGGATGACACCCGTGTGCTGCGCCATGCCTATCTGAACAGTCATTTTCAGACCGGTCTCAAAAATCTGATTGACCTGGCCATCATCAACCGGGCACGTGAAAACAAGGTCGATCAGGTCAAGGATCGCTACACTCGGATAGATGAAATACCCTTTGATTTTGAGCGCCGGCGCATGAGCGTGGTTGTGCAGGATAAATCAGGCAAACGTCAACTGATCACCAAGGGCGCGGTCGAGGAGATCATGGGCATCTGCAGCTATGTCGAGCTGCATGGAGTCGTGCAGTCGCTGGATGACGAGACCCGGCGTCAGGCGATGGCGGTCTATGAGAAACACAACCGCGACGGTCTGCGCATTCTGGCGGTCGCTCAGAAAAACGAAGTGCCCGACGTGGATATCTTCAGTGTGTCTGATGAGAAGGACATGGTGCTGATCGGCTTTGTTGGCTTCCTGGATCCACCGAAAGAAAACGCCGACAAGGCGATCGAAGTGTTAAAAGAGCACGGTGTCCGCACCGTCGTTCTCACCGGAGATAGCGAAGGTGTGGCCATCAAAGTTTGCAACAAGGTCGGTGTGGACACTTCCTATGTGTTGACCGGCGTCGAAGTCGAGGACATGTCGGATGAGGATTTGTCCAAGGCCGTCAAGACCTGCGATCTGTTCGCCAAGCTGTCTCCCTTGCAAAAAGAGCGGGTGGTCGCCGCCTTCCAAAAAAATGGACACACGGTCGGGTATATGGGGGACGGCATCAATGACGCGCCGGCGCTCAGCCAGTCGGACGTCGGCATCTCGGTGGACAACGCGGTGGACATCGCCAAAGAGACGGCGGACATCATCTTGTTGGAGAAGGACTTGATGGTGCTGGAAGAAGGTGTGATCTCGGGGCGCCGCACCTTCGGTAACATTTCCAAATACATCAAGATGGCCACCTCGGGCAATCTGGGTAATATGGTCGCGGTCCTGGTCGCCAGCATATTCCTGCCCTTCCTGCCCATGCTGCCGGTACAAATCCTGACTCAAAATCTGCTGAACGATTTCGCTCAGCTCGGCATGCCGTTTGACAGAATGGACGATGACTATGTGAAGCTGCCGCGAAAATGGGAAACAGGTTCGATCAAATCATTTATGTTTTACATGGGACCGCTGAGCTCACTGTTTGACATCCTTTGTTTCGCGATCATGTGGTGGATCTTTGGCTGGCAGACATCGTTGACCGCTCCGCTGTTCCATGCCGGTTGGTTCTTGTTTGGCACGGTCTCACAGATCCTGGTCATTCATAGTATTCGGACCGCGAAGATCCCATTTTTGCAGAGCATGCCTTCACGCCCACTGGTCCTTTCAACCCTGCTGGTGACCATCATAGCGTTCGCGGTCGCGATGACCAACGCCGCCCGCGGAATCGAACTGGCCACTTTGCCATTCGCCTATTTGCCCTGGCTCTTCTTGTTGCTTGCCGGCTATTTCCTCACGGCTCATTTGATGAAGAGAATCTATATCAAAAAATATGGGTATTGGATCTAAAGTGCGATTTCAAATCTCTGTCCGAGTCCGGTCAGGATCGCGCGATAATTGAGCATAATGAAGGGGCTGCCGGCCGGCAGCCCCTTCATTATGCCTCATTTCGTTCGACAGGTTTGAGAAGTGGTCAATTCCCATCCACTCCACAGGTGGCGCGTTGTCTATGCCCAGGGATCGTCAGCCTTTGGCTTTCTGATATCGCTAAGCAGTCCGGGGAATTCCCACAAAAACCACTGTTCTCCTTTTTTGCGCAGGATCACAGGGCGTGGAGTGTCGGCGCCGGTAGTGGGGATGAATACTTTCGCGTACCCTTCTTCCGCGTAGGTGTGGATTGATTCTTCGACCACAACCGTGTACGGAACGGTCGGCGTATAATTATTCTCGGGCGTGGCGCCGCTAAAATAAGCTTTGCCGATATACTCCGATTTGCCCATCATGCGATCACGGATAAACTGCTTATCCATCGCGCTGAGCTTCTGCGGGCCTTTCAAGGCGTCGATCATGTTGTAACATTCATCTTTATTCTCCGGATAGGCGTGGATCGCCACGATCAGCAAAGCGGCTACCTGAAAGGGGGTCGCAAAACCAAATTCAGGCATCGATCTGAACGCGTCCGCTGTTGTAGGAAGTGTTTGGAACCTCACTTGCATCATGCTTCTCCTTTTTCTGTGATGACATTTCGTCTCAGATAAGAATACCACTTAACGCCGTGTGACTTCCGCAACGCGCACGATCCTGTAGATGACCATCGCGACGGACGGACAAACCCGACGCTGATCCGCTCTTTTCCTTCGATCTGACGCGTCACCGACAGCTCTTTTCAACCTCCGGCTCTGTGTGATTATTTTTAACTCGCCGGCTCAAAGACCAATTCAAAATAAAGGTTGTCGCTATCGACTTCCTCTAGAAAAATATACAATGATTCCCCGTTGCCGATATAGTTAAAAGTTTGTTGTGATCCTTCTGTAATCGACGGGACATCCGGATTTTGTTCCCACTGATTCGAGCTGACATGAATCTTCTGCGCATTGGTATAGTAGTTGCTCGCCCTGGATATGCTCACGTCGCCGTGACCCATGGCCAACATTTTATCATCCGACCACTCATAGACCATCACTTTAAACTCGTTCATGATTGGAACCGACTTGGGCCAATCTGACGGTTTGGTGTAAAAATCGAACAAGGGTTCCTGATCAGGATCAAACCTGACATCGTCGTTATCATCCGCGGCTTCCTCCACCGTGGTTTCTTCTTCGGCGTCTGAGCTTACGATAGCTTCCTCTTTTGTCGGTTGCGAATCCGCGTCCCCCCGACCGTTTTTGGCAGAGCATCCTGTGATGGAAACCATCAGGATCGCCACAATTCCCATCCACAAAAACAATCGATTCCTCCGGTTCATTTTCTTTCCCTCCCACTCAGCGTTCGTGTCGCGAAAGCTCTCGAAAACAGATATGCGCGGCCAACGGGCGAACTCCGTCCTGTTTCCAAGCGCTCTCAGCCAAAACAGCCTGCCTGCCCGTTTTGTCTTCGTCCCATGCCGATCGGTTTGAGAAACCGTCCTTCATTTCGTCAAAACAAAAGACGGTCAGCTCCAATTGTGTAAATGGACGGGTTCACGTCCTTGCCGTATCAGGCAACATCAAAAACAACACCCAACGCGATTCAAAGCACGTCGGAGCCGGGCACACCACTATTTAGCCAGCAAAATGGCGGTCAGCTCCATTGGTTCCAACGCGCTGCCGTCTTTGTAGACACGCATGTTGCCGGCTGAGATTTCGTCGATCAACATGACCTGACCGTCTACATCCTTGCCAAACTCCAGCTTGATGTCATAAAGCTCGAGACCCTTGCCGCGCAGCGTCTCGCTGATCAGCGAGGTGATCATCCGCGTGCGGTCCTTGATTTCGGAAAACTGCGCGGCGGTCATGATATCCAGCGCTTCCAAACCCTCCGCCGTGATCAACGGATCCCCTCGCAGGTCATCCTTCAAGGTCGCCTCGACATACTCATCCAGGTTGTCGCCTTCGTTGACATAGGCTCCATAGCGGCGCAGAAAACTGCCGACCGCTTTGTATCGGCAAATCATCTCCACACCGTGCCCAAAGGGCGTCGCCGCTTTGACATCCATCGTCACGTTCTCTATGTCGGAACGGATGAAATGGGTCGGCACACCGGCCCGATTCATAATTTCAAAAAACATGGTGGTCACTTCCAGATTGCCTTTTCCCATGCCTTCAACCGAAAGTCCCACCGTGTTCGCGCCCGGATCAAACACACCGTCCTCACCGGTCATGTCATCTTTGAATTTCAATCGAACCGTTCCTTCGCTCAACGCGTACACGTCTTTGGTCTTGCCTTCATAAATCCGTTTCATCATCGTTCCTCTTCCATTCATAGGGAGCGACGGCCGCCGCCCACCAAAGTTCAAACAAAAATATTCAACCGCTGCCCGACGTTGGTTCTGCCACGCCGGACAACGGATTACTATATTTTAAAGACTATGTCTAAGTTGTCAATGTGTGTAGTCTAAGATGGTGACATTCTCGCCAATTCGCTTGGCGATCGCGGCCTTCATCTCCCGCGCGTGCGGACAGGCAAATCCGATTGGGTTGCCCCTGGTGACACAGGACGCAAGCGCGATGGTATCCGCGCCCCTGCTGACCATCTCGGCGGCCCTGGTCACCGCTTTTTTCCCCGGACAACCGCCACAGGAATTGAAGCCAATGATCTCAATTTCGCCTTCGACACCTTCAAACGCGCCTTTTTTCGCCTTGATCACTTTAAAATCCGTTGTTCCCGGACACATATCCTCGGTCTGCATACACCGAATCACGCCCACTTTCATGAGTTAACACCTTTCAATGAATAAAAAAGCCGCCCCCCTGTCAATTCGACAACGGAAGCGGCCCGTTCGCCGGCACGTTGGCTCTCTCAAGCAAGAGCGACGCCCTGGAAAATCTGACGGTAAACGACAGACCGATCACTCAACCGTGATCGCATCGGTCGGGCAGGCCGCCGCCGCTTCCTGAGCGCTGGCTTCCAGCTCTGATGTCACCTCGGCGATGACATACGCCAGCCCGTCATCACCCATTTCGAACACTTCCGGACACATCGACGCGCAGATGCCGCAGCCAATACAAAGATCATGATCAACAGTCGCTTTCATTGGAACTACCTCCTTTGCTCACATCCAAACATTGGACGGTTTCGCTGTTTCCCTAAGAATAACATATTCTCATGTTTAGCAACGATTTTTTTCAGCTGAAATCGGTTTAAATACTGAGTGATTCAGGTTGAGCGGATGGCCGGTCAGCCCGGTTTCAATCACAATTTTTTCCCGTTGTCGGGGATTGGGGAAAAAATCATCGTAAGCCTGATCTAGCACGAGTTTAATTTGCTTATCGTCCGGTGGACGCCGCAAGGAAAGATACAGGACGACCATGTCCACGCGAAACAGAAGCATCCGGACATTGGAACAGTCCAGCCCGTTTTTACGATAAAAACTTAAGCGCCTTTGACAAGTTTTCCACTCCTCGCGGTCACGCGCGCTCCGTCCACTTTCCACCTCAAAAAGAATGCTGTCGTAGTCCGCGAATTCATCGCGCATCAGGCGAATGCACAGAGCGCCATACCCGTTGGCGCGAAACTTCGCACAGACGGCCAGGTAGTCAATCAGAATATCACGGCTGCCCGGCACTGTCGCGAAAAAAGCGTAGGCGACGAGCTCATCTCGATCAAACATCCCATAAGCCAGATACCGGCCCCGCTCAATCAGCTCGGCGATCACCGCCAACGGCTTTTGTTCGTCGGGCGGGAAATCATAAATCAGATGTTGTTCATACACATCCGTTGCCTCTGCCACATCAAGTTCTCTAAACGTTATCACATCGTCAATTTTCATCGCCACCATCCGTCTTCTTCATCTCGACGATCTCCTGATTCAGCTTTTCCATTCGCCGGTCCAGGTCCGCCACCACTTTGGCCACATCTCTCAGCTCATTTTTTAATCGCCGCGGCACCTCTCGATTGTACTTATAATCAATCTTATGTTCCAAACTCGCCCAAAACTCCATGCCGATCGTGCGAATCTGTATTTCGACAAGCACCTTCTCCACCCGATCAGTCATGTGGACAGGCACCTGCACAATCAGATGCAGACTTTGATATCCGTTGGGCTTTGGATGTTGAATATAGTCTTTGTAATCGACGATCTCCAATTCTTTTTGCTGATCCAACATTTCAGCGAGCGTGTAGATATCCGACACAAATGAACACACGATCCGCATGCCGGCGATGTCCTTGATGTTCTGTCTGATCGAGCTTAACGATGGCTCCACATTTTTTCTGTTTAGTTTTTCTAAAATGCTCTCCGGACTTTTGATTCTGGACTTCACGTGTTCAATCGGATTGTAATCGTGAATATAGTGAAACTCATCGTTTAAGATGCCGATTTTGGTCTTGACCTCTTCCAAGGCGAACCGATATGACATCAAAAATCGCTTCAAATCTTTTTCGATCACTTTGAATTGATTGATATTGACAACCGCTCCTGTCTCCATCTTCCATCTCTCTTTCGTGTTTTCATCAAGCTGCGGGTGGGGCGGATCACACTCATTCGGTTCTCAACGCGACGACCGGATTTTTTTTCGCGGCGCTTCTCGACGGGATCAATCCCGCGATCAAGGAAAGCACAATGCTGATGCAGACCAAAACAACGGCCGCCTTCACAGGCAGGAACGCGCTTAAACTCGCTATGCCCGTCAGTTTGTGCAACAGTAAGTTGATCGGAATACAAAGCAAATAAGTGACCGCCACGCCAATCAAGCCGGATGCCAGTCCGATGATCACGGTTTCCGCGTTGAACATGCCGGATACATCCGCTTTGGACGCGCCAATGGCCCTCAAGATGCCAATCTCTTTTGTCCGTTCCTGAACGGATATCAAGGTGATCACACCGATCATAATCGAGGAGACGACCAAAGATATGGCGACAAACGCCAGCAGCACATAGGTTATGGCGTTGATGATACTCGTGATCGCGGACATCATGATGCCAAGATAATCAACGTAGGTGATCTGCGACAATTCCGACTTTCCTTCGTTATAATCTTGAATCGCGTCTTCAATGATGTCTTTGTTCTGAAACGAGGATGCGAAAATGTTGATCACGCCAGGCGAATCCAAATCCACATAGCCCATCTGCGCGAGATTGCCTTTGTATGTGTTTTCCGAAAATTCCATCGTCTCATCATAATAGAACGCATACTCTTCGTCGGAATAATCAGCCAACTCCTGATCCAGCATCGCGGCCAACTGCGCCGGACTCAGTGACATAAGTTGAGTTTGAGCCTGCCCTGCGTGTTGAGCTTTATATCGTTCGGTGATGGCGACAGTGAACAGTTCGGACATCTCGTCATCACTCATTGCGGAGACATACTTCTCGGCGTCCTCCGGATCGATGTTCATTGTCTCGACCAGCCCTTCCAACAAGATCTCCTCCCTGGCCGCGCGGTCATGACTGTCCAGCGCGTCGGTGACCATGGAGTCGACCTCCTCAGGTGTCGGCAGGCTTGCGATCTTGACATAGGCGGCCGCCTTTCCATCTTGATCCAGATCCGCAAGATAATCGATCAGCTCGCTTTCCTTCTGCTCGGCGGTCAAATCCAACTTGTTCGATTCGAACGGCAGACCACTTAGGATATCGGTGGTCGGTCGGTCCTTTTGTGCCTGAATGATCGACGAATCTTGGGAATGCTCCACAATATATTTTGTCAAATCCTCCGTGTAGCCGATCGCTCCTGATAAAATGGTCGATTGCGCGTCGGCGGACGGACGAACGATGCCCGAAACTGTTAAAACAAGCGCGTCGTCGTAGAGATACCTGAGCCCGGCGTCCGTTTTTCTAAGATCGGTATAAAAACCGGTCTGATCGTCATAGCGGTAGCTGTCCGCGTCCAAAATCACACGGTACTCGCCGCCGACCAGCTCGTCATAATTCCATCGCCTCTCGTCCGCCACGATTTCCTCTCCCTCAACCGCCGCGGTCATTATCGAGTCCATCGCTTCCTTGGTCTCCAGACCCAACGCGTATACCGTCAGGTCATCCAATTCGTTGTTCTCATCCAGCACCAAAATAATCTCATCATACCGCTCCGGCCAGGCTCCATCGACCAGATCATATTGTTTTCGTAAAACATCGTTGACCGGCTCGCCATTTAGGCCGGGTAAAATTTCCTGCCAAAGATTCATCGTCATCATGCCCATGCCCATGCCTAGAGAATCCATGTTGGATCTCATCGATTCCATACCATCGGAATGCGTGTCGCTGGTCATCGCCCTGACAAACGGTATGTCCGTCCCCATGTGCTCGGCCATCAAGTCCCGCAACAGCTGCTGACTGTCGGACAGCAGGATGTCACCATCCACGTTTTTTGTATAAATATTAAGGCCGAGGTCGTAGGAGTATTGCAATCCGGTGATCACCACCGCCAGCCCTTGTTCATCTTCTTTGGCCGACTCATTCTCCAAAAAAGCCTTGAATGACTTCAGGTCGTTCTCGCTGCTCTCCAGACTGTTCAGCGCGGACACCATGTCGTAAAGAGACGCTTTCTGATAGACGGCGTCCTTGTCGTGCACGCTCTCCGAGCCACCAACGTTCATAAACGATTCCATCAAAGTGGTCATATCGACCGAGGTCTCTTCGATACGCAACGGATACGAGGTCAAGGCGTCCTCCTGTACGGTATCAATATAACTTGTCATGCCGGTTGAGACCGCCAAGACCAAGGCTATGCCCATTATGCCGATGCTGCCGGCAAAGGAGGTCAAAATAGTGCGCCCCTTTTTTGTGAATAGATTCTTCAGCGACAGCATGAACGCAGTCGCGAACGACATTGAGGGTTTCTTGCCTGTCGCTTTGAACCTGGTCCGCTCGAGCGCCTCCGGTGGCGACGAGTCGCTTGTTACCTGTCCATCCAGCATCTGAATGATTCTAGAAGAATATTCATTCGCGAGGATCGGATTGTGAGTGACCATCACGACCAGACGATCGCGCGCGATTTCTTTGAGGATCTCCATGACCTGGACGCCGGTTTTGGTATCCAAGGCTCCGGTCGGCTCGTCTGCCAAAATAATGTCCGGATCGTTGACCAGGGCACGGGCGATCGCGACTCGCTGAGTCTGACCGCCTGAGATCTGATTTGGCTTTTTATTCAGCTGATCAGCCAGCCCTACTCGCTCCAACGCTTTTTTCGCCTTTTTTCTGCGTTTGGACTTTGACATGCCGGACACGGTGAGCGCGATTTCGACATTTTGCAACACCGTCTGGTGGGGGATCAGATTATAATTTTGGAACACGAATCCGATCGAATGATTTCGATAGGCGTCCCAGTCACGGTCTTTGAAATCCTTGGTGGACTTGCCATTGATGACCAGGTCTCCACTTGTATATTGATCCAGTCCGCCGATGATGTTCAGCAAAGTGGTCTTGCCGCATCCTGACGGGCCCAATATGGACACAAACTCACTTTGGCGAAATTTCAAACTCACGCCTTGTAAAGCTTCGACCGGCCGGTCTCCCGCGGGATATTGTTTAACTATATTATTCAGTTCAAGCATCTCAGTTCGTTCTCCTCGCGCCACGTCCAGGCAGCGCTTTGTCATTCAGGCTTATGACTCATTGTGATTCAAGTGGGCTCGAGCGCCACTAGTCGTCCACCTTTTCAAGAGCCAGATCGACGATTCGTCCGGTGATCCGGACAAATTCCTTGGCGTCCTGTTCACCCAGCGACTCAAGCATCCTTGCGATTAACTGAATGACCTTCTGATTATGCCGCTTCGCCCGCTCGTCTCCCGACGGCGTCAAAGAGACCAAAATCCGTCTGCGATCGGTGGGATCAATTTCTCTTTTAATCAGATCTTTGTGCTCAAGATTATTCAAAATAGTCGCCACCCGCGCCGAGCTGATCTTCATTTCGTCGCTGATTTCACTTGGCAACACATAGTCATTTCGTTGTTTAATATATAGGAGCGCGAAAATCTCGCCTTGCAGACACTCATCTATCATTTGCTGATGATGAATTTTTTTTAATTGATAGCTTTTATAAAAAAATTGTTTGGCGAACTCTTCATAATTCACAGGTCGCTCTCCTTCCACACTCCATTACGCTAGCATCATTAGTAATTTATCAGTGTTAGTATATTGAGGTCAAGCGTCCGGCGCACATAATATGCGTTGAAAATGATTTAGTGCAGGACAGCGCCCGGAAAACCGGAGATCAATATAAGATAAATGGGAGCGACCTTGAACCGTCTCTTCAAGTTCATAATCTTCGAGTTTTGTCTCAATTTTTTGCCTTGGACTCAATATAAGATTTCAAGATGATGGCGTGATTAATTTGCGGATCTTTCGCTCCATAGAGCAAGGTGACCGTGTTCTCCTCGCTTTGACGCAAGACTTCCTGAACTTCCTCTTGAGCCTCGGCGCTCGTGTCCAGCTCTTCTTGGTAGCGGACAGAAAACTCGTCAAATTTCTCCGCCTCATGGCCAAACCAGGTCCGCAAGTCGGAACTGGGGGCCAAGTCTTTGACCCAGCCATCCAGCCGAGCTTTTTCTTTGGAAATGCCTCTTGGCCACAATCGATCCACCAGCAAACGTATGCCATCACTTTGCTCGAACGGATTGTAGATTCGTTTAATCTGTATCGCCACTTGAACATCCTCCCCGCGGATCTCTAATAGGATAATTATGACACGATCCATCCGCGTCGGACAACCCGAATAATGAAGTCTTCAATCTTTGGGCAAAGGAGCGTGTGGATACTGCACCGCGATGCGATCCTCCGGATGCAAATCCACCAAATACAACACGAGCAGAAAGGACCATTCCAACGGTTTCATCAAAAAGTAGATGGTGTCCGCCAGCAGTCTTGAGCGAATATGTTTTGCAATTGGATAGCCAAGTTTGTCGTAGGCACCACGCACAAGTTTGTGAAATCGAGGTGTCTTCTCCTCCAAAATTTGTTCAAACGCGTTGGCGACACAAAGCTGACGGTTCACGATCACGCGATTCCCATGGCGCAGCCCGGTACGAATCGGTTTGACGACCCGTCTATGTCCACCGGCCGCCACCGTGCAAAGGTAGTGTTCGTCATAGAATATATTTTGCGGAGCTGTCTTTTGAGACATCGTCCAGTCGGCGGTCTCAGTCCAAGCTTTTATCACACTACTCGGTTCTTGCCCAAACAGCAGAAGAATCAAAATAATCACACCGAGCAGTGGAATCACAAACAATAGTGCCAGCCAGGGAAGATTGACCGCGTTGTTTAGCAACTTGGACAAGCGTCTGAATTTTGTCGGATTGGTCTTGTTTTGCAGCAGGCTGTTTTTTTGTCGAATGAATATGTAAATGGCTTTGATCAAAATAAGGATGCAGTTTATCGGTAAAATGAGCAGAAAAAGGTCGCTGGCGATTTGGACGCACCACAGCAAACAGATGCCAATGCCCAAATAGATCGCGGAGATCCCGACAGCCGACACGATCGGGGACTGTCTGCCCGCCGGCACAAAACGAATGACAATGTAGCCGGTCAGGGCCACCAGCAAGATGACAACGATGGTCAGCGCGTGATCCGGCGCGATCATGCTGTGCACCTGAGAATTATATAATTGGACATCCCAGTTGACTAAAATGACACCGGACGCGACCTCCATATAGAAGGCCTGATAGCCAACGCCGAACAATATCGCGACGATTTCGATCCACTTGTTAAAGCGTCTTTCTCTTTTCTTCGCCAGATACCATATAAATGTGATGAGGTTCCACAGCGATAAAATTAACGGGAGAGCGATGATGATTAATATAAACAATGCCATGCCGATTCTCCGTTCATACTCAGCCACTCCTTTGATCGCCATATGGCTGATTCGGACTCAGTCCGGATCGCAGGGTTGGCCGTCTCTGATTTGTTATGTTCGCCGGAATTTCTGTAACATAAGCATATTATCATATTTACCGCAACCTTATCCCGCAGAGCGACTTACCGTGATAAAATCATCAATGTCCTATTTCACTCGAGCGTTCACCGTGCGACAAAAATCGCTCTTGCGTTTAGATATGATATTTTGTAGAATCATAATCATCATATCAACAAGTTTTGATCTGAGGTGATGATTTGACATCAAAATATAAAAAACAAGCCAAGATATTCAAAGCGTTTTGTGATGAAAGGCGTCTGCAAATTCTGGATTTGCTATGCGCCGGAGAACAATGCGCCTGTGTCTTGTTGGAACAAATCGATCTGGGGCAATCCGGCTTGTCCTATCATATGAAGATTCTGGTTGAGTCAGGTGTGGTGGAGAGCCGTCAGGAAGGCAAATGGACGCACTACAAAATCAGTGAAAAAGGCAGTTCTTATGCTGGTACTCTGCTCAAGGAGCTGACAACACCGAATGCGGTTACAGAAGAAAAAGACTGCTGCAAAAAATAAGCCATCTAACGATGGCTTTAAAACAGCAGAATACATCAAAATTATTTGATATTATTGTC
>CAZAPS010000021.1:0-28642 GCA_964487355.1 uncultured Oscillospiraceae bacterium
TGTGAGGAAGATCAAATGAATGAAATTAATTTTGAAAATGTGGAATACCGGGGAATGGCGGTCAACTTGAAACAATGTCCACAGGATGGGTTGCCGGAGATTGTGTTGGCCGGGCGATCCAACGTTGGAAAATCCAGCCTGGTCAACGCCATCAGCAACCGAAAGGCGATCGCCCGTGTCAGTTCGACACCCGGAAAAACACAGGCTGTGCAGTATTTTAAAGTGGATGACCAATTCTATATCACCGACCTTCCGGGTTACGGCTATGCGAAGACCTCACAGGCGAACATTAAGAAGTACTCTTCACTGGTGGATGACTATCTGACAGGCGATCGTCCGATCCGCGCGGTATTGCATCTGATGGACGTGCGTCATAAGCCGTCGGAGGGAGATCGGGCGATGCAGGAATGGTTGAATCATCGCGGTATTCCTTTCGCGGTTGTGCTGACCAAGACCGACAAGCTGAGCGCGGCGGCGCGCAGTCGGCAGGCGAGGTTGATCAAAACGGAGCTTGGGCTGCCGGAGACGATCGATTTCGCCATGATTTCAAACAGTAAGCGAAGCGGTGTGGGCGAAGTGAGAACGGTCATAACGCGATTGCTGGAGAACTCTTGTCAAGACGATTGAGTTTTGTCGAGAAATGTCGAGATTCTCCTGTCGATTGAGGCAGTGGTGTGCTCCATCATGGAGGTGGAGGTTCATGATGGAGCACAAAACCCTGCCAATTGAACACTTGAATGATTTGCGCCGTGCGATCGTACAGCGCCCGATGATGTTCCCGGCCTGTGGCGGAGCGGCCGGGTCGCTGGTTGCCTGGACACTTCGCGACCGGCGCCCCATGCTGTTGGTCGTGTCGTTTTGTGTCCTGTTATTTTCATTCTTGCTCAGGTTTTTACTTGCGGAATCGGCGGTCTTGGTAGGCGCGGCCTGCTTTTTGCTGGTTGCCTTGGTGTTCAATCACAAGATCTCGGATGCCCGAAGCGCCGCCTGCATAGGTGATTTAGTGACCGTGCGCGGCACGTTGACCTCGATATCCGGCACTAGTGAGACGCGCTCATCGGCTGTGCGCGTGATTTTGCGTGACGACGATAGGCGAAAGATTCAGCTAAGTTTGTCATCTAAAGGTGTGGCGCGCGAATTGCGCGTCGGAGATGAGATTGAGCTGAACGCCCTTGTCCGGCTGCCCGAAGCCGCGCGAAATCCCGGTGGATTCGCGGAGGATCGTTGGCTGGCGACCGGCGGCGTGTATTTAAAAGCAGATGTGTCCGATTCAGGCTCGCTCAAAGTGACCGGGCGAAGTCGTGGCAGTTTTTTTGCTGATCGGATCGGACAACTGCGCGCTTATTTCAGATCAGGGCTTTCTCGCTGGCTGGGACAGGAAGACAGTGCTTTGACCGCCGCCATGCTCTATGGCGACGACAAGGGGATTGACCGGGATTTAAAATCAGCCTATCAAGCTGCCGGTCTGTCCCACCTGATGGCGGTGTCGGGTTCGAATGTGAGCGCCGTCACCGCTTTTTTCACACCGCTGATGATGTGGGGTGATGGGCGAAGGAAAAAGCGAATCATTGGTGGGCTG
Organism: uncultured Oscillospiraceae bacterium; assembly: GCA_964487355.1. Lineage (GTDB taxonomy): Bacteria > Bacillota > Clostridia > Saccharofermentanales > Fastidiosipilaceae > JAXGYX01. Next base: position 1,580 of record CAZAPS010000021.1, read on the forward strand.
GTTGTGCTGGCGCTGTTTGCTTTTTTGACCGAATGGGAAGCTTCAGTCACACGCGCGGTCGTCATGCAGTCGTTGGGCTTGATCAGCGCGCTGCGCAAAAGGCGAGTCGACCGATTCAATCATCTACTTTCGGCTGTCGCCTTGATGACTTTGGTTTATCCGCCTTTCGCCTTGCGCGTCGGCTTTTGGATGTCTGTCGCCGTGACCGGATCAATATTGACGCTGCAGCCAAGGTTGTTCAACTTTTTTTCTGAGCGATCGCCGCCGGCCGAAACCGCTTTTCTAAAGACTTTAAACTCGGCTGTCAGTCTGACCATCTCGGCCACATTGGGTAGCCTGCCGTTCACGATGTGGACGGGCGCGCGCGTGTCCCCTTTATTTCCATTGTTGAATGTGCTGGCCACGCCGCTGGCCACGTTCGTGACGACCGTCGGTTTGTTGTTGGGCATGATCGGCGCGCTGCGGATCCTTCCTCAGATTGTGGCGCTGTCTTTGCGAGGTTCCCTATTTTTATTGAATAGTCTTGCCGCCTGGGGAGACAACAGCGCCGGTTATGGACTGTGGTCCGGAAAATCGGCCACGATCATCTACTGTGTCATTTTCACGTCGATTTTATATTTGTTTTATTTTAGACAGACGGTGAACGGAAAGTTTGTTGTGAAATTGTCTGTGATGCTTGTGATTGGCGGACTGCTGTCGCCTTGGTGTCGAGGTCTCACCGATCGTGACGCGGTATGGTTTTTTGATGTCGGTCAAGGTGACTCTGTCTTCATTCAAACCGGAAAACAATCAATATTGGTGGACGCGGGCACCACCCGGGCGGGCGAGACGATTGTCTTGCCGGCGCTTCGAGAGCTGGGCGTGCGCTGCGTCGACTTGGCGATTTGCACGCATCTGGATGAGGATCATGTGGGTGGTATGATCCCGTTGATTGAAGCCGGCATGGTGGGTAGAATTGCCGGTTGTTCGAAATTGGTCGCGCAACGTGAGCACCCTGAACTGTATCAGGCAAGCTTGAATTATGGTTGTGATTGGCTGGAAATTGTCGCCGGAGACAAGATCAATGTTGGTGCTGAGATGGCGCTCGAGGTCATCTGGCCACTTGAACACAAAAATGCGCAAAACGAGGACAGTGTGGTGTCCGTGTTGACCTGGAGTGAAGTGAGAATCTTACTGACCGGAGATATCGGGGTGGCGGAAGAGGAACAGTTGTTTCATTTGGGTCTGTTAAATGACATGGATGTTCTTCAAGTCGCCCACCATGGGTCGAAACATTCGACAGGCGCGAGGCTGTTGGACCTCACACAACCTGAGCTGTCCGTAATCCAGGTTGGACATTATAATCTATATGGGCATCCCGCCGAAGAAGTGCTGCGAAGATTGGAGGATTCAAATTGCGAGATTTTTCGCACGGACGAATGTGGCGCGGTGTGGCTCAGGGTGACCGACGATCGATTTGATCTCGGTTCATATTTATACCCGCAACAAAGGATTACGATCTTCAAATAAGGGAAAACAAAAGAATTGGCCGTAATGTGTCGTATTGTTATAAAATAGTCCTTCAGGAGGCAAGTCGACGGTGAAAAAACAACAAACAAGCGCATATCTGAAGATTTTACGAGAACTAAGAGAGCAAGGCCCTCAAAGTCTCTATCTGTTGACCGGCGAGGACGGCTATCTGATCGATGACCTTGTCGTGCGGCTGCGCGAGGCGGTTTTGCAGCCCGGAATGGAAGATCTGGACGCGGTCACCTTTGATTGTGAAGGTAAGACGACAAAGCTGGATTTAGATCGTCTGCGCCAGGACGTGAACACGCCGCCTTTTTTGTCATCTCGTCGCTTGGTGACGATTCGCCGTTCGGCGGTCTTTCGGCCAAATTCGCTTAATGAACAGGACATGAAGCGTTTTATCGATATCCTGCAGTCGTTACCTCAAAGTGTGTGTTTGATATTCATCGAAGACAAGGTGGATCGCAGACAGAGAAAACTGATTAAAGCGGTTGAGTCCCAGGGGACGCTTGGTGAGATCAAACACGAATCTGTGAAGGTGTTGACTGACTGGATTCGTAAGAATCTGTCTGAAATTGAAGTGAGCATTCATGTCGAGGCGGCAGAGAATCTGATCGATCGCTGTGAATCCGATATGCGTCAACTTAGTCAGGAATTAAAGAAAATTAAACTTTACTGTGAATCCACAGATGTGAAATCGGTCGATGTGTCCATTTTGGACGAAGTTTGTATTCCCGACATGCGTGGCACTGTTTTCAATATCACCGACGCGGTGTCCATTGGGAATGTTGAGCTGGCGATCCGTTACCTACATGTGTTATTCGCCCGCAGGGAGCCGGCGCAGTTGATTTTGTTCATGCTGGCCCGACATTTCAAACAATTGATGTTGGCGCTGGACAGTCGTTCTGATGATGATCTGAGAGAGACGGCGCGGGTTCATCCGTTTGTGGCCAAACGCCTGAGACAGCAGGTCCGCCGCTTCTCGTGGCCCAAATTGGAAGCGATCTACAAGGCTTGTTTTGAAACCGATGTGGCTTTGAAAACGGGGCTGATGGATGAACAGACCGGATTGGAAATTTTGCTCGCTCAGGCGGGGCGGGCGGCGACAGTGCGTTGACACTTTGCGCTGTCGACGAGGTTCGTTGCGAATTCATCAAACGCCTTCTATAATATGAACGCCGAGCTCAGGGTTGAACGCCAAGATTAGGATTGAATCAAAGTTGATTGGATATGTGGCGACAGGATAATTTAGAGAATAAATTTTGGAGGAAATATATGGCTAAGATTCAAATGAAGACACCGCTGGTGGAGATGGACGGAGACGAAATGACCAAGGTGGTCTGGCAACAGATCAAAGATTTGCTCTTGTCTCCATTTATTGATCTAAAGACAGAATATTTTGACTTGGGTCTGGAAAGCCGTGACGCGACGGATGACCAAATCACTGTGGACGCGGCGAACCGTACCGCGGAGTTGGGTGTCGCTGTCAAATGCGCCACCATCACCCCAAACGCCGAGCGGATGGAAGAATACACACTGAAGCAGATGTGGAAAAGTCCCAACGGCACGATTCGGGCGATTTTGGACGGAACTGTATTCCGGACCCCGATCATGGCGGACTGCATAGCGCCCTATGTCACTTCGTGGCAACGGCCGATCACCCTGGCCCGTCACGCTTATGGAGACGTTTATCGCAATGTCGAAATGACTGTCCCGGCCGGCGCGACGGCTGAACTGGTTGTCCGTCTCGAGGATGGGTCGGAACACCGTCAAACAATCCACGAGTTTAAAGGTGGTGGTGTCGTTCAGGGTGTGCACAACACCGATGAGTCCATCTCGAGTTTCGCCAGAGCCTGCTTCAATTATGGCTTGGAAACCGGAATGGATGTCTGGTTCGCGACCAAAGACACGATCTCCAAGACCTATGACCATCGTTTCAAGGATATTTTTGAAGAAATCTTTGAGGCCGAATATAAAGCGCGGTTTGACGCCGCGAACATCGAGTATTTTTACACATTGATCGACGATGCCGTGGCGCGTGTGATGCGTTCCGAAGGCGGATTCATCTGGGCGACAAAAAACTATGATGGCGATGTGATGTCGGACATGGTGGCCGCGGCGAACGGCAGCCTTGCGATGATGACCTCGGTTTTGGTCTCTCCTACCGGCGCCTATGAATATGAGGCCGCTCACGGAACGGTGACCAGACATTATTATCGTTATTTGAAAGGTGAGACAACGTCGACCAATCCGATGGCGACTTTGTTCGCCTGGACAGGTGCGCTGGCCAAACGGGCAGAGCTGGACGGACTGCCGAAGTTGAAGGCGTTCGCCAAGGAGCTGGAGCGCGCCTCAATGGCCGCGATCGAAGCCGGTTACATGACAGGTGACTTGATCTCGCTTTGTACTCTGAAAGAAAAACATGCGCTGAGCACAGAAGATTTTTTGAAGAAAATTGTCGAACTGATCGACACCGACCGTGTCAACGAGACAAATGAGTGACAAGATAAATTGGTAATGAAGGACATAGAGCAGATTGCTATTTTAAGATTGACAGTCTGTGAATGAACACATAATTTAAGGTGGATGAATCATGAGTTATTTTTCAGATTGGAATGCCAAAGTCGAGGATTCGACTGATCAGGGCCGTTACAATGCTTTTGTGCAGGAGTATTATTCGCTCGAGAGAATCGCGTACGAGAAAATTTTGTCAGAATATCCGGACGCGACCTGGGAGGGATCCGCGAAGGAATTGGCCAACGAACTTGGTTTCAATGGAAACATGTTGATCTTTCTCGGGTTTTTGGACGGCGTCAATAACAGTTTAAAGAATAAACTGGATCTGGAAGATGTCACCGACGACACCCGGCTCGCTTTGGACATCGACTTTGAGACTCTGCTATATAACATGCATGACGCCAAAGCGAATTGGCTGTTCAACCTTGAAGAGTGGGACAACGTGCTGCCTTCAGAACGTCGTGAGCAGATCGCCAAACAGTATCGCACGGACCATATCGCGGTCAGTGACAAAATTGGGCGCAACGATCCTTGCCCGTGTGGAAGTGGGAAAAAATATAAAAAATGCTGTGGCGCGAAAGGCGTGAAAAAATGAGTGAGTTAGTGACAATCAATGACTTATATCTCAAAGCGGATTCTTACGCGGATCAGATCGTCAAGATCGCGGGCTGGGTCAGGACAAACCGGGATCAGAAACGGTTCGGCTTCATGACGATTTCCGATGGCAGTCACTTCACTCCTGTGCAGGTGGTCTACGCCACGGACACATTGACCAACTATGAGGAGACCGCGCGCTGTGGCACCGGCGCCTCGGTCATTGTGGAAGGCAAGATGGTCTTGACACCAAACGCGAAACAACCGTTGGAAATCCAAGCCGTGTCGGTGTGGATCGAGGGAGACAGTCCGCCGGACTATCCCCTGCAGCCCAAGCGTCACACACCTGAGTTCATGCGCTCGATCGCGCATCTGCGCCCGCGGGCGAACCTCTATAACGCCGTTTTCAAAGTGCGTTCCAAGGCGTCGTTCTCCATCCATAAGTTTTTTAACGAACGAGGTTTTCTCTATGTGCACACACCGATCATCACCGCGAATGACGCCGAGGGCGCCGGCGAGATGTTTCATGTCACAAACTTAGACCTGGACAACATACCGCGGAATCCGGACGCGACAATTGATTACCGCAAGGATTTTTTTGGCAAAAAGACCAGTCTGACGGTCAGCGGCCAGTTGAACGGTGAGGCGTTCGCGCAGGCGTTTGGGAAAATATACACCTTCGGCCCCACGTTCCGCGCCGAGCACTCCAATACCTCAAGGCACGCGGCCGAATTCTGGATGATTGAGCCGGAAATCGCCTTCGCCGACTTAAACGACAATATGAGACTGGCCGAGGACATGCTGAAATACGTCATTCGCGACATTATGCGAGAATGTCCGGCGGAGCTGGAGTTTTTCAATCGATTTGTGGATAAGGGCCTGCTTAAGCGCCTGGAGCATGTGGTGTCATCTGATTTTGCGACCGTCTCATATACCGACGCGGTGCGCGAGTTGGAAAAAGTAAATGATCGATTTGATTTCAAAGTGAGCTGGGGATGCGATCTGCAAACCGAGCACGAACGATATTTGACCGAACACATCTTCAATCGTCCGGTTTTCGTGACGGATTATCCGGCCGCGATCAAGGCTTTTTACATGCGCCTGAACAGTGATGGCAAGACTGTGGCCGCGATGGACTGTCTTGTGCCGGGTGTGGGTGAGATCATCGGAGGAAGCCAAAGAGAAGAAAGACTTGAGAAATTACAACAACGGATGTCGGAGCTCGGACTGCCAATCGAAGACTATGAATGGTATCTCGACCTGCGCAGATACGGGACGACAAAACATGCCGGATTTGGTCTGGGATTTGAACGGATGATCATGTACCTTACCGGCGTGACCAACATTCGGGACGTACTGCCGTTCCCGCGCACGACCGGCTCGGCCATGTTTTGATTCGGTATCGGCGACACGGGACTTCAGTTGCTTCCCCATGTGGCGAAGGAGGATGCCATGCCGCTCGATGACCATATCAAACCGTACCCATTGAATGAAAAAGACACGGGTCAATTGATATCTGACGTGAACCCGACCCCGGCCGCCGCAGACTACAGGAAGATTGAACATCTGCCGGAGGAACTGCGCCCCTACGAAAAGATGGAGCGCGTGGGTGAAAACAACCTATCCGATGTGGAGTTGCTTGCGATCTTGCTACGCAGTGGCAAAAAAGGCAAGAATGCTCTGGACTTGGCGCGCGATCTGCTGTTCCCGCGGGATGCTGTGGGTGGTTTGAGCAGGTTGCGCGATCTTTCGTTGGAAGAACTTCAGACATGGGGAGGCGTCGGCCCGGTGAAGGCCGGGCAGATCAAAGCCTGTGTGGAGCTCGGAAAACGACTGCACCATCCGGCCCCGAATAAAAGCGCCTCTTTCAGCTCGCCGGAGACGGTCAACGAGTTGTTGAGCGCCGAACTGAAATTCTTGCCTGTTGAGCAGGTTCAGATTTTGTTGTTGGACGTGCGCAATCGCTTGATCCGCAAGGTGATTGTGTCGCAAGGCGGACTTTCCGCGGCTGTGATTCAGCCACGCGACATTTTCCGCGAGGCCGTCCGCGCCAACGCCGCGGCCATTGTGCTGGTACACAATCATCCAAGTGGCTGTTGCGAGGCCAGCGGAGCCGACCACGAGTCAACACGGGCTGTCAAACAGGCGGGCGAGCTGATGGGCATTCGCCTGCACGATCATGTGATTATCGCGAAAGATGGTTACTACAGCATGCGAGCGCAGACCTCACTTTGGAACGATTGAGGAGTGGCGATATCTTTTTTCAAAACTTGAGTGTTTTTACGAACACCGAAAAACAAATTAATTTTTTGTAACGGACACCGAATAAATGAATCTGATCAATTGCGTGCTGTGCCGCGTTCGGCTAGTATAAAATGATTATGTATGCGGTGGAAGAATAGGTAGTTTTCATGAATAAGAAAAAATTCAATCGTCTGACCATTGTTATGATTGTGGTTGTGCTGTTGTTGGCGATCATCGCCTGGGCGCTTGTGCCCGGCAGCTGGCTAAACCATGTGACCACACCGTTCACAGCCACCTATCAACCGCTCAAGTCGGGTGTGGATCACGCTTCGAACGGTGTCAGCGGGTTCTTCCAATCCGTCGCGGACGGTATGGAGATTCGCAGACATAATGAACAGCTTGAAGAGGAAAACGCCGTGCTGAGGCAGCAGGTCAAAGATTTGGAAGCTGAAAATGTCAAGTATCAGGAACTGAAGCAGGCGCTTCAGATCAAAGATAAATTTGACGCTTATGAAGTGAAACACGCCTCGGTCATGAGTCGCGGCTATGGAAACCTCTTTGATTCTTTTACGATCAACTTGGGCGCCTCGGACGGATTGTCCCAAGATTTTCGAGCCGGCTACGCCGTGGTGGACGCGGACATGCATTTGGTGGGACGAGTCAGCAACATCGATCACAGCGGCGCGAAAGTGATCCCGTTGCTTAGTGAGGGATTTACCGTGACCGGTAAGATCAATCGCACAGGTGGCGCGGTGCTGCGCGTGCACGGAGATTTGTCACTGATTTCAAATGGGCTGTGCCTGGTGGACGGGATACCGAAATCTGCCGTTTTACAACCCGGTGACGAGGTGGTCAGCGACGGGGCGGGCGGACTGTTCCCTCCGGGGTTGCCTGTGGGAACCATCGTCGAGGTCAAGACCGGTGAGACCGGAGAGCAGCTCGCCACGCTGCAGCCATATTCGCGCATCGATGAATTGACCGATGTTTTTGTTCTTGTGGGACGCGAAACTACATCCACGGAGGAGAATCATGAGGCGCCGTGATCGATTTAGACGAATTTTTGTATATGCTTTATATATACTGATCACCGGAATCGTCCAATTTCAATGGCCTGAAAGCTGGGGCGCCTGGGGTGTCAAACCCGATTTCATGTTGGTGCTGACGGTTCTGGCCGGATATTTATACGGCTTCGTCGACGGCGCGGTCGTCGGACTGATTGCGGGCTTTGTCCGCGATTGTCTGGGCTCCAGGGTGTTTGGTTCGGGAATGTTGATGTTGTTTCTGGCCGGCGTGCTTGCGGCCTCCCTGTTTCAAAGAAATATGAATCGAACCGCCATCACGGTTTTTCTGTCCATCATCACCATCACGCTGCTGCTGGATGTGACCATCTTTGTGATTCAGTATTTGATGGTGCGATCCGCGGACATGCGGATGTGGGCGTTTTCCGTGAAGGCCTACGCCGGTAAACGTCTGTTGCCTCTTGAACTATTCAATCTTTTCTGCGGATTGCTGACGTTGCCAATCTTTAAGAATCTCGGACCCTATCCCAAACGCGTCCAGCGAGACCGTTTGACTCAGGGTGTAAGAGGGGAGGAGCTGCTTTGATTCGTGACCGAAATCAACCACGTCAAAAGGGAACGTTCGCTCAAACCGGTTTTCGTTCCAGAAACAGAAAGAGACGCGTGCTGGATTTTTTGCGCAGTCGATTCGCTGTGGTCGGTATCATTACCGCCCTGATCGGGGCGCTGCTGCTCCATTCATTGGCGAAATTGCAGCTGACCGACGCGCAAAAAGTGATGGGCCAGGAAACAAAAGGCGTTTCCCGACAGATGAAGGTGGAGGCGCCGCGCGGAGATATCCTCGATGTGAACGGCGTGCCTCTGGCTTATAACAAATATGTGAACAACATCTACATCGCCTATGCGGGGCTGAAAGACAGTGAGCTGAACGCGGTTTTGCTGGATTTGGCTGAATTGTTTGATGAGTTCGAAGTGACCTATGGTGAGGCGGTTGATCAATATCTTGATCTCGAGACCATGACCTTCGCCATGGAAAAGGACAAGATGATCGAATGGCAAAAGAACACCAATTATTTAGGTTTGAAAGCTTTGCCGGAAGGAGAAACCGAGTCCTCAAAGGACACTCAGTTTGTCAAAGAGACTCCACGCGTGTTTTTTGATTTCATGAGTCAAACAAAGTTCAAAATCCCTCAGGACATTCCTTTGGAGGACCAATTCAAGATCTTCCGTTTTCGTTTTCAACTTTATCTAAATAACTGGTTTTTCATACAAGGTGAACCCATTCCGGTCGCCACCGACGTTCCGGCCGAGCTGGCCGCGATCGTCAGTGAACAAAACTATCGCTATATCGGCGTGCTGGACGGAGAATCTCCCCAGCGGAACTATGCCGAAAACGCCGCGGACATCGCGCAGGTGCTCGGCTATGTCGGCAGCATCTCCGCGGAGGAGATTGACGAGTACACTTCGCGAGGATATTCAAATCAGGAGAAAGTCGGCAAGGCGGGCATTGAGTCGATCGCCGAACAGTATTTGCACGGCACCAGTGGTGTCAAGCCCTACAACATCTGGACGCCCGATGAAGCTTCACAAAGTCAGGTGACCGAAAGTGGTGGCAAGACTCCATTTTCCGGATATGACGTCCAACTGACTGTGCGCATGGATGTTCAGAAGGTCGCGATGGACGCTCTGAAAGAATATGTGGACTCAGTAGCGGCGACCGAGGACGATGTGGATTCGGCCGGCGCGGCCGGAACCGCGGTCATGATCAACCTCAAGGATGGCGGTTCGATCGTCGCGATGGCGAGTTATCCAAGTTATGATCCGCAAGACTTTATCGATATGACGATCGACGAGGAGGCGGCCGCGCGGGTCCAAACCTACTTGCAGGACACCAACCTCAAACCTATGATGAATCGGGCGATCTCTCAGGTGTACGCGCCCGGATCCACGTTTAAAGCATTTATCGGCGTCGCCGCCGCGGATGAGGAGGTGATCAACGCATCGACCATTTATAACTGCCAGCGATATATGGATGTCGACGGCCAGGAGTTTCGTTGCACCGGAAGGCATGGTGAGATCGCGCTCAATGACGCGCTTGCCTATTCTTGTAACATATATTTCTACCACGCGGGCATGACGACCGGTATTGACAAGCTGACCGCCGCGCTCAAAGAGTTTAAGCTGGGTGAAAAGACGGGTATTGAACTGTCCGGAGAGGCGTCGGGACTGCGTCCTTCTCGCGAGATGAAGGCAAGTCTTTATGCCGACCCCGGTGACCAACAGTGGTTTCCGGCGGATACTGCTCAGATCTCCATCGGCCAAGGCCTGAATTCGTATACGGTGCTGCAGCTCGCGCGCGCGACCGGAGGCATCGCGACCGGTTACCTGACCAATCCGCATATCATTCGACAGGTGACCGCCCAGGACGGATCAATTGTCTTCAAATCAGAAGCCGAAGACATTCCGCTGTCTTTTAGCGAGTATGGACTGGATATTGTTCGCCAGGGCATGCGCGAGGTTGTCACCAACCCGGGCTCGACATCCTATTCGGAGTTTGGTGAAAGTCCGGTAGCAGTCGCGGGAAAAACCGGTACGGCGGAAACCAATTACGGTGATGGACAGATTCAAACCAATGGCTTGTTTATTTGTTTCGCCCCCTACGATGATCCCGAGATCGCTGTCGCCGTCGCCGCGGAGAGTGGCGCCAGAGGCGCCGGTGTCAGCAGTGTGGCGTCGGAGATGATCAAGGCTTATTATGGGGTTTATTAGACGGTCACGGGGACGATGACAGATCCCGATACGGAATGATCGGTGTAAAAAAACAGGTCTGTCAAACTTTTTTTGTTAAATTGACGCGATTCTCTTGCTCTTTTCACAAAAAATGGATAAGCTGTGAATTAAATATTGTTCAAGATTCACAGTAACCCAATGTGTGATGTGTGGAGGTAGGGTGTGAAAATCGTTATTTTAGCTGACAATCGCAAGAATGAATTGCTTTCCAATTTTTGTATCGCTTACAGTCATATTCTGGAATCACATGAATTGTATTCCTTGTTCCATACGGCTAAGTTGCTTGAGAGCTCAACCGGTCTTGAGATTACTGGCATCTCGACGGACATAGACAGTAGTTTGGATCAGTTGGCTTCTCGTGCCCGATATAATGAGGTCGACGCCGTCATTTATATTCAAGATCCGAGTGCTCACGACTACGGCCGTCCGAACACTTTGCTGGAGGCTTGCGACTTGAACAACATTCCCTACGCGAGCAATCTGGCGTCAGCCGAACTGCTGGTTCTGGCGATAGACCGGGGCGACCTTGATTGGCGTGAGCTGGTTCGACCATGAAAATGCTGGTGCAACGAGTGGCGTGCGCCGAGGTTGTCATCGATGAAGTCACTGAAGGTTCGATTGACCATGGTCTGTTGGTTTTTCTGGGGATTGGTCTGCGGGACACCACCGCGGACGCTGACTATTTGATTCGCAAGCTGCTCAACCTGAGAATCTTCGAGGACGATGTGGGAAAGATGAATTGTTCGGTGATCGATGTGGATGGCTCCATCCTGCTGATATCTCAATTCACGTTGGAGGCGCGGACAGATAAAGGCAACCGTCCGAGTTTCGCCAAGGCGGCGCCACCCGATATCGCCCGACCCCTTTATGAATATTGTGTGGATCAATTGAGCGCGTCCGGCATTCATTTGGAGACAGGTGAATTCGGCGCGGCCATGCGTGTGGGACTGATCAACGACGGGCCGGTCACGATTATGCTTGATTCCACCTCGTAGTTCACGATTTTCGCACACAATTCGAACGCGAGACTACCCGCGCGTTATATTTGTGGGTGAATTGCGCTTTACAGACGAAAAAATGGGTGATAACATAATTTCTGATCGCGACGATGGAGAAAGTAGCGGATCGAAAGGCTGCAGAGAGAAACCGGCGCTGGGAGGTTTTGCCTGAGGATCGGTGAAGTTCGCTCCGGAGTGAGCATTTAACAAGATTTGAGTGCCGACGGCTTGCCGCCGGAATTCGGGTGGTACCGCGGTAATTTTCCGTCCCGTCTCCGGGGCGGTTTTTTTATGTTTTGGAGGGGAAAATGAATGACATCCGTCAAGAATTAAAAAGCATTAATGAAGAATTCAAAAAGGTGTTGGAACAAGCCGACACGTCGCAGATGATCGAGCAGTTGCGCGTCGCATACTTAGGGAAAAAAGGTTACCTGACCAAGGTGTTGCGCGGCATGGGCAAGCTAAGCAAAGAAGAGCGGCCGCTGATCGGACAGCTCGCGAACGAGGTCCGTGAGGAGATCACGGATTTGTTGGCGACGTTCAAATTGAAAGTCGAAGCCGCCGAAGTGAATCGTCGCCTGCGGGCCGAATGGATCGACATCAGTCTGCCGGGCACTTTGCCCGAACGTGGCGCGAGACATCCGATCAGCATAACGATCGAGACGATTAGCCAAATCTTCATGGGCTTGGGCTATACGATCGCTGAAGGTCCGGAAGTCGAGTGGGTGCACAATAATTTTGATCAGCTGAGAATTTATGAAGGACATCCTTCCCGCGACAGCAGGGACACATTTTACATAACCGATGACATTTGTTTGCGGACTCAGACATCTCCGGTGCAAATCCGCGTCATGAATGAATCAAAGCCTCCGATCAAGATCATTTGTCCGGGCAAAGTCTATCGTCCGGACACGCCCGACGCGACTCATTCTCCGATTTTTCACCAAATCGAAGGGCTGATGGTCGACAAAGATGTCGCGATGAGCGATCTTGTCGGGTCTTTGAAATTGTTCGCCAAAGAACTGTTTGGCGACACGACCGAGATCCGCCTTCGTCCTCATCATTTCCCGTTCACCGAGCCCAGCTGTGAGGTGGACGTCACCTGCTGGAAATGTGGTGGGTCGGGTTGCGCGACCTGTAAGAATGAAGGATTTGTGGAAATCCTGGGAGCGGGCATGGTACATCCTGGTGTGCTTGAGAACTGTGGAATTGATTCAGAGATCTACAGTGGTTTCGCGTTCGGCATCGGTGTCGAACGAACCGCGATGGCACGCTTCAATATCGACGACATTCGCAATTTATATGACAACAATTTGCGTTTTCTCGAACAGTTTAAATGAGAAAGAGAGGCATTGGATTTAATGAAAACATCCATGCAGTTTTTAAATGACTTCACCACGTTGCCGTCCGACGCGCAGACTTTTTGTGACGCGATGACGATGTCGGGCTCCAAGGTGGAATCGTATGAGATAACCGGCAGCGAGATCATAAATGTGGTGACCGGGCGGATCATCTCGCTCGTCAAACATCCGGACGCCGACAAGTTAATTGTATGCGACATCGACATCGACGCCGACACGCCTTTGCAAATCGTGACCGGAGCGCCCAATGTTAAACTCAACAACATTGTTCCCATCGCGCTACATAACTCCCGGCTGCCCGGTGGTGTGCGCATTAGCAAGGGAAAACTGAGAGGAGTTGAGTCGAATGGCATGCTTTGCTCCATTCAAGAGTTGGGCTACACTCCGGACGAATATCCGGGAGCCCCGGAGGACGGCATTTTTATTCTATCTCCGGACACGCCGGTCGGAGTGCCCATTCAGGATGTTATGGGGCTCGGACACGTCGTCATTGATTTTGAGATCACCTCAAACCGCCCGGACTGCTTCTCGGTCGAAGGCTTGGGACGAGAAGCCGCGATCACTTTGGATCAGCCGTTTCAGCCGATCGAATCTGTGGTGGTCGCCAAATCAAATAAAAAAACACATGACATGATCGATATTTCCATCGCGGATCCTGATTTGTGCTTTGCCTACCATGGCTGTGTGGTCACCGATGTCGTGATTGGCGCCTCACCGGCCTGGATGCAGCAACGACTGCGGGATTGCGGTGTCAAACCCATCAACAACATTGTCGATATCACCAATTACGTCATGCTTGAAATCGGCCAGCCGATGCACGCGTTTGACTACCGCACTCTGGCCGACGGCAAATTGATCGTGCGTCGCGCGAAAAAAGGTGAGACGTTGACCACTTTGGATGACAATGATCATGAGTTGGATGAGAGTGTTTTGGTGATAGCAGATGGACAGCGGCCAATCGGCATCGCCGGTGTCATGGGTGGAAAAAACTCGGAGATTGAGTTGGACACACAAACCATCTTGTTTGAATCCGCGGTCTTCGAACCGGTGAACGTCCGCCGTTCAGCGATGAAAATGGGACTGCGCACAGAGGCGTCCACCCGCTATGAAAAAGGGCTGGACGTGAACAACGCGACACGCGCGTTAAAACGGGCATGTGAACTGGTGGAACAGCTGGGGTGCGGCAAGGTCACTTCAGATCCGATCTATCGAGAAGGCGATCCTCAACCGGAGCGCCAAATCCGGTTGCGTCCCGACCGTGTCAATCATTTCCTCGGCACTGATATCAGCGCGTCGTGGATGGAGGAGTTGTTGGTTAAACTGGGCTGCGTTCGGTTGGATGACAACGGTCTTTATCAGATGCCTTCCTACCGCCCGGACCTGCAGTGTGAAGCGGATCTGGCTGAGGAAGTCGCGAGATTTTACGGGTACAACCGCATTCCATCCACCTTTTCGGCGGGCAAAGAAGCGACCAAAGGGGGACGCACCCGAGTTCAACGCGCGGTGGAGACACTCAAAGACGTGGCGATCGGCGCGGGATTTTATGAGATCTGCACCTACACCTTCGCGAGTCCTGCCCAAAACAACAAGCTGCTTTTGGCAAGTGACGCGCCAGAGCGCAAAATGGTAAAGTTGCGCGGGATGGGTGAGGAAGACGGCTACATGCGCACCGGTATGTTGCCGTCCATTTTACAGGTGGCTTCGAGCAATCGGCGCAAAGGCGCGTCGAGCGGCAGAGTGTTTGAGATCGCATCTGTCTATCAACCGGAGTCGGATGATCCGAACACCTTGCCCAATGAGATTCGTCAATTCGCCGCGCTGGCCTATGATGACAACGAAGAACGTCGCTCGGCGGCGACTTTCTACCATATGAAAGGCCTGGCGTCTGAGCTGATTCGAGCGCTGGGCTTGAGCGAGCCGGACTGGCGATCATTCGCCGATCCGACCGAATACCCGTTCCTTCACCCATACCGTGGCGCGGAGTTGCTAATCGATGGTGAGGTCTTCGGATATATGGGTTACATTCATCCAACCGTCGCTGACCATTTTGAGACAAGCGAAAATCTTGTGATTTTGATCCTCACCAAAGATGAGATCTACGCTCGTTCGACCGAGGCGCGCACCCAGCGCCCGTTGCCCAAATATCCCCCGATCACGCGCGACCTCGCTGTCGTCATCGACGTCGAGGTGATGGCGGGTGAGCTACGCGAGGACATCTTGAGGACGGGTGGCCCGCTCATTGAGTCGTGTGAGATCTTTGATGTCTATAGCGGTGGCCAGGTAGGGGAAGGCAAAAAATCAGTCGCCTTCAGCCTGGTTTTTCGTAAGGAAGACGCGACGCTGCAAGATGAGGAGGTCAACCCTGTTATCGGCAAGATACTGGATAACCTGCAGAAAAAACATAATGCGAGTTTGCGTTGATTTTTCTGAGGAGGCGCTTCCAACTCATTATCGACGCAAAAGAATGATATAATCTAACGCGTTATTTAAGAGTCCACAAATGGCTCATAAAAAGTAGATTCGACTGCCGGCATGGCTCCGGCGCAACTTGACGAAGACGAAGGAGAAAACATGAAACTATCCACTAAATTACTCAGTGCGTTTTTAGCTGTGACTTTGCTGCTTTCACTGGCGAGCTGTGGCGGAAAAAATGAACCTGCAACAGAAAAATTGACAGCGATCGCTGACTTGGAAACTGAAAAGCTGGCGGCCCAGCGAGGCACCATCGGGCATATCCTCGCCGAAGAGCTGGTCGGTGAGGAGAATGTCGACAACGTCACGACCTATGAAAAATATGTGGACGCTGTGACTTCGCTGGAGCAGGGCAAGGTGCGCGCCGTCATTATGGACGAGCGCCCGGCCAAACGTTTTGTTGAAGAGAAAGGCAACATGGTCATCATGGAAGAGCCTCTTTCCAATGAAAGCTACGCCATCGCTCTGAAAAAAGGAAACGATGAATTGAAAGCGCAGATCGACGACGCGCTGAACGAGATGAAAGCCGATGGCTCGCTGCAGTCCATTATCGATAAATACAATAGTGACGTGGACGTCAAACCCGAGGACATCGATTTGAACGCCGGCGCCGCGGGTGGAACGCTGATCATGGGCACAGAGGCCGGATTCGCTCCTTATGAGCTGAAAGTTGGCGACGGCTATATCGGCATCGACGTGGAAATGGCCGCGGCGATCGCCAAAAAAATGGATATGGAACTGGTCATCGAGAACATGAATTTTGACTCACTGCCGTCCGCCGTCAACAGCGGCAAGGTCGACATGATTGTCGCCGGCCTGACCGTGACGCCCGAACGGGAGGAAAACATGACGTTTAGTGTGGCGTATGTCGAAGACGCGCGCCAAGTCGCTCTTGTGATGAGCGATGATTACGCCACTTCTGACAAATGAGGCTGAAACCGACTCGAACAGCAGGTGACGGGTATAAAAGCACAAGACCGGCGCTCAGGCGCGGTATCTGCATCAGTTTGGAGGTGCGGTGATGGAGGACAAGCGCTCGAGACAGCGCCTTGTGGATGACAAAAATCCGCGAATCGACCGCGGCACGGCGGGCATCATGGTTTTCATTGTGCTGATTCTCTTTTTGATGTATCGAGGCGGTGTTTTCACAGCGGGATATTGGCAGACTGTCGGCAATAAATTCTTTGCGAATTTTATTCAGGAAAAACGCTACATGATGCTGATCAAAGGTCTGTGGGCGACGATCCAGATGACCTTGATCGCCGGAGTGATCGGAATCATCATTGGTCTGCTGCTGAGCCTGATCCGCGTCGCCTATCGTGGCGGCGCCCGGATCGGCATTTTGAACCTGTTCGCGAATCTCTACATCACAGTGATCCGCGGCACCCCGGTGATGGTGCAAATCCTGATTTGGAATTTCACCATTTTCGGCAGTGTGAGAAATGCCAACACGATGTTGATCGCCGCGCTGGCCTTTGGCTTGAACTCAGGCGCCTATGTAGCGGAGATCTTTCGCGCCGGTATCGAGTCGCTCGATCCGGGGCAGATGGAGGCGGGCCGCTCGCTCGGCCTGTCTTATCGCACGACGATGCAGAAAATCGTGTTGCCACAGGCGACAAAACATTCGCTGCCAACCTTGTTCAATGAATTGATCACGCTGGTCAAAGAAACTTCGATCGCCGGCTATATCGGCATTGATGACCTCACACGGGGGGGACAGAACATCCAAAGCATCACTTTGGACAGCTCCCAGCCACTGCTGATGGTCGCGCTGATCTACCTTGTCCTGGTATTGGGGATGACGGCGTTGATGAACAAATTGGAAAGGAGGCTCGCGCGCAGTGATCGACATTAAAGATCTGTACAAAAATTTTGGTGAGATACAGGTGCTCAAAGGCATCTCCACTCATATTAATCGAGGAGACAAGATCGTGATCGTCGGTCCTTCCGGATCGGGCAAAAGCACCTTCTTGCGCTGTTTGAACTTGCTCGAAAAACCAACTTCGGGCAGCATCAATGTGATGGGAACTGAAATTTTGAACCCTTCTTCGGACATCAACAATGTGCGACAACGGATGGGCATGGTGTTTCAACACTTCAATCTTTTCCCACATCTGTCGGTGCGTCAAAACATCACCTTGGCCCCCGTCCAACTCAAGCGGATGACGCAGGACGAGGCGAATGAGAAGGCGAAGGTGCTGCTGCGCAGGGTGGGTCTGCTTGACAAAATCGATGAGTATCCGAATATGCTGTCCGGTGGTCAAAAACAGCGTGTGGCGATTACGCGCGCGCTGGCCATGGATCCGGCCATCATGTTGTTTGATGAACCTACGTCAGCTCTGGATCCCGAAATGATCGGAGAAGTGTTGCAGGTTATGAAAGAGTTGGCGGACGACGGTATGACCATGGTGCTGGTGACCCATGAGATGGGTTTCGCGCGGGAGGTCGGCAACAGAATGTTTTTTATGGATGACGGAATCATCGCGGAAGAAGGGACGCCGGACGATATATTCAATCGCCCTCAACATCCGCGCACAATCGAATTTTTGTCTAAGATTTTGCATAAATGATCGACTAGATATTGGCAGAAAAATTAAATTGTCTCATTTTTGACGGTTTTTTCTATAAAAGAATCAACCGTCTTTTTTTTGTCCGTCCATACTGAATGTGGCGCCCGCGAAGCGCGTGAATCGATCAGACTGAAAAGAGGAAGAAATGCACACTTTTGAAACGACACTGACCGTGCCATTGGTGATCTTGCTGACAGTGAGCTTTCTCGGCGGACTGCCCGGATTGTATCGCAACGTGAGCGAGCGGGCGGCGCAGGAAACCAAAGCTTGTGTTTCCATGCTGCGTACCGAAATGCTGTATGAATTGAAGTCAACGCCTTCGTTGTATTGGGTCATCACACACCCTCCACGCATGCTGCGCTTTCAACAACAAATGGAAGACCTGGTGTCATGGAGCGATGGACAGTTCGGCCTCGACGCGGAAGGAGGTGAGGGTGCTGGAAAAAAAGATTCCCCATGATCGATCATGTGCGGACGATGGCGGGACCAACCACCTTTTGCGCGATGTGCGAGGATCGATCAGTGTCTTCATGGCGACGGTGATTGTGATGGTCTGTCTACTTGGCTCCAGCGTGGTCAGCCTGGCCGGGCTGCGTCAAACCGAACATCAAATCGCCCAGACCGCGACTTTGCAGGCCGATACGGTATTGTCCGCGTACGACAGAAAGTTGTTTGACTCATATGGTGTCATGGCTTTTGGCGCGGACGTTCCGGATCAAATCGGCGCGGTGATTCCGATGTACAAAATTCCGGGGACGGCGCACCTTGAAATGAGTTCGGCTGAAGATATAAAAGAGGGTCAGTCATTAAAAAATCAAATTGTGAATTTCATGAAGATTAGAACCGGCGAGGTCATTGTGGAGCGAATCGCCGGATGTCAGGAGGCTTATACGGAGATTGGCGGTTTAAAAGCGGGAGAATATTTGACGGATTCCACCCTGTGTTCTTCTTTGAATCAGATTTCCGGATTGTTGGTGATGGACGAAGAAAAAAATAGACAGCGGTCATTAGAAGAAATCGGTTCCGTCACCGATCCGGAGGTCTCAAGTCCGGGCGGCGATGATTCGCGCCAAAATCCGGCAAACTGGTCGGATGATGATCATACGCTGGCCTTGCAAGGTTGGGAGTCACTAATTGAGGCCGGCAAGACCAAGCTCTCTTTCAAGGGTGAAAACCCACTCGACGCCACCGGCGCCACATTGCTTGACCTGACCGCGTTGGCGGAGTGTGTCAACGAGGCGGAACGGTTTTTAGCTTTTGGAGACCTTCCGGTTTACGATGATCTGAGCCTCAATGTCTACGCTCAGAGGATGTTCAAGTGTCAGCCGACCCATAGTGCGGGTTCGCGAAATGAAATCTACGCGACAAATCTGCGTCATGTCAGGCTCAATGAACTGCCGACCGAGCGAAACTTTGAAATTGAATATGTTTTATTTGGAAAAGAGCGAGATGTTGAGAATCAAATGGCTGGCAACTCACTTTTGTTCGGCACTCGTTTGTTGATTCAGCTTGTGGATTATCGCGCGGACGAGACGAAAATGGCGCAGGCGCGATCAATGGCCGCGGTGCTCTCCACATTGATCGCCGTGCTTAGTGTGGGCCAAGTGACGATCAGTCCGACGGTGCTCACCGATTTGATCTGGATTGTCGAATGCGCCTTGGCCGCATATAAAGAGTTTAAGTCGCTATGCCTTGGAATGGCGGTGGATCTTTGGCCGTATCGCAAGTCCGGCAACCTGTCCTTGTACTATCAAGATTATATGCTGCTGTATTCTCTATTCGTGCCGCAAGACCAAATCATTTTAAGAATCGCCGACTTGTTGGAGGCGAACAGCGGGCTGAGCTTGTGCATGGGTGTGGTCGTGCGCGTTGATTGGAAAGGAGGTCCCAATGGAAGCTTGTGGCGCGACGTTGTCATCCGCGCGCAGTACGACAGGTCATCGCCGGAGGAGGCGATCGTCGGCGCCTCGCCTGTTGAGGAATAGACAAGGTGGTGTCGCGCTCGAGGCGGCGCTGGCCTGTCCGCTGTTCATAATGCTGGTGATTTCTTTGTTGATGGTTGTGATCGGCGCCGAGGCTGAGGTGGTCTGGCGAGGGGCAAGTCAAAAAAGCTGTGAGGAGTTCGCTTTGGTCCTGGCGCAAACACCTGAGCTGAATTTTGGCGCGATGATTGAGTCAGACCCACATTCAACGCCAATTCAAAATCTGACGCTGACGCATTTGACCGGTGGTGTGTTGCTGGATCGAACCAATCACTGGTTTATAAAAAACACCGAACACCGGCCCTGGCTGCGCAAATTTATCACCAATCCGGGCGTTTATTTGCAAATCAATAAAGAGCGCTATCATATACATATCGATTACACGTTTGAGGTACCGACTTATTTTGGTTCGTTGAGCCGTGGGCAGGTGGAAGTGATTCCACTTTGGTCGACCTCATTACATACAGGTGAATCGGAAAACGAGAACGCGGACGCGGGAGAAGACAACGACGATTCCATCTGGTCAAAAGGAAATTTTGTGCGTGGCAGATATTTTCGTGACCGACTGGGAGGTTCTTTGCCGGACAGCTATCCGGTGATTTCCTCACTGGTGGACGGAACGGCGGTCGCCACCAAAAGTATCGACCTGACCTCACCTTATTATTTCGATCACAGCATTTTAGAAGGCAAGGTGATGGGGTTTGTCAACGAACTGTCGACTTTCGACGGAACACCGCGCCCCTGGGGTAGCGCAAGTCTACACATTCAATCGTCCGATATACAAAGCAGGAAGCTGATCGTCGTGGTCCCGACAAACAGTTCGACGGCCGCGCTGAGCGTGTTGGATGATTTAAGGAACCGGGCAGCCCGTGAAGGTGTGCGATTGGAGGTGCGCCGGATTGGAGAGAGCAGCCGTTATAAGTAAAAACAGCCTTTGAAATGTTTGAGCGCCGGCCGCGAGGATCTTGTCACAGGTGCCCAAAATAGCGCCGCGCTTGCTATGAAAGGGGGCTTGCGGTATGATTATTACGTTTATTTTTCATCATAATCCTCGGTAGAATTGGAGCTCAAATGATGAATGAGAAGCTAAAAGACGAACATACAAACCGCTTGTTCGCGGGAATCTTATCATTGAAAACGACAGCGGAATGCTATCAGTTTTTTTCGGATCTTTGCACAGTCTCGGAAATTAAATCAATGGCGCAACGACTGCAAGTGGCCGATATGCTCAGGGATGGAAAGACCTATATGGAAATAACCGAAAAGACCGGAGTCAGCACGGCCACGATCAGCCGTGTGAATCGGTGTCTGGAGTATGGGTCGGATGGCTACAAAATTGTGCTACGAAGACTGGAAGATGAACAAAAGAAAAAAGATGAATGATGCGGAATGAGATGAACCGTTTTTCGAAGAATCCGCAGGTTAGGGACACATATGAGTTTATTGACGAAAATTTTTGGTACATACAGTGAAAAAGAGTTAAAGCGCAACGATGGCCTGCTGAAGGCGGCGCTCGCTCTCGAATCTGAATATGAGAAGCTCACCGAGGCTCAATTGCAGGCGAAGACCGCGGAATTTAAAGAACGACTTGCCGCGGGCGAGACGCTGGATGACATTTTACCGGAAGCGTTTGCGGCTGTGCGCGAGTCGGCCTGGCGTGTGCTGGATATGAAGCACTATCCTGTCCAGCTTCAAGGCGGCATCGTGTTGCATCAGGGCCGTATCGCGGAGATGAAGACCGGTGAGGGAAAGACGCTGGTCGCCACTTTGCCGGTGTATTTGAACGCTTTGTCGGGTGAGGGTGTGCATGTCGTGACGGTCAACGACTATCTTGCCCGTCGTGACTCTGAGTGGATGGGCAAAGTCTATCGCTATTTGGGCCTGTCCGTTGGACTGATCGTGCACGGAATCAGCAAAGAAGAGCGGCGTGAGGCTTACTCATGCGACATCACGTACGGTACCAACAATGAGTTTGGTTTTGATTATCTGCGTGATAACATGGTTATCTATAAGCAGGACATGGTCCAGCGAGAGTTGAACTTCGCGATTGTTGACGAGGTGGACTCGATCCTGATTGACGAGGCGAGAACCCCACTGATCATTTCCGGCAAGGGCGACGCTTCGACTGACATGTACGTCAAAGCGGATCAATTCGTCAAACGGTTGCGTAAACTTGTGGTCACGGAAATTGACACGAAAGAAGACCTGGAGGCGCAGCAGGAGGGGTACGACTATGTTGTCGACGAGAAAGCCAAATCCGCCACTTTGACCGCTCGGGGCGTTGTCAAGGCGGAGAAGTTTTTCAAACTGGACAACTACGCGGATGAGGCCAATTTTGATTTGCAGCATTACCTGAACAACGCGCTGAAAGCAAATGGCACCATGCACCGCGACGACCAGTATGTTTTGAAAGATGGAAAGATCATCATTGTGGATGATTTCACCGGCCGTCTGATGTTCGGTCGCCGTTACAGCGACGGTCTGCACCAGGCGATCGAGGCGAAAGAAGGTGTCGACGTTCAACACGAGAGCAAGACGCTGGCCACCATAACCTTCCAGAATTATTTTCGTATGTATCAAAAACTGTCCGGCATGACGGGAACCGCGTTGACCGAAGAGGATGAGTTTCGTTCGATTTATGGTTTGGATGTGATTGAAATACCGACGAACATGCCGAATCAACGTGTTGATCTGCCCGACGCGGTATATAAGACCGGCAATGGCAAATATCGCGCGCTGATGAAAGAGGTCATGGCCGCCCATGAAAAAGGACAGCCGATCCTGATCGGTACGGTTTCGGTCGAACGGTCGGAGTTTTTATCTTCGATGTTCAATCGCTACAACATCAGACACAATGTCCTGAACGCGAAAAAGCATGACCGCGAGGCGGAGATCGTCGCTCAGGCCGGACGTTTTGGGTCGGTCACGATCGCGACAAACATGGCCGGTCGAGGCACGGACATTCTGTTGGGTGGAAATCCGGAGTTCATGGCTCGACAGCAATTGCGAAAAATGGGATATGACGATGAGCTGATCGAACAATCCACGGCTCACAACGAGACCGACGACGAGGCGGTGTTGGACATTCGCCGTAAATTCCGGGAACTCGAAGAAAAATACAGTGACACGACGAGGGCGGAGCACGAACGCGTGGTCGACGCCGGAGGTCTTTATATCATCGGCACGGAACGACATGAATCACGTCGTATCGACAATCAGCTGCGCGGCCGCTCCGGCCGTCAGGGCGATCCGGGCAAAAGCAAGTTTTATCTCAGTTTGGATGACGATCTGATGCGTCTTTTCGGTGGTGAGCGCCTGAACAATCTTTTTGAGACGCTGGGAGTCGATGAGGATATGCAGATCGAGGCAAGGCTGTTAAGCTCGTCGATAGAATCCGCTCAGCGCAAAGTTGAAGGAAGAAACTTCGGCATTCGTAAGAATGTCCTTGACTATGACAATGTGATGAATCAACAGCGGGAGATGATTTACGCCCAGCGCAGGCAGGTGTTGGACGGCGCGGATCTGCGTGAATTTTACGAAAGAAACATATCCGAGCTGGCCGAAGATATCGTCGCCACATACTGCGATCCATATACTGAACCCGAGGATCGAAATCTGCAGGAGATGGTCACCCGTCTTTGTGACCTGTTTGGCTTGCTTCCCGTTATCAAAGAACTGAAGGAGCTGAACACTCAGTCGTTTGAACCTGAATCGTTTATCGAACGGCTGAAAGCGGGCGCTCTGGAGCGCTATCATAGTCGTGAATCTGAATTGGGCTCCGCGGATCTAATGCGGGAAGTCGAGCGCGTGGTCTTGCTTAAATCGGTGGATCAATATTGGATGGACCATATTGATACCATGGATGAACTTAGAAATTCAATCGGTCTGCGTGGCATTGGGCAACACGACCCTGTCATCGAGTACCAAAAAGAAGGTACGCAGATGTTCGACGAGATGAGCCAACTGATTCAGGAAGAGTCGGTTAAATTGATCATGCGCGGTACATTCACCACGAACGGACCGCCCAAGCGTGAGTCGCAGGCTCGAAACATTCAAGAAAGCCGCGAGGAAAGCGGCGGTCAATTTGGTCAGGCCGCGGCGGCTTCGTCGGCGCGGACCACCTCTCAGGGAAGACCCGGTGGCGAGGCGCAAGAGACCCGGGAACCGGCCAAGCGAGATGTCGGGAAGGTCGGCCGAAATGAGCCTTGCCCCTGTGGCAGCGGCAAGAAATACAAAAACTGTCACGGTAAAAACGGTTGACGAGTGAACATGAGGTTAAAATGAAATATAATTCTGAGATTCGTGATATTGGTCTGGCACCTTCCGGACACCAGAAAATGAACTGGGCGGAGCGGAATATGCCGGTGCTTGCGCAAATCGCGGAAGAATTTGAAAAGACGCGGCCACTCGAAGGGCTACGTGTCGCGGTCAGCGTCCATGTGGAGGCGAAAACCGCGGTGTTCGCTACTGTGCTGGAGCGTGGAGGGGCGAAGGTGGCGATCACCGGATGCAATCCGTTATCCACTCAAGATGATGTGGCGGCCGCGCTGGTGGAGCGAGGCTTGACGGTGTTTACCTTGCATGACGCGTCGGCGGAGGAATATGTGAGTCATCTTAAGAAAACACTGGAGTTTTCACCTCACATCGTGATTGATGATGGTGGCGATCTGGCTGATCTGCTGCACCATGAATGTAAGGATAAAGGCGCCAACCTGCTTGGTATCTGCGAAGAGACGACCACCGGAGTGCACCGTTTGCGCAATTGGGCGAAAACAGGACAGTTGCTCTATCCGGCGGTGGCGGTGAATGAGGCGCGTTGCAAATATCTATTTGATAATCGATTCGGCACGGGCCAATCGGTCTGGACCGCGATCATGTCACTGACAAATCTGGTCGTGGCCGGAAAAATAGTGGTTGTGGCCGGTTTTGGCATGTGTGGCAAAGGTGTCGCGCTTAGAGCGAAAGGGCTGGGCGCTCAAGTCATTGTCACCGAAGTGGATCCCGTGGCCGCCTGCGAGGCGCTGATGGAAGGATATCAGGTCATGACGATGGAGCAAGCGGCGCCATTGGGTGACGTGTTTGTCACGGTGACCGGCACGAGAGACATCATCACGGGCGCTCATTTCGCCAAAATGAAAGACGGCGCGTTATTGTCGAACGCGGGTCATTTCGATGTGGAGATCAATCTCGATGATCTGCGCCGAGACGCTGTCGAGACAAAAAAGGCGCGCCCCAATGTGATGGGTTTCACCATGGAAAATGGAAACACACTAAACCTTTTGGCGGCGGGTCGACTGGTCAACCTTGCCGGAGGTGACGGGCATCCGGTTGAGATCATGGACATGAGCTTCGCCTTGCAGGCGCAAAGCGCACGTTATCTGGCGGAAGAAGGAGCCACGTTGAAACCGGATTTATACGATGTGCCGGACCATTTGGATCGCAAAGTCGCCGAGCTGATGTTAAAAGCTCGGGGGTTGCGTATCGACACTCTGACAGCGGCCCAAAAGGAATATCTGGGTGAGGAGACTGAGCGCGGGGCGCGGGAAACATCATGAATCATCTTACCGAGCAGATCGACCTCCTGTTTGAGGACATCATGGTTGTCACGCCCGATTCGGGTTGGGGAATGGCTGTCATGACCCATCAATATGTGGCGATCTCCAAAGGAGAGATCAAGGTGGTCTCCACCGACCGCGAAACCGCCTGTTCCGTTTTGGCTGAAGGATTTCAAACCTACGCGGGGAAAAATCGTGTGCTGATGTCCGCGTTCGCCAACGCGCACGGACATTTGCCGATGACGTTGATGCGCAATACCGCGGATGACCTGCCCCTGCATGACTGGCTGTTCAACAATATCTTTCCGCGCGAAAGCAAATTGACGGAAAAAGAAGTGTACGCGGGTGCGAATCTCGCGTTGCTTGAGATGATTCGTGGAGGCACGGCCTGTGCGGCGGACATGTATTACTACTCCGAAGCGGTCGCCCGGGCGGCGTTGGAAGCGGGGTTTCGTCTGAATTTATGTTGCGAGGGAAAAGGCGAAGACAGCGCGGGTGAATCGGTGCTTAAGACCGATCAGGCGAAAGCGTTTGTTGAACAATATGACGGAGCCGGCGATGGACTGTTGAAAGCGTCGCTATTGGTTCACTCGATCTATCTTTATGAAGAGAGCATGTACCGCAAACTGGCCGATTTGGCGAAACAATTGGGTATCGGCATTCAAGTTCATGTATCCGAGACAAAAAAAGAGGTTGAGGATTGTCTGCGTGCCTACGGCATGAGACCGCCTGAGAAACTGGCCGAGGAAGGTGTGTTCGAGGTGCCGACTGTGGCCGCTCATTGTGTTTGGCTGGATCGGCAAGATCGCGAAATTTTAAAACGTCACAATGTGACCTGTGTGCATAATCCGGTCAGCAACTTAAAACTGGGAAGCGGAATCGCGGATGTCCAATCAATGCTTGAGTCAGGATTGAAGGTGGCGCTGGGCACAGATGGAGCGGCAAGCAACAATCGCTTGGATATGTTTCAGGAGATGCGTCTGGCGTCGCTGTTGCCGAAAGGGGTATTTTTGGATCCGGTGAAAATGACGGCTCCCAATGTGCTGCGCATGGCCACCACAAATGGCTACGAGGGCCTGGGCTTCTCACAAGCGGGGCGGGTGGCTCCGGGAACGCGGGCGGACTTGCAAGTGATCAATCTGACAGACGCCAATATCCAACCGGCGATATACGAGGACACCCCGGAGAGTGTGCTCTCCGCCCTGGTTTACAGCGCGGGGCCTGAGAATGTTGAAAGTGTGTACTGCGATGGCCGCTGTTTATTGTATAAAAATTCATTTTTAACGATTGATGAGGAGAAAGTGATTGCTGAGGCGCTCCAAGCGGCGCGGCGGTTGAGATAAATTTGTGGTTATTCAATAAAGATAATTGTGCAAACAACAATTAATTCACATAGATGCTTGATATAGATTTGTGTAAATGATAAACTTTTTCACGTGGATAGCCGGATCA
>CAZAPS010000022.1:0-25465 GCA_964487355.1 uncultured Oscillospiraceae bacterium
ATACGATGATCCACAGGCCACCGGAGTGATCTCGCAGGCGATTGTCGCCCTGCGTAACGCCGCTGTCAAATCCTCATCGGAAATAGGCTCACCTTCAAGGAACGACAACGTCAAAGCCTCATCGGTTTCGGCGATCGATTCGATCATTTTCTCGCGCCATTCCTGGGCGAGCTCCAAAATATCAGCCGGAATTTCAACTTCCTCGATGGTGGTACCCATCTCGTCCTTGTAAATCTCAGCCTTCATCTTCATCAAATCGACAATACCGGTAAAGTGATCTTCTTTACCAATGGGGATCTGAATCGGAACCGCGTTTGTACCGAGACGGTCGATCATCGTCTGTACCGATTGGAAAAAATCGGCACCCGTGATATCCATCTTATTGATGTAAACAATACGAGGAACACCATAATTATCGGCTTGACGCCAGACAGTCTCCGTCTGCGGTTCCACACCGCTTTTCGCGTCTAACAATGTGACCGCGGAGTCCAGGACCCGCAGCGAGCGCTCGACCTCCACCGTGAAGTCAACGTGACCCGGTGTGTCGATAATGTTAACGCGATGATTGTTCCATTGGGCCGTGGTGGCCGCTGAGGTAATCGTGATACCACGTTCTTGCTCCTGCGTCATAAAATCCATGACAGCTCCACCTTCGTGAGTTTCCCCAACTTTGTGAATTCTGCCGGTGTAATACAGGATGCGTTCGGTGGTGGTAGTCTTACCCGCGTCTATATGCGCCATAATACCGATGTTTCTCGTTTTTTCGAGCGAGAATTCTCTTGGCATTAAATAAACTCCTTCCGATGGCTTCTGCCTGATGGGCTTACCATCTGTAATGAGCAAACGCTCTGTTCGCATCAGCCATTCTGTGCATTTCTTCTTTTCGCTTGAACGCGCCACCGGTCTCGTTATACGCGTCCAGCAGTTCGTTCGCCAAGCGCTCTTTCATCGTCCGCTCGTTTCTCTTGCGTGCGAACGATACGATCCAGCGTAGCGAAAGTGTCTGACGACGTTCGGGACGAACCTCGACAGGGACCTGGTAGTTGGCGCCACCCACACGGCGCGCCTTCACCTCCAACATCGGCATGACATTCTCTACCGCTTTGTTGAAAACTTCTAGGGGATCCAAACCTGCTTTTTCTTTGATAATGTCAAAAGCTTCATAGGTGATCCGCTGAGCGATTCCCTTCTTGCCATCGAGCATGATGTTGTTAATGAGTTTGGTCACTCGAACATCACCATACAATGGATCCGGAAGGACTTCTCTTGTTGGGACATGGCCTTTACGTGGCAATTGTCTTCCCTCCTTAAATGATCATGCAGGCGTTTGCCTGATATCACAGGTACTCAATACCAATTACGGATTGTCTTGCTCGGGCCATGCGAATATATTCTTGCACGGTGTACTGAGCAATTGAGTCCAACCTATGATCTTCTTAGTTCTTTACCTTTGCCGCCTTTGGTTTCTTGGCTCCATACTTGGAACGAGATTGCAGACGGTTGGCCACACCGGCAGCGTCAAGCGTGCCTCGGACGATGTGGTAACGAACACCGGGAAGATCTTTTACCCTGCCGCCTCTTATCAAAACGACCGAGTGCTCCTGCAGATTATGACCAATACCGGGAATGTACGCGGACACTTCCAGTCCTGATGTAAGACGAACTCTGGCAACCTTACGCAAAGCCGAGTTTGGTTTCTTAGGCGTGGTTGTTTTAACAACTGTGCAAACTCCACGTTTCTGAGGAGAAGCGAGATCAGTCGAACGTCTCTTCAACGTGTTGTAGTTGATATGCAAAGCCGGTGAACCTGACTTGGCGCGTTTGGACGAGCGTCCTTGTCTTACTAGTTGGTTGAACGTAGGCATCAATACACCTCCTTTCTTAAAAATTGGTTTGTAAACGGAATGCTCCGTAACAGAAAAATTGCCTGCGGTAAACGCAGACAATTGATTTTAACACTTTGTATCATACTTGTAAAGAATAACCGCAAGATTGAAATGGATTATTTGCCTCTCCTAAAATCTCACTTGATAGATACCGGGAGTCTTGTTTTTGACACGCCGTCTATATTTAATTGGCAACCAAAAGCAAGATTCGCGCGGACAGTCACGTCAGGTATCCTGACGAGCGCGCTCAGCCTCCTCCTCAGCGATGATCTCGGCGACCGCGGTGTCCTTGATTTTATCCAATTCGAGCGCGTCCTGATCCTCCAAGGGCAATACCTTGCTGGCCAGGGTCAGCAGTGTCTGAGGCAGCTGGATATCCGGATCCAGTATATCTTCTCTAGCCACCACCCAAGTGCTGCCATCCGGTTCATGAACCGTGTAAAAGTCATTAATTGTCAAAATCGCGCCTGCCTGCCTCAAGGTAACCGGTTCTCTGAACTGCTCACCGTCCGCGGGGACATCCTCTTCAACCCATTTGTCTCTCTGGTCTTCAAGAAAAAAAACCTCCAGTGTCCGGCCGACACTGCCGAACGTCGTGGTGGTTCCATATTCACTAAAGCTGGCGTAGTATTTCGTATATTGACTCATCTATCGTTACGTCCTTTCCCATGCAAGAATTCAATGCTCTTACAAATCTCAACCCTCAACAATCAGATTGCATGGATCCGTCTAATATTAACTGGATCGATAACACGCTATATATTATAGCATATTTTCTATCTATTTATTAGTTGGGCGGTAAATTAAGAGACGGCGCCGGTCTCCGGCGCCGTCCTGTCGACAGGTATGGATTGAACCGGTTTGTCGATCAGCGCGCGGGACGCAGGCTTTGTTGTCCATTCATCCATTTGCGCAGCACCTCGGGAATCATTACAGATCCGTCCGCACGTTGTAATTGCTCAAAAATAGCAGGCAACACACGCGAAGTCGCCAAGCCCGAAGCGTTCAATGTATGCACGAACTCGGTCTGCTTCGCGCCGTCGCGACGGAATCGGATGGCCCCGCGGCGCGCTTGGTAGTCGCCCGCGCTGGAGGCTGAACTAACCTCTTTGAAATCCTCCATGCTTGGAATCCAAACTTCCACATCATATGTTTTCGCCATGGACGCGCTGCAGTCACCGGCGGCCAGCTTGCTGATGCGGTGATGCAGTCCCAGACCTTCCATCAACTTGGCGGCTTTTTCCACCAGCTCGGCGAATGCCTGATCAGACTGTTCGGGAAGCGCGTACTGAAACATTTCAACCTTGTTGAACTGATGACCGCGGATCATGCCTCGCTCTTCCGCGCGGTAGCTGCCCGCCTCTTTGCGGTAGCAGGGAGAATAGGCGAAATATTTCTTAGGCAGGTCCTTTTCATTTAAGATCTCATCTTTGTGAAGATTGACAAGCGCGGTCTCGGCCGTCGGCAACAAAAATTGGCCGGCGCCACGATCCGACTCGGTGTCGACGTCCAGCCAAAAGACATCTTCTTCAAACTTGGGAAACTGTCCTGCGGTATACCCACACTGATAGTTTAAAAGATGGGGTACCAGTATCATCTCGTATCCATCATTCAAATGAGCCTCAATAAAATAATTCAGCAAAGCCCATTCCAGGCGTGCTCCGTCCCCCCGATAGACCCAAAAGCCACTGCCGGACAGCTTGGCTCCCCTTGTATAGTCAATAAGTCCAAGTTGCTCGGCGATATCCACATGGTGGCGAGGTTCAAATTCGAAGTTCGGTTTTTCTCCATATATCTTCCAAACTTGATTTTGCTCTTTGCCGCCCGCGACGACATCCGGATCCGGAAGGTTGGGCAGGCCGTCCAGAAAAGAGCACTGTCTCTTGTCCATTCGCGCCAAACGCTCATCATTTTCTTTTATTTCCGAAGCCAACTCCTTCATTTGCGCCAAAATGGCGGTCACGTCTCCGCCCTCTTTTTTAATTTTGGGTATCTGAGCCGACACTTTGTTCCGCTCCGCCTTAAGCCCCTCTGTCTCGGCGATCAGTGCCCTGCGTTCTTTGTCCAAAGCCAGAAAATCAGCGAAGTCCACTTCAAACCCGCGTTTAGCCAAACCGGTTTGAACGAATTCAGGATCTTTGCGAATCAGTTGAATGTCCAGCATAATTTAATCTCCAATCATAGTTGTCCATGCGAAATGACTTCCCGACAAAGTCCATGGATTTGTTTTTTATGATACGGCAGGTATCTGTGAATTTCAATCAACCGGCATCCTCACTTTTTTGAAAAATTCCATTTTCTGCTATACTTACCGGTAACGTTTGGATATAAATGGCGTTATTAGCGACGCCACCGAAAGGAGATCAGCTATGGATTTTTTGGAGACAATAAGAAAGCGTTATTCTTGTAGAGCGTTCAACAACGAACCGGTTAAAGATGATCTGATTGAAACGATCCTGCAGGTTGGAGGAAACGCCCCGGTCGGACGCGGCGCATATGACACGTTGCATTTCACCGTTGTGAAGGACGCCGAGTTGCTGGACAAACTGCGTCACGATCCCGGCAAGCCTGATTCAAAGAGCGATCCCATGTTCAACGCTCAGGCATTGATTCTGGCGTCCGCCAATGAGGAATCTTTCGCGCTGGCGAATCAGAACGTGGGTTGCGCGCTGTCTTATATGTCTTTAGCTGCCACCACACTGGGAGTGGAAAGCCTGTATGTGTACGGTTTCCTGAATCGCATGAATGAACAAAAAACAGAGGCCATCAGCGAAGTGATTGTGCCGGAAGGCTATCGGATCCTTGGCGGTCTCGCGCTCGGACACACAGACAAAGCCCACACTTCCAAAGAAGAATTGGTCAATCTGGTCTCAACCAGCTATCAAAAATAAGTTCAATCCAAATCAGAGATGATTTGCGAAAAAGTCGCTCATTGACTCCAGCCCCGCGAAATCATGTTGCCTCAAAACTTCGTAAGCGATGATGGCTACCGCGTTGGAAAGGTTCAATGAGCGTTTTTTTGTCAGCATGGGAATGCGCACACAGCGTTCAGGATGCGCCAGCAGCATGGATTCCGGCAATCCTTTTGTTTCCTTGCCAAAGATCAGCATCACGTGATCCTCATAGGTGATTTCAGAATAGACTCGACCACCTTTAGTCGTCGCGTAATAGTAATGCGCGTTGGGATAATTTCGGTAAAGCTCTTCGAAGTCGTTCCAAAGATGAATATCCAAATCATGCCAATAATCGAGCCCCGCCCGTTTGACGGCTTTGTCGGACAAGCTGAAACCGGGCTCTCCACAAATATGAAGAGGCGCGCCCAGCGCGACACAGGTCCGCGAGATATTGCCGGTGTTGTGCGGAATTTCCGGTTCAATCAATACAATTTCACATCTCATTTATTGTCTTTATCTCATTTCATCAAACAATCATTTAAGACAGGGGGGTTCGCCAATTGGGACAGGCCTGACGCCCGCTCAGTGATTCAAGCGACATACGCTACAGGATGTCCACCGCTTCACATTCTTGTCGCATCTCTGTCAGTCAAGCTTCGCGGCAATCTCCTCAAGTCGTTTTAGACGATGGTTCATACCCGACTTGCCCAGCGGCGGACTCATCATCTCACCCATTTCACGCAGCGAGCAATCCGGATTGTCCAACCTCATTTGAGCCGTGTCCCGCAATTCTTGTGGCAGGGTGCTCCAAACCTCGTGCTCCCTCAATTTTCTCAACATCAGCAACTGACGAACCGCGGCATTCGCGATCCTGCGCAGATTCGCGGTGTCGCAGTTGACCACTCGATTGACAGAATTACGTAAATCCTTCTCCATCCTCATGTTCTCAAAGTTCAACAGAGAGATATGAGCGCCTGTCAACGCCAGGAAATCGGAAAGCGCCTCCCCTTCTTTTAAATACAGCACATTATATCCATATCTGCGCAACAAAGTCATTTGGATCCCGAACATGTCCAGCAGGCTCTGCAACTGAATCGCCACCTCGATGCGTCGAATCGACAGCTCAAGGTGGTACGCCTTGTTCGGATCGGCGACCGATCCACCGGCGAGGAAAGCGGCCTGCGCTACACGCGCCGCGTGTGAAAATTCACCATGCTCATCCACCCGATCGGCGCCGGCGACCCAGTCCTTGCCCAGGCGTCCGCCACTGAGATCGAAATCAAATTCCTCTTTCAAAAATCTCAGCGTCACCTCATAGTCTTGCGGATCGGAAACTTTCAAGGTCGTCTGCTCTTTGCCCGGACTCACATCGCACGAAACACCTAAGTCTGTCTCAAAAGTGTTGATCAGAATGTTCGCGAATGATTGCTGAGCGGTGGAAAAGGCGATTTGTTGGTTATGAAACCGACCATTCACGATCAGGGCGATACCCAATAAAATATATTGATCCGCCGGCGACGTCGCGAAAAAATCGCAAATCTCATCTTTGACAATATGTGAAAAGGACATATAACAACACCATCCGATTAAAGAGTCCGCCAATTGCGATAAACTTTGGTTTTCGCCCGCTCCAGTTTTTCCTCACTGGCTTTCGCGGCCAACAGCGCCACCACTTTGCCAAGAGCGAGGTGGTCATGGCGCACAATGCCATTGATTGTTGAAGCCAGCGGCGTCTGAATCAGCGCGGCGCCGGATTGCAAAATCGAACCGGGATTGCAGGTGATCGCCTCCGATTTCAATTCCGCGTAATTTTCCAGATATTCAAAAGGAATCGGCGCGTTGTTGACCACGCAATAGTCAATAAAATCATGACAGCTGTTTCGCCCGGCGTGCAGCAGTATGGCGTTGAGATGGTCGGTGGCGCAGTACTGATAGGTCTCTTCCGGCTGAGTCATCAGATTGCAAATATACACCACATGTCCGCTTGTCTCTTCAATCGCCTGGACCACCTCTTTGAACAATAGATTGGGCACTATGCTGGTATAAAGGCTGCCCGGGCCAATGACCACCAGATCGGCGTCCCGAATCGCCGCCAGAGATTCCGGCAACGCCGGCGCGTCTGCGGGATCCATGACAATCCGTTCGATCCTCTGGCGCGGTCTCGCTTTTCTGCTGCCGATCGCGGACTCACCTTCAATGACGCTGCCGTCGCTCAATATTGCCGAAATATTAAGATTGGTCAACGAAACCGGCAACACAGTTCCGGTGACCGCGAGAACATTGCTGAAATTGCGGATCGCGTCATAAAAATTGTCATCACAAATAGCGGACAACGCCGCCAAAAACAGATTGCCAAAATTCTGACCTTGCAAAGATCCATCTTGGAATCGATAGTCCATCAACTCGGACATCAACGGCTCGGTGTCGGCCAACGCCATGATGCAGTTGCGGATGTCACCCGGCGGAATGATCCCCAGATCTTTGCGCAGGAGTCCGGACGAGCCGCCGTTGTCTGCCACGCTGACCACCGCGGTGATGTTGTGAGAATAGTTCTTTAGGCCGCGCAACAAGGTGGACAGACCGGTTCCGCCGCCGATCACTGTTATGTTCGGTCCCCTGTCCGGTCGCCTGGTATAGGAAATCAGTTCATTTTGGTATCGATTGGTCAAATCATTCAACCGCATCGGAGAGCTCCTTTGATTCGTTGCGCGGATCTTTTTCGACATCGCGGTGACTCACCAGCACTCGGTGGTCGCTTTGACGAAGACGACGGGCCAAATCTTCGGTTATCGCCACCGAGCGATGTCGTCCGCCCGTGCAGCCCACTCCGATGGTCAACCGCGCCTTCCCCTCCCGCACATAGAGCGGCAAGGAGAATTTAAACATCTCCTCATGCATCTTCATGTAAATTTGCGTCTCTTCGTGTCTCAGCACATCCTCGCTGACCTCTTTGTCCAATCCGCAAAGTGGTCGCAATTCAGGGTTGTAAAACGGGTTTGGGATGAACCGCACGTCCATCATCACATCGCATTCAAGCGGTATGCCATATTTAAAGCCGAACGAGACGATCAACACCGACATGCGCTCATCCGGACCATCCTCACGCTTCAGCAAACGATACATATAGTTTCGCAGGTCAAGATTGATCATGTTGGAGGTATCGATCACATCGTCAGCCTGATAGCGTAAAAACTCCAACTGGCGTCTTTCGGTGGCGATCGCCTGCGCCATGCCCATCTGCCTGGCCAATGGATGATTGCGCCTCGTTTGTTTATATCGTCGGATCAACACTTCGTCCGAGCAGTCCAGGAAAATTATGCGATATTGTATACTTTGCTTCTTGAGATTGTCCAGCGCCTCCTGAGCGCCGGCCAAAAATTCCGCGCTTCTCACATCGATCACAAAAGCGAGACGCTCAATGCCAAAACCCTCGCCGCCCTGACCTTGCAAAAAGGTGTGTACCAGACTGTTCAGCAATTGGGGGGGCAGATTGTCAATACAGAAATAGCCCATATCCTCTAAAAAACTGACCGCTCTGGTCTTTCCCGCACCTGACATTCCGGACAAAATGATGATGTCCATGTATCTTTTATCTCCTCATTTTCGTCTCATCCCAATCGCGTCTCACGGTTCACGTGGCCGCGACACACTAAGCTCCTCCTCGGTATAATCACCGACCAGGCGCAATTCAGTCTCCAGATGAACTTCATATTTTTCAAAAATAGTTTGTTGAATCTCACGAATCAATGAGATGACGTCCCGCGCTGTCGCGGCGCCGTCGTTCACGATGAACCCGGCATGTTTTTCGGACACCATCGCGTCGCCGATTCGTTTGCCTTTGAGACCGCTATCGGTGATGAGTTTGCCGGTATAGTGTCCGGGCGGGCGTTTAAATATGCTGCCCGCGCAGGGAAATTCCAGAGGCTGCGTGGAGGCGCGCCTGTTTTCATAGTCGTCCATCAGTTGCGCTATCAGCGCGTGATCCCCGCGTTGCAGCATGACCAGTGTCCCTAATATCAGTACGTCGCGCCGGCTAAACAGGCTGTCGCGGTAATCAAATTCGTGAGCCGCTCCCACCAGGGTTTTGATCTTCAAAGATTCATCAAAATAACGAGTCGCGATCACAACATCCGACATGGATGAACCATACGCTCCGGCGTTCATATACACCGCTCCTCCGGTCGTGCCCGGAATTCCACAGGCGAACTCCAGACCGGTCCAGTCATTTCGCGCCGCGTGATTAGACAAGTCACTGAGCAAAGCGCCCGCTTCCGCGTACAGATAGAAGACATCGCCGCGCAGACCATCTCGACCAAGCTCATCAAACCACGAAGATTCCGACAATTGACTGGCGCTGTATTCTGATATTCTCGAATAATTTTTACCCAAAGCGACGACCATGCCGCGGATACCGCGATCACTGACCAGCAGATTGGATCCTCTGCCGATCACAGTGACCGGAATGCCACACGCCTGGCAGGCGACCATGATCTGATTGAATTGCGTCTCGTTGGACGGTTCGTAGAACCAGTCAGCCGGTCCGCCAATCTGAAATGTGGTATGCAGGCTCATCGGTTCCTGCTGGCGGATGTCGCCGGCGATCGCTCCCGCCCATTCGGTCAACGCCCGGCGTTGATCGTTCAATCGCGACACCGAGGTGTCGCTCGCATTCTGTTTGTCCATACTGTACTCCTGAAAAGCCGGTCGAGAAATCGCCGGCTCTTTATTTGCTCATTGAATCCTTGTCATGTTCGAAGAGATGTTCGCGTGTCGCTCGCTCCTAGGCGTCTCGATTGCCAAACAAGCGGTCCATCAATGCCCGGCTCGCGTTGTATCCCATTTGTTTTTGGCGGAAATTGATCGCCGCGACTTCAAGAATAATTGCCAGGTTCCTGCCCGGCCGCACCGGAATGGTGATCGAGGGCACTTGTATGCCCAGGATATCCGTGAACTCCTCATTCAAGCCCAATCGTTCGTAGACCTTATCCTCATCCCACAGTTCGAGATTGATGACAAAATTAATTGACTCCTGCATTTTGACCGACGAAACACCATATAGCTCTTTCACGTCCAAGATGCCCAGACCCCGAATTTCAATCAGATAACGTATGATTTCCGGCGAGCGCCCAACCAACGTCGTGTCGGACACCCTTCTCACCTCGACCAGATCGTCCGCGATCAGGCGATGTCCCCGCTTGACCAGTTCCATGGCGGTCTCAGATTTACCGACTCCACTTTCACCGAGCATCAGGATGCCCTCACCTAAAATCTCAACCAACACGCCATGCAGAGTCGTCTGAGGAGCCAGCTCAACGTTCAAATACTTAATCAGCGAGCTCATCAGTGTTGAGGTGCCTTCGTCAGTGCGCAGCAGTGGCGTCTGATAACGGCGGGAACATTTGATGATCTCCTTAAAAACATCGTGATGCCGGGAAACGATCAGGCAGGGTATGCCCTTGGAAAACAGGTTGTCGATCGACTTCAGACGTTCCTCATCCGACATACGCGCCAGATAGGCCATTTCCTGATTGCCGATCAGCTGGATGCGATCCGGACCAAAATGATCGTAAAAACCACTCAGCTGCAAGCCCGGACGGGTCACGTCGGCCACAGTTATATAAATATCCTCGGTGTTGCCGAAGCTGGTGATCTCTTCGAGATGAAACTCATTGATGATCGATTTTAATGTCACGCTGGTGGTTGCCATACTTCTCCTCCAAATTGCGCAGTCTGCAAATATTTTACCACAAACATAAAGTCATTACTCTGTATCGGCCGCGCGATTGAATGATGGATGTCCACTCCGTGTAACTTCGCTCGGACTGTTTTGGGCGTCAAATTAACGCTTGACCTTTCCGGCAAGATTCGATAGTATTGATATCGCTGATTCACATGAGTGATATCAGTTTCCCATGCGGGATTAACTCAGTGGTAGAGTGTCACCTTGCCAAGGTGAAAGTCGCGAGTTCGAATCTCGTATCCCGCTCCAAAGCTCCCTTTCGGGAGCTTTTTCACGTTTATTTCCCTTTTTTATTTTTTATTATTCACACCCACACATTCCCCGCCTATACATTCCCATTAGACTATCCATGTGCGACGGTGTGACGCGCGCGGGCGCCAAAACCTCTACATCAGCATCGCGATAATCACAGATCCCGCGATAATCGAAGCGATTTGCCCTGATACGTTCGCGCTTATGGCGGGCATCAGAATAAAATTGGTGGGGTCCTCCTGGACCGCCATCTTCTGAATGACCCGGGCGGACATTGGAAAGGCGGATATGCCACAGGCTCCAATCATGGGATTGATTTTATCTTTTAAGAACAGATTGATAAGCTTCGCGAGCAAGACGCCTCCTACCGTGTCAAAGACAAACGCCAGCAATCCAATACTGAGAATCAACAGTGTGTTGATCGAAACAAACTGTTCGGCCACCATCGTCGAACCGATCGTGATCCCCATCAACAAGGTGACAATATTGGTCAATTCATGCTGAGCGGCTTCGGACAAGGTGTTGACCACCAGCGCCTCTCGCAATAGGTTGCCAAACATCAATGAGCCGATCAATGGAGTGGAGCTCGGCGCGATCAAACCCGCGACGATCGTCACCAGAATTGGAAAGCTGATTTTCACGCTTTTTTTCACGGTTAAGTCATAGTCCGCGTCCATCCGGATCAACCGCTCTTTTCGTGATGTCATCAGTTTGATCACCGGCGGTTGAATGATCGGCACCAACGCCATATAAGAATACGCGGCGACTGTGATCGGCCCCAAATAGCGTTGGGCGAACAGGTTGGCGACATAGATCGATGTGGGACCATCGGCCGCGCCGATTATGCCGACCGAGGCGGCCTCGCGCAATGTGAAGAAGCCCGTCGACCCGGCGATCAGCATCGCCACAAATATGCCCATTTGGGCGGCCGCGCCAAATAACAGCATGATCGGCCTTTTAAACAACGGAGAAAAGTCGATCATCGCGCCAATTCCAACAAATATCAAAACCGGGAACAATTCATTTGCGATACCGGCATTGAACAACACGTTCAGCCAT
Source organism: uncultured Oscillospiraceae bacterium (assembly GCA_964487355.1). Classification (GTDB taxonomy): domain Bacteria; phylum Bacillota; class Clostridia; order Saccharofermentanales; family Fastidiosipilaceae; genus JAXGYX01. The sequence goes on from CAZAPS010000022.1 coordinate 11,832, forward strand.
CCACCGTCGATTACCGAAGAGGAAAGAGGAATGTTCGCCAAGATACAGCCGACTCCCATTGGAAGCAACAACACCGGTTCATACTCTTTCGCTATGGCCAGATAAATCAATAACAATCCTATCAGCAACATCAAACCATGCTGCCAGGTAAAATTAGAAAAACCGCCAATTAAACGTTCAAAAATCTCCATGGTTTCCCTTTCCACCGAATCCGGTGCCCGCGCATTCCGCGACCAACCTCGGTTTAGATAGCAAAATCGATCATGACAGCACAATGATCACCTGCGCGGTCTCCACCTTGCTGCCTCTGCTGATCAAAGTCTGCAACACAACTCCATCTTTGGGTGAGGTGATCTCGTTTTCCATCTTCATCGCCTCGATCACACAAAGAACCTCTCCTTCGCTGACCGAATCACCTTCTTTCACACGCACATCCAAAACCGTTCCGGGCATCGGAGCGGTGACTGTCTCGCCCTTAGCCACCGCGACGTCGCTCTCAACCTCCGGAGCGTCCGGCGCCACGGCCGAGGAGTCCACAGTCGTGACCGGCGCCACAGGTGGCGCCACGGCAGCAGGCGTGTCCGTCACGCTGACCATCTTCGCCTCGCCCCTCTCCACTTCGACCTCATAATCTTTGCCGTTCAGTGAGATTTTATATTTCATTGTCAATTTCTCCTGTTCTGACCGCATCCGGTCTGATCATGCCTTAAAGTGATCCACATCTACTTCAAATGGACCCATCCTCTTTCTCCGACAAAGTCCGGATGGACTTGAATCGCAGCTCATTCAAAGGGATTTGCGTCTCATCCGCCACAATCGCCATCAACAGCGCCGCGGTGGCGTCGTCCACGTCATTCAGATCGATCTCGCCCGCCCCCCCTTTTGCCGGCACAAGATCGGCGATCGGTCCACGCTCATGATCAGATGTGGTTCTCACACCCGCGGCAACGTCCGCGGACTCTGATCCTGACGGAAGGCTCAGGCCGTTCGCTCTGCGCTCCGCCACTTTTTGCAGCAGGACAATGATCAGCCAAAACAACGCGAGCACGACAAACACCGACGCGAAACCGACCAGCGACACCATCCAAATAGATGGATCATCCGGGCGATCCGCCGACATCGCGTATGCGAGGCAAATTGAATTCAACATGTCAGTCCTCCATTTTCTCTATTGTGTAATGAGACCTGTTTCGCTGTCTCTGCGCCCTATACTCAAAGAATGATTCCGCGATGGACGGGAACAGGACATATGACAGCACATCTTCGATCGTTGAAGCCAACGCGCCCGCTTCTTCACGTCCTGTTTCCAAACCCGGTGGCATTGAATCAGCGAATCGGGTTTGGATTGGCAGTTCGTCGCCCAAAATCGAGTCCATCAAATCAGCGCGGATGGGTCCCGGAGATCGTCCGTACTCACCCATCATATACGCCTTCAGTTCTTTGGACGCGTTGCCATAGCGTTTTCCGGTCAGCACATTTTGCACCGCCTGCACGCCGACAATTTGACTCATCGGTGTGACCAGAGGTGGGTAGCCCAGATCCTCTCTCACCCTTGGCACCTCGGCGAGCACATCGTCAAAACGGTCCATCGCGCCCAGACCTTTCAGTTGTGAGATCAAATTCGACAACATGCCACCCGGCACCTTATAGTTCAGCGCGTCGGTCCGCGTGCCTAAAACATATGGATCGATCAACCCTTCGTCTATATAACGTTGATGCAGCGGCAAAAAATAGTCATTGATCTTTTTCAACTGATCCGAATCAGTACCGGTATCAAAGCCCAATTCCTCAAGCGCGAAAACCATGGTCTCGGTAGCCGGTTGAGAAGTGCCTCCCGAAAATGATGAAATCGCCGTGTCGACAACATCGGCTCCGGCCTCGGCCGCCTTCAGCAATGTCATGAAGCCCATGCCGGTGGTCGCGTGAGTGTGCAAGTGGAGACTGAGCTTGGTGGTCGCGCGCAGCGCCGTGACCAAGTCAAAAGCCTCCTTAGGCGTCATCACCCCGGCCATGTCTTTTATACAGATCGACGTGGCGCCCAACGATTCCATTTCGCGCACCAGCTCAACATATTTCTCCAAACTATGAATCGGACTGGTTGTGTAGCTGATGGCGACCTGGGCCTCGGCTCCACGCTTCAATGTCTCGTCGATCGCGACCTCCAAATTGCGCAGATCATTCAGCGCGTCAAAAATGCGAACGATGTCGATTCCGTTCGCCACCGATCGATTGACAAACTCTCTAACCACATCGTCCGGATATGGCTTATAACCCAACAAATTCTGACCGCGCAGCAGCATCTGTAGCTTGGTGTCCGGACAGGCGTCTTTAATTTTACGCAGTCGCTCCCACGGGTCCTCATTTAAGAAACGCAGACAACTGTCGAATGTGGCGCCGCCCCAGCATTCGATCGACTCATAACCTGCTCGATTCATGGCGGAGAGAATGTCCTCAAAGTCTTCAAATGGCATCCGCGTCGCCATTTGAGATTGTTGCGCATCCCTTAAAACAGTTTCAGTAATTCCAATTCTCATCTGAGCACCTCATCTGTAGTATCGAACCTATGTGAAAATAGCACAAACATGATTATGTTTTCCGTCCCCCTATAGTAAAAGTGCAATAATTAATTGTCAATCGAACCGGTGATTTTTCTTTCAGATCGCCACAATCTGTATAATATATGAAAAAATAGCCACACCGTCGAAATATGACTTCGCGGCGCGCGCTGATATGAATGTGAGGAAAACTGTGACGAAGATTGATACCGCCGAACTGAAGCGGCTGATGGAACTATGGAATCGGGATCTGGAAAAAAGAACCGAAGAATTCGTGGTGGCGAATCAAATCGAAGGTATGCGACTCACGCCGGATCTGGCCATCGCTTTGCGTAACAGCGTAATGAATTCGCTCCAAAGCTGGGGAGATATCGCGTTTGATGAACTGGAAGGAAAAACGCCTCGCCGGATCGTGGACCCGATCGAATCCGCCGAAGAGGCGATGGAGCTGTTTGATCAAGCCGCTGATTTTTGCGACACCGTGTTGCCCGATTTCATTACGTCCAAGCTTGGCTCGTTCGGTGTTGGTTTCGCGCGGTCATTGGAGCAACGGATCATCGATCACGGGCTACCCGGATCGCCCGGCAAAGAATCTGATGATGATCAGTCCAAAGCCAAGGATGAAAGGGTCAAAATGGCCGTCCATTTGCTGGGTCAGTGGCAGGATGTGAGTTTTTATCCTGTTTTGTTGCGCCTTTTTCTCGAAGCGGAGAATCCTTCACAAGACATGGCCGAGTTGATCTACCAATATTCCCTGGAAATTGGCGATCACTCCCTGCCTTATTTAATAGACGCGCTTGAACAGATCAATCAGCAAAAACTGCCGCACACATCAGCAAGCGAATACATTATGTTCATGCTGGCGGATCTTGGCTCGACCGTTCCCACCGAGAAAATCTATCACTGTCTGCGCGACACGTTCAAGCGGCTCGAACGCAAGATCATGGGGGTGCTTGCCATGGAACAGTATGGAGACGGACGGGCCGTGCCAATGTTGCGCGCGTTGCTCGTCAATCCCGCCCAAAAGCCTGATCGCCAGTTGTACTATGAAACGATGTCCGCAATCAAGAAACTGGGTGGTCAAACCGATGACATTGAAGATCCATTCAAGGATTTTCAACCAAAATCCCCTCAATAAAAATAACTGTAAACACATCATAAACATATCGCCCGTGAGATTATTCATCCGCGGGCGATGTGTTCAAAGTCTGAATGATTTCACGCTTGTAAGTTAAAAACTCAGGTTGTAGATAAAAATCGGATCCTCTGCGCAAATTTGAATTCATCACGATCTCTTTGATGATCTTTCCGTGACTTCCTAAAATATAGATACGGTCGGATAGTTTGATCGCCTCATCGATGTCGTGCGTGATCAAAATAACCGACAGCTGAATGTCCTTCATGATATTCAAATACCAGCGATGCATTTGATCTTTGGTAATCGCGTCCAGCGCCGAAAATGGCTCGTCCAGCAGCGCGACCTCCTGAGAAAACAAATAGGTCCGTAAAAATGCCGCGCGTTGAGACATGCCACCCGAGAGCTCAGCCGGATAGCTTTGCTCATAGCCGGCGATGCCAAATTTTTCAAACAGCGGCTGTGCCTGCCTGCGCGCCTCTTGCTTGGGCACCCCTTTGATGAGCAAAGGCAGACACACGTTGTCGAGCACGGTCATGTGCTTTAACAGCAAATCTTTTTGCAACATATAGGCGACATGGCCACTTTCACCTGTCACATCCTCATTTTTGAAAAACACTTTGCCACTGTCCGGGTTCAGTATGCCCGCGATGACATGGAACAGTGTTGTCTTACCGGCGCCACTGACACCCAGCAGCGACACGATTTCCCGCTCCCGCAGCCACAGGCTGACATCATCCAAGGTACGCTTGCCATCAAAGCTTCGGACAATGTTCTCAGCCCGCAAAATCACATCGGCGGTGACTTCATCATTCAGCACTGGGGAGGTATTCATTTGTGAAACCCTTTCCGGCCGGTATTTCAAAGTCAATCAAGCCTTCCTGCCAAAGCCAGGTATAAAAGCCATCCCAACGATCGGCCTCGATATAGCCCCATTGGGGCGCCTCCGCCTGATACCGTGAGGCAAGCCAGCTCTGACTTGCGTGGATCAGCTCGGGATCAAGTTCCGGCGCGGCTTCGAGTAAAATTTCCGCGGCTTCATCCGGATGCTCCATGGCGAATTCATATCCCCGGCTGACAGCGCGCATAAACGCGCGTGCTTCATCAGGATGCTGATCCAGGTAGGTGTCGTTGGCGATGATGACCGGGCTATAATAGTCAAATACCGGATTGATATCCTTGAATTCCCAATAATTCGTTTCCAATCCACCCAGTTCCGCCGCCACACCATCCCAGGCGTAGTAGACCCAAATCGCGTCGATATTGGTCTGAAGCGCGGTTCGCACATCGGTCACTGTCTGGGGAATCATCAACACTTCATCCGGATCGCCACCGTCCGTTTCCACCACATTGCGAATGATCGCCTGTTCGATCGACCAGTCCCATGTGGCGTATCGCGCATTTTCCAACTGTTTCGGAGAGGTGATGTTATTTTCTTTCAAAGAAATAATGCCCGAGGTGTTGTGATTGATGATGGTTCCGACAGCTGTGATCGGCAGCGGTTCCTCCCGTCCGAACGAGGCGCTCAAAATATCTTGGAAGGACACGCCAAACTGTGCCTTGTTCGCCGCGACCAACACCGGCGCGCCATCTTCCGGTGGCTGTTGAATGTCAACCGCCAGACCTTCTTCTTTAAAATATCCGTTCGCGGCCGCGACGAACAGACCGGTATGATTGGTATTGGGCGTCCAATCAAGCACCAGCGTGATGTTATGTGAACCGTCCGTCTGATCGACGGATGTCGTTTGTGAGGCATCTGACCGGTCGGTGGTTTCGGCCGGCTTGCCCGCGCAGGATGTCAGCGCGATCAGAAAAATCACGGCGCTCAATATCAGGGCCAAACTCCTTTTTCGTGACGCGAAAAGATGATTCATATTAATTTCCTTTCTTACTCCAAGGCATGCTCTTGCGTTGAATTCGCTTAACCAGCGCCAACAGCAACAGGCTGAGTGCCGAGATCAGAAAAATCACTGCGAACATTTTATCGAACGCGAAGGATTTTCTGACTCTGGTCATGTACACGCCCAGTCCTCTGCTGCCTCCCAGCCACTCGGCGATCACAGCGCCCAGCACCGCGTACGCGGCGGAGACCCTCAAGGCCGAAAAAAACGCGCTTAGACCGGATGGCCATTTTATGTAACGGAAAATCTGGGAGTTGCTCGCCCCCATCGCCCGCAGCAGACGGACCTCGTCCGGATCGACCGATTGAAAGCCATCCAACGAGTTGACGGTGATTGGAAAGAACGTGACTATAAAAATCAGCAATATTTTAGGCGCGATTCCATATCCCATCCAGAGCACAAGCAGCGGGGCGATCGCCACTGTGGGGATCGTCTGAGTCAGCACCAGGACCGGATACATCGCGATTCGCACCGGTCGAAAGCGATCCATCAACATGGCGAATAAAAAACCAAACAGGACGCCGGCCATTAGTCCCAGCACAGCCTCCAGCAAGGTCACCCATAGGTTGTCGATCAGCAGCGGAAAATCAGTGACAAACGCTTTCACAACCGCCACAGGGGACGGAAGCATAAAAGACGGAATCAGACCGCTGGACGAAAGCGCCTGCCAGATGACCAAAAGCAGCACGATCAGCAGTGACGACTGCAACTTATCCTTGATACGGCCCGGTTTTTTCATCGATGGTTAAAATCTCCTCGTTTGGTGAATAGACGATTTTGACATAGCAATAGACCTTGCTCGCCCCTTCTTCAACACAGATTTCATTGGCGCGGCGAATAATTTGCATCAGCTGATCAAAATCGCCCTCCACCGTGGTCTCAAACGGACCGACCATATAATGAAGTCCGCTCGCGACGATCGAGTGGATCACCTTATCCACAATCCGCACTACCTCTTTGTCGTCAGATTTGCCAATTTGCGGAAGAACTTGAATTGCGATGCTTGAATGTGTCATGTCACATCCCCTTTCATTTCATGGGGATCTTAAAATAAAAAAATCCCCACTGGCGGCGGAGATAAACAAACATTTTCCCTTCGCCGGCATTATCCGATCAGGTTCCAAGGGTCAGAACGCAGATAGGCATTCAATCTCAGCCGGACACTCTCCAGCTCCCCTGTTTTTAATGATATTAAGATAGTACTACTCGCCATTCTCCTTGTCAATCACAGCCCAGTCGACCAAGCGAGCAAAATGATCCCCGAACGTGTCATGACTCGTCCGGGGATGACTTTAATCTTCAGCTTAGGCGTGTCAGCCTGTCAAGCGATTTAATTGCTTTGAGGATCAACCAGGTTCAGCGCGTCAATATTCCCGCTGTCAATTCCGATAAACGGAATGTCCAGTAGCTTGGGAACGTCATCGCCATTGGCCAGCGCGACAGCCGCCCTCAGTGCGGTGACGCCTTGCGACTCGCCATCCTGGAACACAGTGAAAGCCAGGTCCCCATTTTGAATCGCTACTCTGGCAAGCGGAATGGCATCGATTCCGACGATCTGAACATCCGCGTATTTCTCGTTATCCACTTCCTTAAGGGCATCAATCGCGCCCAGAGCCATGAGGTCATTATTGGCGACGATACAGTCGACATCCAGCTCCTTGTTCAGAACGTCCAGCACAGTCATCTTGGCTTCGATACGATCCCAATTGGCACTGGCCTCGTAGACCGATTCGAGATCCAGGCCGGCGTCTTCCAGCGCCTTTATGGCGGATTCCGAACGTTCCATCGTGTTGTGCAGACCGTCTTTGCCTCTCAAGAGAATATATTTGACCGTCTCCAGGTCTTTTCCCTCAAAATAACTCGCCAGGTACTCACCCTGCTGACGACCGGCGTTCGCCTCATCACTGCCGACATAGATCACTTTGTTGTCAACCAACAGGTCATCTTGCACCGGCTTGCGGTTGACGAACACAATCGGAACGTCCCCGGCGGCCTCGATCGCGGGTTCCACGTTTTCGGTGGAAGCCAATGAGGCTATGATGGCGTCACATCCAAGGTCCGCCAACTCTGCAATCTGCGCCAACTGAACATCATAGTTGTCTTCGGCGAAAAGTGTCTCAACCTTGACCTTCATCTCGCCACCTTTGATGACGACGGCTCCACGAATTGTCGCCAAAAATTGATCCTCTACACCCACCGAGAATCCGATCTTGTAGGAATCGTCCGCCGTCACCTCGCCCAAGGGAAACACTCGCTCTAGCGCCGTGTCATCTGTCGATTCATCGACGGTCTCAGTGGGTTCGGTTTTTTCTGTCTCTTCTGTCGGTTTCGTCTGCTTGCCACACGCGGTGACAGACAAAATCATCAGTAAACTCAGCATAGCGGCCAGGTAACGTTTGAATCTTCTCATTTTTCCCCCTCCTTTATGTAAGAGAACTTTTTCAAAGAGTGTTCGCACTCGTTTGAATCGCTGTCCTGATTATATGACTTAAATACCAAACAAATAAAGAACTGAGAGAGAAAGAGTGAAATTTAGTGCATTTTATACAATAATCATCTGTAAATCTTGTCAAATTTACAATAAAAAAGGAGAGGCCGCAACCTCTCCTTCTTTTGCCGTTTAGTCGCCAGTCGCATAATGCGAAGCAAACACATTCTGATTATTGAAATTTGTGATTAGGCACCCGGAAAGAACAGCTCAATGTCTTCTTCCACAGTTCCGATGCCCGCGATACCGAAGTTTTCCACCAAGACATCAACCACCGCCGGAGACAGGAACGCCGGGAGCGTGGGTCCAAGATGGATGTTCTGCACGCCCAGGGCCAGTAGAGCCAGCAGCACGATTACCGCTTTTTGCTCATACCAGGCGATATTGTAGACGATCGGCAGATCGTTGACTGACTCGAGCCCAAACACTTCCTGCAATTTGAGCGCGATCAGCACCAGTGAGTAGGAATCGTTGCACTGACCGGCGTCCAACACGCGCGGAATGCCACCGATATCACCCAGATCAAGTTTGTTGTAACGATATTTGGCGCAACCGGCGGTCAAAATCACCGTGTCTTGAGGAAGCGCCTTGGCGAACTCGGTGTAATACTCTCTGCTCTTATGACGTCCGTCACAGCCCGCCATCACGATGAAGCGCTGAATCGCTCCGCCCTTGATCGCGTCCACAACTTTGTCCGCCAGCGCGAACACTTGCGCATGCGCGAAACCACCGACGATGCTGCCACTTTCGATCTCGGTCGGCGCGGCCAGTTTTTTGGCGTGTTCGATTATCTCACTGAAATCCTTGACTTCGCCAATCTCGCCCGGAATGTGTTTGGCGCCCGGATAACCGGCAGATCCTGTGGTGTACAGGCGGCTGAGCACCTCATCCGTCGGGGGAACGATGCAGTTGGTCGTCATCAGAATCGGACCATTGAAGCTGGCGAATTCTTCTTTTTGTTTCCACCACGCGTTGCCGTAGTTGCCCACAAAGTTGTCATATTTTTTAAACGCCGGATAGTAGTTGGCCGGAAGCATCTCCGAATGGGTATAGACGTCAACGCCGGTTCCCTGAGTTTGCTCCAACAGCATCTCCATGTCACGCAAATCGTGGCCCGAAATAATGATGGCCGGGTTTCCGCGGACACCGATATTGACTTCGGTGATTTCAGGATTGCCATAGGTTCCGCTGTTCGCGCCATCCAGCAGCGCCATTCCCTTGACACCATACGAACCGGTTTCCAACACCAGGGCCACCAGGTCGTCGACGCTCAGGCTGTCATCCATCGTCTTTGTCAAAGCTTCCTGAATGAAGATATCCACTTCCTCATCCTCGGCAAGCAGTACATTCGCGTGTTTGGTGTACGCGGCCAGACCCTTCAAGCCATAAATCGTCAGCTCACGCAAAGAGCGGATATTCTCATCTTCGGTAGAGAGAACACCAATGTCATACGATTTGCCCTGATAGTCCATGTCATCCCACAGCGCCGCTTCGGAAAGGGCTCCGCGTTCGTCAGCGGTCATCTCATTGAGCAAACCCTTCTTCAAATCAATGGTGTCCTGCATGCGTTTTTCGATCGCCTCGCGATCAAAGTTCGCGTTGGTGATGGTGGTAAACAGATTCATTGTCACTTGATGATTGACATCGGTGGAAACAGACAGACCTTTGGCGCGCGCCTTTAAGGCGAGCTCGGACAATCCTTTTGTCAACCAGATCAAAAAGTCCTGCGCTCTCGCGACATCAGGCTTCTTCCCGCAGACACCCGTTACTGTGCAACCGGTGTTCTTGACCGTCTCCTGACATTGATAACAAAACATTTCGCTCATGAAATTCTCCTTTTTCAACACAATTTATCGCACGGTTTCCTTTCCGCACGATCAAGTTGCGAAAGTACTGTAGTTATTATACACAAATATTTGGGTTATTCATTGATTTAAATCAACAGTTCGGCAGTTTCACATCAGATTTTTGCTTTTCACAAGTCATCAGGTTTTGCTGAGCGGCAAGCAGAAGCTCCCGATAGACACCGTTTTGCTCGACTAATTCCTTGTGAGTGCCCTGCTCGACAATCCTTCCTTTGTCCAACACAAAGATCCGGTCGGCGTCACAGATTGTGGACAACCGATGAGCGATCACAAAGGTTGTTCGACCACTCGACAAAGTCTCAATTCCCTGTTGTATCACCGACTCGGTTTCCGAGTCAACGCTGGATGTCGCCTCGTCCAAAACCAAAATTCGAGGATCGCGCACCAGAGCGCGCGCGAAGGTGATCAGTTGGCGCTCGCCGGCTGAAAAGTCCGTTCCCCTTTCATTCACCGGTGAATCGATCCCCTTTTTCAGGCGATTCAAGAAAGTGGCTCCACCAACTTTTGACAGCGACTCGAGCGCGTCCTCTTTCGTGATCGAGCGGTCACCCATGGCGATATTGCTGTAAATGGTACCGGCGAAAAGATAGGGTTCCTGCAACACGATCGCGATTTGCGAACGAAGCTTGCGGCGGTCGAGCTGTTCTTGATCTTTTTGGTCAAATCTCAGTCGTCCTTTCTGAGGGCGGTAAAACCCCAACAACAGATTCATGATGGTGCTTTTACCCGATCCGGTCGCTCCGACAAATGCGATGTTCTCACCTGCACGGACCTTGAAGCTGATGTCCTTCAATACCGCTTCTTTGTCATACGCGAACGTCACCGACTCGAACTCAACCTCGCCATTCAGGCGCTCCGGCGAATCAGCGCCATCAAACCGGGATTCCGGCGTAGTCTTGAGAAAATCAAGTATTTGATCCGCGGCGCTAAAAGAACGTTCCATATCTCCGATGCGGCTCATCGCGCCGGAAACCTGATTGAACAGCTTGGTCATATAGTCGATGAATATATATAAATATCCAACCGGTAAAATAGAGACGCCGTTGAATTGACTGTGGCCAAATAAAATCAACACCAGAGTCAGCATTACATATTGAAGCGCCTGAGTAATGTTATAGGCGCTGTAGGCATATAGATTCGACATGTCGGCGCTGTGACGATAGACCTCATCGTTGATCTCGTCAAATTCCTCCAGGATCTGATCCTCGCGATTCAACGCCTGAATGATCGACATGTTTTGCAAAGACTCGTTCAACGTGCCATTCAGTTCACCATATGAGCGTCGAAACTCCCGGGTGTAGCGCGACGCCTTCCCGCGGTAGTCACGGATCACCAAGTAGATGAATGGGAGCGCCACCAGCGCCAACAGCATTAATCGATAATCGACAAACGCCAGCGCGATCAAAATACCCACCGCGTACAAAGACGCCGACAGCAATTGCGACAACACGACTTCAAAGAGCCCCCGAACCGCCTTGGTGTCATTGGTGATCCTGGACACTACCGTACCCGCCGGCAGGTTGTCGAAGTATTGAATCGGCAGTTCCTGAAGGTGCTCAAACGCGTCGTTTTGCATAAATTGAACAACGCGGTTCGCCGCGCCGTTGAGGCGATAGGTCCCGGCGTAGCGCAGCGCCGAGGCGATCAGCACACAGAACAAAAAGGCGCAGATCAGGAGAATCAGCACAGACCATGTCCAGCCGGGTGAGCGCACATTCGGCATTTCGCGGTCGACGATGTAGCCGATCATGAACGGCGCCAACAGATCGAACAAGACCGAGAGCATCATGATCACTGTGCCTGAAAACAGCGAACCTTTCACTCGTCCGGTATAGCTCAGCAACATTTGCCGGCGTGAGGCGCCGACCGGGTTTTCGCGTGAGTTAAAATCAGCCCGCACTTTGCCTGTCCTCCATTTGTTGATGAACGAACTGTTTTTTGTACCACCGGTCGGAGGCCAGCAGCTGCTCGTGAGTCCCCTGTCGGCGCACCCGTCCATTTTTCAGCACGACGATATGGTCGGCCGCCATCACACAGGACAGACGATGCGAGCTGATTACTGTCGTCTTACCCTCGCGATCGGCACGCAGACGCTCCAAAATCACCGCTTCGGTCTCGGTGTCCACAGCGGACAGCGCATCATCCAAAATTAAAATATCCGGATCTTTAAATAAAGCCCGCGCGATACAGATGCGCTGTTTTTGACCACCCGACAGCGCGATCCCCTTTTCACCCGCCAACGTGTCCAGTCCTTCCGGAAGCTGACTTAGATCCTTGCGAAGATCAGCCAGATCCAATACTTGATTCAGCCGAGCATCCAAGTCCGCGCCGCTCAAGACTTTGCCCGCGCTGTCCGTTTCAGCGCCCATCAAAATATTGTCTCGCACCGAGCGCGAAAATAAAACCGCCTGCTGCGGACAGTAGCCGATCCGCGCGCGCAAAGATTTGATTTTATATTCTTGAATGGGCCGTCCATCCAGATAAATCTGCCCCTCATCAAGTGCCGGATAGAAACGCAAAAACTGTCGCAGCAATGTGGTTTTGCCCGACCCGATCTTGCCGACCAGTCCCAAAGTCTCGCCATCTTTCAAATCGAATGAGACATCGCGCAAACCGGGCACGGTGGAACCGGGATAAGTAAACCCACACGACCGGCACTCGATGTTCGCCGGCCCGGTGAACTCAACAGCTCCGGGAACGTCCTCCACATCGATCGGCCGATCAAGCAATTCCTGAATGCGTTCCATCGAGGCCAGCCCCATCTGGCCGACATTGATAAAATCCCCGAGCGCAAACATCGGCCAGACGATCATGTCGACGTAAATAATAAATGAAATCATTTGTCCGATCGACAAGGTGCCGTTATAAATCCCGCGCGCGCTCAGCGCCAGCGCGATGACATACGAGAATCCGGGGATCAGCTTAGATATAATCGGAAACCAGATGCGATAGCGGACAACCGCCATGTTTTTACGATACAGGTCTTCTGATTTATCCTGAAACATCTCCAGTTGACTGTCTTCCCTGCCATAGGCGCGGACAACCCGCACACCGGCGACATTGTCCAACACAGCGTCGTTCATCTCGTCAAAAGCTTCCTGCGCGACATCGTACAAAGGATAGACTTTGCGTCCGATATGCAAAGAGAGCACCATGATCAACGGCAACGGAAGCACAGCCAGCAAAGTCATCGGCCAGGAAATTCGGATGCCCATCATCAAAATAATCACCAATGGGTTGAGCGCGGCGTCACAGATCGCCATCACGCCATACCCCGCCGTGTCGGCCAGAGCCAACACATCGTTGGTCGACTTGCCCATCAGTGAACCGGTGGAATGTTCGGCGTAGAAGGTCGGCCCCTGACGGCGAAATCGCTCCATGAGTCGATGTCGAGTCACACGTGAGATCAGATCCCCGCCTTTCAACAGGCGAACATTCCACATATAATCCACGAAATAAAGCGCCACGACCGTCAGCGCCAGCGCCGCGATCATTCTCGCGAAGTTGGCCCGCTCCATACTCCCGTCGGTCAGCCCATCGGCGATGCGACCGACCATCAATGGCGGCAGCAGCGCGAGGACATAATTCACCACAACAAAAACAAACGCCACGAGATATTGACGTCTATATAATTTGATAAACCATTTAAATCGCCGATAAAGCTGACTCAACATGGCCGGACACTCCTTG
>CAZAPS010000023.1:0-23370 GCA_964487355.1 uncultured Oscillospiraceae bacterium
CAGCGAACCGTTGCCCAAATGTGCCACCATTGATTATCAATAATTTATCATTTTTATTAAAAATCGAGACGACGGTGGATTCCATCGCTCCCGATCCGGATGCCGTCAACAGCACCGCCCGTGCGTTTGGGGGCGCGTCGATCAACTCCAGTATGTTTCGTTCCAACTCAAACATAAATTGTGAAAAATCAGGCGTTCGAAAGTATGGCAGAGTGACGTTCCCGAGCTCTCTGGTTCGCGGATCCATCTCAACCGGACCGACTGTGAATAGCTTCATGTCCGCCTCCTTTAAATACAGCTCGTAGTATTATATCAGTGAACGGAACCGCCATACAAGGACGTTGGAATTTGGTTCGAACTGATTTATCATATGAACAGCAATTCCTTCAGACAGATTTAAACATAATCAATCTCAAAAATGAGGAGTCAAAATGGCAGACAAAACACTCACCTCTTTGTCGGAGATCCCCACCGGCTCATTGCTCTATTTCGTTGGTGTCGGCGGCATCAGCATGTGTGGGCTGGCGCAATTCGCATGGCATATGGGCTTTCAGGTGACCGGTTCCGACCGCCAGGCATCCGAACACACCGAATTGTTGAGCGATATGGGGATTCAGGTCTTCATTGGGCACGACGCCACGCGCGTCGACGCGCTCAAACCATTCGCGCTGATCCACACAGCGGCGGTCCACAAGGATAACCCTGAATGGCGAAGAGCCATCGAACTGGGTATTCCGGTTATGGAGCGTTCTGTTTTCCTGGGACTCATCACCCGGGACTTCGAACGAGTCATCAACATCGCGGGCACACATGGCAAGACCACAACGACCGCGATGTGTTCCTCAATATTATTGGCGGCGGGCGCCGATCCGACCATTCATCTGGGCGCGGCGCTGAAAGCTCTCGATTCCAACACGGTGCGCTTGGGCGCGCCACGCGGGTTATTGGTTTCAGAAGCTTGCGAATACAGCAACAGCTATCATGAATTCACCTCCACCACCGCGACCATCCTAAATATTGATATCGACCACATGGATTTTTTCCGCGACCTGGACGATCTGCTGGACTCGTTCGCGAAATTCACCGACAAGATCGTCGAAGGCGGAACACTTGTGTTGCCTCACTGGGGGCGATATATGCCTGATCTGCTCTCAAGAATCATCAAACGCCGCGCGGACATGGCTCAAACCATGGTCAACATTGTCACATTCGGCGCGCGCCGCGTCCCTCTTCCACACGATCATACCTTCGAAATTGAATCGGATCCTCACCCCGGAGTCGCCGACTATCTGGCTCAGCCTCCCACATATAATTATCGAAATTTACATTATACAGACGGGTTACCCGGCTTTGATTTTTATAAAGGCGATTCATTCCTCGCGCATATCGATTTGCCAATTCCGGGAGAGCACAATGTTGAAAACGCCGTCGCCGCGATGGTCTGTTCGCTTAGAAACGGCGCTGACATTGCCTCCTGTCAAACCGCTCTGCGCGACTTCACCGGAGCGGAAGGGCGATTCACGATTAAAGGGACATTCAACGGCGCGCTGGTGGTCGGTGACTACGCCCACCATCCCTCCTCCACCGTCGCGACCTTGAGGGCGGCCCGCGAGCTCCCCCACAATCATATTTGGATCGTGTATCAGCCGCTGACCTACGCAAGAGTCAAACAATTCTTTGACGCCTATATTGAAGCGCTGCTGCCCTGTGAACATACGATCTTTTATGAAATCTATAGTGATCGGGAGGACGACGATCTCGGCATGAGCTCGAAACTGCTGTGTGACGTCATCAACGACAAAGGCGGTAGCGCGGAGTTCGCGGCTACCTATGACGACATCGTGCTCGCCTTGCGCGAAATCACGGGTCCGGATGACATCATCTTGTTTTTGGGGCCCGAGCAGGTTCGTTCGTTCGCCGACAAGCTGGTGCGGGAGGAAGGTGGCAAGCTCAGCGAATGACGACAGCGAGGTGACGCGACTTGCCGCCGGCGAGCTCAATCGCAGAGTATGCCGATTTGCCGCAACGCTTTTTCTATCTGGTCCAGAATTTCTTCTGTCTTCGCCTCCACTGTATGCATATGGACGCCTCCAGTGGCGGCGGACAGCATCCCGGAGGCTTCTCCTGAAAGTTTCTCCATGACCCGGTGCACCTCATCCTCATTCGAAATATGAAGCATTCCTGTGATCTCACCATATAAGGGGTGCTCGATGACGATATCGATGATTCGACCGTTTAGGCGGACAATCTCCAACATTTCCACCAAGGCCGTCTCCGGCGTGTTGTGCCTGCAGACAAACACCCGGTATGGCATATTGCGAACCGATGTTCGGATCATCAGATATCCACTGGGCGTCGCCACGATCGGCTCGCCTTCGGCGCGTAAAATCGCCATGTCCTGCACGATGACCTGCCGTGTCACATCGAAGCGTTCGGCCAACTCGCCACCGGTCAACGGTCCGGTCGCCAACGTCATCAACCGACGAATTTCCCGACGGCGTTTATTCATTGGTTTTAACATCTCAAAGCCACTTCCTTTCAAGCGTTTTGCTCCGTTCAGATTTTATCCTTAAATCAGGTTTCTCTTTAGATCGTCGCGATCAGTTCAACCAGCCAAACCGTCGCTGAGCCGACGATCGCCACGGCGATCATCGGTCGATCAAACCAGGCCATCAGCAGAGCGGCCACTGTGCCCGCGACGGCTGAGCCGACAAAGGCGGTGCTGGTGAAGATCGCCGGGACTGTCATCGCGGTCAGCACCGCATATGGCAGGTAATGCAAAAATGAACGAATCCGGCGATTATTGAACGGCTTTTTAAATAATAACAAAGGTAGCAGCTTAGGTAGATAGGTCATCGCCGTCATGATCAAAATCGAGATTAACAAGTAATCCATTTCATCCTTCTTTCCGCTCTTTGGAAGTCGCGCGCTCGGCGACCATTTCGCTGATTCCATCAGCTTGGATCGGCCGCTCAAAACTGGGCAAAGGAGCGAATGACGCGCCAAAACCTGACGCGATCACAGTGCAGATAATGATTTTCCAACCAAGCTGCATGGTTTTTAAGACCGGCACATAGGTGAATATCAAACTCAAGACAGCGGCCATGGCGCTCACGGTCGCCACCGCCCGATCGCGCCGAATCACAGGAAGGACAATCGCGATGAACATGGTGTACAACGCGATACCCAGCGCCGAGGAAATTGAGGGTGGAAGAATCTCACCTAAATACGCCCCGACCAAAGTTCCCGTTGTCCAGCCGACAATCGGTAACACCATCAATGTGAGGTAAAATTTAAAGTTGACTGTTTGACGCGTCAGCCCGACCGCGAAAATCTCATCGGTGACTCCTTGGGCGATGAGCAGACGTTTCCAGACCGGAAGATTGGGCTCCAATTTTTGTGAAAGAGACATGGACATCAAAAAATAGCGCAGATTGATCAGCAACACAGTCAGAGCGAGTTCCAAATAGGACGCGCCGCGCAGCATCAGATTTACGCCGGCGAACTGACCGGTGGACGACAGGTTGGTAAAAGAGATCATTCCGGCCACAAGTGGTGAAATACCATTTTCGGTGGTGAAGATCCCAAACGCGAAAGCGACCGCGAAATACCCCAGTCCGATCGCCAATCCTTCTTTGAGGCCGTTCGATTTGCGCAAATTCATCTCCATCTAAATATAATTCAAAGCTGATTTGACCGTCTGATCAGTATACAACCACCGAAAAAAGATTCAACACTGTCCGCGGCGAACTGCGAAGTCCTCGCCTCAACCATTGCCCTCGGTCAAAAGTCGCGTCAGCGGTCAATTGTCCAATATCCCGGCCATTCGGAGAAGGTAGCGCGCGTTGGTGGTTTTGCAACGTCCTTCTTTCATCAGATAATCGAACCGGATTTGGTCGTCCACATAATGTTCACTGAAATGGAAGTTTTGGGCTTTGACCTCCGGGTCATCTTCGAGCGCGCACAATTCAAAGTCATGGGTCGAAACCAACGCCATCGACCATGGACGCTTCAAATGCCTCAAGGTCGCCTCCGCTCCAACAATACGGTCAGCAGAGTTAGTTCCCTTGAAGATCTCGTCAATCAGCGCCAACATTGGACGCTGTCCACGTGAATATTCGATCATTTCCCGAATGCGTCTCAGTTCCGCGTAAAAGGTCGACTCTCCCGCTCCGATGTCGTCACTCACGCGCATCGAAGTGAAAATTCGCATCACTGAAAGTTCACATTGATCCGCCACGACAGGCGCGCCCGCGAACGCCAGCGCCGCGTTAATGCCAACCGTGCGCAGCAAGGTAGTCTTGCCGGACATGTTGGACCCTGTGACAATGAAGATTCCATCACGAAAATCAAGGGAATTACCGACCGCTTCTTTTTCTTTGATCAGCGGATGTTGTAGATTTGCCGCGCTGAACAAAGGCGTGGGCGTGTCGGAAATGGTCGGCCAGCAGGTGGTTTCCCTGACCTGGTCAAGTGTGGCCAGACTAATTCTGACCTCCATCTCACCCACACTTCTCAACCACAGGCGCACAGAGGGCCCATAAGTCAGCTTCCAGCTTTCAAACATGCGGGAAATGTGAAAATCCCACATGCAAAATCCATTTAGAATCAGCGACAACACTTCGTTGCGGCGCAGCGAAATGGCAAAGCCGATCTTGCGCATGCTTTGCCCGGCGGCGGTCGGAGAACTTTCACCCTGCAAATCGTTGGACAATCTGCGGTTGAGCGGCTCACGCCAGACTTTGCCGGTCACAAGCTCGACAACTTCGTCCAGAGAGTTTAGTTTTTTGCCTAAATGCCAGACGGTTTCGAGGGCGTTTTGATTTAAACGACGAAAGATGATATTGAATCCAATCTGCACGGCAAAACCACATGACAAGACCACGATGGGTATCGCTCCACCCCAACCTGCGATCAACAAGATCAGCGCGCCCAGTGTCACAGCCGGCAACAAAAAGCTCAAAGCCATCAGCCAAGTCGCGGCGACTTCCTGTGGCCGCTCGACCAAAGTGACGAACGCTTTATCAGTCGGTTGGTTTTCTTTTTTTTCGAGTGAAAACGCCGCGGCCTGAAATTCGACACAAAATTCACGTTCCTGCGCGACTTCCCGCACGGCCGCCTGCTCTTCTCTGAGTTCCTGAGGGTCTACGCGGTCAGCCGGCACTTTGAAACGCTCCGCCAGCAATGTCCGCCCGGTGTCCGAGCCCGCCGCGCATAAGAGTTGAAACAAGGAACCTTTGCCAAACAGATCCAGATCCGAGGCGACGGTATCATCCTTATCCACAAACCATCCACTGCCGGAGGTGGGTCCAGCGCCATCCGTGGCGAGTTTTTCGATCTCGCCCTCCGCCCTCATAAGATATCGCTTCAAAACCGCCACTGTGCGTTGAGCGCGGTTGATTTTTCGTTTCAGCTCGTTATGCCGCGCGACGCAATATATGAAGATCAAAACCATCAGCAGAGAAACAATGTAGAGCGAGCGAAAATCCGAACGCCAGCCCGCCACCGCGATCAACATCGCCGCGGCCGCGCTCATAGTCCGGCGCCGGGTCCAGCCTGAACTCGCCTTGCCCATGGTTCGCTCGTCCATCTCGGCCTGTTCAAGCAGGTTTGCGTAGTATTGTGATTTCAAGTCAATCCGCCTTTCGATCCCCACGCCCTGTGATTGTAGGGGCTAGCTTGCAGAAATACCATGATAATATTACTATAAGAATGCTACAAGTATATCAATGTATTTTATGCATCACGGACTGCGAATCAGGAAAAGGGAGGAAACGGAATTGTATATTGATAAGGAACTAAAACGCGGCTATAACGAATACACAAACGTCGATGTCCGCGACGGCGAAGGAATGCTGATGGACATCGGCGTTTTGATTATGGAAAAAGGCGACACCTACACCTTTAATGATCCAAAAAAAGAAATCTCATGGATACTGACATATGGCAAGGCGATAGCTGAGTTCAACGGCCAGACCGTGGGGATGGACCGACCCGATCCCTTTGACCACGACCCCTGGTGTCTGCTGATGACCGCAGGCGATACCTGCACATTGACCGCCTTGGCGGACTGCGAGTTTTATGTCCAAGCGGCCTATAATGACACCAAATATGAAACCCACCTTTTCACTCCGGAGGAGAACGCCACCAGAACCTGGCGACGCGGCGCGGATGGCGAGCTTAACAACCTGATGAAGCGCGATGTGCGCACCTGCTATGACTACGAGATCGCTCCTTACTCCAACATGGTACTCGGCGAAGTCGTCAACCTTCCCGGCCGCTGGTCCAGCTACCCGCCACATGGTCATCCACAACCTGAAGTTTATCTTTATCATTTCGAAAAAGAGCAGGGCTTTGGAGCCGGCTGGGTAAATGGTGAGGTGGTCGAACTGCATCACCACGGAGCCGCGCTGATCACCGAAGGCACACATGCCCAGGTCATGGCGCCCGGATACGCCTGCTGCTATGTCTGGGGCATCCGTCATTTGCCGGGTGATCCCTGGGAGAAAACCCGCATCGACGATCCTACCCATGAGTGGCTGTTGGACGATCCTCAGTATTGGGGAAAAGATGACGATTGATTGAGTCGTCATATACGTTGCGCGATCCCATGAATGGATGGATTCAAGTCCCCGGTATTGGATAGATCAGACAATGACAAAACGAGTTCGGTGTTTCGCCGGACTCGTTTTTAATTTCACCTGTGCCCATGAGGTGGTTGGACCGGCCAACATCGCCCTCTCTCTGGTGACCTGCGCTGTTTTTCAGTAAAATAGAATTTAACACCTTACTATTTACGAGATAAACCGGAAATTCATCGAGGTTTCAATGAAAGATCAAGTCAGTCAGCGAAAAAATCTGGACGCTCGCACAGCTCAACCATCGTCCTCGCAAGAACGCGATGGCGGCGCTCAGAAAGTCGAGCGTCTCAAATCGCCACGCTCGGGCAAAAGAAAAAGCAGAACAAGGAACACTTTCAGAATATCTGTCGCGCTGTTCTGTCTGCTTATATTATATTTTATCTACGGATTGATTGGCCCCTATATGGGAAACAAGACGGTGAACAAGGCGTATCAGGCAAGATTTTCGACCACGGGGTTTTACGCGGTTGAAAACGCGCTGTCGCCGGACCGCGTCAAATTGCTGACCGATCGAACGTCCAGCGAAACGGCAAAACTGAACATCATCGATCACGCGACCGAATCGATCTGGCTGACTGTCGACGACATGAGCCTCGAAAATTTTTCTTCTCTGACAATCGGCGCGCTGTTGGACGCCGCGGAACGTGGTGTGAACATCCGCATTTTAATTGACGGCTCCAATCTCTACCACAAGTCTCAAATGTATCGAGCACTGGCAAGCCATGTCAACGTCGAAATGCGACAATATAGGCCGGTTCACCTTTTACTCCCCTGGACTTACAACAGTCGTATGAACGATCGGTTCTTACTGGTCGATGATGAGCTCGCCTGGTTCTCCGAATCCGGTGAATCACAGCGATCGGGCGGCCAGAGCGGCGACATCCGCGGGTCGGATTGGGATCTGCTGATCTATAACGAGGCCGCCAACACCCGCGACACCGCGGCCAGCGTGCTCAGCGAGCTGCGTAATTATCATACCGCGCTGTGGAACAGCAAGGATTCCGTACCTGCTTTTTCCAAGAGTCAACAGTTGACAGCGCAGGCCGCTCAGCCTCTCATCGATGATTCAGTGAAAAAATGGAAAGAAGCCAGAAGCGCGAATCCGGACTACCGCGCCCACTCCACTGATTACCGCGACATAACGATTGAAACCAGTCAGGTCACCCTGGTTAAAAATCCGCTGGGCGAGGCGAACAAAGAACCGTACATTTGGTTTCAGTTACAAAAATTGATGTCGGAGGCGGATGATCGGGTATTCATTCAGACACCCACAATCTCGATGTCGTCGGATATGTACAAAAATATGGAGACCATCCGGGCGAATGTGACCGATGTCAAACTGCTGACCAATTCGACCGCTTGCGAAGGAAACTTCAAAGAGCTGTCCGACTATCGAGTCAACCGAAATGATCTCATCAACACCGGAGTTCAACTGATGGAATATCAGGGCACTCAGGTCTTCGTGCCCAAAGTACTGCTGATCGACCAGGACCTCACCGTGCTCGGCAGTTATCGCTACAATCAGTCCGGCACCTATCTCAATACCGAGAGTGTGCTGGTCATCCAAAGTGAGGTGTTGAACAGACAGGTAACCAACCTGACCGAAGAGCTCGCGAAAGAGACATTGATCGTCAAACCGGACGGTTCATACAACGAAGTCGCTCAGGTTAACGTGCGCTCGATGGACAGGGGCAAAAAGTTTCTACAATTCGTGGCAGGTTTGGGCTTGCAGCTATTTCGCTCATTGCTGTGAAAAATCAAGGTGACCGATTTTGTCGCTCAATCGTGTAAAACCTTCAACTCGCTGCCAACCGGAGATTTGATCACATCGATCGCCAACGGGATGGAATCTTTCAAATCCTGAACATGGGAAATGATCCCGATCAGTCGGCCCTCGCGACGCTCACGGATCAGCATATCCAGCGCCTCTCCCACACTGCTCGAGTCCAAAGAGCCAAAGCCCTCGTCGATAAACATCGCCTGGATCCTCACACCGCCGGTCTGCAGTTGAACGACCGAGGACAGACCAAGTGACAGCGCAAGTGAGACCAGGAACTTCTCTCCTCCGGACAAGGTAGACACCGAGCGTTGCCGGTCCGAGTAGGCGTCCCGCACAGTGAAATGCAGACCAACCTTATGTTCCCGACCATCGCTCTCCCGACTGCGATGTAGCTGATAGCGCCCATTGTGCACATATCTGAGCAATGAATTCGCCTCCTGCAGCACGCTGTTTAACATGATGCTGATCACGTATCGTCGCAGACTGACCCCTTTTTCACCTTTCAGCAAGACCGCGAAATCCATCAAACGCTCCACTCGATCCACTTCTCTGCCGATTTTTTGTGATCTGCGCAGATAATCGTTCAATTCTTTCGAAAGTCGCTCGCACTCTTGTGAGACACGGTGATAGTTCGCGGTTTCATCCTCGAAAGACTTCTCCAACTCAGCGACATCGGTCTGTAGCTGATTCAAGTCCGGTTCTTGTTTGCCTTGCAACTCTTTATTCAATTCGGAAAGGCGCTTCTCGTTGGCGAGCACCCGTACCCGCCATTCCTCCAGTTGAGCTTGACGAGCTTTTAACTCGAGATCCGGCAGAACCGCTGCTTCTACCGCCGCCAAGTCCACAAACGGGCTGGCCACGAGCAGTTGCTCCAAATCTCGTCGCTCATATTCAAGACGAAGGAGCGCTTGATTCTCTTCCGTCCGAGCTGCCTTGTGCAATTCTCTAAATGTCGAGTGAAGCGTCTGAGTCTGTTGCTTGTCACCCGCGATGCTTGCCCTTTCCCCTTTCAGTTTGTCTAATTCACGACCTGCCAATTCCAACAATTCTTCCGCGTTCAAGCTCGACTGTTGAAAAAACTTGACGCTGTCCTCATATTTGTTCGTCGCGCCTTGCAGCTTGGCAATGGTGATTTCATGGCTGGTCTGCTTCTCTTTGTCTTCCAACCCTTCCTGGTCGAGTTTTGTCTCAAGATCCGTGAGCTCACCCAACGCCCTCTCTGCCTCACCCATTTGCTCTAATTCGGCGTTGAGCTCTGATTCCGAACGAGCGTGCTCATGGTTGGTTCGCTTCATCCATTCGCGCAAGACATCCAGCCGCTCCATCAACAGCTGTCTTTTCGTCGATGAAAAATCCCCTTCAAAACCGACCCCTGACTCCACAGACAGGTCAATATTTTGGATCATTTCAAGCATCGACTCCGTCTGTTCTTGTAGCTTAGACCAGTTTGAGCGCACCCGTTCATCGGCGATCGCGGCCTTTTGTTCGGCTATGGCTTTACTTTGACCGGCCTCCGTCAACTCTGATTCCAAGCGCTTTAATCGGTCAGAATCATGAGAGCTGACCGACTCGGGGGTGGCGAATTGTCCATCTTCTTTTTCTCTATCGCTCAAGGTTGGATCCGATGGAGAATCGGATATCTGATGGTGCGGCACACCACAGACAGGACACGGTTCCCCTTCACGTAAATCACCATGAAGAACATCGGCCCAATACTTTTTTTCATCCAGCATGCCGGCTTTGTGTTCGGCGCTGAGCCTGTTTAATTGATTAATCGCCCGCTCCAGTTCAGCCAGGCAAAGTCGCGAATTTTCTGTCGCCTGTGTAAGTGTTTCGGCAGTTTGTGACACCGATCGATCCAAGCTTGCCAGTCGCGTCAGTTGTTCCTGCCTTATTTTTTGTTCTGCGCGTCGAGACATCAGGTTCTCGCGTTCCGAAATCTTTGCTGAGTGACGCTCCTTGTCGGTCTGCAGGGCGGCGCGCCTCTCCTCCCGCGCTTTGATCCGAGTCAACAGATCATCTTGTTCTTTGCGTTTAGCTTCCAATCGTTGTTTAAGCTCCAAAAACGTCCCATGTTCCTCTCGCATTCGATTGATTTCCGCGATTTCCAGTTCTTTTTTTGAAATGGCAGAATCCAGTTCGGGCAACCGGACAGCGTTTGTGGCGGCTGCCTGCGCCTCATGGGTCACCCGGATCAGCTCCGATCTAAGTTCTTTGACTTTCTCCGTTCTCTTTTCAAGCTGGGTCGCGGCATCATCCATTCTCTCCCACTCGGCTCGCAACGGATTGGCTTCCTGAGCTTTTTTCACAGTTTCGGCGATTTTCGACATCTCGTCTCGTCGCTCTTCAATTTCAAGCGCGGTCCGCAGCTCCGTTGCCCGATCATTGAATTTCGTCGCCAACAGCCGGCCGGTCGCCAACTGCTCCCGTGCCTGATTCATTGAGGCTTGAACCCTATCCAAATTATTTTTACTTTTTGCCCGCTCATTTTTTAAGGCAGCCACGTTTTCCTCAAATTCGTCTCTCGTCTCCACCTCGGCCTGACGCAATATCCTCTCCATTTCCTGACGGTCACGCTCCAGCCTACTTCTTTCATGATTCGCTTTTTCTTTTAACAGCGAGGCGGCCTCTTCGTATTGATCCGCGGCGAAAATTGAGCTTAGAATTTGTTCTTTGTCCTCCGATTTAGCGGTTAGGAAGCGTTCAAACTGTCCTTGAGGCAAAATCACGACTTGGCAAAACTGATCATAGGTCAAACCGGTGATTCGCTCCGCCTCTTTCAATGCCAGCGTTTTGGTCAGGTTGGCGTGCAGCGGTTCGTACGTTGCGTGTTTTGAGTTGAAGCGTTCAATCGACTGCTCACTTTTTAAGTCAAAGGATCCATCCCGTTTTTTAACCGGCCGCAGTGAGCGCTCAAAACGGTAAAGTGTGTCCAACGCTTTCATCTCAAGCCGTACAGTTGTGGATTCGGTCGGTTTGGCATGCTGACAGCGCATGGCTTCCAGATCACCTTTTTTCCCACCGCTGCTTTTACCATACAAAGCGATTGTCATGGCGTCCAGCACACTTGTCTTTCCCGATCCGGTCTCTCCACGCAGCAACAGCAGACCATCGTGATAGTAGGGTTCGAGGTCTAACTGCGTTATTTTATGGAAAGGGCCAAATCCTTCCATCAAGATTGAAATCGGTTTCATTCGCTCGACCTCCGCTCCGTCTCTTGCCAGGAATCTTCAAACCATTTGGCCTGTTCATCCGGCAGCGCCTGATTCAATTCATCCAAATAGAACGATCGAACAATCTCGAGTGGTTTCAAAGTTTGCAGATCCTCCGCGGAAAGATCGGTATCCGATCCGGTTTGAGCTGTCGCGACGCCACTTAACGAGATCACACCGGAAAATCGTTCCCGCAGCCTGTCCAGTCGACCAACTGTCTGAGGCAGGTCTGTCATGATCATGCGCGCAAATTTATCCTCACCTGTCAAACCATCGGCGATCGAGCAGAGGCGTTCAAACGTGTCCTCAAACTCCAGCAAATCAAAATTCATGTTCAACGAGACGTGTTCGGTGTTTCCACTGCATGTGTCATGAATCAGCACACCTTTGTTTTGTCGAACTTCGGCGAACGAATACTTAATCGGGCTACCCGAATAATTACAATTATATTTGAGGTTTTGCAAACCGTGCAGATGGCCCAGCGCGACATAGTCAAAGCCATCAAAAGCGGCCGCTTCCACCATCGTCGTTCCACCAACCGCGGCGGACGCCATTCGATCACTACCTGATGGAACCGCGTTCGAGACAAAACAATGAGCCAGCGCGATTTGTTTTTTTTCGGGAGCCGGTGATCTTTCCAACGAATCCTGAACCAGCACGCGCATTGCCCGATCTGTGGTTTGAATGGCTTGTTCGGGAAATAACAGCCGCGCCTCGGCGACATTGTGGAAGGGGAATAAATGAAAACACGCGTCTTCCAACACCACTGTTTTGCGCTCGTGGATTCTGCCGGATATGTGCAGTCCACTTTGTTCCAGCAATCCGGCGCATTGCGTCAGCCTTGCCGGGCCGTCGTGATTTCCGGCAATCATCAAAACAGGCAGACCCAGCTTAAGACAAAACCGCTCCATCGCCTCGGTGTAGAGGCGAATCGCGTCCTGTGAGGATACCGACTGGTCAAAAACATCGCCGGCGATGATCACCGCGTCCACCGCCCGGTTGACACAGACATCCGCGATTTTTTTTATCATTTCCGCTTGCGCGTCCAACAAAGACACCTGTCCAAGTGAGATGCCCAGATGCCAGTCGGACGTATGTAAAAATCTCACACTCCGCCTCCTATTCTCAAATTGCCGATTTATTCAAAATAGATGTCTTAATTGACTCTTATTGCAAATAATTTTCCTTTGATCGATCCTATAACGGATGATCATTCAAAAAGTCCATTAGTTCGGCGTAGGTCTTGTCTTCCAGCTCCAGTTGATCAAACAAGTCGGGGCGCTTCAGCAATGTTTCGCGCAGCCCATCCATCTTTCGCCAGTGCTCGATCTGTCCATGATGTCCACTCAGCAGAACATCCGGCACCGATCGGCCTTTCCAATTTCGTGGTTTTGTATATTGGCGACATTCCAATCGGCCGTCATAATGAGATTCCAAGCGAAAAGCGTCTTCATCGGGTAAAACTCCGGGCAACTGCCGAATGATCGCGTCCATCATCACCGCCGCCGCCAATTCTCCGCCGGTCAGCACATAGTCACCCAGCGAAACCTCCTCGGCCTCAATCTCGTCGAGCACTCTTTGATCCACGCCTTCATAATGGCCGCACAAAAAAATCAGATGTTCCGCCTCTTTAAGCTCTGTGACCATCGCTTGGTCGAACAATCGTCCTTTGGGCGATAGGAACAAGGTGCGCGTGGACGCGCCCGCCTTATCCTCACTTAGGTCAGACATGGATGAGCCGTTGGGCGATTTAATCTTAAGTGGTGTTTGGGCCGCGGCTCGCCAAGCGTCATGGATCGGCTGACATAACATGAGCATGCCGGTTCCTCCACCGCTCAGTGTGTCATCAACCTTGCCATATTCACCAATGCCAAAGTCCCGAATATTGATTGTTTGAAATTGAAACAGGCCGGCATTCAATGCGCGGCCCGTTATGCTTGTTTGGATCGTCTGCTCAATCAATTCGGGGAAGAGAGTCAATACCGAAAATAACATGGGTCCTCCCTACCAACATAATCCCGCCTGTTCTCCAAATCCGGATCAGTCATAAATGTCCATCAATCCATCCGGCAAAGTCACGAGAATTTGTCCATTTTCCGGTTCGATGGCGATCAAAAACTGTGACACTCCGGGAAAGAGAAAATCGTTTCGTCCCTCCCTGCTCACCACATATACATCCTGCACACTGTCCTTCAGTATATCCTTTAACCGACCAACCTCGCCCAGCTTCTCGTCGATGATCGTCAAACCGATCAAATCACGTACAAAAAAGCGTCCTTTGGGAAGTGGCTCCGCCTGATTTCTGCTGATCGAAAGATACCAACCGCGCAGTTTTTCCGCCTCATCGCGAGAATTCATTCCTTCAATCGATACCAACCAACCGTTGGTGCTTTTTCGTGTACCCAGTTGGATTGGACGTTCGACCGTTCGATCGGCACTGATCAAATATGCTTGTTTGAGATACTTCATTCGATCAGGAATATCCGACAGTTCTTTAACTCGAACTTCTCCTTTGACGCCATGAGGCGCGACAATCACGGCGACGTCGAAGCGTTCCGTGAATTGGTCGATATGATCCGGTCGCTCTGTGTCCATCAATCTGAAATATCGACAACCACGCGGCGGCGCAAACTATTCGCGTACGATTTCATCACCTGTCGGATGGCTTGCGCACGAACTCCTTTTTTGCCAATCACCTTGCCCATGTCGCTGGGCGCGACGCGAACCTCGACAACGATTGTGTTGCCTTGCTCGACGGGCGTGACGCGGATGTCCTCCGGATGGTTGACCAGCGGAGTGATCAACGTGACAAGCAACTCTTTCATCTGAGTGGCATCATTATTCATTGAATGTCTCCATTGGCTTTGAGCAGTCGTTTAACTGTATCGGTTGGCTGAGCTCCATTCGACAGCCACTTCTTGGCCGCTTCGCTGTCGATGGTAATCGCCGGCGGATCTGAAAGTGGAGCATAAGTTCCAATCTCCTCAATGAACCGTCCATCACGTGGTGATCTGGAATCCGCCACCACGATACGATAGTACGGTGTTTTTTTGGCGCCAATGCGTTTTAATCTGATTTTCACTGCCATTTTAAATTATTCCTCCAAAATTAGAATCTATTTGCCAAGGGTTAAAATTTGAAATCACGTAAATTCGGCATCATACCCGCGCCAAACCGTTTTTTCTTTCCCTTTGTGCCGGAAAATTGTTTCATCATTTTTGACATGTCCTCGTACTGACGGACAAGCTTGTTCACATCCTGTACGGTCGTCCCCGATCCTTTGGCGATTCGCTTTCTGCGGCTTGCGTTCAGAATCGACGAGCTCTCTCGTTCCTTTTCGGTCATGGACCGGATAATTGCCGCCATTCTGTCAATTTGTTTGTCATCGACGTTGACGCCATCCAGCTGTTTTCCTTTTATCCCGGGAATCATGCCCAACAAATCCTTGATGCTGCCCATGTTTTGGAGCTGCTGGAACTGTTCAAGCATATCGTTCATCGTAAATCGGTTCTGGCGCAAGTTTTGCACCATGCGGTCGGCGGCTTCCTGATCCAGGTTCGCGGACACCTTGTCAATCAATGACAAGACGTCACCCATTCCGAGAATCCGTGAAGCCATCCGGTCTGGATAGTATTCCTCCAGCGCGTCAACTTTCTCGCCAACACCGATAAACTTGATCGGTTTGCCGGTCATATGTTTGATGGAGAGCGCCGCGCCACCTCGCGCGTCACCGTCCAGTTTGGTCATGATATAGCCATCCAGGCCGATTTGTCGGTCAAATTCCAAGGCGATGTTGACCGCCTCCTGACCGATCATCGCGTCCACAATCAACAGTTTCTCGGTTGGATTGACAATTGACGCGACTTTCTTCAGCTCAGACATTAGTTCCTCGTCAATGGTCATTCGGCCAGCCGTGTCGACGATCAGCGTGTCACACAACATATATCTCGCATGTTCAACAGCCGCTTTCGCGATCTTTGCGGCATCTTTCTCCTCCGGCTGAATAAATACAGGAACGTTGATGGACTTTCCCAACACCTCCAATTGTTTGGCCGCCGCCGGGCGATGCACGTCAACCGACGTCATCATGACTTTTTTGCCCTTTTTGCGCAACAGCAAGCCAAGCTTGGCCGCGGTCGTCGTTTTACCGGAGCCCTGGAGACCATACAACATGACAACCGTGAAACCACTCGGGTCGACCGTCAGTTTTTGATTCTCTGATCCCAGAATATCTGTCAGCGACTCATTGACAATTTTAACGACCTGCTGACCCGGTGTAAGACTTTGCATCACCTCGACGCCTTTGCTCTTCTCGCCAATCTCGTTGACAAGCTCTTTGACGACTTTATAGTTAACATCCGCTTCCAACAAAGCCATGCGGATTTCCCTCATCATGGCCTTGATATCCGCGTCGGTGACACGGGATTTGCCTCTCAGTTTTGCCGTGATCGCCTGCAACCGGCCGGATAAACCTTCAAACATCTACAATCTCCCTAAGTTTATAAGCATTCACATTCGCGTTCGCGCGTATCACAACACGGTGTGATCAAATCAGCATAGTTGATCCAGTTGTTCCACTAAAATCACTATTTTGTCTCTGTGGCCCGCCGAAACCGCTTCTTTCAATCCCTTGAGCAAGTCAGTGAACAATGTATGGCGCTCGACCAGTCCCAGTTTGTCCTCATATTCGGCCAGACTCGCGCAGCCTCTTCTGACTGTGTCATGGATGTTTTGCCGACTGGTACCCAATGAAGCCGCGATTTCCGACAGAGTCAGATCTTCTTCATAAAACAGGTGCAGGACATGAGCGGTTTTCTCTGTCAACAACGCACCATAGGAATCCAAAAGCAAGGGGATTTCCAAAGTCGCATATTCCAACATTTCAATATGGTCGTCAGTATTTCCAGTCATTCTGATATTTTAAGTGGCGCGTCGATTCTTGTCAAGCACTTAAACTTGACAAAGCGCAAAATGAGCAGGTTTTGAGCTGCCCCTTCTGCGTTCACAACCCAGCCAATCAAATTTCTCCGGATTTTTCGTCCATCTATTATGATTTGCGTGAATGTTTCTTTTTTACCTGTCCGATTATGACAATCAAAGTAGCCAACAGCACAAAAACGGAGATCCACTGTGAAGTCGATAGACCAAATACAAATCCTCGATATGAATCGCCACGGAAAAATTCGATCACAAAACGAAAAATCGAATAGGCAATCAAATAAATATATGCCAACTTGTCCCGAAGAACGCCACGGATGACGAGCAACAGCAAAACACCGCCCACCAAAAAATTAAAACCGGCTTCAATCAGTTGAGTTGGCAGCAAAGAGACACCGTTGGGCGCGATAGGTGAGTTTTGGAACGTCACACCCGGCGTATGTGGTACCCCATAGCAGCATCCGGCAAAGAAACAACCCACTCGTCCGATACCGTGGCCGATCGCCAACGGCGCGGCGATCGCATTGAAAGCGGCGCTTTTGTTGATTTTATAGCGTCTGAGATAGAACATCACCATGCCAAAACCACCTAGAAAGCCGCCCCAATAGACAAATCCGCTCAAAAAAACAATCGCGATGAAATCCGGTTGTCCTCCTTGGATCAGCTCGCCGATCGCCGCGGGCAACAGCGCTAAAATCGATAGCAGCTTGGCGCCGACCACCCCTCCGACAGCCGCGAAAAGCGCCAGATTCAACGCGTCCATTTTTGTGATATTAAATCGTGAACTAAGAGCAACATAAAGCAAAGTAGCCACAGTGAATCCAATCAGCATCAACAATCCGTACGTAGGAATTGTGAATCTGCCAAGTTCGATAAAAGGGAACATTTGTCACCACCGATTAAATGAACGGGTCAATTGAATCAGCCCGATATCCATAGACGACGCAACGGCGTTCAGCGCACCGCCTCGTCCGATCTCATAAAAAACGGGGAGGAACGATCCTCCCCGTGTCTGCTTGTCCGAAATGAATGAACCATTCAATTGTTATATCAAATTAATAGAAGGTTCCATATGAGCTCAGCGCGCATGCCCAGCAGGCGTAGCAGCTGACTCCGATCAACAGCGCGAGGCCCGCGCCCACTATGCCGCAGATCAATCCGGCCAAAGCCAGATTCTTTCCTTGTTTAGGCGAAGTGTCGGAAAGCTCTTTGTTCGCCATGGCGCCCAACACAATGCCGGCACCTCCCGCAAGGATCGCGACAATCAACAAAATAATGTTCACTGAAAAGATCCCAACCAGCGAAAGCAAAACGGAAAGAGCTCCGCTGATCAAGCTGAAGATCGCCAAGGTGCTCATCGGGCGAGTGTCCTGCACACCGGCCGGACGCGCTCCTCCGGTCGGAGCGGTATATGGTTGTTGACCTTGTTGATTGTAACCAATCGGCTGTTGATAGCCGCTTTGTGAAGAATCGGGTTGTTGGTCAGGAGTGGCAGGTTGCTGGTAAAGCGGCGCCTGCTGCGGCGCGAAGCCCTGTGCCGGTTGCTGACCCGGTTGTTGGTAGGGCGGCGCCTGCTGTGGCGCGTAGCCCGGTGACGGTTGTTGTCCCGGTTGCTGATAGGGCGGCGCCTGCTGCGGCGCAAAGCCCGAATCCGCCGGTTGTTGCGAAGGATCCCGGGCCGGTTGTTGGAATCCGGCCGCCTGAGTGTGGTCTACCGGCGGAGGATCGCCGGCGCCAAAAGGAGGAGTCCCAAAAGGAGCAGCGTCAGAGGCGTCTTGCGCGAATGACCGGGGCGCCTGATTCGGATCAAATTGACCCTGATTCAGCGCATCCGATCCCCCCTGATCAGGTTCGAACATCGATCCGCCTTGTTGTGGGACGCCCATTGGGGTTTGATTATTATTATCAGTATTATTATTCATTTTCTCTCCCTCATAGTTGGCTCTAACCATTCTCTAAAACCTATCACATTTAGTTAATATTGTACAGTTAACAACACAAAAATAATTATTAAATTCAGCTGACAATCATATTAAAAACGGTAATCTCTTTTGCCCGCGCGAATCTCCGCCAGCCACTCTTCCGCCTTGTTCCTCACCGTTTGCGAAGAGATATTATCCAGCTCTTTTTGAATCAGTAGCGCCCCCGCTTTCTTTGTTTCGGGTGAGGCGTAGTCTTGCAAATACTCTTGCAACGTCAACAGCGCGTTGGGCTGACAGCAATTGCTGATTTGCCCGCTCTTCAACAAGGTCATAAAGCGGTCGCCGGTGCGTCCTTCGCGGTAGCAGGCCGTGCAAAAACTCGGTATATAACCAAGTTCAATCAACCACAAGACCACTTCGTCCAACGTGCGCCGATCCGAGACATCAAATTGCGCGGAACTCTCCTCCTCGCTCTCTTCTTCCTTATACCCGCCCACCGAGGTACGCGATCCTCCGCTGAGCTGTGAGATGCCCACCCGCAGCGCCTGCTCGCGAACAGACATTTTCTCTCGTGTGGAAATGATCATTCCGGTATAAGGAACCGCCACCCGGATGCAAGCTATGATTTTTAGAAAGATATCATCCGAAATCGCGTTGCTGAACTCATCCAATGATATGTCGTCCGCCGGACAGATCCTTGGGACGGAAATGGTATGAGGGCCCACGCCCTTGGCCGCCTCCAGATGCTCGGCGTGCATCAACAGCCCGACAAAATCATAGCGATACAGATTGAGTCCAAACAGGACGCCCAGCCCGACGTCATCGACTCCACCGTCCATCGCGCGATCCATCGCCTCTGTATGATAGGCATAATCAGACTTGGGACCGGATGGATGAAGTTCTTCATATGCCGCTTTGTTATAGGTCTCTTGAAATAATATATAGGTACCGATTCCCGCCTCTTTTAACTGTGCGTAGTCTTCGACGGTGGTGGCAGCAATGTTCATATTCACCCGGCGAATGTCGCCATTTTTATGATGAATCGAATAAATCGTCTTGATGCTCTCGAGATAATACTCCATTGTGTTGCGCGTCGGATCTTCACCCGCTTCCAGAGCCAGTCGCTTGTGTCCCATATCCTGCAAAGCGATCACTTCGGAGCGGATCTCCTCTTGAGTCAGCTGTTTGCGTCGGATATGCTTGTTTTGAATATGGTACGGGCAATAGACACAGCCGTTGACACAATAGTTCGATAAATAAAGTGGCGCGAACATAACGATCCGGTTGCCGTAGAATCGCTTCTTGATCTGATTCGCCAATTCCATAATCTCATTATTTAAATCGGGTTCCTCACAGGCTAAAAGAACCGCCGCCTCGCGGTGGGTCAAGCCATTCATTTCACGGGCTTTCTCTAAAATAGAAACAATCAACTCGCGGTTTCGAGCGTGCTTCTCGGCATAGGACAAGGTATCAAGGATCTCCTCATCGTTGATAAATTCGGTCGCGCGTGTTGACATCACATCGTACATCTCGATACTCCTTTATAAAGGTTTCATACAACAGCCTAATCGCTACCAAGTATTTTACTACTCTTAAGTGCCTTTGTGAAACACAGATGTTACGCCTCTATTCGTTTAACAAACAAGTTAAGGTTGTGCTCAATTCTCCATTACACCCTTTCTTCAGTGGTTGGGGTCGCTCAACAAGCCATCCGCTCTTGCATGTTCAGTCACTTGTTATGCATAATTAAAACTGTGGGAGATGGCTACCCCTGTTTCAGACAACTCCTCGATCATCTTGGACACATCGGAGGAATCATGTTCAAAAAGCAAAGACGAACGCTGGCCGAAGAAGACGATTTAAGAAACGAGCGAGAGTATCTTAAACAAATGCGCGCGGCCGGTAAAACAGACTCGAGCGAAGGTGCCCGTTTCCCCTTTCGAACGACGCGGCGTCCGGTCAACCTTGCCTTTATGTCATTGGCGTTTTTTGGTCTATTGTTTGTTGTGAACCGAGTGCTGGGCGTTACCGGCTCAACCGGACTGACCGCCTACCTCATTAAGCATATTTCTTCGCTAATCGTAGCCATCGCCGCCGGCGTGGCCGGTTTGTGGTTGACTCGTTCGATCATTCAAAAACGAAAAGAGGATCCAAATGATCGCTTCAGCTGGTTTAAAAGTGGACTGGCGCTGGTGCTTTCGCTTTACTGTGTTATTCATATCTACCATGACGTGACCGCGGTCACCCGTTATTCAGCCGCCCGATCCGGTGAACCGGAAATAGTGGAGTTAACCGATGTCACGCTGATCAACAGCGCATCACGCATTCAAATGCTGGGGCCGAGCAGAACTCACATTTGGGGCCTTAACAGTCAAAAGAATGCGATTGTTCTGGAAATCTACAACGCCGATCGGCGTTGGCTTCGACAATATCTCTCACTCGCGCCCTCTCGAACACTCACAGTCACTTATTGGCCACAAGTCAACATCCTGGCGGATTTCCAGTTGCCAACACAGCAGACAGCGGCACTCAATCGACACTCAATAAAATAGTGCTGGTTATTTAAATAACATTTGGTTGTTTATAGAAAGAGAAGACATATGAATAATGAACCAGGCGCGGAGGCGCTCAAGAAGTGGCTGGACCAAACACCGACCGCTTTCCATTCAATCCAAACGGCGCGAAAACAGCTGTCCGAAGCCGGTTGGACCGAATTTAAGAACATGCGGCAAACCGATCATTTGACACCCGGAACAGATGGTTTTCTTGTAAAAGATGACCTGGGCCTGATCGCGTTCTCGGCCGGAGCAAAATCACCTGATGACAGCCAAGTGGCAAAAGCCTCCCCTGATCCGTCCACGATTCAAGCGACCGGCCGGGGCGTCGATCATCCTTATTTGTTTCCGCGCATGATCGTCACCCACGCTGATTCTCCAGCGCTTGTGCTCAAGCCCAACGCGTTGCAAATCAATCAAGGCTACCTGCTGCTCGCGGTGGAAGTTTACGGCGGAGCCATCTTAAGCTCCTGGTTTGACCGGCCATTGTATCTAGCAGGTCAAGTGATATTCGAAGATTCGAACCGCAGGCTGAATCGTGCTTTGGTGGAGCTTAAGGATTGGCGCGTCGTGCTTCCAAATGTCGCGATTCATCTGAATCCCAAACAAAACGAGGGGCAATCCTTGGTTTCACAGACCATCCTGACACCGCTGCTCGGCGATGTTCCCAAGGACATGACCGAGCCCTTTGAACAGCATGCTTTGATCCGCCAAAAAATCGCTCAACATTTGCGCGTCGAACCCGACCGGGTTTTGAATTATACGTTGAATCTGCACCCATATTCTCCCGCTGTGTACGCCGGTTCGAACGATGAGTGGATTTTATCCGACCGTTTGGATAACCAAGGCATGGTCGAAGCGGCTGTCAGCGCGTTTTGTGCCGCGAACGCGGCCGAGCACAGCGGCCTGAACGTCCTTATCATCGCGAATCATGAAGAAGTCGGTTCCTTGTCTTCCAGTGGGGCAAGAAGCATGTGGTTTCGCGACACATTGACGTCGATCTACGAATTGCTGGGTTTTGGCGCGGTGGACATTCGCGACGCCTTCCAACAAGGATTCATCATCTCGGCGGATCAGGCTCACGCGCTGCACCCCAATTTTTCTGATTTGAGCGACGCGACGAATCAACCACGCATCAACTGCGGTCCGGTAATCAAGAGCGCGGCCGCTCAATCCTATGCCACATCGGGTCACGCCGAGCTCGTGTTCCGTAATCTTTGCGCGACGGTTGGAGCACCTTGTCAAACATTTACCAACAAGACAGGGGTGCGTGGCGGCTCGACTGTGGGGCCAATAATCAGCTCAATCTTCCCCTCTCTTTCGATCGATGTCGGCAATCCCATCTTGTCCATGCATTCGTGTTGTGAAACCGGGGGCGTGCAGGACCAAATATGGATGAAAGCGATCTTCCGCGAATTTTTCACAGTTGACGAGCTGATGAGCTGATGAAACTCGCTTCATTTGACAGTGATACGGAGTATGGTAAAATATCATAGTTGATCGGGGTGTAGCTCAGGTGGCTAGAGTGCTTGCTTGGGGTGCAAGAGGTCGCACGTTCAAGTCGTGTCACTCCGACCATGCGAAACGCTGTAACTTTTGCGGTTACAGCGTTTTTTGATCTTTTTTGATCAAATGGTTAAAAAGGTGGCCGTCATACTTTGGCGCCGACTGACCGACATTTGGCTCCTCTCAAATGAAAGAGACTTCTTCGTGATCAATCCGCTGAAGTGGGCACAACCGGGGCGGTTTCGATTTTCTCCTCGACAACTGTGTAGTGAATGCTCGCCACAGCCTCATTTTCAATCAAGAACGAGAGATTCGAACCATCTCGTTCATAGGTGTACGAATGATCTTCGCCCTTTTCAAATTGATCTCCATAGGTCAATATGACGTCCGCAAAAGCATCACCAATTGAGATGCCTTCAGCTGTCGGAATTCCCGATCCTTGAATCAATGCGGACACAATCACCCGTGAATCATCGAGCCGCCCCGCGCGCACTTCCAGTCCCTCGTATAAATAGACATCTTCCTCGCCGTCCACAAACAATCCTTCTGTTTTGTAATACTCCAACGGCTTGCCCAATCCCTGGATAACTGTTGGCGCATAGGAGTTGACTCTGACAGTGGTATCGTTATAGCGAAAAACATACGGTTTCAAGATCACGACGTCTTGATCGACCACGTCGGTTGTCAAACTTGACTCTCCGTCCGGAGAGTCTTGACCACAACCACTCAATACGATCAAAGAAGTCATCACCAAAGCCAATAGTTTGATTGATAGGCGTTTCAACTTCATGGTCGTCCTCCTTATGATGTGAAAGC